>NZ_JBQGAD010000004.1:0-383388 GCF_056542685.1 Ruegeria sp. AB6 | reverse complement strand
CCCAGCAAAATCAACCATCTTCCCGCCCAACTCAACATGCAAGTCATACAAAGGCGTGCGCCGCGGTAATGTCATATCTATAACCTTTCAATTAGCGGGATTGGTCGCGAACGACCATGACAGTGCAGTGCGCATTCCGCACCACCCGCGCCAAGTTCGGGCCAATTTCATAATTCGGGAAATCGCCCTTGGTGGAGGCCATGACAATCAGGTCAAACCCCTCTTTATAGGCGAGTTTCAGAATTTCACGGTAGACGCTGCCTTCTTCGATGTGGATCGCCACATCGGAGGCATCGCCGTGATTCAGAATGGCCTGGACCGCGTTGCGCACATGATCCTTGGCACCAGCACCATAGTTCGCAGGTAGGTTCGGCAATTGAATTATCTCGGGGATGACGGAAACCGCGTGCAGTTCGGCGCCGTAGAATTTCGCTTGTTCCAACGCGACCGGCAGAGCCAGTTTCCAGGAACGGTCATCCGTATGATCAATCGGCAGCAGGATTTTCTTGGCCATCACGTCTCTCCTCGAGATATGGAATTCTGTTTCAAAGGCGGGGGGCCGGGTTGGCCCCCCGTTTTGGTCGGGCCGAACCTATTCGGCGGGTTTTGCCTCCGGCTCTTCGGACTGACCACCCGAGGCGAAGAACTCTTTCGTCAGTTTGAAGACGATCGGGCTCAACAGGGCCAGGGCGATCAGGTTCGGGATAGCCATCATGGCGTTCAACGTGTCCGCCAGCAGCCAGATGAAGCCCAGATCCGCAGTTGCGCCGAAGTAGATCATGACGATCCACAGGACGCGGTAGGGCATCAGGGATTTCACACCCAGCAGGAACTCGACACATTTTTCGCCATAGAAGGACCAGCCAAGGATAGTAGTGAAGGCAAAGATCGACAGGGCAATGGCGATCAAATACCCACCGATACCCGGCAGCGACAGTTCGAACGCATGGCTGGTCAGCGCCGCACCGGATTCACCGGATGTCCAAGCACCCGACGCGATGATTGCCAGACCGGTGATCGAGCAGACGATAATGGTATCGATGAACGTACCCAGCATCGCGATCAGGCCCTGGTTTACCGGACCTTTGGTCTCGGCAGCGGCGTGCGCAATCGGGGCGGAACCCAAACCCGCTTCGTTCGAAAACACACCACGTGCCACACCAAAGCGGATGGCGGCCCAGACGGCTGCGCCCGCGAACCCACCTTCGGCGGCGGACGGGGTGAATGCGTAGGTGAAGACGAGGGACAGCGCATGTCCGATGTTGCCGATGTTGATCAGCAGAACCAGCAGGCCCGCGATGATATAGGCAACAGCCATGAACGGAACCAGCTTGCCCGCGACAGCACCGATGCGCGTGATTCCGCCCAGGATAACAGCTGCGGTCAAGACCATCAGAACAACGCCGGTGACCGAAGTATTCAGGCCGAAATTGGCCTCCAACACCTGAGCAACACCATTTGCCTGTACGCCGTTGCCGATACCGAAAGCTGCGACCGCGCCGAACAGGGCAAAAGCTACACCCAGCCAGGCCCACTTCGCGCCGAGGCCGTTCTTGATGTAGTACATCGGGCCGCCGACATAGTTACCCAGCTCGTCTTTCTCACGATATTTCACCGCGCAGACGGCTTCAGCATATTTGGTGGCCATGCCCACCAGGGCGGTCATCCACATCCAGAACAAAGCACCCGGACCGCCCAGGAAGACAGCAGTGGCCACACCAGCGATGTTGCCCGTACCGATAGTTGCCGACAGCGAGGTCATCAGCGCGTTGAACGGGCTGATCTGCCCCTCGCCCTGCCCTTCGCGGCCTTTGAACAGCAGGCTGAAGCCTGTGCCAATGCGCAGGATCGGCATGAATTTCAGCCCGACCTGCAGGAAGAAGCCGACGCCGAGGATAAGAACCAGCATCAGCGGTCCCCAAACGACGCCATTGATGGCCCCTACGATTGAATTTAACGCTTCCATGGTATTCCTCCCTAGTGCGTCTGGTTATGCCCCGGCAGCAATCGCCCGCTGGCGAGCTTGCTTGAGGGCGGCAAAATCTTCGTCCGCGTGGAACGACGAACGGGTCAGCGGTGTGGCCGACACGTGCAGAAAGCCCTTGGAGCGCGCGATCTGCTCCAGCTGGGTGAACTCTTCCGGTGCCCAGAACCGGTCGATCGGATGGTGTTTCGGGGTCGGTTGCAGATATTGCCCAACCGTCAGGAAATCGACCTGTGCCGCGCGCAGGTCGTCCATCACCTGCCGCACGTCATCCAGGCTTTCCCCCAGCCCGACCATCAGACCGGATTTGGTGAAAATCTCGGGATTGGCGCGTTTGGCGTCGTCCAGCAGGCGCAGCGAAGTATAGTAGCGTGCGCCGGGACGAACCGTCGGGTAGAGATGCGGGACCGTTTCAAGATTGTGGTTGAACACATCCGGCGCACTTTCGAAGACGGCCTCCGCCGCGCCGCCCTTGCCCAGAAAGTCGGGGGTCAGGACCTCTACCGTGGTGCCGGGGTTTTGATGACGCACGGCGCGGATGGTCTGTGCGATATGTTCGGCCCCGCCATCAGTCAGATCGTCACGGTCCACGGATGTGATCACCACATGGCGCAGGCCCAGCTTTTTGACTGCCGTCGCGACGCGGCCCGGCTCGAACACATCGAGCGCATCCGGGCGTCCGGTTGCGACGTTGCAGAAGGAACAACCGCGGGTGCAGACCTCGCCCATGATCATCATGGTGGCGTGACGTTTGGACCAGCATTCGCCGATATTCGGGCAGGCGGCTTCTTCGCAGACAGTTGCCAGATCGTGATCGCGCATCAGGCGGCGAGTCTCATAGTACTCGGCGCTTTCGATCTTTTTCCGGCGTATCCACTTGGGCTTGCGCGGGATCACGCTGTCGGCCTTTTTGGCCTTTTCCGGGTGGCGAGGGCGAAGCTGGATGGTCATCTGGCTGAACTTCCTTAGGCGTGGATCGCGCGACCCATGGCGTCGAGGCAGGCTTCTTTCACCGCCTCTCCCATGGCTGGATGTGCGTGGCAGGTCGCGGCAACATTGGCGACGGTGGCGCCTTTGGTCATCGCCAGAACGAGTTCTGCGATCAGATCGCCGCCATGGGCTCCGCAAATATGCGCGCCCAGAATTTTGCCGCTCGGGTCAGCCAGAACCTTTACCGCGCCGTCGGTTTCCCCGGTCGAACGCGCGCGCGAGTTGGCCATGAAGGCGAACTTGCCGACCGTGTAGTCGGTACCGGCCTCTTTCAGCGCCTCCTCGGTTGCGCCGACCGAGGCGACCTCGGGGTCGGTATACACAACACCCGGTACGGTGTTGTAGTCCACGTGAACATCCTGCCCGGCCAGCATCTCGACACAGGCGACGCCGTCCTCTTCGGCTTTGTGGGCCAGCATCGGGCCGAGGATGCAATCGCCTATGGCATAGATACCGGGCACCGAGGTGCGGAACTTCCCGTCAACCTGAACAAAGCCGCGCGGGTCAAGAGCTATCCCCAGATCTTCCAGCCCCAACCCGCGCGTAACGGGACGGCGGCCGACGGCGATCAGGACCTTGTCGGCCTCAATCACCTCTTCCTTGTCTTTGCCGACCCGATCCAGCGTAAGCGTTAATCCGGTTTCTGATTTGTCGATGGCCTTCAGCGCGCGCCCCAACTGGAATTTCAGCCCCCGTTTGGACAAGGCCCGTTGCGCCAGTTTCGCAATCTCGCCATCAATGCCGGGCAGCACGCGGTCGAGATATTCAACCACCGTAACCTTAGCGCCAAGACGCGCCCAGACCTGCCCCAGTTCCAGCCCGATCACGCCTGCGCCAATGACAACTAGATGATCCGGCACAGAGTCCAGCGCCAAGGCACCGGTCGAACTCAATACGTGCTGCTCATCAATCTCAATCCCGTTCAGCGGCGTCGGTTCGGACCCGGTGGCGATCAGGATGTTCTTGGCTTCATAGATATCATCGCCAACCTGCACCTGCCCGTCGGCGGGAATGCGTGCCCAGCCTTCGATCAGCTCAACGCCGTTTTTCTTGAACAGAAACCCAATGCCCTTGGTCAGATCACCCACGATCTTGTCCTTGCGCCCCATCATGGCGGGTACGTCGATGCTGGCCCCCTCGACCGCAATGCCATGGGAGGAGAGATGTGCAAGTTCGGCATATTTGGCCGAGGAGGTCAGCAACGCTTTGGAGGGGATACACCCAACATTCAAACAGGTACCACCCAGCGCCCCGCGCCCCTCGATGCAGGCCACTTTCATCCCCAATTGGGCGGCGCGAATGGCCGCGACATAGCCGCCCGGGCCGCCGCCAATGACGATCAGGTCATAAATGTTCATGGGTCGTCTCTCAGTAGATGGGGTGTTGTGCGCACAGGGCGCGGACCTGATCGCGGGTCCGTGTTTCAACGGTCGCATCGCCTTCGGGCGTCCGGACCAGCGCATCCAGAACATCGCCAATCAAGTGGCCGATCTGGCGGAATTCATCCGGCCCGAACCCACGGCTGCATCCGGCGGCAGTGCCCAAACGGATACCGCTGGTCACAGTTGGTTTTTCCGGGTCGCCGGGAACGCTGTTCTTATTGCAGGTAAAACCTGCACGCTCCAACGCGGCTTCGGCGTCTTTACCCTTCACCCCGATAGGGCGCAGATCGACCAGCATCAGGTGATTGTCCGTACCACCGGAAACGATGTCGCAACCGCGAGCCATCATCACTTGGGCAAGGGCCGAGGCGCTGTCGACAACCCGTTGCATATAGGTTGAGAATTCAGGTTTTAGTGCTTCGCCAAACGCGACGGCCTTGCCTGCGATCACGTGCATCAAAGGGCCTCCCTGAAGGCCCGGAAACACTGCCGAGTCCAGCTTTTTGGCCAGCGCCGCGTCATTGGTCAGGATGATGCCGCCGCGCGGACCACGCAGCGTCTTATGCGTAGTTGACGTCACCACATGGGCATGACCGACCGGCGAAGGGTGCAAGCCAGTTGCCACAAGCCCTGCAATGTGTGCCATATCGGCCAGCAACCAGGCCCCGACCTCGTCCGCGATCTGGCGGAATTGGGCGAAATCAATTGTCCGGGAATAGGCGGACGCACCTGCGATGATCAGTTTGGGTTTCTCGGCCCGCGCCAAAGACGCCACCTGATCATAGTCAATCAACCCCGCATCGGTCAGTCCGTACTGTACTGGCCGGAACCACTTGCCCGATTGCGCGGGTTTTGCACCATGAGTCAGATGGCCGCCAGCGTCCAACGACATTCCAAGGATCGTGTCACCGGGGCTGAGCAAAGCCAATTTGACAGCCCCGTTTGCCTGAGCACCTGAATGCGACTGCACATTGGCAAATTCGCAACCAAAAAGCTGTTTCAGCCGCTCGATTGCCTCGGCTTCAACCTCATCCACAAATTCGCACCCGCCATAGTAGCGGCGACCCGGATAGCCTTCGGCGTATTTGTTGGTCAGCACGGAACCTTGGGCCTCAATCACAGCCTGAGAGACGATGTTCTCTGACGCGATCAATTCAATTTGCTCAGCCTGCCGCTGGCTTTCGCGTGCGATCGACGCAGCGATAACCGGGTCTGCTGTATTGAGCGAAGTTTTGAACATTGTCTCCTCCCGTAGCATCGAATCCCATGTAAGAGATTTTGTTTCCTATAGTGGAATTTTATCTCTTAAAGCAACATTATTCTCAAAATTGTGAAGTTGTGCAGCTTGGGAAAACCGGCTAATCTTTGAAAAACAAGGAGAATACATGTCTGAAGATACCCCCGGCGATGTTTCCAATGCGGAAGAACATGACGATGGGGCCGCACTGGGCCGGTCCATTAGGGACGCGCGGCGTGCAAAAGGCTGGACTTTGGAAGAGGCCGGGCGGGCGGCGGGAATCGGGCGCTCGACACTCTCGAAGATCGAAAACAACCAGACCCGCCCCAGCTTTGACATCGTTCGACGGCTGACCCAGGCGCTGGATATGAGCACGCCGCAGTTATTCCTGCAATCGGGTCAAACAGGCATTTCGGGTCGGCGCGACTTCACCCCCAAAGGTCAGGGCGAAACGCGGGACACCCCCACATATCTGCACGAGCTATTGTGCCCTGAACTAACCAGCAAACGGATGCTGCCCTATATCGCCACAATCAAGGCCCGCGATGTCTCAGAGTTCGAGAACTGGATCAGACATAGCGGAGAAGAGTTCATGTACGTCATCAGTGGCGAATTGATCTTTGTGTCCGAACACTACCGCCCGCTTCCAATGAAAGCCGGTGACTCGCTTTACTACGACAGTGGAATGGGGCACGGCTGCATCTCGACCAGCAAGGAAGATGCAAAGGTGCTTTGGGTGTCTTTGGAAGGCTCTGCCGCGCAAAATCTCAGATGACGGCGACACAGCCAAAACGCATTCAATCCCTGTCCGTCAGGCGCCAGATTTCCTGCTGTTCAAAGCCACGAACGGATTTCAGGCCAACACTTTCAATGTCGAACTGATCTTTCAACACCTCGGCGACTTCGTCCTGAACGGTGATTTGCATCGGTTCCGAAAACTCTTGCAAGCGTGAGGCCAGGTTCACCGCCGGTCCGAAAATATCGTAGACATATTTCTGGATACCCACGACCGAGCCCACAACCGAACCCGAGGCCAGCCCGATCCGACAGCGCCACTGGTGCGGATGGCTCAGGTTGCGGCGGGTTAGATAGCGGACGAAACGAATGGCCGTATTGGCGATTGCCTTTGCGTGATCCGGCGTCGGATCTGGCAAACCTGCAACCGTGATATAGGCGTCACCGATGGTCTTGATACGCTCGCAACCGAATTGCTCACCGATCCGGTCAAAGGCGCTGTAGATGTCGTTCAACTCGGTGACCGTCACGCTGGGGTCCTGCGAAGCTACCATCTCGGTGAAACCCACGAAATCCAGCATCAGGACGGACACTGGATCGTAAAGCTGCGGCGTCACGACCCCAAAGGTCTTGTATTCCTCGTAGACAGACCGCGGCATCAGGTTCAGCAACAGCTTTTCAACCTGTTCCTTTTCTCGTTTCAGCTCACGCGTATTGCGCTCAACCATCATCGAGTAGGAGTCAATCATGGACTCCAGCTCTTTGATGCGGGTGATGTTCTGACAGACAAGAACCAGCAAATCATCATGTGCGACTGTAAAGTCCAGCGCGATCACCAATGTCCGGCGCTTCTTCTTGAAACTGATTTCCGAGGTGTAGCGTCCGGATTCAAACAAGCTCTTGCGAACCGTCTCAATCTCCAGATCGGGGAATAGCTGCTGCAAATGCGACGATTGAGTTTCGGTATTGAACCAATCCTCAAACGTGTCGTTGCGGAAACCGAACCGAAGTGTTTCGCGATCCAAAAGCGCAACACCCACACCGATGGCACGCAGCAACTGTTCATTGATGGCTTCGATAGTCATGGTTTACCTAACAATCAGAGGACGACGTTTCCCGAATTCTGCCAGGACAACAGCGATATCGTCCTGCGCCACGTTGTGTTTTTGAAGCGCGTCCTGCAACACGGTTTCCAGCTCATCGAAATGGGCATTGGTGATCTGGAGATGCGAATGCAACTGATGCAGTTGTTTGTCTGTATAAGAAGCCGGGCCACCCAGCAAAGATGCGATGAATTTGGTTTGATGGTCTACCATTTTCGTCATATCCACATGATCAAAGAATGGGCCAACCTCATCGTTGTCCAACAGAGTGTCGTAAAATGAAATCACGATTTTGCTGATTTTTGAAAACCCGCCGTATTTCTCATAAAGTGTGCGCTCAACCATTTAAACAAATCCCTATCTGAAAATTACTCGTCACCCGCATACCCCGATTTGCTCATGCGCGTTTCTCCAACGTTCCTGAAAAGATGCGTTGAAACGTTGGAGAAATGCCGTTTGAAATCAGCGTCGTACCGCGATGATCTCGGCGTATTCCGACGCGATGCACAACGTGTCATTTGTTGACACATCGAATTCCCGGATCAATGCCATGATATCGTCGCTCAAAGCGGCTTGCCCTAACGTATCCAGTGCCTCGAACGCTTTCTGCATCGGGCCGTAGAACGTGCGGAAGTATTCCAGAAAATGCTCGGCCGATCTGTAGCGGAACATGAAGGTTTTGCGCCGGAAAGACGTGATTTCGCACTTGCCTCCAAACGTCTCTTGAACCCAGGTTTCACTGCCCCATTGCGCCGGAGAGTTCACACCCGCAGGCGGTGGCACATGCTTCCCAATGGTTTTGAACAACTGTCCGATGAAACTGTCCGGTGTCCAGTTTGCCATACCGATCTTGCCACCCGGACGAACCACGCGCTGAAGCTCGGCCGCGGATTGCTGCTGATTGGGCGTGAACATCACACCAAAGGTTGAAACCACCGCATCAAAAGTCTGATCCCCAAAAGGCAGCTTCTCGGCGTCGGCAACTTTGTAGGTCACAAACAGACCTTCGGCTTTGGCGCGCTGGCTACTGGCCTGCAGCAGAGTTTCAACATAGTCGGTCGACGTGACATCGCAAAACCGCCGGGCGAACGCTAGGGTGGCATTGCCATTTCCGGCCGCGACATCCAGAATTCTGGCACCTGGCGTCATAGCCATCGCCTCGGCAAGCTCTTCTCCGGTGATCTGCAGGGTCACGCCCACTTTGCTGTAGTCGCCAGACCCCCAGGCAACGTTCTGTTTGGCTTTAATGGCCGTAAAGTCCGGGGTGGCCGTGGTAGATGTTTGAACATTCATGATCTCAATCCTTCTTGCTGAATGCTGAATTTATGTGGTTCAGGCGGCTTTCCCGCTTGGCCAGCTGATGTTCACGGCGGGCCGCTCGGCGCTGGCCACGTGTTCAATGATCCGTGAGTTGACCCATTCCGGCTGGAAGATCGGAGCCATGTGCCCCAGCTCGGGCAACAGCGCCATCCGCGCATTGGGCAGCGCCTGCGCGATTTCCACTGCCGCGTGCTGCGCAATCTGCGGTGATTCCAGCCCGGTCATGACCAGAGTCGGCATTTCAAGCCTGGACAGTTCGGACAGATCCCAGTCTTCGGCGAAACCATTTTCGAAATCGCGCAGGACCGAGGGCACCATCGCGGCTAAGCGATCTTTGGCCTGTTCGGGCAGCGCCTCCCAAAATCCATCTTCATTCCAGAAGTTCAGGAAGTGCTGCATCGCACTGGCGGGATCACCCGTGGATACCGCAGTCGAGACCGTCGCCGACACGTGCTGAATGTCGCGAAACAGCACTTGGCTCAGGTCATTCCCTTGAGCAAGGAAATGAAATATTGCCGGCTCGTAGAGCGTCAGGCTTTTCACCAGGTCAGGGCGCAGCAGAGCGATCTTGATTGCGATGCCGCCACCGTTGGAATGACCGACCAGATGCACGGGGCGTCCCAGTGCTTCGATCTCGCGCAGAACAGGTGCTGCCGAAATTGCCGCGCCAGTCTGGGACATGTCAGGTTCAAGGGGATCGAGCCCGTAGCCGGGCAAATCAAAGGCATGGAGAGAAAACCGCCCTGCCAGATCCTTTGCCAACTGACCCCATTGGCCACCATTTGATGCCGAGGAATGCAACGCGACAATCGGTGCGTTGGTTGTTTCGGTAGTGATAAAAGAAATACTCATCATTCTGACCCAACTACAATTTTGATGGACCAAAACTGGGCGTTTTATGTTTCAATGTGATTTCTGAAATCAGCAGTTCGTGTTTCAGTTGTTGCTCTGTGAAGCCGTTCACACAACGCGCTATCCGGTTCCAAACACGCCATGTTTTCGAACGTCTGTGGCAGGAAAATGCACGCCTTGAAACAATTGAAACACAGCAGGCCGATTTTGAAATGGCACTGAAACACTGATATTCTAGACATTCGGAATGGACATGGACTCGTCAACTGATCTTGAAGAAATCGAAAAGGCGCGGGATCTTCTGCGCGACGCGATCGAGTCCTTGAAAGAGGGGTTTGCCCTCTATGACGACGATCGTCGTCTGGTCATGTTCAACCAACGTTATGCCGAAATGAACAAAGGGGTTGCCGACCTGCTGGAGCCGGGCCTCGACTGGGAAATCCTGATGCGCGAAACGGCACGGCGCGGCATCTACGCCGACGCCGTCGGCAATGAACAGCAATGGGTCTCGGACCGGCTGGCCAATGGTATCGACTTCATTCAGGACTTTGAGCTTCTTGAAACGGATGGGCGTACGTTTCTGGTCTCTGTTCATCCAACGAAGTTCGGCGGTTTCGTCGTCACGCGCGAGGATATCACTGAACGAAAGCAGGCTGAGGTTGAAGAGCGCGATGGGGACCTGCTGATCCGAAAGGTGCTGGATGCCAGTTCTGCCGTTGTCACAATGGCGCGCATTGGCGATGGACAGATCCTCTATCGCTCGCCAGCGGCGTTGCAGTTGTTCGGCCCTTCGAAGTCCGCGCGCGAGCATTATCTGAACCCGGAAGAACGCGCAGATTTCATCACTCTGCTTTTGGCCGATGGCCGGGTCGAAGATTACAAGCTGGATCTGGTGAACGCCGCGGGCGCGACGTTTCCGGCGTCAATCTCTTCGCAGCTGATCGACTACAAAGGCGAAGAAGTCATAGTTACCAGCATCATCGACCTGACCGTGCAAAAAGAAGCCGATGCGCTGATCCGACAGGTCATGGAGGCCTACCCTGCCGCGATCAACATGACTCATGCAGAAACGGGCAAAGTCCTGTTTGCCACGCCCGAGATCAAAGCACTGTTTGGCGACACCGAAAGCTCCAAATCCTACTATGCCGACCCGGCCGAGCGCGAGCGATACTTGAACGACCTGCGAAAAGAAGGGGCGCTGAAAGATCGGCGGATGGAGTTCGTTGACGTGCGCGGGCGTAAATTCTGGGCCGCGGATTCGTCTCGCCTTATCGAATTCAATGGCGAGGAGGTCATCGTTTCGAATACGCGTGACCTTACAGACGAATTGGCCATCGAAGCCGAACTCACAAAACAGCGCGAGATGCTATTCCAGAATGAAAAGATGTCGGCCCTGGGAGAGCTGCTTGCCGGTGTCGCACATGAGCTGAACAATCCGCTGTCGGTGGTTGTGGGCCATTCGCTGATGTTGAAGGAAGAGATAACAGATCCGGACCTGACCGCCAGAATTGAAAAGATCGGCAACGCCGCCGAGCGCTGCGCCAAGATCGTCAAGACATTTCTTGCGATGGCACGGCAGCAACCCAGCAAGATCGAACCTGTCGATGTGCTCACTTTGATCGAAACTGCTGCCGATGTGGCGGGCTATGGCAGCACCTCGGGTGAGATCAATATTTCTCGCGTTGTTCCGCAGGATATGCCACCCATTGCAGGGGACGCAGATCAAATCACGCAGGTCATCATCAACCTGATTATCAACGCGGAACAGGCGATGACATCTTCGGGTGTCGGCGATCGGATCACGTTGTTTGCCGAAACCCGAGCAAACACAAACATGATCGAAATCACGGTCGAGGACAACGGCCCCGGCATCCCCAAAACCATAGCACCACGGATATTCGAGCCCTTCTTCACCACCAAGGAGGTCGGCGATGGCACAGGCATCGGCCTGGCCTTTTGTCACCGCATAATTCTGTCCCATGGTGGTCAGATCAGGCTGGAGCAGAGTGGTGGTACCGGCACTTGTTTCCGAATTACCCTGCCAATCGCCTCCGACGAAAGCACCCGTTCGGATGACACAAAAGACTCCATTCCAGCCGCATCTAGGCATAGGGCCTTGGTAGTGGATGACGAGGTCGAGGTCGGGGAATTGAATGCCGAGATCCTGCGACGGGAAGGGTTCGAGGTAGACTTCGTGTCCTCGGGTGAAGAGGCGCTGAACCGGCTGCAGATATCGTCATACGATATCTTTCTAAGCGATCTGAACATGCCGGGTGTCGATGGGCGAAAGATTTTTGAAGCGTTGAAAACGCGCTTCCCCGAGATGCTGAAGAAAACCGCTTATATCACCGGTGACACGATGGGCGAAAGCTCTTTGGGTTTACTGAAGGAATCCGGCCTTCCCTATCTTGAAAAACCCGTATCACCCTCGGAACTCCGGACACTTGTCGGGCAGTTGCTTGCAGACCAGAAGGACTTGTCAGATGAATAGTCAGCAATGCCACATTCTGGTGTGCGACGATGAAATCGACGTGCGTGAGATGTTGCAGGAATATCTGGGCAAACGCGGGTATCAGGTTTCAACTGCCTCTGGCGGCGAGGAACTGCGCGCGATTGTTGCAGATGTGCCGGTCGACCTGATGATTATGGATATCAACATGCCCAAAGAGGACGGCTTGTCCATCCTCAGATCTCTGCGACCAGAAAACACGACGCCGATCATCATGCTGACGGCAGCGGGCGACGTTGTAGACCGGATTATCGGGCTTGAGATGGGCGCAGATGACTATCTAGGAAAACCGGTCGATCTTCGCGAACTTGAAGCCCGGATCAAGGCCATTTTACGCCGCGAAGCCCTGACTGACAGACCCGCGGTGGGTTCGACTGACGCCGAACAGGCCGCATTCGGACATTATGTACTGGATAAAGAGGCCGCCAAACTTCTGGCCGAAGATGGGTCAGAAGTTCAGTTGACGGCCATGGAATACAGGTTGCTCAAGGTTTTTGCGGAAAACAAAGGGCGTGTTCTGAACCGTGACCAACTACTTGAACATGCGCATGATCGGTCCTGGGACCCGTTTGATCGCAGTATCGACATCCGTATTTCCAGGTTGCGCCGAAAACTGGAGACAAACCCCGAAAAGCCCCAGATCATCCGGACCGTACGCGGGATCGGGTATGTCTATGATCCCAAATAGACTGCGCAGATTTTGACAAAACCTACGGCGAAACCACAGACAACCTTGGAGTCCAAGCGTCTGGCGGGTCACTGCCGTCATTAGGTTCGGCGCAAGCTCAGTTACCTTACTGGATTGAGACCGGCTGCCACACGCCATCACTATCGGACGATTTGAGTGCAGCCGAGATGAATGCCATCCCCAGCAAACCATCACTCAGCTCAGGCAATAGATCTTGGCGATCTTGATCTTTTCGGATCAGCGCCGCTGCGTCCTTGTAAATCGTCGCAAACCCTTCCAGGTAGCCTTCAGGGTGACCGGGCGGAATGCGGGTGGCCGCGCGCGCGGTTTCTGATGTCGCCGCCGACCCTCGGGTCAAAACCTGAGTTGGTTCACCAAAGCGGCTAAAGTACAGATGGTTGGGGTGTTCCTGTGACCATTCCAACCCGCCCTTGTCGCCATAGACCCGAAGTCGCAGCCCGTTTTCATTTCCCACAGCAACCTGACTGGCCCACAGCATGCCTCGCACACCATTGCCATAGCGCAGAAGGATATGGGCGTTGTCGTCCACTTGCCTGCCCGGCACCATGCTTGAAAGGTCCGCCGCCAGATGTGAGGGCACTTCACCCGTCACGAAATGCGCCAGATTGAAAGCGTGTGTGCCGATATCGCCGATCGCCCCAGCACCCGACCGCGCAGGGTCCGTGCGCCAGTCGGCCTGTTTGTTGTCGGCATCCGCCGGTTCAGTCAGCCAGTCCTGCGCGTATTCGACTTGCACCAGCCGCAACTTACCCAACTCACCCGCCTGCACCATCTCACGTGCCTGCCGGATCATCGGATAGCCGGTGTAATTGTGCGTCAGGATGAAATGGGCGGATGACGCCTCGGCTGCGGCCTTGATGCGCGCGGCATCCTCAGCCGTGGCGGAAAGAGGTTTGTCGCAAATGACGTGGATACCCGCTTCAAGAAACGCAATCGCCGGATCGGCATGCATATGGTTGGGCGTCACAATCGCTACGGCGTCGATACCGTCGTCGCGCGCTGCCTCGGCCTGTGCCATCTGACGAAAATCTGCATAACTTCGATCAAGCCCCAGCTCTTGCGCCGAGGCCGCCGCGCGCTGCGGGTCGGAAGACAGCGCACCGGCCACCAGCTGCCACTGCCCATCCAGCCGGGCGGCAATTCGGTGTACGGCTCCGATAAAGGCGCCTTTTCCGCCGCCGACCATGCCCAGTTTCAATGGTGTCATTGGCCCAACCCCAGTATGGATCGGATCATGGCCTGATCCACTTCGCCGCCTGCGAAATCGTCAAAGGCCTTGTCCGTGGTTTCAATGATATGACGCGCGATGAAGGGCGCGCCCTCGGCAGCGCCCTGCTCGGGCGATTTTAGACAGCATTCCCATTCCAGAACAGCCCAGCTGTCATATCCATATTGCGTCAGCTTCGAGAAAATCGCCCCAAAATCTACCTGCCCGTCGCCAAGGCTGCGGAACCGCCCCGCCCGGTTGGTCCAGCTTTGATAACCGGAATAGACACCTTGGCGACCGGTCGGGTTGAACTCGGCATCCTTGACGTGGAAAGCACAGATGCGCTCGTGATAGAGGTCGATGAACTCTAGATAGTCCATCTGCTGCAACAGGAAATGCGAGGGATCGTAGTTGATCTGGCAGGCCTCGTGCCCGTTCACCGCATCCAGAAACATCTCGAAGGTGGCTCCGTCGAAGACGTCCTCGCCAGGGTGAATTTCAAATCCGATGGCAACGCCCTGTTCTGCATAGGCGTCAAAGATCGGACGCCAGCGACGGGCAAGCTCGGAAAAGGCTTCTTCAATTAGACCTTGGGGGCGCTGCGGCCAGGGGTAAAGATAGGGAAAGGCCAGTGATCCGGTAAAACTTACCGTTGTGTCCAGCCCCAAGCGCCGGGCCGCAATGGCAGCTTTCTTCACCTGGTCCACAGCCCAATCCTGCCGCGCTTTTGGGTCGCCGTGCATGTTTTGGGGCGCGAAGGCGTCGAAAGCTGGATCATAAGCCGGGTGAACGGCAACCAGCTGGCCTTGCAAATGGGTCGACAGTTCACTTATCTCAACCCCTGCGTCGCGGCAGGTGCCAAGTATTTCGTCGCAATAGGTCTGACTGTCCGCCGCCTTGTCCAAGTCGAACAGCCGCCCATCAAAGGTCGGGATCTGCACTGCCTTGTACCCCAGACCGGCCGCCCATTCCGCAATCGACCCCAGCGAATTAAACGGCGCGGCATCATCCGCAAACTGCGCAAGAAACAGTCCTGGCCCTTTGATTGCACCCGACATCACAGACTCCCTTTCAAATTCCGAATACCGGGGCCTCAAGCAGCCCCGGTGAATTCACACAGTTATTTGCCACCCCAGCGTTCAGGGTAGCCGGGCATGTCTTCACACCCGCAGGCTGCGTAGTGCAGCGGAGGCATGGAGGGGTTCACGAAATCGCCGAGATTGTCGCTGGTGATCGCCGGTTGTGGCAGGTTCCATTCCGGCCCAGGAATGGCCTCGCCATCCAAAACTTTTAGAGCTGCCAGGATAGGCGTGCGCCACTGATAAGTCGGGTAGGTCGGAGCAATGGTGTTCAGGCCAATCTCCTGCCATTTCTGTAGGAAATCCTGCTGATCCTCGCCGGTTACGATCGGAACCTCCAAGCCCATATCTTCGAAGGCTTCGATAGCGGCGACTGAAGTGGCACCCGCGTCCATCCAAACTGCGCCCAATTGGGTTCCGCGCTGGATATAATCCTCGACAATCGCCTTGGTCTTGGCACGGTCGCCATCGGTGAACTCGGCCCCTACGATATTTAATCCAGCCTCTTCCATGATGCGCTTGGCCGCGGAATAGCGGGTTTCCAGCACATCCACGCCGGGCAGGATGCGCAACATCAGCACGTCCGAGCCTTCGGGTGCGTTGGCGGCGATGAACTCGCCCGATTGAATGCCGAAACCATACCCGCCGACCGGTTTGATAAACGTCACGGGACAATCCGTGTTTACGCCGCGGTCAAACACGATGACCGGCAATTGCGCGCAGGCTTTTTCCACAGCGGGGGTCAGGGCTGCTGTCGTGTTGGGGGACACGATCAAGGCGTCACAAGTTCCGCCAGCCAGCAAATCTTCGATATCGGCGATCTGTTTGTCATCCGAGCCTTCCGCATCGGTCACAACGAAGTCCGCAATGTTGTCGTGCCGCTCGACCTCGGCCTGCATTGTATTCCAACCAACTACGCGCCAAGGATTGTTGACGCCCGCGTTCGAAAAACAAATCGTATGAGGGCCGTCTTTCTTGTACGCCGACGTATCAGCCATCACGTCGCCATAGTACTGCAACCAGGGTGTTTCAGCATCGCCGTTGGCGGCAGCCCCCAGCATGTCCTTTTGTTTGGCGAACTCCACCGGGTCATCGAAATTCTGTGCTTGCGCGGGAAGCGCTACCACCAAAGCCGCCAAGGCTGTCGCTGTAAACTTGTTGATCATTTTGTTTTCCTCCTCTGAAAAGTTTCGGGCGCCTATCCCCCTGATCGGCGTCGTCGGTATCCGGCGATCACCACCGCCGAGATCAAAATCAGACCCTGAACCACGTCCCGGATCGGCTTTGGGAAGCCCAGAATGTTGAGCAGCGTAAACATCGCCTGCAATACCAGCGCACCCGCGATCGTTGCCCCGACAGTGCCGCGCCCGCCTAGCAATTGCGCACCGCCGATCACAGCAGCGGTAATGGCCTGCAGCTCCAGCCCGACACCCACATCTGTGGACACCCCCGCAAAGCCGCCAAGAAGGATCCCGGCGATAACAGCCGAGACCGAAGATACGACAAAAGCGATGATCCTGGTCTCGGTAAGCGGGACGCCCGCCAGCAATGCAGCCTTTGGGTTGTCGCCCATCGCAATCAGACGCTTGCCGTAATTGGTGCGATGCATCAGCCACCACATACCGGCACAGACAATGACCATAACGATGACCGCCACCGGAAGAATCTTGATCAGCGGCACATCCTTGATCAAATACCGGCCGAAGAACCTAAAGTTCTCTGGCAGATAACCGCGAGGAGCCCCACCTGACCATGTCAGAGCGACACCGCTGAGCGTGATCATCATCCCCAGAGTAGCGATTATCGATGGCACTTTGAGCCACGACACCACGAGCGCGTTCGCCGTTCCGACAATCACACCTACACCCAGCATGACCAGGACAACCCACCACGTCGCGCTAGCGTCGCCATCCAGCAGAATAGAACTGCCGATCACGGTCAAAGTCACCAACGCCCCTGCCGACAGGTCGAATCCGCCCGAATTGATGACGTACAATTGCCCAACGGCCAAAATTGCGATCGGAGCGGCCCGTTTGAGAAAATTCATATACCCGGTAGGCTGCAGGAAATACGGCGACAGGATCGCAATCGCCACAAACAAAAGTGCCAGTACCAGAAAGACGGGATTGATCTGCTTTAGCCGTTCGATCACGCCTCGATCCTCCGGCTCCGCACTGCATAGACGGCAACAGCCGCCACAATGATGATCCCGCGCAGGATCTGTTTCGCGAAGGCATCGACACCGGCAATGTTGAAAATCGAGTCGATCAGCGAGAAAATCATCACCCCCATCAGGGTGCCCCAAACACCTCCGCGCCCACCTGAAAGCGCCGTGCCGCCGATCACCACCACAGCGATGGACTCAAGATCATATACCCCGTCCCGCCCAATCCACGGCGCGCCCGAACGCAACCGACTGGCCAGATACAACCCCGCAATGGTGGCGCAGACCGAGCAGATCACATGCGCCATGATGACCACGCGGGTTGTCCGCATACCCGCCAATTTGGCGGCGTCCGGATTGCCTCCAACTGAATAGATATTCGACCCGGCGCGGGTAAAGCGCAGAAACACCCAAGCGGCCACGGTCAGCGCGATCAGAAAGATCAGACTGATCGATATTCCCCCGACTTGCCCATAGGCAAAGACCTGGAACTCTTCTGGCACCTCGCCGGCAAAATTGTTGAACGTGGCGCTCAGAAGGCCCTGCAGGACGAGCGCCATGCCAAGAGTAGCGATCAGTGGGTTGACTTCGAACTGGGTGATTACCAGCCCGTTGATCAACCCGACCACAACACCCACAGCCAAAACGGCGGCAATCGCTGGCAGCATCATCGAAGGATCGCCCGACATGATTGATGACGCCAGAACGGCAGATACCGAGATTAAGTTCGCGACACTCAGATCAATTGACGCGATCAATATGGCAAAGGTCTGGCCCACTGCCGTGATCCCAAGGGCAATCGAGCGCCCCAACAGACCAAGAAGGTTTTCAACCGTCAGGAATTGTGTCTGGCCTGTCAGCACGGCCACGATGACATAGACGGCGATCGCAGCCATCAGCAGCAAGAATGGCGCAAAAGCCATGAGATTTCTTGAGCGCGCAGGTTTCATGAGGTTTCGAGTCCCAAATGCGCTTCAGTTGCTGCATGCATGACCTCAGTCTCACTGGCGCCATATCCAAATTCGGCCACGATTTTACCGTCGCTCATCACCAGAACCCGGTCCGATATGCCTAGAACCTCGGGCAAGTCAGACGAGATTGCCATAACCGCCGCGCCGTCCTGTGCCAAACTGCGCATCTGAGCGTAGATGACGGCCTTGGTGTTGACGTCGATCCCTCTGGTCGGTTCAACAAAGATCAGGACTTTTGGAGCCAAGGACAGCCAGCGGGCAACGATGGCCTTTTGCTGATTACCGCCGGACAAAGACTGAATCTCGACCTCGTAATTCGCAGCTCGCAGGTCAAAGGCGTCAAACAGCTTATCCATCTGATCCAGTGTCGCAATCGGCGTATTGTTCGGCGCGCCCAAGGGGTTGGAAAACGCGCGTGCCGAGATCATTCCGTTGTCCCGGACCGATTGCATCAGCATGAGCCCCTCGGCCTTGCGATCACCTGGCAACATGGCGATGCCCGCCTTGGCGGCCTTGCACGGGCTTGTCAGCGAAACCGGTTGCCCTTCGACCGACACTGTGCCGGTCTCAAAGGGTTCTGCGCCAAACAAGGCCAACGCCAATGCAGTGCGACCTGCCCCCTGAACACCTGCGAATCCGGTGATCTGACCTGCACACAGTTCAAGATCAATGTCGAACAAGCGCGCGTTACCCCCACCGTGCACGGTCAGAACCGGTGCGCCGACCTCGTCCGATGTTGCGGGGTCGGGATAGAAATGCCCGATGTCTCGCCCGACCATAGCTTCCACGATTTGGCCGGTTTCGGGCACATCATCAAACGCGGCAGCTACTTTTCCGTCCTTGATGACGGTCACACGGTCGGCCAGACGCCGAATTTCGCGCATACGATGGGTAATATAGACGATCGAACGCCCCTGCCCCCGTAGGTCTTCGACCAGTTGAAACAGCAAGTCAGATTCCGCATCGTTTAGGGCTGCGGTTGGCTCGTCCATGACGATCACTTGCGCGTTCAAAGACAATGCTTTCGCGATTTCAACCATCTGCTGCTGCGCGACGTCCAGATCACTGACCAGCGTGTCGGGTCCAAACCGATGGCGATCTCCAAACAAAGCCAGCACGTTGCGCGTTTCGCGCCGCATCCTCGCGGCGTCCAAAATACCAAACCGGTTGGTTGGTTCGCGACCCAGAAAAATATTCTCGGCCACTGTTCTGTCCGGCAGCAGCGAGAACTCCTGATAGATCACACTCACACCCTGGGTGAGCGATTCCAGCGGATGCTGAAACCGAACCTTCCGACCGCGAAGGAATATTTCCCCTTCTTCCGCCTGATAAACACCCGACAGAACTTTCATCAGGGTGGACTTGCCCGCGCCGTTTTCTCCGACCAACGCGTGAACCTCACCAGCCCGAGCCGAAAAACTGACCGAATCCAGTGCTTTGATCCCTGGAAAAACCTTGGTGATCCCTTTCATCTCAAAGATTGCGTCACCGGTCATGCTTGGGCCCAATTCTTACGAATGAACTCAGCACTGTCCCGAAACAACTGCGCATGAGTATCGAACATGGGGCGCCAGATACGCGTAGCCGCAGCAAGTTCCGGCACGCCTACGCCAAAGGCTTCCATAACGACCCATCCGTCGAACCCGGTCTTTTTCAAGGATGAGAAAACCCGCCCAAAATCAATCTGCCCTGTTCCAGGGGTGCCCCGATCATTTTCAGAAATGTGCAGCACGTTGATTTGACCAGCGACTGCAGCGATTGCCCTTGCCTGGTCTTTTTCTTCGATATGTGCGTGAAAGGTATCGTACATGATCCCAAATGCGGGATGATCGACCATTTTACAGTATTGCGCGGCCTGTTGGGCGGTGTTCAGGAAATGGGTCTCAAACCGGTTGAGCGGCTCAAGCGCCAACCGCATTCCTTGCACTGATGCCTTTTCTGCCATCCGATGATGAGCATCAGCACCGCGTTTCCATTCTTCGGTAGTCGGACCACTGCCGGTGAAGTGGCCGATCGGTGCGTGGAAAGGTCCCCCGATGGTTTGAGCACCCAGTGCGTTGGCGCAATCCACGATCCAGTCCAGATGCTCCAGCCCACGCACGCGGATTTCAGGATCAGCACTGGTGGGGTCCGCATTCGGGTCAGGCGTAATCGCGGTGCATGTTCGCTCCAACCCCAGCGCGTCCAATTCGCCGCCCAGCCATTCATAGTGATCGGCTGTTCCTTCGAGCACGGGAATTTCAACACCGTCATACCCTACTTCAGCCGCTAACTGACAGAACTTCAGCTGCGACTGGTCGATAAATCCACCGACACAAAGCAGGTTCACGCCCAGCTTCATTTCCCCTCCCAAGGCAAAATCGCACACCCATCTCGAATCTTATGTAATCGTTTTCATTTTTAATGTAAAGGATTACATTCTGTCTTTTTCGCTGCTATTACTGGCTGACATGACAAAGAAATCGAACAGCAGACCCACGGTTCGGGACGTCGCACGGGTGGCCGGAGTTTCGACGGCTACAGTAAGTCGGGCGCTGCAATCCCCTGATATCGTTTCTAAAAAAACACGGGATGCAGTGTTTGCCGCCGTTTCGGAAACAGGCTACAGCGTCAATACTGCTGCACAGATGCTGCGTCGCAACAGGTCCGGGACTATACTTGTCATCCTCCCGGATATCTCCAACCCCTTCTTCTCGAAAATCCTTTCCGGTATCGAAGAGGTTGCCACCCGCGCAAATTTGACAATTCTGATAGGCAACACAAACGGGGATAGCACGCGCTACGCAAATATCCTCGAAAACCTGCGCAATGGACGCGCGGACGGGGCCTTGATCCTGAACGGGGAAGCACCCCCTGACGGAATGCTACCCGAAGGCACCCCTGCCGTTTCGATCTCAGAACGCCTGGACGGAACACCTTATCCGCACGTTGGCACGGATAACGAAAAGGCCGCATTCGACGCCACACGGTACTTGATTGAACAAGGTCACCGGAAAATCGCCCATGTCACCGGACCTCAGGACAATACGCTGACCAAAGACAGGCGAGATGGATATGTGAAAGCAATGACCGAAGCGGGGCTGTCAGACCACATTCGCCTCATAGACGGAGGCTTCGTTTACTCAGACGGTGAACACGCAGGGCACCACCTGGCAAAAAACTGGCCCGACACGACGGCCGTGTTTTGCGCAAACGACGAATCCGCCATGGGGGTCATACGAAGCCTGCAACAGCACGGCTACTCGGTACCGGATGATATATCCGTCATGGGTTTTGACGACGTCCCTTTCGCTCGCATTTTCCAGCCTGAGTTGACCACAGTGCATCAGGCCCGAAACCTTATTGGACAACGCGCCATGGAAATATTGCTGGAACAACTTGAAAAGAAACCCTTTTCGACCGGCTCGGTCTATTTGGATCACAGGATCGTTTCGCGAAACAGCGTGACCGGACCGCGAAATTAAAGTTCAGCACCAGGACCGTGCCGAGAGTTCAATAGAGCGTCGATGCCGTAAGGGACCAGCATGTCCCAAGGCCAGGACAGCATTTGAAACCCACAAACCCTGTTCCGCGGGGACGGTATCAGCTTTCCAGCCGCTTACCTGTTTTGCTGTCAAACAAGTGCATATGCTCGGGCGCAACCGAAAACCGCATTTTCGGGTGGTGACCTTCGATAGGGTGGACGCCCGGAAGACTGATCGTGATTGTAGCGCCAGAGTTGGTAAGGTGGCCGTGTAGCAACGTGTTTGCGCCCAACGGCTCTGCCATTTGTACACTGGTTTCAAAGGGGCCGCTATTGTCAGCAAACAAATGTTCGGGACGGATACCCAGCATTAGGTTGGCATCCGGGCCTTGTGCAGGGCCAATCTCGATATCCCCAACCTTGATCAATCCGTTTTCGCGGCGCGCGTCAAAAATATTCATCGCGGGGCTGCCGATGAATTGCGCTGCAAACAGTGTTTTCGGCGTTTCGTAAACTTCAAGCGGAGTTCCGATCTGCTCGGCCACGCCTGCGTTCATCACGATCATCCGGTCCGCCATTGTCATGGCTTCGACCTGATCATGCGTCACGTACAGGGATGTAATCCCAAGTTTTTCCTGAAGTTCACGGATTTCAAGGCGCATCTGCACGCGCAGCTTGGCGTCCAGATTCGAGAGCGGTTCATCAAACAGAAAAACAGCTGGTTCGCGAACAATGGCCCGACCCATTGCCACCCGTTGACGCTGGCCACCGGACAACTGTCTGGGTTTTCGATCCAACAATGGCTCAAGCTGCAACAGCTTGGCCGCTTCGGTCACTTTCGCATCAATTTGCGTCTTAGGCAGTCCAGCGATCTTCAGCCCATAGCCCATGTTCTGGCGCACCGACATATGCGGATAGAGCGCATAATTCTGGAACACCATCGCGATGTCGCGGTCCATCGGCTCTTTCTCATTGGCGCGCTCATCGCCAATGCGGATTTCGCCCGAAGTAACGGTTTCCAAACCGGCCACCATGCGCAAAAGCGTAGATTTCCCACAGCCCGACGGGCCGACGATCACAATGAACTCTCCGTCGGCAATGTCGATGTCGATGCCGTGGATCACATCCGTGGGACCAAAGCTTTTCTTGACGTCTTGCAGGGTTACAGTTGCCATTTCTTACTTCTCGCTATCGACAAGGCCGCGCACAAACAGCTTTTGCATGGATACGACGACGATGACCGGCGGGATCATCGCCAGTATGGATGTGGCCATGATCGTCGGCCAATGGGCAAAATCATCGCCCGAAGGGAACATCTGCTTGATGCCCATTACAATGGTGTTCATTTCCGGGTCGGTGGTGATAAGCAGCGGCCACAGATATTGGTTCCAGCCATAGATGAACAAGATCACGAACAGCGCCGCGATATTGGTGCGGCTCATGGGCACGACAATATCAATGAAAAACCGCATTGGGCGGGCACCGTCGACACGCGCGGCCTCGGCCAATTCATCGGGAATGGTCAGAAAGAACTGACGGAACAGGAAGGTCGCGGTGGCCGAAGCGATCAGCGGGAAGATCAGCCCCGAATAGCTGTTGAGCATACCAAACCCGGCCACAACCTCGAATGTGGGAACGATCCGCACCTCGACCGGCAGCATGAGGGTGATGAAGATCATCCAGAAAAATGTCTGACGACCGGGAAAGCGGAAGTAAACAATCGCAAAGGCCGACAGCAGCGAGATGATGATCTTACCCACGGCAATGCCGATGGCCATCACCAGACTGTTGAACAGCATCGTCGCCACGGGCACGTTGACGCCTGAAAACAGCGCCGCCTTGTAGTTCACCCAGAACTGGTCCCCTGGCGTCACCGGCATAGGGGGCGACACGATATCAGCCTGCGTGACAGTCGAGGCAACAAAGGCCAGCCAGATCGGAAAGAAAATGATCAGAACGCCCAGGATCATGAAGGCATGGGTCAGCCAGATTCCCGCGCCGCGTTTCTCGACCATTCCGTGTTGTTGGGCGGCCATCAGTAGTGCACCCTCTTTTCCACGTATTTGAACTGGATGACGGTCAGCAGGCCAACTACGACCAACAGGATGACCGACTGGGCCGAGGACGATCCCAGATCTTGCCCCACGAACCCGTCGGAAAAGACCTTGTAGACCAGAATGGTCGTGGCTTGTTGCGGCCCGCCCCCGGTGATCGTGTGGATAACCCCGAAGGTTTCAAAGAACGCATAGACCACATTCACCACCAGCAGGAAAAACGCGGTTGGCGACAGCAATGGCAACACGATGGTGAAGAACCGCCGCCAAAAGCGGGCGCCGTCGATCGCGGCGGCCTCGATCACCGATCTGGGGACCGATTGCAGGGCTGCGAAGAAAAACAGGAAGTTGTAGCTGATACGCCCCCAGGCCGAAGCTACGACGACCAGTCCCATCGCCTCGGTCCCGTTCAGAACGTGGTTCCAATCATAGCCAAGCCGGCCCAGATACCATGAGATCACGCCGACGCGAGTGTTGAACATGAACAGCCACAACACCCCGGCCACAGCAGGCGCGACCGCATAGGGCCAGATCAACAGCGTCCGATAGACGCCCGATCCTTTGATCAGCCGATCCGCCAAAACCGCCAGAAACAGCGCCGGAATCATTGAGCAGAGCGTGACCAGCGTCGAAAACACCGCGGTGGTCACGAAAGACGCACGATAGAACTTGTCGCTGAGCAGGAATTCAAAATTGCCCAATCCAACGAATTGCGAAGATAACCCGAACGGGTCGGGGATAAACAAAGATTGCCAGATCGCCTGACCTGCGGGGTAAAAGAAGAAAACGGCCGAGATGATGACTTGCGGCGCGATCAGTGCTAGTGGCAAAAGCCAGCCGCGAAAGGTGACGCGTTTTTCCATCCTAGAGGCCCATCAGCAGATAAACATGTGGGCCAGGACCGGCCCACATGTGCCTTTAATTTTAGCGATTTGCAGTCTCAAAGCGGCGCAACAGGGCGTCTCCGCGTTCTTTTGCACTGTCCATCGCCTCTTGTGCGGTCTTTTCTCCCGACCAGATCGCCTCAAGTTCCTCGTCGATAATGCCGCGGATTTGGTCGAACGACCCAAGACGCAGACCTTTGGAATTAGCGGTTGGCTCTTTCGCGGTCATCTGGATCACGGCAATATCAGTGCCAGGGTTCTCTTCATAGAACCCTGCATTGCGCGTCTCGACACCGGCTTCGGCGGTGATCGGCAGATAGCCGGTATTCTGGTGCCAATCGGCCTGAACACCCGAGGTCGACAGGAAGCTGAGAAACTCGCCAACGCCTTTATATGCATCGTCCTCATGGCCTTCCATCACCCAAAGCGAAGCACCGCCGATAATCGTGTTCTGCGGCTCGCTGATCACGCCAGACCAATAGGGCAGCGGGCGGACATCAAAGTCGAACTGGGCCTCGGCCTTGATGCCCGCATAGCCCGCGGAGCTTTCGGTAAACAGTGCGCATTCGCCAGACCGGAAGTTGGCTCCGCCTTCGTTGCGGCGACCGGTATAGATGAATTTTCCGTCCTTGGCCCACTCACCCATGGCAGTCAGGTGCGCGACCTGCGTGGGCCCGTTCAACATCAACTCGGTGTCCAGACCGGCAAACCCATTGTCCTTCGAGGCAAACGGGACGTCGTGATATGCGGACAGGTTTTCAAGGTGAATCCAGCTCTGCCAAGCGGTGACCAGCGGGCAGTCTTCACCGCCTGCTTTCAACTGATCCAAAACCGCGCCGACATTTTCCCACGTAGACAGGTCGGTGTCGGGATCAACACCGGCAGCTTCGAAAGCGTCACGATTGACCCACAGAACTGGCGTCGACGAGTTGAAGGGCAAGGACAGCATGTCGCCATCGGTGGTGGTATAATAGCCTTTGACAGCGCCGATATAAGCGTCGGGGTCAAAGGATGCGCCGCTTTCGTCCATGACCTCAAACACAGGTTTGACAGCTCCCTTGGCGGACATCATCGTGGCGGTGCCGACTTCGAACACCATCAGGATGTGGGGTTGTTCCCCCGCGCGAAACGCCGCGATGCCTGCGTTCAAGGTTTCCGAGTAGTTGCCCTTGTGGCTTTCCACCACGACAAATTCATCCTGGCTGGCGTTGAATTCTTCCACTTGGGCTTTCACAAGCTCACCCAGACGACCTGTGAAAGCGTGCCAGAACTGAACTTCGGTCTGCGCCATTGCCGCCACCGGAGACAAAGCAGTTGTTACGGCAAGAGCGCCGAGAAATTTCTTTTTCATGATTCCTCCCATGCATCAGGTTCGATGCTTCGTTGAATACCGACCGCTCAACAGCTTCGGCACACATGACGATTTCCCGACGTTAAACGCACAGAATTATAATTCAAGTCCGATCTGATGGATAAAAAAATAACATGGTGTTATGAAACTTGGGAACGATTGGAAACAGCGATGAACCAAACTCTGCGGGTCCGGCAATTGGAAGCACTGATGGCCGTGACGACCAATGGCTCGGTCACGGCGGCCGCAGTCGATTTGGGCGTAAGCCAACCGGCTGTCAGCAGGCTACTTTCAGATCTTGAAAAGTCGCTTGGGTTTCAACTTTTCGACCGTCGAGAAGGTCGTTTGGTTCCCACGCAAGAGGTGCGCTACCTCCTGCCTAGCGTTGAACGCGTCCTTGAGTTGATGAATCAAATCTCGGATGTCAGCCAGGACATCACGCAGCGCAAGGCAGGGCATATTCGCGTTGCCTGCCTTCCCGGATTTGCAACCAGCCATCTGCCCAACGTGGTTGCAGGGTTTTTAAAAGATCGACCCGGAGTGACTTTGACGATCGAACCGGACCGGCCAGAGCGCATTCTGGAATGGATGATCGGAGAGCAATATGATTTCGGCATAACAGACAGTTTCAACGGTCATCCTGCGGTTGAAAGCAACAACATCGACGTCCGCACCGTTTGCGTTTTCCCAACAGGACATCACCTTGAAAACCTGTCTACCATAGCACCAGCGGATCTTGCTGACTGCAAACTGATCCACACCCGACGAGACAGCGATTTCTTCAGCAGGCTTTCCAAAGCCTTTCACAACGTCAATGCGACGTTGAATTCGCATATCGAGGTCAGGCAGTTTACCGCAGCCTGCGAGCTGGCCATGAAAGGCGTAGGCGTTTCTGTCGTCAGCGAGTTGGACGCCGTGCAATACGCCTCACGTGGTCTTAGCTTTCGACCGTTCACACCTGAACTTCCACATACCCTTTCGCTCGTCCGGCCTATCCTGAAGCAACCGTCGCTGGTGACGTTAGAGTTCATTGAACAGTTCAAGGAAAGCCTTACCCCATTTGCAGTTCAATAAGTCGGGCAGATAGTCCGATTTTTTGCCTTATTTAGAGCCACAATCGTTTCATCTTGGTGGAGAATGACGCGCTGAGCCTGGCCTGCGTGCAACACAAAGTCTTGGTATTTGGTCATGATCCCGTAGTGGGGACCGCTGAACCTGATCGAACTCAGCGGCAAGCTGTTTAACTGGGGCATTGCCCAGCAAATTGGTCTCTCATTCCGAGTCCTGAGCTTCTAAAAAAGGATTTCGCTTGGGGCTCCTATCCGAATGCGATTTGCGCCTTCATTGCCTGCGTTCGATCCCCCGCCAGGTCAAAGCCCGCCTGCGCCTGATCCAAAGGCACCGTGTGCGAGATCAGCGGTTTCACATCCAAGCTGCCATTCTGCATCAGAGCAATGGCGGTGGGGAATTCCTCGTGGAACCGGAACGAGCCGCGCAGGTCCAGTTCCTTGGCGGTCAGCATCTGCATAGGGATGGTCATGTCTCCGCCCAGACCCAGTTGCAGAACGATGCCGCGCGGACGCAGCGCGCCAATGCCTGCGGCCAGCGCCTGGGGGCTGCCGGAACATTCGTAGAGGATATCGAAGGTGCCTTTGCCCGCCTGATAGGCGGCCAACGCGTCGCTATCTTGCGCCACGTTGATGACCCGATCGGCACCCGCCCGAGACGCAAAGCCAAGCGCGTTATCCTCAAGGTCGGTCACGACAATCTCGGTCGCCCCTGCTGCACGTGCAGCCAGCACAGCCAGAGTGCCAATGGGACCGCTGCCGGTGATCAGAACCCGCTTGCCCAGAATTTCTCCCGCGCGCCGGGTGCCATGCAGCACAACCGAGAGCGGCTCGGCCATCGCCGCCTCACCCGCCGTCAGGCCCGTTGCACGCACGCATTGGCTGGCATCTGCCACCAGAACCTCACGAAACGCGCCCTGAATATGCGGGAACGGCATGGCAGAGCCGTAAAACCGCATGTTTTCACAATGATTGCGCAGACCTTCGGCACAGTACTGGCAATTCCCGCAGGGCCGCGATGGGGACACGGCAACCAAATCGCCAACTGCCAGCCCGTCGACACCTTCGCCCAACGCCTCGACGTGACCCGAAACCTCATGCCCCAGAATCATCGGCTCGCGCAGGCGCACCGTGCCAAAACCACCGTGGTTGTAATAATGCAAATCCGAGCCGCAAATACCCCCTGCGGCCATTTTTATGCGAACCTGACCGGATCCTGGCTCTGGCACTTCGCGGGTTTCAATACGTAGGTCGCGGGCGGAGTGAATGACAATCGCACGCATGGCTTACAAGCTCGCCGTGATGCCGCCGTCCACGAACAGAGTATGTCCGTTGACAAAGCTGGATGCCGGGGACGACAGGAACACGCAGGCCCCCACCAGTTCCTCGACCTTGCCCCAGCGGCCCGCCGGGGTGCGTTTTTCCAGCCAGGCCGAGAATTCGGGATCGTTGACCAGCGCCTCATTCAGGGGCGTATCGAAATAGCCTGGCGCGATTGCGTTGCATTGCAGCCCATGCTTGGCCCAGTCAGTGGCCATACCCTTTGTCAGATTGCCTACGGCCCCTTTGGTCGCGGTGTAAGGCGCAATGCCGGGCCGGGCGAGCGCGGTTTGAACGCTGGCGATGTTGATGATTTTACCCGCACCGCGGCCGATCATATGCCGCGCACAGGCTTGCCCAACGTTGAAGACCGTCGAGATATTGGTCTCCAGCAGCTTGCTGAACATCTCGGCGGGGTAATTCTCCAGTTCTGTCCGAAACTGCATCCCGGCGTTGTTGACCAGAATGTCGATCTGTCCTGCGCTCTCATATTCGTCAACTGCAGTCTTGACGGCCGCATGATCGGTGGCGTCGAAAGGCAGCGCCGTGACGCTGTGGCCTTCGCCGGCCAGCTTGGCAACAGCTGCATCCAGTTTGGTCGTATCGCGGCCATTCAACACCACCGAGGCACCGGCCTCGGCCAAGCCTCGCGCCAGCGCAAATCCGATCCCCTGAGAGGATCCGGTGACAAGGGCAGTTTTTCCGGTCAGGTCAAATAGGGTCATGGTTCAGATCTCAACATAAACATCGTCGCCTTCAACAGCGACAGGGTAGGTTTTCAGCGCCTCGCAAGCTGGTGCTGCGGTGGGGTCGCCGGTGCGGTAATCAAAGGCCCCGAAATGCAGCGGGCATTCGATGTTGAACTCGTCCACCAGCCCGTCGGACAGGTGCTGCTTTTCGTGGGTGCAATAACCATCGGTGGCATAAAAATTTCCGTCCGGGCCGTGGATGATGATCAGACTTTTGTCCCCATGATCAAAGCGTAAGACGTCCTCTTCTTCGATGTCGCCCGTTGAACAGGCGCGGATTTTCTCGGCCATATAGCCCTCAGATTCTGTGAAATGCGTCATGGCCATGCGATGCACGAATGGTGTCCACCTGCGTCACCCGCGCCCGATGAAAGGCATGTTGGTGGCCATGACGGTCATGAACTGGACATTCGCCTCAAGCGGCAGATCGGCCATATGCAGAACTGATTGCGCCACGTTCTCGACACTCATCACTGGTTCAGGCTTTATCGACCCGTCCGCCTGCGGCACACCGCCGGACATTCTCGAGGTCATTTCGGACGCCGTATTGCCAATGTCTATCTGGCCGCACGCGATGTTAAACGGGCGACCATCCAACGAGATCGACCGGGTCATGCCCGTGATTGCATGTTTGGAACTTGTATAGGGCGCTGATCCGGGTCGGGGCACCGCAGCCGAGATCGAGCCATTGTTGATGATCCGTCCGCCCTGCGGGTCCTGATCGCGCATTAGGTTAAACGCCCCCCGCGCGCACAGAAACGCTCCATAGAGGTTTACGTTCATCACGGTCAGGAAATCCTCGGGTGGGATATCCCCAATCGGCGCTGCGGGCACATTGTTGCCGGCGTTGTTGAACAGGACATCCAAACGCCCATGCGCTTGTTTGATCTGGTCGTACAGAGCATCAACCTGTGCCGCATCCGTCACGTCGCAGGCCAAAGCCAACCCGCCGCCCATGGCAGCAAGAGTTTCGTCCAGCGGTTCCTGCCGCCGTCCGGTGACCACAACCGTGTATCCGTTTTCGGCCAGCTTCACCGCACAGGCCTTGCCAATGCCAGAGCCGCCGCCCGTCACCAAAGCAATCTTGCTCATGTCCTTTTTCCTCTCTTGGGCGCCAACTTGTCTGGCAGGCGGTTATTGTCTTCATACAACGCCAAATGCGCGCGTATCGCATCAAGGCAAGCAGGCAAGTCGCGGGCGATGGCAGCATCGTAAATTGCCCGATGTTCGCCCCGCGTGACCTGCGAGAACCCGAACCAGGCGATCCGGGATACGGCGTACATTCGAAACGTGTCGTAGACGGACTTGTAGGTCTGCATCAGCAGATCAGATTTGCACGCCCCCAACAATGTGCTGTGAAACACCCAGTCCTGCCGGGACCAGCGCCTGAGAAACGGTTCAATATCATCCGCCTGCTCCATACGCACCTCGATAAATTCAAGGTTGTGATGCGCCGCGTTCAGCGCCATTTCCCATTCGAAATCCCCTTGTTTCAACGCCATTTCAGCCGCTTCGCATTCCAGCAAAAGCCGCAGATGCGCCGCCTGCCGAAACGTGTCTTCCGAATGCTCGACTGCGCGGAAACCATGGTTCTTTTCGTTTTCGACAAAACCTTCTCCGGCCAGCCGCAATAATGCCTCACGAAGGGCTGCGGTGGTGCTGCCGAACTCGACCTTGAGGTGCTGAGGTTTCAGACGTTCCCCAGACTTCCATCGCCCCCAGATCAGCCCATCGCGCAAGCTGTCGTAAATATCCGGCGAGGATTGCAGGGCAGAGGAGTCGTCCATGTCAAAAGGCGTAAGGACAGGTTGAAGTCACGTCAAGATTATTTTGGGAGATGTCTATTTTTTCGCCATTCCAAGACAGTTTCGAAACTTTTGTTGACGGAATGCAGGCTCCTCTCTATCCGAGTATAAGGTCAGTAGCGCCCTTTTTTCCGGGTTTGGGTGTGGGAAGGACATGAAATGGCGAAAAAGCCCAAGATCACGATTGACGAACATGGTCAGGAACGAAACCGCCGTGGTGAATGGTGGTCGGGCCGCCCGGTTTTTCTTGAACCGCTGCTGGACGATCCGCTGAATTTCCCGAAGATATTCAAATGGCTAACCGGTTTTCCGGGGTTTTTCTTTCCGTGGTTTGCCATTTACATGGTCCTGATCGGCGTCTGCTATGTCTGGTTCACGCCAGAACTGTCGCGCATGGAAACTTTCCAACTTGGTTGGATGGGTGAGATTTTCTTGCGCAATCTTGTGCTGATCTGGGTTTGGACTGGGATAATCCACCTGTGGTTCTGCGGTTTCAAAATGCAGGGGCGTCTAAAAAAGTACAACGCCAACTGGCAGGCAAAGAACAACGCGACTTTCCTTTTCGGTGATCAGGTCTGGGACAATATTTTCTGGGCGCAGGTCGGTACACTGATCTGGACCGGTTACGAATGTTTCCTATGGTGGGGCTATGCAAATGGCTGGATGCCCTATCTTGATCCGGCCGAGCATCCGATCCTGTTCTGCCTTCTCATGATGGCAATTCCGTTCTGGCGCAACTTTCACTTCTACTGGATTCACCGGCTGATCCATTGGAAACCACTGTATGACTGGGTACATTTCCTGCACCACAAGAACGTGAATGTCGGCCCTTGGTCCGGATTGGCAATGCATCCGGTTGAACATCTGATCTATTTCTCATGCATGCTGATTCACGTGATCGTACCCAGCCATCCGCTGCACATGATGTTCAACGGGTTCCAGACTGCCCTCGGCCCTGCAGTCAGCCATTCAGGATTCGATGAAATCGTGTTTGGAGATGAGCTGGCCCTGCGCAATGACCGCTATATGCACTATCTGCACCACCGCTATCACAACGTAAATTTCGGCGAAAGCAACGTGCCCCTGGATAAATGGTTCGGCAGCCTTCATGACGGCACCCCCGAAGCTGACGAACATTTCCGCAAGCTACATACTGAGCGCGCCAAAGCCATGCGTGGCCGCCAAGAATGAGCAACACTTTCGCTGCTGCACCTCAGATCGCGGGGGCAACAGCGCTTTATCTGGAATAGAACCCCGCAATCATATAGCCAAGCTGGATCGCGAAGTCTTCACACGCTCTGGCTGCGCTCGGTTGGAAAGGTCTGGCCCAAGGTGTGTTTCCACCAATCGAGCTGTTAAAAAGAGTTCTTCTGCTCACGTTTCCCCAGAACTGGAGGTGAGCAGAATCTCATTCAATTGGGCAAGAATGGTTTCAATTTCGTCCCCACCCTTTTGGATCAGCGTATCGACCGATCCATTCAGGCGTATTCGATCCTCGCTGGATAGGGTTTTGGCGGTCACAATGATGACCGGTATATCTTTCCAGTCGGGGTTTTTCTTCATTCCGGCCAGAAACTCGAACCCGTCCATTTCGGGCATCATGAGGTCCAAGAGGATCACGTCTGGAACAGATTCAGACAAGCGTTGCAACGCGTCCAGCCCGTTGACGGCCTCGTCGATCTGCCAACCCTCCCGGCCGAGGACGCGGCAGATCAATTCGCGGGTTGCAGCTTCGTCTTCGACAACCAGGACAGTCGGGGTTGGTTGCGTTGGGCAATGCTCTTTGAGGGCCTTCAGCAGCGCGACTGTGTCGATCGGCTTGTCCAGATACTCGCTGGCCCCGAGAGACAGGCCCCGTTTTCGGTCCTCGGCGAAAGTCAGCATGATAACCGGGATATTCCCCAGTTCCGGGTCTTCTTTCAGTTTGGACAACACTGCCCAGCCGTCGATCTCGGGCATGAAAACATCCAGAGTGATAGCGTCAGGCCGCGTTGTCCGTGCTAGTTCCAAAGCCTCATCACCGTTGGTCGAAGCCAGCACGCGATAGCCTTCGCGAACCAGACGTCGCCCCAGCAGATCATGCACAGTCGGATCGTCATCAACCAGAAGAACAAGCGGCGCGTTTGGATCGCTGTTCACGCTGCCCTCGGTATATTCGGCCCGTTGCAACAGATCAGCGGACGGGTCCTTGCAGATGCGCGGTAGCCGGATGGTAAAGGTCGACCCTTCACCCAACGTGCTGTCACAGTAAATATCGCCGCCCAGTTGCTCGCAAAAGGCTTTGGTGATCGACAGACCCAGCCCAGTGCCGCCATAGTTGCGCGTGGTCGAGGAATCGGCCTGTGTAAAGGCGTCGAAAATCCGGTCAACCTGCTCCGGTGACATACCTATCCCATGGTCGGAGACGGCAAATTCCAATTGACCGCCTTCGTTAGACTCCACGACCGACAGCGTGATCTTCTGGTTTTCGGTGAACTTGCAGGCATTGGACAGCAGGTTCAGCAGCGCCTGTCGGACCTTTGTCAGGTCACAAACCATCTCGCCGATATCTTCGGGGCACGAGATTTCCAGCGTGTTGTCGTTTTTCTCGGCCAAAGGTTGCACCGTGGTACTGACGTCGTTGATCATCTGAGAGATGTCGAACGTGTCCAGAGTGAACTCCATCTTGCCCGCTTCGATCTTGGACAGGTCCAGAACGTCGTTGATCAGCGCCAGTAGATGTTTCCCTGCGGACTGAATCTTTTTCAGGTCGTTCAGGTTGGCTTCATCATTCTGGTCTATCGCTTCTTCAAGCATCAACTCGCTATAACCGATGATGGCGTTCAGGGGCGTGCGCAGCTCGTGACTCATATTGGCAAGGAACGAACTTTTGGTTTGACTGGCCGCCTCGGCAATGTCGCGGGCGACGCGCAATTCACTTTCGACCCGTTTCTGTGTGGTGATGTCGCGGCCGTAGACATTCGCGTAGCCCCCATCCGGGACCGGCCAAAGCAACAGCGCGTAGATCAAGTCGCCGGCGGCATGTTCGAAATCCTGCCGCTCGTCCTCGGTCATGCCGCGCGAGACCCGCTCGCGCCATTCGGCTGCGACCTGCGCGCCAACCTTGAAACCCAGCGCCTTGATCAATGGTGCGCTGGCCCGGTTGGCGTACATAAGCTTGCCCTCATCACTGATACGCAAGACTGGGTTGGGGTTCTCTTCAGGGATGCGAGCAAGTTCACGTATCCGACCTTCGGCCTTAAGTTGTTCGTTCAGCGCTTTGGTATTCGCCAAACTCAACTTGATCCCGTTGATTGCGCTTTTTCTGGTCAGGAACGTGAGCTGCGTAATCGCCAAAACCGTGCCCAAGATTGTGAGCGTGTTGAAATACCACTCCAGCGGTCCCCACAGCAGCATGGACAGCCAGGTCAGAAACAGGACCGGGCTGGAGAAGCCCCACGTCACCCTCAGCGAAAAAGTCGTAGAACCGCCAAACGCGCCGATAAAGGCGAACAGATACAGAACCATCTGCTCGTGCGGCGCCAAAACCGGCATCATGAAAAAATTGAAGCAACCCCATGTTGTTCCAAGGATCACGGAGGTAATGAGGATAACTTTCAAGCGACGTTTCGAGATCGACTTTGGCCTGGGCTTATTACGCAGCGCGTAATAACTTTTCATCCCCATTACATTCATGGCCAGCAACAATGCCAAAGATACGATCGCGGGAAGCGTCAGGTTTGCAGGGCCGAACTGCAAAATCATAACGACAAAAGCCATCAGGAAAGACAGTGCAAATACAGGCGTCGTCGACGCAACGTCCAGTGCCTCGTGAATTCGCAGCTCGCGTTCGTAGTCTTTGTCCTGCCCGTCCTGCACGCTTTTTCCCCCCAAAAGCTCGCCAGCATCTGGTCACAAGATCAGGTGTATCCTTCCCCTTGCAAGGATTATCTGCCAAACGCGACCAATTGTGTTCAATGCGCCGGATCAGGTTCGTATCATGTCGCGGTTTCGGCACCGTCCTGCGTTGTTTGTGATGCGGTCCGACCATCTGCGCCCGCAAATTCGCGCGAGTCTTCATTGTCAAAGGCCATGACCGGCGGGCTGGGTTTGTTGTTGAACATCAGTCGGAACACGTCAGGGCGCGAATAGTGCCCACATGGATCGGCGGCCGCCTTGCCAATGGCAATCATGTTCAGATCGATCTCGGCAATCACCAGCCCCTCTTGGTCCGGCGGGATGACCTCGCCCAAAGGCGATCCGTCAGGGCCAAAAATCCGCGCATAACCACCGCCCTTCTTCAAAAGCTGCTGCTTGACCGGTGTATCGCACAGCGCCTCGACCATCTCATCGGACACGGTTGCACAGGCGGCCAGCACGAAGCACTGCCCCTCGACCGCGTAGACCTGACTGGCGGCGGTATTGACCTCGGGGCCCAGGGCATAGGCCCCACCTTCATAGACCGAAAAGCTGGGCCAGGCGGCGATGTGGATCTGTTCGTTCTGCGCAAACATCGCGTATTTGTTCAAAGGCTGAATATGTTCCCAACAGCACAAGGCCCCGACCCGGCCCAGATCGGTGTCATAGACCACCATGTCGCTGCCATCACCTTCGCCGTAAACCGTGCGCTCAACATGGGTGGGTTTCAGCTTGCGCCGACGCGAGATGACCTCGCCATCCGGCCCATAGTGCCACTGACCCATGTAAAGCGTGCCGTTCACGTTCCACGACAGCCCCATCACCACATGCATGTTGTTGTCGCGTGCGGCTTGCGCCAGCCGTTTATCCTGCGGGCTGCCCGCCACGATCGAGTTTGCCGCGTATTTCGGCACCAACGGCATGTAAAGCGCGGTCGCATCCAGCCAGATGTACCAGGGATAACCGGGCAGCCAGGTCTCAGGGAAAGCGATGATCTTAACGTCCTGCGCGGCGGCCTCTTCGATCAGTTTGATCGCTTTGTCGATCCCCGCATCCAGGTCAAGAAAGGCGGGAGCGGCCTGAACGGCGGCGGCTTTAAACGGGGCAGTCATGGCAATCTCCTTCAGTATCGGTCGGTTCTGATCCGTACTGTGGCACATCTGCGGGTGGCCGATTTCTCAATCTGGGCGGAAAGACGGGTCAGAATGGGCGACATACCGGCAAGGTTTCTTGAAACAACGGTTTCATGATAGAAAACTGACGGGAGATGGGGTTTCCAACATGACGTCTTTGCTCAGCACCAATAGCGTTCGGCGGAAAGACAGGTTTGCATTCTGGCGCGAGGCGGTTTGCGACGCTTACGTTATGCTCGATTGCCACTGCGACCGCCCCGAGGCCTTCGACGGCGAGATCTCACTCAACCGTATGTCGCGCCTGTCCACATCCTTTGTGACCGGCAGCCAGCAACTGGTGCGCCGCCGTCAAAAGGACGTCTCGCGCGCCAGCGAGGAAAGCTTTCTGATCAGCCTGCAAATCGCCAAAGAGGGCACCATCAGCCAATGCGGGCGCGCGGCTCATCTGCGGCCCGGCGATTTCACACTCTACAGCAGCACGGATCGCTACAGCATCGACCTGCAGGACGGGTTCCGTCAGTTGGTCGTCCAAATCCCGCGCGAAGACCTGCTGGCCCATCTGCCCAATGCGGATCAGTTCACCGGGATCACAGTGTCCGGCAACAGCGCCATCGGGCGCGTTGCAGGGGCCAGCGTAGTGCAACTGGTCGAGGCCGTGGATACTGCGGGCGAGGCCGTGCAACACGCAATGCAGACGACCATCCTTGATCTGTTTGTGACCGGTTTGGCCTCGCTCGGGGAAACAGCGTTCGAGCTGTCCAAGCCCGAACAGCAGATTCTGTTGCGCGCCGATGCCGCCATTCTGGCCAATCTGCGCGATCCGTCTTTTGACCGGAACGTGCTGGCGGCCGGGATGGGCATGTCGGTACGGCGGTTGACCGAAATTTACGGACGGGACAACCGGTCGATCTCGTCCACCATCCGCAAGATGCGGCTTGCCCGGATCGCCGACGACCTGCGAAACCCGCGCTGCGCACGCATGTCGATCAACGAAATTGCTCTGCGATGGGGGTTTGGACATCACCAAAGCCTGACCCGGAACTTCAGAGCGCAATACGGAATGACGCCCCGCGACTACCGGATGCGATGCGCGTGACCCTCGGGGTCCTGTCGCCGCACTGAAGGAGTTTCCGACCCAGATGGGGTTCGCCCCGTTCCAAACCGGCCCTTTGGCCGGACCAAAAGACATGACCGTTGCGCAGCAACGGACCGTTTGAAAACAGGGAGAGACAGATGAAATTGAAGCCAACTTTGGACCTGCTGGCCGGAGATATGTTCAACGCGCTACAGGCGGGTCTGCTGCATGGCCGGATCAGCCGCCGCCGGTTTGTTCAGCTGGCCCTTGCCACAGGGGCAAGCGCTTTGGCGGTTCAGGCTACGGCGCAAACCCTGGGCGATGCGGCGATCACTCAGCGCTACAACGCACAGGCACTGGCCCCGCAATATGACTATATCGTCATCGGATCAGGCTCGGGCGGGGCCGTCGTTGCAGGCCGGTTGGCCGCTGAAACCGACGCCAGCGTTCTGGTGCTTGAGGCCGGAGATACCGACCGGATCGACGCGGTGCTGAACCCGCTGCTCTGGCCCACAAACATCCGGTCCGAGCGGGATTGGGGTTACACAGCGGATCCCAGCGATGCCGTGAATGGCCGCTCTCTGATCCTGCCGATGGGAAAAGTTGTCGGCGGCGGGTCCTCGATCAATGTGATGATCTGGGCGCGCGGGCACAAGAATGACTTCGATTTCTGGGCCGCTGAAACCGGAGACGACGCGTGGAACTATGCCTCGGTGCTGGAGATCTACAAACGGATCGAGGACTGGCAAGGCGCGCCCGACCCTGACCGACGCGGAACGGGAGGGCGCCTTTACGTGGATCAGGTGCGCAACATCAACCCCTCGGCCCAGTCCTTTGTCGAGGCCTGCGGGACCGTGGGCATCCCCGCCTTCGAGGACATGAACGGCGCGATGATGGAGGGCGACGGCGGCGCGGCACTGGCCAATGTGCGCATCCGCGACGGTCAACGCCTGAACCTGCCCGCCTCCTACCTGTGGGAGACATTGGCGCAGCCCAATATCACGCTGTTGACCGGGGCGACCGTGCATGCGCTGACGATGGATGGCACCAAGGTGACGGGTGTTACCTTCGAAAAGGATGGTCAGGTTCAGTCTATCACCGCCGGATCTCAGGTGATCCTGTCGGCGGGGGCCATCAACTCACCCCGCATCCTGATGCAATCGGGGATCGGCCGGGCGCAGGATTTGAAACCACTGGGGATCGAGGTCAAACACGACCTGCAAGGCGTCGGTCAGAATTTTCAGGATCACATTCTGGCCGCCGGGTGCATCTGGGAATACAACACCCCCCTTCCCCCCGCCAACAGCGCCGCCGAGGCCACGTTTTTCTGGAAATCCGATGCGGCGTTGGACACGCCCGACCTGCAACCGTTCCACATCGAGGTGCCCTATGCATCAGAAGTCACCGGCGCGCAGACCGAGGTTCCGCCCGGTGCATGGACCATTGCGCCGGGTCTGGTGCGCCCGCAAAGCCGCGGCAGTGTGCGTCTGACCAGCGCTGACGTGACCGCCCCCCTTGCCATCGACGGCGGGTTCTTGCGAGAAGAGGCCGACCTGACCGCTCTGACCACCTGCATCGAGCTGTGCCGTGAAATTGGCAACGCCGCGCCGATGGCCGAATACGCCAAGCGCGAGGTGATGCCGGGGCCACTGGACAAGGCCAGCCTGAAGGATTTCGCCTGCAACGCAGCAGGTACCTATTTCCACCAAAGCTGCACCTGCAAAATGGGCCGCGATGAGATGTCCGTCGTCGACGGCAATCTCTCTGTTCATGGGCTTGAGGGGCTGTCCATCGCCGATGCCTCGGTCATGCCGCGCGTTTCAACCGGCAACACGATGGCGCCCACCGTGATCATTGGCGAACGGATGGCGGATATCCTGATCGGCTAAGCCTTAGCCGGGAAAGCAGTCGGACAGGGAAATACCCTGTGCGGCGCAAAGCCGCAGGGACGGGCTGGCCGCCCAGGCCAGGCTGTCTTCTTGCGCGTAAGTCTCCAGTCGCGCCAGAAGGGTCGTGGCCCCGATTGTGTCTGCGTAGTGCAACAGCCCGCCGCGCCAGCGTGGAAAGCCAAGTTCTGTCACGCTGGCACAATCGATTTCGCGGGCCGCGGTTGCGATGCCTTCGTCCAACAGGGCGACCGCTTCGTTGATCATGGCGCTCAGCAGCCTGTCCGTGATCTCATCCGCGGCGTAGTCGCAGCGGGTGATCTTGGCAAAATGCGCCTCTTCCAGCGCGAGGTCAGCCACAATCGGGTCCTCGACCTTGCCGCCCCCGCCGGGATAGCGATACCAGCCTGCGCCGACCTTTTTGCCCAGTTTGCCCAACTCGATCATCCGGTCGGCGATGGGAACATATCGCCGGTTCGGGTCGCGCGAGGCGTTTTCGCGGCGATTGGCAAGGGCGATGTCCACACCGGTCAGGTCCTGCGCCTCGTAGGGGCCCATGGTATAGCCGAATTCGACCATGGCCTCGTCCACCTCCCACGGGGTCGAGCCATCCATCAGCACCGTATCCGCCGCTTCGTGGTACCGGGCAAGAATGCGATTTGCGATATGGCTAGTGCTGGGGGTGTCCCGCCACCGCGCAGCGCGTTCGGCAAAGAAGAAATGGCGCAGGGCACGGGCTTGTGTGCCTTGCCGCAGGTCGAAAAACGTCGCGCGTTCTTGGGCCATTGCGTCCGACAAAGGAGTTGTGGCGGACAGGGCCACCAGATCAATCGCCTTTGGCGGCGCGATCTGGTGGGGCATCCGCTGCGCGACATCGGCGCGCGCAGCCGCAATCGCCGTATCATCTGCGGCGGGCCGGTCCCGTAATCCGGGCGGTAAAGACAGCTCCAGCGTGCCTACATCCAGATGCTGCGCAACATCCACCGGGTCCTCTGCGATACCGTCCACTAGCCCCAAGGCTTCGGCCTCTTTAACGGGTACGGGTTTGCCGGTTGCAATCAAATCAACCGCCGCCGCAATCCCGATCAGGCGCGGCAAGCGTTGCGTGCCGCCCGCGCCGGGCACCACGCCCAGCGTAACCTCGGGCAGGCCAATCCGGACACCCGGCGCCGCGATCCGATAGCGGCAGGCTAGCGCCAGCTCACACCCACCGCCCAACGCAACCCCCGTGATCGCCGCAACCCACAGCACGTCCGAGGCCTCGATCCCATTCAAAATTTCCGGCAAATGCGGCGCAACCGGTGGTGCGTCAAACTCTCGCGCATCCGCGCCCGCAGCAAAGGCGCGCTGCGATCCATGCAGCACCACCCGCGACAGACCTTTCTGTGCCTGAACCCAAGCCAACGCATCCCACAGGCCCTGCCGAACGCTGAGACCGATGGCATTCACAGGCGGGTTGTTCAGCCTGACAAAACCGACGGCCCCCTGACGCCAGACATCCACGGCCATCATCGGCTCCTTCTGCGTTATAGTTCACTTATGTAAGGATATAAACCTAGGTCACGCTTCCAACAGCTTTTGCGTCCGGATCATCGTCACCAATTCATCCAGCGACTGGTCCAGCGCCCGCCCCGACGTGTCCAGCATGAACCGCGCCTGCGCATAAAGAACCTCGCGGCTGGCAAGGATCGAAGTCAGCTGCTCCATCGCGTCGGCATTGCCCGCCATGGGCCGCTCATCACCCTGCGCGCGCACCCGGTCCATATGCTCCTGCGGCGAGGCCTTCAGCCAGATCGTATGGAAACTGGATAGCAACTTGTTGAGCGTTTCAGGCTCGGACACGATGCCACCGGCCACGGCCAAGATCACGCGGTCATAGTTTTCGATCACTCGGTCCAGCGATCCAGCCTCAAGCTTGCGGTACCCTTCTTGCCCGTAAAGGGCGAGGATTTCATCAATCGGCATTCCGCCGTGCAGGGCGATTTCCTTGTTCAGCTCCAGAAACGGCGCATCCAGTTGTTCAGCGGCCCGTTTGCCCAGCGTCGATTTCCCGGCACCACGCAACCCGATCAGACAGACGCGCTGTGCCCGACCCGCCTGATCGCTGTCGGGTGAAAGGGCCTGCAACACCTGATCACGCGTTTCGCTGTCGGCGGCAGAGAACAATTCGGCCACGCGCAGGCTGGTGGAGTTCCACGGGTCTTCGGCACCCACGAACCACTCGATCCGGTGATCCAACGAATGCGCCACACGTTGCAGCAACCCGATCGATATATTCCCCGTCCCGGATTCAAGCTGCGCCAGATAGCGCTGTGACACGCCCGAGCTTTCGGACAGAACCCGACGAGAAATGCCCTTGCGTTCACGCGCGCTCCGGACCCGTTCGCCCACCTGCACCATCAGCGCCGAGATGCTGCGTTCGATCTCGGATTCCGTGTCGATCTGGGTCGACACCCCGCTGAAGGTTGTAATTTCCGCCATGTTCCGCAATTCCGAATGTGTATAATAATGCACAATACGTTCGCCGGACCAAAAAGGAAAACGGTTATGTCCCGGTCTGCCCGGCGTCATGCAAAAACGGAGCCAACAGGTCTTGGATATCCTGCGGCGGTTGGCGTTTTTCAAACGCGTCCGCCACGATGAAGACGCTGACCGTTTGGGCCGAAAAGCATATTTGGCTGTCCTGTTCGCCATCGACGCGAAACGTGATGGAGGATGTGCCCAACCGACTGGGCCATACGTGACAGGCCAGCGTGTGCCGGGGCGTGACCGGCGCTTTGAAGTCCATCTCAAGTCGGACGAAGGGCGTGCCGACATTGCGGTCCAGTTCCAGCTGGTACCAGCCCTGACCCAGATGCTCTTCCCACCAGGCGTTGATCGCATCCAGCGTGAACCATGGCAGGCGCCCGGTATAAGCGATGCGGGCTGGGTCGCAATCGCCCCATGTCACCCGTATATCATGTCGATAGGCCGAGGCTGGCCGGGCCGACATCAATACGTCTCCACGTGGTACCGACCGGCGTCGCGCATCTGGTCCCGTAGCGCGGTCCAGTCCTGCCCTACGCCCGCCGCAATTTCGGTCAGGGCCTGCTCAACCCCGTCCTCCATATCCCTAAGGCCGCAGATATAGACATAGCTGTTGGAGTCTTGCAGTAAGTCGGCGACGATGTCCCGTTTGGCCAGCATCCTGTCCTGAACATATTCCTTGTCCTGACCCTCTTGCCGGCTGAATACCAGGTGCTGAACCAACAGCGTCTTGGGCACTTTCTGCAACGGCCCGAAATAGGGCAAACTGTCGGGCGCTCTCGCCCCGAAGAACATCGTCATGCCACCGTGGATCGTGCCCACCTTGCGCTGACGGCGCATGGTAAAGGCGCGCATCGGGGCCGAGCCGGTGCCGGTACAAATCATCAAGATACGTGCGTCGGGATCATCAGGCAGCAGAAAGGTCGACCCGAATGGACCTGTGACATTGACCGCATCACCCTTTTTCAGATCACAGACATAGTTCGAGCAAACGCCGCCCTCTTCGCGTTTGACGGTCAGTGAGACATTGTTGAAACCGGGCCGTTCGCCATCCCGCGGGCTGGACACGGAATAGAGCCGCGGCAGATGCGGTTGCCCCTCGCCTGTGGTTCCGGGCGGAATGATCCCGATCGACTGGCCTTCCAGAACCGGCATAGGGTGACCTTGAAAATCCAGAATGATATGGCGCACATCACTGTCCGAGGACGCCTCGGTCAGGCGGTAATTACCCTGCACAACGGCCTGAACAGGTTTACCCAAATTGTACAGGTTGATCGTGGGTTTCGATGCCGTGGCCGGGGCCTTGGACTTGCCACCAGCACCCTTATGGGCATCGGCCAGCAACGCGGCCATCGCATCATCCAGCGCCTCTATCCCGGTGTCGGCGTCATCCGAGCCCAGATCCTCCTGTTCCGGCAACTCCTCCCACTCATATTGCTGTTCCAGGCTGTAAGGTTCGGTCACCACGCGCCATTCGTCGATTGAGCCGGTCGGACAGACCGGGATGCAATCCATGCAGAAATTGCACAGGTCGGCGTTTACAACCACGTTGTTGTCGTCATGTTCGATGGCCTGTTCGGGGCAGGTCATCTCGCACGTGTAACAACGGATACAGATTTCCGGGTCGATCAGGTGCTGTTTGATGGGTTTGTTCATGATTTATGCCGTCGCTGGATAAGGGCGGGAAGGGTCATGGCGTCGATAAGTGCAGCGCAGATTCCGGTGCAGGTGTCACAGCCAAGACAACGCCCCCGGATCACCGAGTGATTGGGCTGTATCTCGGCCTTGTCTGCGCTGAGTGCGGAACGTTCCGCTGCCATCATCCATGTCCTTCCCGCGTTGGCTGGCAAGATGCGGCGGGCAGAGGGGGTCCCCACTACCCTGCCAAACAGGCCCAAGATCAAGCCATGTGCAGTTTCACATATTCGAAATCGCCGGGCTTATTGTCGATCCCGACCTTCGGGGCCGAGATCCAGCCTGCGTATTTGCCGGGCTCATAGCACGGCACCATAAGCGACTGGATATAGGCCCCATCTTCCTTGGACGGCAGCCATTTGTCGGCATTCGCGGCCCATTCCGCTTCAGAGATGATATCACCTTCGGGATTGGCCTTGATCGCGGCAAAGACGCCGATCTGACGGTGGAACGCCTCGTCTGGCAGGGCCAGATTGAACTCGATCCCGGCTTTCTGAATGATCTTGTTCCAACGCCCGACGCCGCCCGAGGCATCGCGGACATAGTCGTCGCGCAACCGCATGTTGATCGCCGTCAGCGCGGGCACATCCTGCGTCACGATCGCCCCATCAACAATGGATTTCACTGTATAAGTGTCGCTTTGCAGCATGTGGTCGTCGTCGATACGGTTCTCCATATACCGGCCCTTGATACCCGCGTTGAAGGCGTTCGCGGCATTGGTCGAGACCTCCTGTCCGAATAGGTCCAGCGACAGCGAGTAGTGCAGGTTCAGTTTTTTCTGGATCGTCGGCAGGTCGATCACGCCCAGATCGCGTACTTTGCCGATATCGTAGGGGTCGGTCAAACCGGCCTCGTTCATCGCCTCGCAGGTGCGTTGCACGATACGGCTGACACCGGTTTCGCCCACGAACATATGGTGGGCCTCTTCGGTCAGCATAAAGCGACAGGTCCGGCTGAGCGGGTCAAACCCAGATTGCGCAAGGCTTTCCAGCTGCATCTTGCCGTCTCGGTCAGTGAAATAGGTGAACATAAAGAAGGATAGCCAATCGGGTGTTTCTTCGTTAAAGGCGCCCAGCATCCGCGGCGCTTCTTCGGAGCCCGAGGACCGGATTAGCAGGTCATCTGCCTCTTCCCGGCCATCCTTGCCAAAGTATTTCTGCAGCAGATAGACCATCGCCCACAGGTGACGGCCTTCTTCCACGTTGACCTGAAACAGGTTCCGCATGTCATAAAGCGATGGCGCGGTCAGACCTAAGAACCGCTGCTGTTCGACCGAGCCCGGCTCGGTATCGCCCTGAATGACAATCAAACGTTTAAGCATGTTGCGGTATTCGCCCGGCACCTCTTGCCACGCTTTTTCGCCCTTGTGCTCACCCATAGGAATGATGCGCTCTTCAACCTGCGGGGCCAGCAAAACGCCCCAGCGGTATTCCGGCATTTTCACATAGTCGAACTTGGCCCAGCCTTTGGGGTCAACACTGACGGCGGTCCGCAGGTAAACCATCGAGTCCTGAAAATTCTGCGGGATCAGCTTGTTCCACCAGTCGATATAGCCGGGATGCCATTTCTCAAGCGCTTTCAGAACCTTGCGGTCCTGGCTCAGGCCGACATTGTTGGGGATCTGAGTGTCGTAACTTACGTTGATGACGTCTAGCATGTCTTTCTCCTGATGAAGCTCGGGGGGAACCTGTCACACACGTTCCATGTCATATTCGCCGCGCAACCCGGTGCCGTACCGTTGCAACGCGCCATCGGGACCCACCGCATTGGGACGGTTGAAAATCCAGTTCTGCCACGCGGTCAGGCGGCCAAAGATGCGAGTTTCCATGGTTTCGGGACCGGCGAAACGCAGGTTCGCCTCCATCCCGGTCATCGCATCAGGGCTGAACGAGGCGCGCTCTTCCTCGAAGATGCGGATCTCGTCTTCCCAGTCGATGTCATCCAGGATCATCGTCACAAGGCCCAACTCGTCGGCGGCTTCGGCATCCAGCGCGGTGTTTTTATGGTCTTCCATCTGGCCAGCCGCATCGGGCGTGCCATAGAACCGGGTTTCAAGCCGGGTCAGATCATTGCCCATAGGCAAAGGTCCGAAATTGGCATCGGTCAAAGTGACCGTCGCCAAGGGACGATTGTCGCCCTCGAACTCGTCTTCCATCATATACGTACGATCCACCGCCCACAGGATTTCGGCCAGAACACCCGTAAAGCACGAGCCATGTTCGACCAGCGCGGACATCGACCGCGAAGTGACGTCGATCCGTTTCAGTAGGCGCTTCCAATATTGCAGCACCTCATTAGCCAACCAGTGATCGCGATTGGCCAGCAACAGCGCCTCATGCGCCTGAAACAGCTCGGGGTCGCCTTGGGTGCGGAAGACCAGCAGGCCCAACTCCATTTCGTTCAGGCGCAGATGCAAGATGGCATCGTCCAGTTCGCGTGCCAGCCGCAACAGATAGGCCTGATCCCCTTGCGCCGTGAACGCGGCCATGTCCTGCGGCGCGTCGGCATCCGGGCCGCTGATCGTTACGGTCGCCTTGCGGACATCCCGATCAACAGCCACTTCAATCAGGCTATACGTGACCGAGCCATCTTCGCCGACCGTCTTGTCCATCGGACCCAGAACAACCCCGGCAGCATCCGGCTTGGACATCGCAGCGGCGAATTCGCGGGCACGTTCTTGCACGGTGGCGTCGAACTTGGAGTTCGGCACGACCTCATCCACCAGACGCCAATCCAGTGCCCGCTTACCTTTGACCCCTTCTTCGGTCGAGCAGAACACATCGGCCAGATCGCGCCGCACCTTGCGTTTGTCCGTCACCCGCGTCAGCCCACCCGTGCCGGGCAGAACCGCTAGCAGCGGCACCTCGGGCAGTGCGACCGAGGAGGTGCTGTCATCGGTCAGCATGATGTGGTTGCAGGCCAGCGCCAGCTCATAACCACCCCCGGCGCAGGCGCCTTTGACGGCAGCAATATATTTCTGGCCACTGTCTTTTTCGGCGGCTTCGTAGGTGTTGCGCGTCTCATTGGTGAATTTGCAGAAGTTCACCTTGTGGCTGTGGGCAGCCCCCCCGAGCATGCGGATATTCGCGCCCGCGCAGAACACCCGGTCCTTACCGGATTGCATGACAACCACTTTCACCTCGGGGTGCTCAAAGCGCATCCGTTGCACGATATCGGCCAGTTCGATATCGACGCCCAGATCGTAAGAGTTCAGCTTGAGTTGATACCCCTCGAACAATCCCTGATCCTCGTCGACATCCATAAACAGGTTCGCAACCGGCCCATCATATTCCACCCGCCAGTGGCGATATTGCGATGGATCGGTCTGAAAATTGATGACCTTGGTCATGTGCAACTCCTAAGTTCAGTCATGCAGAATAGTGCGCTGCATGTATCGAGTAAAGGAATGAGTGCAAAATAACGCATCTTCTAGATACATTTTTTGCCCTTCTCATCCCCCAATTCTACTATTCTGTGCATTATCTTGCACATTTCACCATGCAAACCCAGAACAGCCCCTCCTGCCCGGTCCATCGCCTCGCGAGCCAGATCGTCGGATAAGGTCATTAGACGCGCCATCGCGCGAGGCTGCCCCATCCGGCCTTTCAGACAGGCGTTTGCGTATTGAATAACCGCCTGCACCATCAGACGTTCTGGCGAATTGGGCGGGCAGGCCAGCCAGACGGCCTCGAGCACCTCATGCGCCTCCCAAAAATACCCTTCGCTCAGAAAGGCCAAGCCGCTGGTCCAGGCAGATGTACCCACCAGATCAGACGGCGCAACATCCGACAGGCCGGTTTTCAGAGGGTCAAACAGACCTTCGGGGTGACGCTCTGTCTGACCCGGTACGTAAGCGTGTGGTGGCCAACAGTCGCTGATCATGCCATTTCAGGCATTGCCTGTTCCAACCGCTCAAGCCGGGCGGTGAACTCTGCGATTGCTGTCAGGGTTGCTGTGGGTTGATCAAATTGAGGGGCGTGTCGACAATTGTCCAGTATGGCTGTTTCGACCGGGGCATAGCTGCGGGTTTCAACCTCGGCAATCTGAGCCAGTGTGCCATACTGATCATCACGCCCCTGAATCGCAAGCGTCGGAATGCGCAGGTAGTCGATGACATCCGCCACGTTCCAGTTGCGGAAACCGGGGTCCAGCCACGCATCACACCAGCCATTAAACATCGCCGCCGGGTCGCGGTGATAAGACGCCAGCCGCCCTGCTAGGTCGCCGGTATCAAACGCCTCCCGCGCGGCGGCAATCGAAGCCAACCCCATCTCTTCGGTAAAGAAATGCGGCGCCATCAGGATTAGCCCCCGCACCCGCTGGTCCGAAACCGAACCCGCATAGATCGCCGCAATCGTCGCACCGTCGGAATGGCCCAGCAGAACCGCCCGCTGAATGCCAGCCTGATCCAGAACGGGACCTAGAACCTGCTGCGCTTCGACGGTCATGTAGTCCAGCGGGCGCGGCAATTCTGCTGGATCGGATTGGCCATAGCCAGCACGGGAATAGGCCAGAACACCAAAACCGGTTGCCGCCGAAATCTCGGCCGGGAAATCCCGCCACATCGCTAAACACCCCAGCCCTTCGTGCAGCATCACGATGGTCGGCGCATCCTGTGGCGCAGGGCCCCAGATGCCGTATTCCAATTCCCTGCCGTTCACATCCATGCGGCCCGAGCCGCCATCCTGCCAGATCATGCGGTTTCCCTCAGTTTGAAACGTTGGATTTTGCCGGTTGCGGTTTTGGGCAGATCGTCCACCACCTCGACCCAGCGCGGATATTTCCACTTGCCGATCCGGTCTTTGACAAAGTCCTTCAGATCCCCGATCGCATCCGCGCTTTGACCATCTTTCAGAACGACAAAGGCGCGGGGCTTGTCCAAGCCTTGCTCGTCGGCATGGGCCACAATCGCGGCCTCCAGAATGGCGGGATGTTCGATCAGCGTCTGTTCAATCTCGAACGGGCTGACCCATATGCCGGACACCTTGAACATGTCATCCGTGCGCCCGCAATAGATATAGCGACCCTCGGCTGTGCGCTCATACTTGTCGCCGGTCCGGGTCCAATGCCCTTCGAAAGTCGCGCGCGATTTCTCGCGCCGGTTCCAATAGCTTTCGGCAGAGGAAGGACCCCGCACCAGCAACTCGCCCACTTCGCCATCGCCCACCTCGTGATCGGCTTCGTCGACCAGACGCACGTCATAGCCCGGCACTGCCGTGCCGGAGGTTCCATAGACAATGTCGCCGGGCCGGTTTGACAGGAAGATATGCAGCATCTCGGTAGAGCCCACGCCATCTACGATCTGCGCGCCCATATTCTTCTCCCATGCTTCGCCCACCTCACGCGGCAGCGCCTCGCCAGCCGATGTACACAGGCGCAGATTTGGTTCGCTTTGTAGATCGCCCGCCTCGAACCGCGCATTCATCGCGGCAAAGAAGGTGGGCACGCCGCAAAACAGCGTCGGCTTGTGCGCGGCGATGATCTGAAACGCCACATCCGGCGTTGGGCGGCCACCCAGCAGGATCGTCGTTGCCCCAACCGACAGCGGAAAGGTCAGCCCGTTGCCCAACCCATAAGCAAAGAACAGCTTGGCGACCGAGAACACCACGTCCTCTTCCCGGATACCCAGCACCTGCGCCCCGAATGTGTCGGCGGTAGCCCGAAGGCTGGACTGCACATGGCGCACACCTTTGGGCAAACCCGTCGAGCCCGAGGAATAGAGCCAGAACGCGGCCTCATCACTTTCCGACGTAACGGTTTCCACTGGCGTGGCCCCATCCATGAACGCCTCAAGGCTGGTGGTGCCATCGGGCGCGTCGCCTATGACAATCACCTGCCGCAGATTTGTGTTGCCTTGGATCGCAGGTGCGACCGTGTCCCACATCTTGGCCGATACGATCAGGACCGTCGCGCGGCTATCGTTCAGGGTCGCGGCGTAAACCGGCGCGGATAGCAATGTGTTGATCGGCACGGGAATGGCCCCGGCCTTTATCGCGCCCCAGAACAGGATCGGAAATTCGATCTGATCCAGCACGACCATCGCGACGCGCTCTTCCCGGCGCACGTCATGGCGCGCCAGCGCGCCCGCAAACCGTGCGCTTTCCTCGGCCAAGGCGCGATAGGTCAGGGTGCGTTGCTGTCCGTCGGCCTCGTGAAATGCCACTTTGTCACCGCGCCCTTCGCGCAGGTGACGATCCACAAACCAAAGGGCTGCATTCTGGTTTTCTGACACGGGTTCCTCCTCCCCTCGACAGGCCAGCGGCTGCTTGCCGGAAAAACAATCACCCTGCTGCGCGACCCATCTCCCCTATGGGTCGCCTCGTTCGGGGATCATTCGAATCGAGGTTTTTGGAAAATTCCGCCTCGACGCCTGAAATATGCGTTATAATGCACATCTCCCGGATATGTTTGCAACAGTGTTTTTTGCGTTTGTGCATTTTCTTGCACAACTCAGCAAAGGTCAGCCAAATGGGATCAGGAATAGGGTGATCGCCGGGAACAGCACCAAAAGGACAACACGCAGGATGTCAGATCCGACAAAGAACAGCACGGCCTTGTAGGTCTCGGTCATGCGGGTTTCACGGTCCATCGTGTTGATCACAAACAGATTCATCCCGACCGGCGGCGTGATCAACCCTACCTCTACTACGATCAGCACGAGGATACCGAACCAGATGGCTGTGCGCTCTTCGGCGATGCGGTCCGCCATGCCTTGTGTGATGCGGATATCGATCTCTTTCTGCAAATCGCGACTAATCTCGGCCCCCGAAGCCATCAGGGCTTCGACTTCAGCAAGAATCTCAGGAGCGATGTCGGCAGCTCCGGCCATCGCAGCACGGGCTGCATCATGTTGCATCGCGATCAGGTCGACCAAGCCGAAATCCAGCACAGATATGACCGGGTAAAAGATGGGAATCGTCAACAGGATCATGCTGAGGCTATCCATTACGCAGCCCAGGATCAGGTAAAACACTAGGATCAGAGCCAGAATTGCCCAGGGGCTGAAGCCCTGGCTCAACACGAAATTCGCCAGTTCCTGCGGCACATTCGTCAGCGCCAGAAACCCGTTATAAAACCCCGCGCCCAGAATGATGAAAAAGATCATCGCGGTGGATTTGGCTGTGGTGGTGAAACTGTCTTTCAGCGTCGACCATGTCAGCCCCCCATTCGCAAGCGCGATCAAGCCAGTTCCAGCCGCCCCTACAGCGGCGCCTTCCGTGGGCGTGAACCACCCCGCATAAATGCCACCAACAACGCCGCCAAAGACAACGAGCACGGGCCAAACGTCCAGCAACAACCGAAACCGTTCACGGTAGGGCACGGCAGGACGGGTTCCGGCGCTGTCTGGGTAAAGGCGCACATAGACCGAGACGGCAATCACATAACCCAAAGCCGCCAGAACGCCGGGGATAAATGCGGCCAGAAACAGCTTGGCGATATTCTGTTCGGTCAGGATCGCGTAGATCACCAACACGACCGAAGGCGGGATTAGAATACCCAACGTCCCCCCTGCGGCCAGCGTGGCGGTAGAAAAGCCACCGGCATAGCCATACCGACGTAACTCAGGCAGCGCCACGCGCCCCATCGTGGCCGCCGTTGCAAGCGACGATCCGCAGATCGCCCCGAACCCCGCGCAAGCTCCGATCGCGGCCATGGCCACGCCGCCCCTGCGGTGACCCAGAAAGCCCTCGGCAGCCTTAAACAAGGCCGTAGACATCCCGCCCAGTGTGGCAAAATACCCCATCAGCAGGAACATCGGCACAATCGACAGCGAGTAGCTGGAGAAGGTCGTGTAGGTCTCGGATTTCAACCGGCCCAACGGAATGTTCAGGTTTCCGGTGACGGTCACGATGCCGACCAGACCGGTGACGAACATTGCCAACCCAATCGGCACGCGGGCGAAAATCAACAAAAGCAGAGCGGGAAAGGACAGCAACCCGATGGCGAGATCGCTCACGGCAGGAGTTCCTTTCCTGTCGCGCATTCGCGGATGCGGATGCCCGCCATATAAAGACCAACGACCGCCGCCACTACGGCTGCGCAAAAGCTGGCGGCGTAACCCCACCAGACGGGGAATTGCAGGATAAACGTATTCTCGCCAAACCGTAGCTTCGCCATCATGCCCCCAAACAACTGCACCGCTATCAGTAACAAAACGGCGGCAAAGACCACCTCGGCCAACATCCGCAAGATACGGTCAACCCGAGGCGATAGTTTCGAGGTAAAAATATCCACGACCGCATGACCCGAATTCAACTGGCAGAGCGGCAGAAAAGCAAAGATAGCAAAGGCCACACCCGCCTCGACAATCTCAAAATCGCCATTGATGGGCCCGACGCCCAACCCTAGCGCCCATTCGGAAAAGCCCGGTGCAACCTGCCCGAGCCACCCATGCAGCAATGTATTGAGGGACCGGCCCAGAACCGAGATACAGATCAACAAGATCAAAGCCGTCAGAACCGCCCCGCCCAGCAATGCCATGCCGCGCGCCAGCTTTTCTATCGTTTGGTGCATATCCCCTCCACCAACGGTGCCGATGCAGATTTTGGTGTAAATACCGCGCGGCGCTCAGACTGCGCCGCGCGGAAGGTCCGGCTTAGCTGCCGTACTCGTTCATCAACGCTTTGGCCCGATCGATCAGGGCCTGACCGTCAATGCCCTTTTCGTTCATCTCGGACAGCCAGGTGTCATAGACAGGCTGTGCGGCCTCGGCCCAGGCGGCGGATTGTTCGGCGTCCAGAGTCACCACGTTATTGCCGCGATCCAGCGCGATTTCACGTGCGGGCTCATCATAGGCCTGCTGGACTTCGCCTGCGAACATGGAAAACTTCAAACCCGAGTTGTCGTCGATGACAGCTTTTAGGTCATCCGGCAGTGCGGCGTATTTATCCTTGTTCATGGCCAGAACGAAGGTCACGGTATACATCATCGGCCCGGTGAATTCGGTGTGATTTTCCACCAGTTCCGGCACTTTCAGCGCCTTGGTCACTTCCCACGGAATGGTCGTGCCGTCGATCACACCCTTGGACAGCGCCTCGGGCACCGCGGGCACAGGCATACCCACCGGGGTCGCGCCCAATGTGCTGAGCAAGGCATTGACCTGACGCGAGGCGCCACGGATTTTCATGCCGTTGAAATCGTCTGGTGTCAGAACCTCTTTGTTGGCGTGGATCATGCCGGGGCCGTGGACCCAGCCACCCAGAACCTTAACGTCCGAGAATTCACGCGCGGCGATGTCTTCTTCCAGCAAGGTCCAGAACGCGGCCGAAGCGGGCTTGGCGTCATTCACCAGGAAGGGCAACTCAAACACTTCGGTCGACGGGAAGCGGCCCGGCGTATAACCGATGACGTTCCAGGTCATGTCAATCACGCCGTCGATCACCTGATCCAGAAGTTCCGGCGGCTTGCCGCCCAGTTGCATCGAGGGATAGCGGGTGATTTCGATGCGTCCGCCCGAATCCTCTTCGATCTTGTCGGCCCAGACGTCGATGATTTTCGATGGAATCGTCGCCTGCGCAGGCAAGAAGCTTTGCAGGTTGAATTCATACTCGGCCGCGTTTGCCGCCGTTCCCATGCCAAGGGTCAAAGCCCCCAACGCCCCGATGAGCGTGCGTTTGATCTTCATTGGTTCCTCCTCCTCTGCGCGGTGCGCCATGATGCAGTTTAATGCATAACATGCATAATATCGCAACTTTTTTGTCGCTGTTTTTGTCGCAAGGTCAAAGCCTTTGAACCTGCACGGTCCGTATCCGGCAATCGCATAGGGTCATGTATGGCCCCCTTATGCTTTAATCGCAACGGTATGCTGGCATCCATGCGTTGCGAAACCCTGTCTGCAATGCAATCCTGCGCAGCGGGGACAGGAGGATCAGATGCGGACACAAGTTCTTGTGATCGGCGGCGGGCCGTCAGGTTTGCTGTTGTCACAGCTTCTCGCAACGCAGGGAATCGACAGCATCGTTCTGGAACGTCGAACAAAGGACTATGTGCTGGGACGCATCCGCGCCGGTGTGCTGGAACAGGGCTTTGTCGACCTGATGGATCAGGCAGGCGTCAGCGCGCGCCTGCACGCTGAGGCAATTGAACATAGCGGCACATTGATCGCGGTCGAAGAGGATTGCTTCCGAGTCGACTTCCAGCACCATACCGGCACCCCGGTTCTGGTTTACGGCCAGACCGAAGTGACCCGCGACCTCTATGACGCGCGCGAAGCCGCAGGTGGCGCGCTGATCTTCAACACCGAAAACGTCACCATTCATGACGCCGAAACCGACGCCCCCTATGTGACCTTCACCGCCGATGGGCAAGATCAGCGCATCGATGCGGATTTCGTCGCGGGTTGCGACGGATTTCACGGGGTCAGCCGCCAAACCATTCCGCTGTCGATCCGGCGTGAATACGAAAAGATCTATCCTTTTGGTTGGCTGGGCATTCTGTCCGAAACCCCGCCTGTGCATCACGAATTGATCTATGCCTCGTCCCATCGTGGCTTTGCGCTGTGCTCCATGCGCAACGAGGCGCTCAGCCGTTACTACATCCAATGCTCCCTGTCCGATCACCCCGAAGATTGGACCGATGCCGCCTTTTGGGCCGAGCTGAAACGCCGCATTCCACAGGAATATGCCGATCGCCTTGTAACCGGTCCGTCGATCGAAAAATCCATCGCGCCACTGCGTTCCTTCGTGACCGAGCCGATGCGCTGGGGGCGGCTGTTTCTGTGCGGGGATGCGGCGCACATCGTGCCCCCGACCGGGGCCAAGGGGCTGAATACGGCAGCCTCGGACGTGCACTACCTTTTTCAAGGTTTGAAGGACTATTACCGCGACGGGTCTGAAGCCGGGATCGACGCTTATTCACAAAACGCTCTGGCGCGGGTTTGGAAGGCCGAGCGGTTCAGTTGGTGGTTTTCATCACTTCTGCACCGCTTTCCCGACCAATCCGAATTTGACCTCAAAATGCAACGGGCCGAGATTGACTTTCTGCGCAGCAACGAAGCCGCGCAAAAGGCGATGGCCGAAAACTATGTAGGGTTGCCCTATTGAAGATGACCGACGAAAAGGGGAACGCGATGGATCGCCATGCAACCGGCATGTCCGTGCGCCGCAAGGTTCTGGGCGACGCCCATGTGGATCGCGCCGAAGCGCGCAAAACCGCCTTTGACACGCCGTTTCAGGACATGATCACCGAAACTGCGTGGGGCACGCTGTGGGCGGACGACACGATCACCCCGCGCGAACGGTCTATGATCACGCTGGCGCTGCTGGCCGCGACGCGGAACTTTGACGAGATCCCCATGCATGTGCGCGCCTGCGCCAATACCGGGGCTTCGAAAGACGATATCCTTCAGGCTTTCCTGCACGCCGCCGTCTATGCAGGCGTTCCCTGTGCCAATCGGGCCATTGCCCTTGCCAAACAAACCTTTTCCGAGATGGAGGACATGGCGGAATGACCCAGCTTTTCCCACGCGACCGGGCCTGGCATCCGCAAGCCTTGGACCCCAACTATAAAACCAGCGTGACACGGTCTCCGAAACAGCCACTCTTGTCACTGGAAGGGACCGCAAGCGAGCTGTCCGGCCCGACCTTTGGCCATAGTGACATCGACCCGCTGGACAATGACTTGCTGCGCAATTTCGCAACAACCGGTGATCCGGTGGGTGAACGTATACTGCTGCACGGACGGGTGCTGGATGAAAACGCCCGCCCGGTGCCCAATACTCTGGTCGAGATCTGGCAGGCCAATGCAGGCGGGCGGTATCGTCACAAGAAAGATACCTATCTGGCCGCCATCGACCCGAATTTCGGCGGCTGCGGTCGAACGCTGACCGATGATCAGGGTTACTACCAGTTTCGCACCGTCAAACCCGGCGCTTATCCTTGGCGCAACTGGGTCAGCAGCTGGCGGCCTGCGCATATTCACGTGTCAGTCTTCGGAACCAGCTTTGCTCAGCGCCTGATCACGCAGCTTTACTTTGAAGGCGACCCGCTGATTGCCAAGTGCCCGATCATCAACACGATCCCCGACCCGCGCGCGATTGACCAACTGGTGGCCGCGCTGGATATCTACGCCTCCGTTCCCTTCGACTGTCTTGCCTATAAATTCGACATCGTGCTGCGCGGGCTGCGGTCGACCTATTTTGAAAACCGGCCCGAGGGGAACTAACCATGGTGCAAAAGCTGGACTATCTCAAGGAAACGCCCTCACAGACCGCGGGGCCCTATGTGCATATCGGGCTGGCCCCCGGAGACGCCGGGTTTGATATCTACCGGCACGAGTTGGGCCGTGACATCGCGGGTCCAGATGCGTCAGGGACGAAGATCACTGTGCGCGGTGTGGTGCGCGACGGAACCGGCGCGCCGGTCAAGGATGTACTGATTGAAACATGGCAGGCGGATGCAAATGGCGTCTATCCCAGTCAGGGCTCTGTTGATCCGGGCTTTCGTGGCTGGGGCCGTGTAATACCGGATTTCGACACGGGGGAATGGGCGTTCGACACAATCAAACCGGGCCCCGTGACAGACCAAACCGGTACAGTGATGGCCCCGCATATCAACTTGTGGCTCGTTGCACGCGGGATCAACGTAGGCCTCAACACCCGGCTTTATTTCCCCGATGAAATGGCGGCAAATGCGTCAGACCCAGTACTGAACCTGATTGAGCAGCCCGTGCGCGGGCAAACTCTGATCGCGGAACAGGTGGAAGGCGGCTACCGGTTCGATATTCAATTACAAGGCCCCTCAGAAACGGTGTTTTTCGATGTCTGATCCTGTCTCACAAACCCCCTGCATCATCTGTGTGGCGATCACCGGATCGGTGCCGACCAAGGCCGATAACCCGGCCGTTCCCATCAGCGTGCCGGAGCAGATCGAAAGCACTCATGAAGCTTTCGAGGCCGGAGCCTCCATCGCTCATTGCCATGTGCGCGACGCCGAGGGCAAACCCACCTCGGACCCCGACCTGTTTGCGGCGCTGAAGGACGGGATCGAAACGCACTGCCCCGGCATGATAGTGCAGCTTTCCACCGGAGGTCGTTCGGGTGCGGGCAAGGCGCGCGGGGGTATGCTGCCGCTGTCCCCGGACATGGCCTCGCTTTCGGTGGGATCGAACAACTTTCCGACGCGCGTTTATGAAAACCCGCCCGATCTGGTGAACTGGCTGGCCAGCGAGATGGTAAAATACGGCGTCAAACCTGAGATCGAAGCCTTTGACCTGTCGCATATCCTGCAAGCGGCCCGGATGCACCGCGAGGGACAATTGCCTGATACACCCTATATTCAATTCGTCATGGGCGTCCGCAATGCTATGCCCGTGGATCGAGATGTATTCGACTTCTACGTCAAAACCGTGCACCGACTGTTCGGAGACGTCCCGTGGTGCGCCGCCGGGATCGGGGCTGGGCAGATTCAATTGAACGAATGGTCCATCGCGGCGGGCGGGCATGTGCGCACGGGGCTGGAGGACAACGTGCGTCTGGATCGCGAAACGCTTGCCCCGTCCAATGCAGCGCTGGTGCAGAGAGCCGTCGATCTATGCCACGCCCACGACCGCCCAGTTGCGAGTGTAGACCAGGCGCGCGCCATTCTGGGTCTGCGCTCGGCTGCGGCCTAACGCTAGGCCGGACGACCCAAGATAAGGACGTAGACTATGACCGATCTGTTCTCGCACCCCTGGTTTTCGGGCCTGTTCGGAGATGCCGCGGCACAAGAGATCTGGTCGGCGGAGCGGTCACTTACCCATATGTTGGCCTTCGAGGCCGCGTATTCGCGCGGCTTGGGCGCAACCGGCAAAATCCCCGCCGACCAAGCAGACGCTGCTGCCGCATGGATTGAACAAGCCGTGCCCGGTATGGATACCTTGCGCGCTGGCACCATGGCGGATGGGCTGCCTGTACCAGCACTGGTTCAGGCCCTTAGATCGGATGCAGGACCACTGGCCAAAGCCATTCACACCGGGACGACCTCGCAAGACGTGATGGACACGGCCTTAGCGTTGACCTTGCGCGAGACCACGAACCTGTTGCAAGCGCGCCTGTCGCAGCTGTCGGACGTGCTGGGCGATCTAAGTGAACAGTTTGGCGGACGCAAAATCATGGGACGCACGCGAATGCAGGCTGCCCTGCCCGTTTCGGTCGGTCACCGGATCGAAACCTGGCGCGATCCGCTGCGCAGCTATCGCCAAAGCCTATCCAACCTGCGCCCGCGCGTGGAATGCGTGCAAATGGCCGGACCCGTCGGGGATGGTCAGACCATTGGGCTTGCGCAGCACGATTTTGCGAAGCATATCGCCGATGCCCTTGGGCTGCATGTGGCAGATCAAAGCTGGCACACCACCCGCGACAGACTGGTGGCGTATGCCGATCTGCTGTCGCGCATCTCGGGGTCACTGGGAAAGATGGGGCAGGATGTTTGCCTGATGGCCCAACAAGGTGTGGACGAGATCAGGCTGTCCGGTGGCGGAACATCCTCGGCCATGCCACATAAACAGAACCCCATTCTGGCTGAGCTGCTGGTGACACTGGCGCGGTTCAACGCCGTACAGGTGTCCGGGATGCACCATGCTATGGTGCATGAACAGGAACGATCCGGCAGCGCGTGGGCATTGGAATGGATGATCCTGCCGACCATGGCCCAGACCACGGCTCGGTCACTTGCTGCGGCCACCACATTGTGCACGCAGATCATTTCAATCGGCGCAACGCCCGACTAACGCTTCAACAAATCCAATGTGGATCTGCTCAATTCGGATGCCCGTTGTGTGACTTCAACTCGGGCAAACTGTTCCGTCAGTTGGCGCGGGCCACGAGCTGATAACCTGGCTTGGCAATGGCTCGAACCTTGGTAATCGGCGCACTATTAATCCAAGTCATGCCCTTCATTCTGATCCAGATCTTTGCAGTCGTCGTCATATGATTCTTGCCCACGATCGCAACTTTTCTACCAAAGCTTCTTTTCTTGGCACGTTTTGGAGAAGGTCCGGCGCGACGGCGGCATCCTCTCACCGAACCTAGGGCGGAACGCCGCCGGGACCGATTCAGATGGCTTGCCGGTTTACCCCCGCCGGAAGATGCCGCAGGGAAATGGCCGGTCGGCTTAGACACAAATTCGCAACGCATCTTCTGGGTCGACAGACGTTACTTTAGACGCAAGCCCAATACATATAGGCCAGAGTTTGCGACAGAACTACTTGGCGATACCTCTAGGGAAGCCTTAGAGACAGGCATGACATACCACCGTCCAACTTGGCACAATCGGTATTGTCTATCTCGACAACTTCATAGCCTGCGCGGTCCAGCATATCGGCCGTTCGAGGGAAGCCCGCGGCCATCAGCACCAGATTGTTGAAACGGATGGCATTGGCAGCGGCTTCTTCTCCTTCGGCGACATGTAACACACGGTAGCCGTCAAAACAGCCTGATGCGTCCAGTCGGTGGGTGGACAGGATGGTCTCGGCATCCATCAGCGAACAATCTGTTTTGAAGTGCAGCACACCTTTGGGCGTGAAGACTTCCCGCAGCTTGTGTCCCCAATCAGAAGTTATCCTTGCCAGTTCAGCGACACCTTCCGCGTCGGTACGATCTGATCGGCCCACCAGAATTTCCCGACCGGTTACAATAATATCACCGCCTTCGATATGACCAGGGCCTTCGATCGCACGTACCGTATCGTAGCAGTCATGAAGGGTCGGAGCCATTTCGGCGACTTCGCCCATGCGCGATGGCGCACCAGGCCGCATCAGAACCACGCCTTGAGGGAGGCAAAGAGCAGTGTCTTCGACAAATTGTGCGTCTGGAAAGGTATCGAGCGGACCAAGCTCGATCACCTCTGCACCCGTGCTCTTTAGGGTGGCTACATATGCCTGATGCGCTGCCAACATCCCATCAAGATCTGGATCGCCGACATCCTCAGCGCGCAGCCCGTTTGCGATTGTGGATGCAGGGCGACGGGTGATGGCGCGTGAAAACTCGAAAGTGGGGTCTGTCATGGGTCAGTCTTTCGTGGGTGCAAGTTTTGCGGCAGTGATTTCGATCATGGACGGTCCTTTCACGGCGACAGCGTCGCGTAACTTTCGCGCGACCACTTGTGGTTCCGCACGAGCTTCAAAATACGGAATGCCAAAAGACTTTGCGGTTGCCGCAAAATCGGGAGGCGTAGGATTGCAACCGATCACTGTTACACCGACGTCCCTCATCGACGTTGCAATTTCTCCGTACCCGCTATTGTTCCAAATCACGAAGATGACAGGCAGGTTTTCGTCGACGGCGGCCATGATTTCAGGAAGGGAAAACTGGGCGCCACCATCCCCGACAATACACACCACAGGGGTGGAAGGGGCGGCGATTGCAGCTCCGACCGCCGCAGGAATTCCGTAGCCAAGCGCACCATATCCGGTTGCAGCATTGAACCAGCCACCCGCACGGTCGTGGTCATAGTACAGGTTACCCGCATAAATCGGTTGGGTTGAGTCCCCGATCACAAGCGCATTGGGCACCGCATCGCGGATCGCATTGAGAATATCAACTATTTCGCGATAGTCCGGGCCAATTTCGTCCAACGCAGCGGTGCGTGCAAGCTTGGCCCGCATTTCACCTTCGCCCTTTTTTGCCGTTTTTGGCAATGACGCGGCCAGCACAGGTGCGACCAGTTCGACATCTCCGTGAATCGCAACCTTGGCTGTATGGCGGGCCAGTTGATCACGGCATCGGTCCACCCGGATCAGACCGTGCATCTCTGCCATCTGGCCGGTTGCATACATGTCGAAATCGGTGGGGCCAAGTTCGGTTCCCAATGCCAGCACGCAATCTGCGTCTTCAATCAAGTTGCGCACGGCCGGCAAGCTGGGGCTGGCAGGCACAGTCAGCGGATGACCATGCATTAGGCCTCGGGCGTTGACGGTTTGCACAACCGGCGCGTCAAGCGCTTCGGCCAACGCTTGCAAAGCACCCTCTGCGCGCTTTGCACCACCACCGGCGACAATTACGACGCGCCCAGCCTCGGCCAGTCGGCTTGCAGCGTCACTGATCAGATCAGTACCTGCCTGACACTCGGTGTGGGAAAGGGCAATGGGCGCCGCGACATAGGGATGGGCAGCCACATCCAAGGGAACCTCGATATGCACAGGCCCGGGCCGCTCGGTGGTCAAGCGCTGAAAGGCGCGTTCTACGACCGGGTCCAGCTGATCGGCGTCGGAAACCTGTTCAGAAAGCAACGCGACTGTTTGCGCAAGTTTCAGTTGATCGGGCAGCTCGTGCAGATGCCCCATGCCCTTTCCAAGCGATGCCGTCGGGTTAACACCGGACACCACCAACAAGGGCACTGAATCCGACCGTGCCTGGGCCATAGGGGTCAGCGTATTCGTCAAACCCGGCCCGGTTATCACAAAAGCTACGCCCGGCTTACCCGATACACGTGCATGGCCATCCGCCATAAACCCTGCGCCCTGTTCGTGCCGAGGGGTAACATGTCGAATGCCAGATGCCGCAAGACCGCGGTACAGCTCGATGGTATGGACACCCGGAATACCGAACACACAGGCCACCTCTCGGCGCCGAAGCTCTGCGACCAAAGCTTCCCCAACTGTCAGAGCGCTCATGCGACCTCACGCGGTATGTTGTTGGCATGATCAACAATGCGGGTGATGGCGGTGGCGAAATCATCGTCACTGATCGTCAATGCCACACGCACCCAGTTCTTCAGGCTGTCGCCGAAGGCCGAGCCCGGCATGACAGCAACTCCGGCTTGCAACAAGCGCCATGCGTAGGCCTCACCATCAAGACCGGTGTTCGCAACATCAATGAGTGCGAACATCCCAGCCTCGGGACGGTGCACAACAAGTTCAGTGTCGGCCCCCAAGCGATCCGCCAGCAAACTGGCCCGGCGCGCGAACCGTTTGGCCATGCCAGAGGCAACCTCTGACCCGTCACGGATCGCCTTCTCGGTCATATCCGCGATGAAGGGCTGATTTCCGAACAGCAAGGTTTCAGAATAAGGCAGCAGTGCCTCGCAGAAGTCGGATGGACCGACACACCAGCCACTGCGGAAGCCGGGCGCAGCGTGTGACTTCGAAATGGATGAAACTCCGATGACGCGATCCGCAAATTCCGTATACGCAAGGGGCGAGACAAATTGTGACCCTTCAAAGACCAGGTCTTCGTAAACCTCGTCCGTTATGATCCACAAATCATGCGCGATTGCCAATTGCCCGATCTCCGCAATTTCTTGCGCAGTCAGGATCGCACCGGTTGGGTTGTGCGGCGTCGTCAGCAAGATCGCACGGCTGCGCGGCGTGATCCGTTTGGCGATGTCTTCAGCCTGAAGGCGAAATCCATGCTCGGGTCGCAAGGGAACGGGCACCATGTCTGCTCCTGACGCGCGCACGACACCTTCGTAGGTGGCATACATCGGATCGCCGACCAGAACCTCGTCGCCAGCCTCAGCAACCCCGGCCATAACCGCGAAAAGGGCGGTTTGCGTGCCGGGAAAACAGAGGATGTTTTCAGATTTAAAACTGCGTCCCCGGCGGAGCGAATATCGCTCGGCCAACGCATCCAACAGGCCCTCTTCTCCACGACCATTGGAATATCCCGTCCGCGCTGCATGCAGCGAATGTACCGTAGTCTCGATCAGAGAGGCGGGCACAGGAACATCCGGCTCACCTATCGCCATCTCGACGATATCAGCACCTGCTTTGACAAGTTCGCGGGCTTTCAGGTGTACGCTCCATTTGGCGCCACCCAAACCCGCCAACCGAGCTGTTACTGCTGAGGTTCTCATGACTCTGCTGCCTCATTGTTCAACGTGATACCTAGAATTGCGCCGACCGAGTCTAGGCCGATCTGGGGCAACTGGCCTTCGGCAAACGCATCCGGAAGCGCACCGCCCTCCAGCCAGAGGCCGTCGATCACCGCGTTGCACGCGATCGCCAACTGTTTCGCCTCGAAGGGTTCCACATCGCGCCGGGTTTCCTTGAGCGCAGCGACGATGAGCGCTTCGAGATGGTCTCGGAAGTAGTCATAAGTGCGCTGGTGGACATGTTGCATTTTGGGGTCCGTCTGGACCTTGTTCAGAAATCCGGCCCAAAGGGCGACGACCTTGGGATCGACAATTGGTGGCCGCAAAGACGCATCGACAAAGTTCGACAACCGAGACACCGCCGTCCCTTCCCCGGTATAGGCGGCCGTTTTGACGGTCAGCGTATTCATATGATGCTCGTAGGCCGCGTGCACCAATTCGTCTTTCGAGGTGAAATAGTGTCGGATCAAACCTTGGGTCACGTTTGCACGCGCCGCGATCTCACGCACAGTTGCGCCACGCACCCCCATCTCGGCGATCAGGTCCAGAGTTGCCAATATCAATGCCTCGCGCCGATGCTCGGCGGACTCACGCGTAAATTTTCGGCTATCGTCCTGCACCGCGGGCATATCCATGACATGAAGTTATTATACACTTGCATAATCACGAGATTCGGGGCTTACTGCAAGCTGAAATCAGAAGATGCCTGGATATGGACGCAGCCAAAGCCGCTACACCCGTAAATCATACGACAGAGAATGACGAAGCGATTAAGGTTGAAGACCTGCACAAGTCCTTCGGCCCGCTAGAGGTTTTGAAAGGCGTGTCCTTGACGGCGCATAAAGGCGATGTCGTCGCAATCATCGGGGGGTCGGGATCTGGCAAGTCGACAATGTTGCGCTGCATCAACTTTCTGGAAACTCCGAGTTCGGGCAAGATCACGATAGGTGGCGAGCAGGTCGAGATGCACGACGATGGCAGCCCGTCCAATCGTCGACAGATCGAGCGTATACGCACCCGTCTGGCGATGGTTTTCCAGCAGTTCAATTTGTGGACCCATCGTACGCTTCTGGAGAACGTGATCGAAGTGCCGGTGCACGTACTCAAGGTTCCTAAAGCTCAGGCCATCGCGCGTGCGCATGAGTTGCTAGAGCGCGTGGGGCTGGGCGACCGGGCCGACACTTACCCTGCATATCTATCCGGCGGACAGCAGCAGCGCGCGGCAATTGCGCGAGCGCTGGCCGTAGATCCTTCGGTCATGTTGTTTGACGAGCCGACCTCGGCGCTGGATCCCGAACTGGTCGGTGAAGTGCTGACCGTGATCCGCGATCTTGCGTCCGAAGGGCGGACGATGCTGCTGGTGACCCATGAGATGAAGTTTGCGCGCGAAGTCGCCAATCACGTCGTCTATCTGTATCAAGGCCGAATTGAAGAGCAGGGACCACCTGCCGAGGTTTTCGGTAACCCCAAGTCTGAACGATTGAAGCAGTTTCTAAGTTCGGTCGCATAGTCCAACAAAACAAAGCCAACAGGGAGTAACATAATGAAAATCAGTAAAATATTTGCATCCAGCCTTGCTGCTGCATTTCTTTCAGCTGGCGTCGCCAGTGCCGAAGAGGTCAAGATTGGCATCGCTGCCGAACCCTATCCGCCATTCGCGTCGCTTGACAGCTCCGGCACCTGGGTCGGCTGGGAGATCGACGTGATCAACGCTGTTTGCGCGGCGGCCGAACTTGATTGCGTCATCACTCCGGTTGCGTGGGACGGTATCATCCCGTCGCTGACGGGTCAGCAGATCGACGCCATCATGGCCTCGATGTCGATCACCGAGGAACGTCTGAAAACCATTGATTTCAGCGATCCCTACTACAACACTCCTGCGGTCATCGTCGCAGATAAGTCGATCGATATCGATGCAACTCCGGAATCCTTAGCGGGCAAAGTTGTTGGCGTGCAGGCTTCGACCATCCACCAGGCCTATGCACAAGAATACTTCAAAGATGCGGAACTGCGCGTCTATCAAACTCAGGACGAAGCTAATCAGGACCTGTTTGCGGGCCGGATCGACGCCACACAGGCCGACAGCATCGCAATGGCGGACTTTGTGAATTCCGACGCTGGTGCCTGCTGTGAAATCAAAGGGGCCGTTAAAGATGATCCTGCCATTCTGGGGCGCGGCGTTGGGGCCGGTGTCCGCAAAGGGCAAGATGATCTGCGAGAGGCGTTGAACAGGGGTATCGCTGCCATCCTGGCGGACGGAACACATGAAAAGATCACCTCGAACTACTTCTCCGCCAGCATCTACTAAGCCATTAACGTGACCGGGCTACTGGAATCGCTAGGTTTGGCGCAGAGCGCAGATCTGCTGTCGCTCTCGCCTCCGGGATGGGGCGGCAATCTGCTGCGCGGTTTGTCCAATTCATTGCAAATCGCCTTTGGTGCTTATGCGCTCGGCCTAGTGATCGGACTGTTCGGAGCTTATGGCAAACTATACGGCGGGAAGGTCACACGCGATCTTCTTGCCATTTACACGACCGTTATCCGGGCTGTGCCGGAATTGGTCCTGATCCTGATCCTGTATTATGTAGGGTCGGATATTATTAACAAGATATCCGCAGCCATAGGTGGCGGACGGGTCGAGATCAACGGAGTGGCCGCTGGCATCTGGGTGCTGGGCGTTGTTCAGGGGGCTTATGCCACCGAAATTCTGCGCGGGGCCATTCAGGCCGTACCGCCCGGCCAGATCGAAGCTGCCAAGTCCTATGGCATGCCAGCCTTCATGACCATGCGCCGCGTAACGATACCAGCGATGATGAGCTTTGCCGTGCCCGGTCTGGCCAATCTATGGCTGATCGCCACCAAGGACACCGCGCTGCTTGCAGTCGTTGGCTTCAACGAACTGACCCTTGAAACCCGACAAGCCGCCAGCAGCACCCGCGCCTATTTTACCTTCTTCTTGTCTGCCGGGTTTCTGTACCTCATGGTCACCCTGTGCTCGGGCGTCATTTTCGGCCGGATTGAAAAATGGGCCCGCCGTGGCCAGCCCTCTCTGACAGGGGGTAGTAAATGATCAGTCTTAGATCTCTGATGCAACCGCATCGCGTCGTAATGATGCTGATTTTCGCAGGGATCGTCATCTGGTGTGCCGTCTCGCTGCAATGGGACTGGCTGCCGAAATACGCTCCGCTGGCCTTGCAAGGTATTTGGACGACAATTTGGCTGCTGGTCGTCACGGTCGTACTTGGGTTCTGTCTTGCGGTGCCTCTTGGGTTGGCGCAGGCTGTTGGACCTTGGTATCTTGCTGCCCCGGCCAAAGCGTTTTGCACCATCATTCGCGGCACGCCCTTGCTGCTTCAACTTTGGCTTTTGTACTACGGTCTCGGGTCACTGTTCCCTCAGTTCCCGTGGATACGCTCGTCTGAACTCTGGCCGTATCTGCGGCAGGCCTGGCCCTATGCGGTTTTGGCGTTGACCCTGTCCTATGCAGGCTACGAGGGCGAGGTTATGCGCGGGGCCTTCAAAGGTGTTGCCAAGGGGCAGCTAGAGGCCGCCAAGTCGTTCGGCATGCCCAGACTGACGATGTTCCGCCGCATCTGGTTGCCACAGGCAATCCGCAATGTGTTGCCGACTTTGGGCGGCGAAACCATATTGCAGATGAAGGCGACACCTCTGGTGGCGACCATCACTGTTGTCGACATTTATGCAGTTTCATCGCGGGTGCGTTCGGACACGTTCATCATCTATGAACCACTGCTGTTGCTGGCGGTATTCTACATTCTGGTCGCTGGCCTGATCGCAGTTGCCTTCCACTGGCTGGAGGTCAAGGTGCTTGGGACCGGGCAGGAACGACGCTAGGCTCAGGGCTCACAGTCAACAGACGATCAAAGCGTCGAGGGCAGTTGCTGTGAGGAAAACGTCGTACCGCTTCGCGACAGGTGCCAGCCGCTAACGCAGCCAAACATGATCTCGCATTGTGGGCCTTCACCATCCAGCGTCTGGACCTGCTCACCAAGTCCAGAAGTGATAAGGCTGCACTCTTGTGCGAAAATCCTAGGCGCTTTTTCTGCAATCTAACGCAGACCGTTCCAAGGCACCTTGTCCGCGACATCTTCGATCTCGTACCCCATATCTCCGACACATGGTCCCAGAATTGCCAGAAGAGTCGCTTCGTGATCGCCAATGTTAAACGTGGCGTGGACCACATCCGCGCCAATAAAGACGGAGTCCCCTGGTCCCATCACCCGCTTTTCCTTGCCAAGCCACTGTTCGACCTCACCCGCGACGCAGTAGATAACTTCCTCCTGATCGGGGTGTTTGTGAAAATTGTGGCCGTGGCCCGGAGCCAGGCTGACCTCAATCACCGTAAGCTGTCCGGCGCCTGTAGCGGGCGGACTGCTCATCCACTTCAACTTACCCCAATCAAGCGTTTCCTGCGGCGTATCCGCCGAAAGCATGAATTTTCCGATCATCCCTATTCTCCGGTCGTGTTTTGATTGCGCACTAGTTCTGCAAGTTGGTGTTTTGTCGTCATGCGACCCCTTTAGAGCGTTCAACCCCCCGCCGCAGCTTTCCGAATTCTGCAGTCTGAGCTGTAATCGCCCTTTCGGTGGGCAGACGCTCCATCGATGATGCTCCGTAAAAGCCATGACAGTCCGGGCAGAGGTCCAGGAACTTCTGTGCATCCTCGGGTTCTGCTAATGGGCCGCCATGGCAGATAAAGATCAGGTCGTCGCGATAAGCGCGCGCCGCTGCGGCCCATTCGTCGTAAAGCCGTGCGCATTCGGCTATATCCGGTGCGCTGTCCCCGGCTCCGATGGTTCCGCCCGTGGTCAGACCGAAATGTGCGACGATGACATCCGCGCCCGCCTTCGCCATTTCGGCAGCGTTGTCAGCACTGAAAACGTATGGCGTGGTCAGAAGGTTGCGCTCATGGGCCTTGGCGATCATTTCGACCTCCATGTCATAGGACATGCCGGTGGCCTCAAGTTCGCGCCGGAAGCGGCCGTCGATGATGCCCACCGTGGGAAAATTCTGCACGCCTGCGAAACCCATTGCCCCCAAATCATCCAGAAACTTGTCCATTAGACAGAATGGGTCGGTGGCGTTTACCCCTGCCAGAACAGGGGTGTCCTTGACGACCGGCAGAACTTCGCGCCCCATATCGACAACGATCTCATTCGCGTTGCCGTAAGACATGTAGCCCGCCAGAGATCCGCGCCCGGCCATGCGATAGCGACCCGAGTTGTAGATGACGATCAGGTCGATGCCGCCGGCCTCTTCGCATTTGGCGGACAGGCCGGTGCCTGCACCGCCACCTATGATGACTTGGCCAGCGGCTATCTTTGCCCGCAAGCGGCTGAGGATGTCTGCGCGTCCCGTGACTGCCATATCAGGTATCCTTCTTGGTGTAGATTTCTTTGAAATTGGCGATCGCCGCCTCGGCAAAGTCGGGATCGTTGATGTGCATGTCCAACTCGATCAGTTGTCGGTCGGGGGTCTGTGTCACCGTATCGCGCAGCGCCTGAAACAGTGCGTCATTGGCTGCCGGGTCGTGGAAGGCTCCACCTTCGATATCCAGCGCCGAGACGCCCCGCAGGGGCAGCAGGAAGCGCACCGGACCGTCACAAGCGTTCAGCTTGTTGCCGATCCACGCGCCTATCTGTGCGCATTCTTCCGCTGTGGACCGCATCAGCGTGACCTGCGCGTTGTGGTGATAGAAATTGCGCCCTTTGAACTGTGCGGGCACCGTATCGGGTGCCCAGAAATTCGCCATATCCAACGCGCCGCACGAGCCAACATAAGGGAGTTTGCTGCGGGCAATGCTGTCGAGCCGCTCTTCACCTGCACTGAGCATCCCACCCACGATCAGGTCGCAGATTTCGGTGGTGGTGATGTCCAGCACCCCGGCAACGTCACCCTGATCGACCAGTTGCTCCATCGACCGGCCCCCGCTGCCGGTGGCATGAAAGACCAGGCAGTCGTAGTCATCGGCCAGTCCTTCGGTGATGGCCTGGACGGCGGGGGTGGTGACACCGAACATCGACAGAACCAACGCGGGGCGATCATCGGTGTTTTCGGGGACTTCATTCGCCATCATCCCTGCCAGCGCGTGCGCCGCATTGCCCAGCAATCGGCGCGAGACGCGGTTCAACCCCGATACATCTGTTACAGGATGGAACATGTTCACATCCGATGCACCAACATAGGCCGAGACGTCACCCGACGCGAGGGTGGAAACCAGCACCTTGGGTACCCCAATCGGCAAAGCCTGCATGGCCGGAGCAATGATCCCCGAGCCGCCCGAACCGCCCAGCCCGATGATGCCGCCCAGATCGTCGCGGCCCAGGACAAAGGCGGTCAGTGCCCGCGACATCTCGGTCACGGCCTGCCCGCGATCATTCACGAACACCGCCGCCGGCCCGTCGGGATGGCAGGCGGCGACACTGGCAGCAGTCACTTCCATGCCGGTCTCGCCGCCCTTGGTGCCAACGTTGACCAACACGGTTTCCATCCCCGCTGCGTCGATCAGATCGCGCACGTATCGCAATTCCGGCCCTTTGGTGTCGGCGGTTCCGATCACGTAAGCTCTTTTTGTCATCCTTCCCTCCCTTAGCCCGACTGCCCGGGTTCCAGCCCCAGATGGCGCTTTTGCATCGCCGGATCGTTTTCCAGAGCCTCTGCCGTCATCCGCTCGACCACTTCTCCGCCGACCATGATGGCCACATCCTGCACGGCGGCCAAAGCCGCGTGCATGTTCTGTTCGACCAGCAACACCGCAATGCCTTCGCCTGCGATCAACTCGATCAGATCAATCACGTCCGAGACGATGGCGGGGGCCAGCCCCTCGGTCGGCTCATCCAGCACCATCAGGCGCGGGTTCAGCAGCAGCGCACGGCCAATCGCCAGCATCTGCTGTTCGCCCCCAGATAGACGGTCGCCCAAATTGCGGCGGCGTTCTTTCAGGCGCGGGAACGTCTGGTAAACCCGTTCAATCGACCACGCAACGCCCTTGCGTTCGACGATCCGCAGATGTTCCTCGACCGTCAGAGACCGGAAGACGCGCCGCCCCTGCGGCACATAGCCGATCCCCATCTGCGCACGTTTTTCGGGCGGCAGTCCGGTCATATCGACGCCATCAAAGCGGATTTCCCCCGCCGAATGCGGATGCAGACCCATGATCGCGTTGCACAGGCTGGTCTTGCCCATGCCGTTGCGCCCCAAAATACCCAGCGGGCGGTCCGAGACGTTCAGGCCGACGCCATGCAAGACGTGGCTTGAGCCATAGCGCAGGTCCAGCCCGCGGATTTCCAGCAGATCAGTGGCCATGGGCGCCTCCGATATAGACGCGATGCACATCCTCGTTGCGCATGATGTCGTCGGGCGACCCTTCGGCCAACGTCCGCCCGTTATAGAGAACCGAGACACTCTCCGAAGTCTGCAGCGCGATATCCATATCGTGTTCGATCAGCACCACGGTCACATCCTTGGGCAGTGACATCAGCAAGGCGCTAAGCTTGGGCCGCTCGGCTGGCGACAACCCCGCCGCCGGTTCGTCCAGCAGCAAAATCTTCGGGTTTTCGGCCAGCGCGATCCCAATCTCAAGCTGTCGCCGCTGACCGTGGCTCAGTTCCGAGGTCTCGCGGTCCAGCACATCCGCCACGCCTGCGGTTTCGGCCAGATGTTCGGCCTCGGCCAGACGGGCATCGCTGGCGCGCAGGGGCAGCACCTGCCGCCAACTACCGCGCAATCCGGCAACGGCCAGAAACAGCGTGTCACGCACGGTCAGGCCGTTGAACAGATGGGCGTGCTGATACGTCCGGCGCAGCCCACGTTGAATTCTCTTGTTGATCGGCTCACGGGTCACACTGTCGCCAAACAGGGTGATCTGGCCGGTCGTGGCACTGGTATCTCCGGTCAGCACGTTGAACAGGCTGGTCTTGCCCGCCCCGTTCGGCCCAAGGATCGCCCGCCGCTCGCCGGGGCGGACGGTCAGGTCGATATCCTGCACCGCCCAGAACCCGCCAAAGCGTTTGCCAATGCCCCGGACCTCCAGGGCATTGGCGGTGTTATGTGAGTGGTTTACGGGCACGAGGGGTTGTCCCGGCTGACCGGACCCGAGGCCAGAAACGCCTCTTCGTCCTGTCCCAGCAGCTGATCCACATCGCGCACAACCTTGACCACGCGGTTGCCAAGCGTGCCATCCTCACGCTCGTAGACCTCGGTGACAAAGTTGTCGATCACGCCATTGCGGTTCTTATCCAGCCGCATGGTGCCGCCGGTGGGGGTGGTGAAAGTCAGATCGTTCAGCGCCGCGCGGAAGGCCGCCTGATTGTCGGACAAGTCGCCATCAACCTCATCCAGCGCCAGCATCGCAGCCTTTGCGCTCATGTAATAGTGATGCGCAAAGATCGAGGGGGCCGAGAAGCCATCGGGGAAGGCTTCGGTGTAGCTGGCGGTAAAGGCTTTCCATTCGTCGCCGTCATAATCGCCAACGGTCGGGGTGCCCGCAGGCGCACCCACCAGCAGCTTTTTGAACGGGCCTTTGCTGTCCAGAATGGACTGGTCGATGGTGATCGAGCCGCCGATGATCGGCTTGTCGCCGCCCGCCTGGCTGTATTGCGTCAGGAAGTTGACCGCATCCGCGCCACCCAGCGCCACGAACAGAGCATCAATATCCTGCGGGATCGAATAGACGACCGAGGAGTAATCCTTGTTGCCAATCGGCGTCCAGAACTTCTCGGGCACTTTGCCGCCCGCCTCGCAGAACTCTGTCATGAAACCCAGAACCTGAGTGTAGGGGAAAGAGTAATCCTCGGCGATCACAGCCACGGATTTGTAGCCCAGGTCGTTAAAGGCATAGTCGCCCACGCCCACCATCCATTGCGCCCCGTCGCCGCCAAAGCGGTAGAAGTTGTCAGAGCTGTCGCGCAGGGTTGTATCCTGTGCCGCCGACGATCCGTTCAGGAAGGTCACGCCAGGATAGGATTTCGACAGATCGCGCAGGGCCAGACCCTCGGACCCCGACAGCGGGCCAACGATGATATCCACGCCGTCCTGCTCGATCAGTTTGCGGGCTGCGTTCACAGCACTGTCGGGGCTGGCGTCGGACGACATTGTGATGACTTCGATCTTATTGCCGTCGACCTCTCCACCGGTTTCCAGCACCGCCAGTTCCGCACCGCGGATCCCATCCTGACCCAAAGCAGCAAACGCGCCTTCGAGAATTGAGATCACGCCGATCTTGACGTCTTCGGCAGATGCAGGCACCGCCATTGCGCAGAGCGCCAGCGCGGATGCAGCCATTTTGAGCTTTTTCATTTTTCAGGTTCCTCCCTATGAGTTTGCTCAGACAGTTGATTTCTTTGGGGCCTCGGGACGGCGCAGCCGCGCCATCCAGTCGCTTGCCAGTTGTTGAAGCCCACCGGGGGCTACGATCACGATGAGCAGCAGCACGACGCCGATCAGTGTGTTGAACCGCTCGCGGTCGATCAGGTCGACGGCAAAGGTGTCCAGCAGGACAAAGACCACCGCACCCACAAACGCCCCGCCCGGATGGCGCAAGCCGCCGATGACCGAGATGATGAGGATGTCGATGATGGGCCCAAGGCCGACTGAAAAGGATGAGATGCGTTCCTGATACCAGACGTTCAGGATGCCCCCTGCTCCGGCCAGCAGGCCCGAGAAGGCAAAAGCCGCAACGATGGGTGTGGTAACGGAAATCCCCAGCGCCAGCACCCGTCCCGGCGCGTCACGCACCGCTTGAATGGTCAGGCCCAGCGGCGAACGGACAAAGCCGCTGACCAGTGCAAGCGCCAGCGCAGCGACGCCTACAGACAATAAGTACAAGGGCAGCGGATCGCGCAGACTGAGGCCAGCAATCTGCGGCGCGCGGACGCCGGAGAAGCCGGTCCAGCCATTGAAAAGCGTATAGTTCTGGCGGGTAAAGTAGAAGAACGCCACCCCAATCGCCAACGTGATCATGATGGCATAGATCCCCCGCGACCGGCGCGCGATCAGACCAATCAGCCCCCCGGACACCACGGCCAGCGTCAGCGCCAGCGGGATCGAGACCCAGAACGGTAACTGCACGCCGATCCCCACGCTGTTCGGTCCGAAAAAGGCGATGGTATAGCCCGCCATCCCGGCCATTGTGGCCTGCGCAAAGGACACGACGCCCAAATAGGTGGCCAGAAAGCTCAGGCTTAGCGCCATGATGCCCAGGATCAGTGATCGTGTGGCCACCTGCGTCAGCCAAAAGTCGTTCAACACGAAGGGCAGGATCAGCAGTGGGACAAGGATCAGCGCCTGTTTCATTGCTCGGCCTTTCCCAGCAAGCCCTGCGGCCGCACCGCCAACACCAGCACCATGATCGCAAAGGTAAACACCACGCCGTAGGTGGGTGCGTAGGCTAGACCGTATTGTTCGGCCAGACCGACCAGCAGCGCACCGAGCGCAGCCCCGCCGATCGAGCCCATACCGCCAACGATAACCACCACCAGCGAAGACAGCAGGAATTGCAGGTCCGTGCCCGGCGCAATCGACAGCGCGCTGGCGGCGACGACCCCGGCCATTCCGGCCAACATGCCGCCCAAGGCAAACACAACGACAAAGATGCGGTTGATCGGATAGCCAAGCGCCCGCAGCATGTCCTGATCATCCACGCCCGCGCGGATCACAGCACCAAAACGTGTCCGCTGGATGAGGAACCACAGGCCAATCCCGACCACCAGCGCAAAGCCCATCAGCGCCAGACGAATATTGGCGTACCCAACGCCCAGAACCGGCAGGCGCTGCCCCCCGGCCAAGGCATCCGGCGGCTCTACTTGATAGGTTAGCCCGCCCCAGTACCACAGCATCAGATCGGCCATGATGATTGAAATCGCAATCGAGGCTAGAGTCTGACGCAGCTCATCCCCCTGCATCCAACCCAGAATCCCCGCTTGCACGATGGCACCGGCCAGACCTGCGGCCAAACCACCGCCGATGACACCCAGTCCCCACGACCCGGTAACATCGACAATGCTGTATCCGACATAGCCGCCCAGCAGCAGCAATGCCCCATGAGCCATGTTCACAGTGCGCATCAGCCCGAAGATCAGGCTGAAGCCACTGGCCGCCAAAAAGTAGAGCGCTGCTAGCGTCAACCCGTTCAAGGTGACGATCAGAAATAGTGTCATGGTTCCTCCCGTTGAGGGGCAGCATGGCGCAGAAAACGGGGCAAAAACAGAAACGAGAGGTTTTGGAGATCAATTTTTAAATGTTAGTTTTCAATATGTTATTCCAAATTCTCATTTTTTGTTTTGGGAAATATCAGAAAACGTGAGAAATTACTTCTCAATAAGGGAAATTCTTTCCTAAATAGGTTCATGACAACTCTCACGCTCACCGGTACGCAGTCTACCGCTGCCCCTTCGGATAACCGAATCTATTGCCCTGCTCTGAACGGCCTGACCGCCGTGCAAGCTGATCTGGCATTTGTGATGCCGCGGCTGGATCATAACAGGGCCGTCCGCGAAACCCCCTGTCAGGGCGGTTGGGCCGCACTGCTGGCCAGCGACCCGTTCGGGTCCGAGGCGGCTTTGTTTGCTCAGTTGTATGAGCTGGGCTATCGCGGCATCACCAACTGGCCATCTTCTATCCTGCTGGACGGGTCGTTGAGGCAATCCATGTCGACCATCCCGGCCTCGCCCGAGTTCGAATATGACTTTCTGGCCCGTGCCCAACGGGCCGGGTTCCAAACTTTGGCGTTCTTCCTTTCGCTCGCGCAAGCCCGCGCGGCTCTGAAGGCAGGGCTGGAAAGTCTGGTGCTACATCCCGGACTGCTTGAGGTGGAAACCGCGGAAAGCGGCGCGCTAGTGCTTGGGTCGCTGCAGCGCATCATCGACACGATCCGGGCTGAGGTTCCGCAAGTAGCTATCTATGCCTATACCTCGGACTGGCATGAACGATCGGTCCCCCTTGGTACACTGAACGTGGACGGGCTGGTCCGGCACGAGGCCGCAGCATGAGCGCGCGCGACAAGAACTTTCTGTTCGCCGCCGTGGTCGGGTCTGGCCTGACCGCAAAGGCAGCGGACAAGGCGGGGGCCGATTACCTGCTGGCCCTAAATGCTGGACGGTTTCGGGTTCAAGGGGCATCCTCCCTGACCAGCTTCCTTCCGGTCCGCGCGGCCAATGACTGGGTAATTGAATTTGCCGAACGCGAAATGCTGGGGCGGTGTACCGCGCCGATCTATGCCGGGTTTTCGGTCAGCGATCCTAATCTCGACATTGCGGAACTGGTGCGGCGCACCAAAGCGCTGGGGTTTTCCGGCATCTGCAACTTCCCGTCGACAACTTTGATCGACGGACGTCTGGGCGCCGCGATCGAGCGGGAAGGCTTGGGGCTGGACCGGGAAATCACAATGGTCAAGAAAGCAACAAATATTGGGTTAGGTGTGTTCGCTTACGTCCAGACTAACGCTCAAGCCCGTAAAATGGTCGACGCCGGGGCGACGGCAATCTGCGTAAATATCGGATTCACAAGCGGTGGCACCGGGGTCAACACACACCTGACGTTAGAGAAAGCTGCCGCCCAAATTGACCGCGTTCTCGAAGGAGTTCCCACCTCGGTGGACAAGCTTTGCCATGGCGGACCCATCACTTCGCCCGAAGAAGCATTGGCTATTACGCGACTTTGCGGTGTGCAGGGTTTCGTGGCCGGCTCGACGCTGGACCGGCTGCCAGTGGAACAGACATTGAATGAGGTGACAAAGGGGTTCACCGCCATTCCCAGCTTGTCACGGATCGAAACCGGTGCGCCAACCAATGAACATGAACTGGTTGGATCTTCCTACTCCATGCAGTTGATCCGCGAAGAGCTTGATGATCTTGCCTATGAGGATATCCCGATCCTGTTGATCGGCGAAACGGGAACCGGCAAAAGCCGCGCTGCCCTCAAATTGCACGAGGCAGGGCCCGCAGCGCGGCGTCAGCCCGTTGTTGTGGATTGCCCCGCCTTGGACAACGAAGAAGGCGGTGTGCATCTTTTGGGCAAGGCCCCCGGCGCATTGGGAACGACGGGCACTCAGCGTGGCGCTTTGGAGCTGGCGTCTGGAGGCACGCTCATCTTTGACGAAATTTCCGCCTTGCAGCCTGCGCATCAGGGCAAAATCCTGAAATTCACCGACGAGAAGTCCGTGCAGAGGATTGGGGATCATACACTCCGGCGGGCCGAAGCGCGGATCATTTCGACAACCACTCAAGACCTCCCTGGCCTGATTGAGATGGGCGCGTTTCGTCAGGATCTTTACTATCGAGTCTCCGGTCACGAAATCACCCTGCCGCCCTTGCGCGAGAGGGTGGATGATATCCCTGAACTGGCCATATATCTGGGGCGGCAATTGAGCGGCGAGCCTCCGAAGTTTTCAAACGCTGCGCTGCGGTTGATGCTCGAACACGATTGGCCCGGGAATGTGCGCGAGCTTCAGCACGCGGTCCAGCGTGCAATTCGCAAATCCGGAGGGTCCACGATTGACCTCAAGGCTATCGACTTCCTTCGCCAAAAAACGACGGGGATTTCGAAAGCTCCGAGAGAGGAAACTCCGGTTCGGGCCGCGGTATCCGAGCGGGACTGGATTGCCGAGGCCCTAGCGCGAAATGGTTTCCGTCGCGCGCAGACCGCCGAAGAATTGGGTATGACCACGCGCACGCTTTACAACAAAATCAAGAAACACGGGCTGCAGGGATAGCTCGGAAGGTTGCTCTGCAACATCCAATTCTTTCATCAAAACGGATCGGAGATCCGTCTGAGTTTTGTCTCCCTAAGTTCAGGCATCATAGCCAGTGCATTACAATCGCTGCGAGTGCGGTTTTGGACGGAAGAATGCCACTACCTCCTTGGGGACAGGAGGGAGGTCCGTTTCAAAAATCATGAACACCTTAGGACGTACTTAATCCAATGTAGGCCGGACAAAGCCGGTGCTGCACAACAAGGCCATTCCTGCTCAGGTGAACTGGAGCAAAAGCAATTCAGCGTGAAACACACATTTCCCGAAATTACCTAGCGTCAAAAAACGAGATGTCCGCTTAGGACAACTATCTGGCCAGTCGCGACATTTTTTGAAAAAGCCAAATCTTTCATTAACGGAATTGGAAACGCCGGGGTCGGCTTGACGCGGAAACCCCGGTGTCGGTGGAAGACAACCGCCGCGACCAATACGTGAGGAGGAAAATATGAAACTCAAATCTTTTGTCGCCGGAATTGCACTGGCAGCCGGCCTGACCAGTACCGCCTCTCAGGCAGAAACAGTATTGAAACTTGGAACCGTTGCGCCACTGTCATCGCCTTGGGGCCAATGGGCGCAGGGTGTTGCGGATCAGATCGCCGAGATGTCAGGTGGCGAACTGAAAATCGAAGTCATTGGCGATGCGCAGCTGGGCGACGAACAGACAATCCTGCGGCAAGGTATGAAGGGTCGTGTGGATCTGGTGATGGTGTCCAACATTCCATTGTCCCTGATTGGACAGGAACTGGATCTTGTGTCTTCGCCGTTTCTCTATGACAGCACGGAACAGGGCAGCTGTGTCGCCTTCAATCATCTGAGCGAGATTTTGGGCCCAAGCCTGCAGGATTCGGGCCTTGAGCCGCTGACCTGGATGGAAGTTGGCAATTACCTGGTTTTCTCGCAGGAACCGGCCAGAACTCCTGATGCGTTGGAAGGTCAAAAAGTCCGCGTGGCTGCAACCACGGCGGATGAACTGTTTGCACGTAGACTTGGTGCGGTAGGTGTGCCGATGGGCACCTCTGACACGATCCCGGCCTTGCAGACCGGAAACGTCAAGGCGGCATTCCTACCCGGCGTGTTCGGCATCGCCATCGGGACCCACAAAGTGGCCCCTCATGTCACTGTCAGCAACCACACCCGTTTGATCGGCACTGTTGCTGTGTCGGGCCGAAGCTACAAGAAGCTGAGCGATCAAGAGAAAGATTGGCTGTCGGCTTTCACAGAGGGCGGCACCGGCCTGTCGGCCACGATCCTGGGTGCTGAAACCGCTCTGTTGGGTCAACTTGAAGGAGCTGGTGTTCCGGTTGCACACCTGACAGACGAAGAAGCCGCTGCTTGGCGCGCCGCATCCGATGGGCTGCGCGAGGAACTGGCTGAACAACTAGGCCCCAAAGCTGTGTCGATCCTTGAGCAGATCGAAGCCGCCAAGCAAGCCTGCGGGTCTTAATCCAATGGGTCTACTTCGGTTTCTGATGAGTGTCGAAGCCATTGTGGCAGCTTCAGCATATGCTGCCACAACCCTGCTTCTGCTGGCGGATGTGATCGCGCGCGAGTTTCTATCGCAAGCTCTGTGGGGCGCGCAGCAAACTGCGGTTCTGTGCAGCATTCTGGCGGCAATGGTCGGTCTGACCCTTGCCACCGGGCGCGGCGCCCATTTCCGACCCGAGTTTGCCGACGGCATCCTGAAATTCGCCTTTGTCGACCGGCTGGGTGATCTGATTTCGGGGATTTTGCTGCTCGTCTTCGCCTATTTCGCGGTCGAGTTCGTCATGGAATCGAAGGAATTCGCCGACCGTGTCCCGGTGGTCAACATCTTGCTCTGGCCGGTTCAGATCATTGTGCCATACGCGCTGGCGTCCTCGGCTTTGAAACATCTGATGTTTGCCTGGGACCCGATGGTGAAAACCGAACTGAGGAAGATCTGACATGGACGGCATCATTCTTCTGGGGATCGTCATCGCGATGCTGGCTCTGCGCCAGAACGTTGTGCTGATCCTGCTGATCGTCACGGCCTATATCCAGCTGGTCTGGGCCGGGGGAGACGTCCTTTATGTTATCGAGGACCTGTGGTCGTCGATGGACAATAAGGTTCTGCTGGCCATTCCCATGTATATCATTGCGGGAAAGCTGATGTCGCGCGGCTCGATTGCCCGTGACCTGATCGCCATGGTCCGCGCCGCGACCGACTGGATGCCAGGCGGTCTGGGCATGGCGTCGGTCCTGTCCTGCGCACTGTTTGCGGCTGTGTCCGGCTCCTCCGCTGCGACCTTGCTGGCCGTTGGTGTGGTGATGTACCCGGCCCTGAAAGAGGCAGGGTATTCCGAAAAATTCTCAATTGGGGCTGTCACTTCGGCGGGGACGCTGGGCATTCTGATCCCGCCGTCGATCCCGCTGATCATCTATGGCATCGTGACCGAGACCAATGTGGCCGACTTGTTTCTGGCCGGGATCATACCGGGTATTCTGCTGACCGCTATCTTCGCGCTGTATTCGATGGGCACAAACCTGAACAACGCGCGCGGGACGTTCTCGGTCAAGCGGCTGTGGGATGCTGTTCGTAAGGGCATCTTTGCACTGATGACCCCCGTGATCCTGCTCGGCGGGATTTACTCGGGCTATTTCTCACCAACCGAAGCTGCAGCCGTGGCCGTGGGCTACGCCATTCTCGTTGAACTCATCGTCTATCGCGAACTGTCATCCAAAGATTTCTTCGAAGAGTTTGTCTCGACCGCGGTAATGCTGGGTACTCTGTTCCCGATCGTCGCGGTCGCGCTTTCGCTGAAGTCAGTTCTGGCGATCGAGGGGGTTCCGGCGGCTTTTGCCGACTGGCTGCAAACCGTTTTCACCAGCAAGGTGACCTTCCTGTTGGCACTGAACGCAGCGCTGCTGCTGGTCGGCTGCCTGATCGATGTTGTTTCAGCCATTTTGCTGCTAGGTCCGGTTCTGCTGGCCGCTGCGGCGCATTTCGGGATCAACCCGGTTCAGCTGGGTATCATCATGATCATCAACCTGGAGATCGGCCTACTGACGCCGCCAATCGGGCTGAATCTTCTGGTCGCTTCAGGGGCATTCAAGAAACGGTTCGCAGAGGTAAGCCTGTCGGTCATCCCCTTCATCATCCTAATGTTGATCGCTTTGTTGCTTGTAACCTTCATTCCCGAATTGACGTTGTATTTCGTCTCGTAGACAGGTGTCACTATCAAAGGAATGCCCGACCCGCTGGCTGGGCATTTTCCGTTTCTTACCGTCTGTTCACGTTTGAAACACAGTGAATCGCATGTCCGAAATTGATAGAAACTTGTCCCCTTAGAACATGTTTTCAAGCCCGACCAATCCCGATGTTAGTAGCACGTTTCAAGCCAGTGCTTGTCCCATTAAGTCGTGAGTGAGAGACCCCCATGTCTGTTCGGAACGTCGTTGCACTTGACCATGCAGGTCCCGATCTCCCTGCCGAGCTGCAGGCGACCTACCGGAATGTTCCTGCCTCGTCCCACGAGACCCACTCGGGCGGTGTCTGCATCAACGACGTTGTCACCCAAGTGAACGTTGATGACATACCCTTTGGCGGCGTCAGGTCATCTGGGGTAGGGTATTGTCACGGCAAAGAGAAAGGCCCGAGCTTCTCAAATGCCAATGATTTTGTCCGCGAAGGCAAATTGGACGGCAACACGTTCGTTGGCACATCTTGGGACAGCAAGATCTTCAAACTGCTCGTCAAGTTTCACCTGCGTCGGTTCAGAAACCCTGAACCCGCAGAATTGGCTCCGATCCTCTGCGCATCCCTTCGCTCTCTCCCCAACTGTGCAGAGGGTCGGGCCACCCTAAAAGCCAATTGCTAACGGAAGATGATTGTCATGCTTCACGCTCCTATTCGTATCGCATTGCGGGCGCTGTCCACGTTCTACACGCCGCAAAAACCACTAACGTTTTCAGGCCCGGATGCAGCCCGCAAACTGGCCGACTTGATGGTGGTGAACGGGCAGAGGCGTCCTTTGATCGTTACGGACAGCTTTCTGTTGCAAAACGGAATGCTGGATGACCTGATCACCTTTCTGAAGGGCCGGAGTTGTCACGTGACAACCTTCGACGGCATCATCCCGAACCCCACATTTGCCGTAGTTGAAGCGGGGCTGAAAGCCAGCCTCGACAATAAATGCGATGCCGTCTTTGCTGTGGGTGGCGGTTCAGCCATCGACGCTGCAAAGGTGATTGCGGCCGCAAGCACCAGTCGTAAGTCGGTGAAAAAGCTGACCGGCACTTTGAAAGTCGACGCGCCGCTGCTGCCGTTCTATGTGGTGCCGACCACATCGGGCACCGGCTCCGAGGTGACAAACGCGGCGGTGATATCGGACACCGAAACGCACAAGAAAAAGTTCTTTGTTGATCCGAAATACATCCCGATTGCCGCCGCTTTTGACACCGGGTTGCTGAAATCTCTGCCAGCGCCCATGACTGCCGCCACCGGTATGGACGCATTGACCCACGCGATCGAGGCATATACCTCGCGCAATCGGTTTGACGACACCGACCGCGATGCGGCAATGGCGATCAAGCTGCTGTTTGAATATTTGCCGATTGCCTATGAAAATGGTCATGACGAACATGCGCGTGAGATGGTGGCACTGGCATCGTTCCTGGCTGGCTTTTCCTTTACCAAGGCCAGCCTAGGGTATGTGCATGCAATCTCACATCAGATCAGTGCGCACTATAATACGCCCCATGGGCTGGCCAACGCGGTCATTCTGCCGCGTGTGTTGCGGTTCAACAAAAAGACCTGCGCCGCGCGGTTTGCTCAGCTGGAACAAATACTGACTGCCAGCGCTTCAAACGACACAGACCTGTTGGCCGAGCAGTTCATTTCCCGTGTCGATGCCCTGGCGGACCGCGTTGGAATTCCCGCCAGCCTGACCGACCTCCAATCAAAGGACTTCGGTGTAATTTCCAGCGATGCGCTGGCCGAAGCGCGCTCATCCTATGCTGTTCCGCGTGTCATGCGGCGGTCACAAGTCACCCGGGTTCTACAGTCCGTGCTGGCCGGAAACCGTGACCTGACATTCAGTTGAAACCAATTGCGAAAAGATTTTCACTGATACCCGTGGTGCAGGAGGGGCAGATTTCGGCGGAACCCGAAGCTGCGCTTTAGCCCGGCATCAGTGACTTTACCAACCGGTCTTTTGAGGCGGGTACCGAAATCGACCGGTTTACCCCAGTACCCTCGATATTGAGCAGGTGAGGTTGTCTTGGTGCCTTAGGATCCAGATTGCGCAGCTCTGATTTCTTTGACGGTTTCACGCACTATTGCAATCCTTTGGTCGATGTCTCGGGCACTCAACATCCCCTGACTTTCCAGCGTTTCTTCAATCGCCTGCAGCCAGCAATTGAAATAGAGGCCTTCCACCGCCGCGGCCGAGGTTGCATGTTTCTGCTTTTCGGTCTTTGTCACCAACGCTGCCAATCGGGATTGAAAAGTGGCCCAGGAAAAGTGCCCCTGTTGGACCAGAGCCACAACAAGGGCGAAGACCCTTGTCTGCCAGGGAGCCCTGAACAACGGATCTTCACTTAGCCCCGGAATAGAGCTGCGTAGCTGGGCTGCTGCCTGTTGATGCGCGTCAAGCGGGTTCAAGGTAGTTCTCCCAAAGATCCAGGCAGACACGACCCTTCGGGTCCGCGTCATTGCCCCATAGGTCGGTCGCCAAGAACTCAACACAGTAGCAATGCTGCGGGCTAGGTCCCTGCCCTACGGCCATGGTGTCGGCAAACTGGAAAACTCCGGCATTCAAGGTGATCTGTCCCACGTGGTTGCGCACATAGCGCGGCACCCGCGTATGGCCGGCGGGGCTATTGGCTAGAACGCGCACCGACTGGCCAACGGTAAAGCGTGGCGCGGCGGTGGTTGCGGGAAATGTCATCTCAGCCCCTGCTTTGGTGGCCGCCAGTATGTCAGCCGGGCCAACCGCTGGGTGGTCGACCAATGCAATGTCGAACCGTTTGCGGCCCGATGCGACTTCCTGCGGATCAACCAGACCTGCCGCCTGTACCAGCGCGGTGGCGGCCACGGTCCATTTTTCGAAATAGTCCAGCCGCAGATAGTCCTCCGGCGCGATACGTTCGATTGCCGCGCGGTGTTCATCGGCGCAGAAGGGCACTGACCACGCCAAAGCCTCGGTCAGGGCGAAAGCGCGCTTTTGCCAGTCGTGGTCAAACGCCCGGTCCTGATCGCAGGGCACCGGGCCAAACCCGTGCATCCCACCCATATCATGAATGCCGTCCATCCCCTGCCCCTAAACCAAAGCCGTGCCGATCATGCCGTTGCGGGTGACACGATCAGCCAGTTCTGCGGTGGAAAGCCGCTCAGTCCCGTCGGGGCGGCGTGGCAGAACCAGATAGCGGATTTCGGCCGTGCTGTCCCAAACCTTGATCTGCACCTCATCGGGCAGGCTGACACCAAATTCCGCCAGAACCGCGCGGGGTTCACGCACCACACGCGACCGGTAGGCGGGGCTTTTGTACCATGTTGGTGGCAGGCCAAGCACCGGCCACGGATAGCACGAACACAAGGTACAAACGATGACGTTGTGAACCGCATCCGTATTTTCGACCACACGGATGTGTTCGCCCTGAAACCCGCTGAACCCCATTGCGTTGATCGCCGCAGTGCCATCGCTCAGCAGCCAGTCTTTGTATTCTGGGTCTGTCCACGCCCGCGCCACTACAGCCGCGCCATTGCGCGGGCCGGTTTCGCGCTCATAATATTCAACGATGCTGTCCAGCGTTTCGGGTTTGACCAACCCCTTGGCCACCATCAGCTCCTCCAGCGCGCGCACGCGCAGGGCGGGGCCTTCTTCCAGAGGATCGTGATCATGGGGCATGGGTCGGTTACTCCATCGCGCCGAGAATACGAGCCAAGTTTGAAAACCGCGCGATCAGGGCAAAAATCACGATATTTATCACCATGAAGATCACCGCAATCGACGCAATAACAGGCGTGTAGCCGTAGCGCAGGGCGTTGAAAATCTTGATCGGCAGTGTCTCGACCGAGAAGCCCACGGTCATAAGCGCGATGATGTATTCATTCAGGCTGAGGACAAAGCAGAACGCAAACCCCGCAAAGGCAAAGGGGGCGGCAATCGGCAGGATCACCGTGCGGAAGACTACGGCGTTTGAGGCGCCCATGGTCTGGCTGGCCTCGATCAGCGCGTGATCGACGCTTTCCAACCCCAGTGAGATCGTGACCAAAGGCAGCGCCAGCAGGAAGACCGCATGGGCAATGATGACGTTGATCATCAACCCGTTCAGCCCAATCCCGGTGAAAAACAGCAGGAAGGCCAGCGCCATGATCACAGGTGGCAGGATGAACGGTGCCACCCCAAGCGCCAGCAGCGCCTTGGCATAGCGCAGCCCATAGCGCCACGCGAAATATGCCACCGGCGTCGCGATCAGAACCGACAGACTGGCCGAGGCAAAGGCGATGAACAAAGAGTTTTTCAAAGCCGTGAACCAATCATTCGCCACGAAAACCTCGGCATACCAGCGGAAGGAAAAGCCGCGCGGCGGGAAGGCCAGGAACTTTTTGGCGTTGAACGAAACGGCCGCAATCACAAGGATCGGCCCGATCAGATACAGCGCGAACAGCGCCAGATAGATACTGCGCAGCGCCCTCATGTCTTTTTCCCCGAGAATTTCGTGACCAGCCAGATCACCGTCGCGCTGAGAACCAGCAACACCACCGCCAGCGCTGAGGCAAAGGGCATATTGAAATTGAATATCGCCTGATCCGTAATCAGCACTGACAGCGTCCAGTGTTCGGGCTTACCCAGAACCTGCGGCACAATGATGGCCCCCAGCGTCAGCACGAACACCGTCACCCCGCCCGAGATGATCGCAGGCCGCGTAACGGGAATGATCACCGTGAAAAACGTCCGCAAAGGCGAGGCCCCAAGCGTGCGCGATGCCTCGATCAAGCTTTTGTCCAACCGGCTGAGCGCGGGAAACAGCAGCAGGACTGAAAACGGCACGGTCAGATAGACCAGCGCGGCGACTACTGCGCCTGCCGAGGGGGTCATAGCAAAGCTTTTCTCAATCACCCCGATCCAGACAAGTATGTTGGCCACGCCTGCGGTGCGGGACAAAAGGATTTGCCAGCTGAAGGCGATCAGCACTTCGGACAGGGACAGCTGCGCCAGAATGTAGATCAACCAAAAGGTCTGCGAGCGCGGCGGGAACGTGGTCAGGAAATAGGTGAATGGATACGCGATCAGCAAGCTCAGCACCGCGATAAGCGCGCACAGACCTGCCGAGAACAGCGCCCGTTCGATGTAGAACCACGTCAGGAAGCGTTCAAAATGCTGCAGGTCAAAGCCGGTGGCATAGCCTCCGTCATCGGTTGGCGTGGACACGCTGGTCAGCAAGATCAGGACGAAAGGGATCACAAAAAACGCCCCGATCATCACCGAGGACGGGATCAGCCCGATATAGCGGGAAAGCGCGCTTGATTGCATCTTCTCCCTCCTAAACCGCCAGCACGCTGCAGGCCGCAGCGGGCATTTCAACATGGACCTGATCGCCCACTTTCACATTGGGCCAGTCCTTTGGCGTCAAGACCGAAATCACCTCATGCCCGGCGCAATCCACCAAAATCTCGATCGTGGCGCCGATATCACGCACGAATGTCACTGTGCCGGTGACCGAATTGGCCACATCCACATCTGAGGGGTGATACACGAACACCTCTTCCGGGCGGGTCATCAGAAGAACGTCATCGCCTAGGGCAAAATGACCTGTGTTGCCGCCCACGTTCAGAGCGGCCCCGTTCACATGCACGCTGTCAGGCCCTGACATCTTGGCAGGCAGCAGGTTGCTGGTGCCGATGAACCCGGCCACGAATTTGTCGACCGGAGTCTTGTAAATCTCCATCGGGGTGCCGGTCTGCAGCACCTGCGCCTTGCCCATGACCACTATCTGATCGGCCATCGTCATCGCCTCGGTCTGGTCATGGGTGACGACGACGGTAGTGATCCCTAGCTCTTGCTGCAGCTTGCGCAGCTCGATCTGCATAACCTCGCGCAGATTGGCATCCAGCGCTGACATCGGCTCATCCAGCAGGAACACCTGCGGGTTCAGTGCCAAGGCGCGCGCGATGGCCACGCGCTGACGTTGACCCCCCGACAATTGCGAGATCTTGCGATCCTCAAGCCCCGGAAGGTGAACCATATCCAGCAACTGCCGCGCGCGGTCTTCGCATTCCGACCGGGAATGACCCCGAATGCGCATCGCATAGCTGATGTTTTCGCCCACATTCAGATGCGGAAACAGCGCAAAAGACTGAAATACCATGCCGATATTGCGCTGATGTACGGGCACGCCGGTCAGGTCCTGATCCTCGAACCGGATCGTGCCTTGCGTGGGTTCGTCCAGCCCGGCGATCATCCGCAGCAGAGTGGTCTTGCCACAGCCAGAGGGGCCCAGAAAACAGATCATCTCGCCGGTATTGAACTGAAGGTTCACATCTTTGACGGCCGTCACGGTGCCGAATTTCTTGGTGACGTTTTCGATGCTTAAACCGGGCATAAGGGTCTATTCTTTCAACAAAGGAAGCGGCCCGCCCCACCTGCGCGGGACGGGCCAGTGTCGTGAGTGGTGTTATCCCGCGATCATCTGATTCCAGGTGTCGGAAATCCAGTCCGCGTGATCCTTGTAAATGTCGTAGCGCGGCACGATCGGCGCTTTGGGGCTGCTGACGGCCGCCAGTTCTTCTTCGGTCAAATCCGTCAGCGCAGGGTCGACGACCGGCGCGGTGCCCACGTTGCGCGACAACAGGGCCTGCGTTTCGGCCGCCGAGATAAAGTTGATGAACTCGTGAATCTCATCCACCGGCTGGGCGTGTTCGGGCACGATCCAATAGCCCGAGTCCACAACCGCGCCTTCTTTCGGGAAGGTCGAGACCACCGGGAACCCTTCGGCAGCGGCAAGACCCGCCACATCGTGATAGTACTGACCCATCGGAATCTCACCATCTTGTAGCGCCTGCTGGAACGCGCCTTCGTCCTTGTACCAAAGCCGCACATTAGGGACGAGTTCAGACAGCTTGTCGAACACCTGCTGGATACCGTCCTTGGTGTCCAGAATATCCGTACCACCAAAGAAAGTGGCCGCCGTTACCTCGAGCATATGCGAGTTCGACGCGAGTCCCAGCAGACCGATTTGATCCTTATAGGTCTCATCCCACAGCGCGGCCCAGCTGTCCGGAGCTTCGGGGATTTCGTCCGAATTCGTGCACAGCGTGATGTACCACGACACCGCGCCGACGCCGAACAGGGTACCGTCGTCATAGCGGTCCTTGAACCTGTCAGGCATGTTCGACAGGTTCGGGATTTTGGAGTCGTCCAGCGCCTTGAACACTTTCTGATCCGCCCCGTGGCTGCGCGGGATACCCGCCATCAGCGACACATCCGCAGGGGCGGTTTTGGCGCGGGCAGCGTTCTTGATCTGCACCAGCCATGTCTCGCCGGTAGGTACGGCGACCGAGTTCACCTCGATTCCGGTGGCCTTGGTGAATTCGGGGAAGATGAACTGCTTGAAGCTGTCTTCAAAGAACCCGCCATAGGTTCCAACCTTAAGTGACTGGGCGGCGTGCACGATGGCGGGTGCGGCCAGCGCGGCAGCCCCGGTTGCGGCAGCGGTACCTAAAAATCGGCGGCGTGAAAGGGTGGTTGGCATTGTGATCTCCTGTTGGTTTTGTTCAGTTGGCCCGGTTCTTGGGCAGGACGCAAAGCATTTCATAGGCCAAGTTGGCCCCGATCAGCGCAGTGCAGCCGCTGACATCATATTGCGGCGAGACCTCGACCAGATCGGTTCCGACAAGGTTCAGCCCGGCACAACCGCGCACGATTTCGAGCGCCTGAATATTGGTCAACCCGCCCATTTCGACCGTCCCGGTTCCGGGCGCATAGGCCGGGTCCAGACTGTCGATATCAAAGGTCAGGTAGGTCGGCACATCCGCGATCCGCGCGCGGATATCCTGCATTAGGGGGGTCAGGGATTTGTGCCAGCACTCCTCGGCCTGAATGACAGTAAAGCCCTGATTGCGGCCCCAGTCAAAATCGTCAGGCGCATAACCCGTCCCGCGCAGGCCAATCTGGAACACCTTGTCATTCTGCAGCAGCCCATCTTCGACCGCACGGCGGAACGGAGTGCCATGGGCAATTTTTTCGCCAAACATTTCGTCATTCGTATCTGAATGCGCGTCCACATGGATCAAGGCCACTGGGCCATGTTTGCGGGCGATCGCGCGCAGCACCGGGTAGGTCAGCGTGTGATCTCCGCCCAGTGTGACCGGAACGACATCGTGGCTGAGAATCTGATCATAGGCGCCGGTGATGATGTCCATGGTTTTCTTCAGATCAAACGTGTTGATCGCCACATCGCCAATATCGGCAACCTGCATGTTGGCAAAAGGAGCCGCGCCCGTGGCCATGTTGAAGGGCCGCAACATGCAGCTTTCGGCCCGGATCGCACGTGGCCCGTGACGCGTACCCGTCCGGTTCGAGGTGCCGATATCCATCGGAATACCCACGAAACAAGCGTCCAGCCCGGCGGCGGTTTCCTGCGCTGGCAGGCGCATCATTGTCGTGCCGCCTCCGAAACGGGGCATGTCGTTGCCACCCAAAGGCTGGTTGTAACGCGGCGCGGTCGTGTCTGGCATTATGGTTCCTGCGGCTGAGGTCATACGAAAGTCCTTCTGACCCTAATTGGCTCGGTTGGGCCAACAAATAGCGATGCGCAAACCCTTACATTGTCATTTAGCAATGTATTCCCCCTCATACATTTGCTGAAGGGTCTGGATGAACAGCCCATTTACCTTAGGTACCGCTCCGGACCGTGTGACGATCTGCATAGGGCAAGAATAATCACGGCTGCTGTTGGGCAAGCGCCGCAACCGCCCCTGCTTTTCCCAACCCGAGGCCAGATGCAGCGGCAACAACCCGATATATGCCCCACTGAGGATCAGGATCAGCTGCGCTTCAATTTCTTGCACAAAAAGGTCTCGATCCGAGGAATGCTGGGTCTTTTGCCTTTGCTGGTTCCAATACCCGCGATGAACCCAAGCGTGCTGAGAAATGGCATCGTCACCAAGGGCGTCCGCGGGTGCCGAGAACAACGGATGGGTGTCCGAGCAATAAAGTGCATGATGTTCGCAATACAGATCGGTTATATGCAAGCCATTGCTCACATTATCAAAACTTCCGAATCCGATATGGTACGTACCGTCCAATACGCCTTGCTGAATATCTTGCGGCTCGGAAATCGCAAGGTCGATACGCACGGCGGGAGCGGCCTCGGTGAACTGCTTGATTGCTTGGGGCAGTTTGAATGCCTCATCGGTTGTGGTGGCGTCCACGACGGCCAGTTTCAGCCGTCCGACCAGGTTGCCCTTTAACTCGGCCAGATGGGTCGAGTGCTGATCCAGAGAGTCCATCAGCGCAAGACCGATCTGATGCACCATCCGCCCTTTTTCAGTCAGCAAAAACCCGCGCCGTCCACGCTGGCACAGACGCACGCCCAGACGTTCCTCGAGCGCGGTGATGTGGTTCGAGATCGTGGGCTGGCTAAGGCCCAGCTCAACCTGCGCCGCCGAGAATCCCCGGTTCCGAACAACACTGTCAAAAACAGTCAAAAGATGGATATCTGAGCCTGTGATTTTCATCCTTGCATTGAGCCAGAGAAATGTATCGTTTTGCAACGCACTATTTGCAAATTCTGGCGTGCTGAATACCGTCACAGCTGTAGGCGCTGAAAATTTGATCGAACTGCGCCGGAACAAGGGACGCGTGACATGAAGATCGCCGCATATCAGATGCAAGCCGAAGGCAGCACCGAGGATCGGCTGACCCAAATCGAACAAGCCTTGCACGCTTCGGAAGCAGACCTGTTGGTTGCGCCTGAATTGGCCATCACCGGATACGGGCGCGGCGCGATCTTACGTGATCTGGCGCAACCGAAGGATGGGCTATGGGTGCAACGGTTGACCCAAGCCGTACGCGACAGCGGCGTCAGCCTAGTCGCCGGTTTCCCAGAGGCCGAGGGCGATGCCCGCTATATTAGCGCCATGATCATCGACCGTGATGACCCTGATAGTCCGCTGATCTATCGCAAAAACTGTCTGTATGGCCCCTATGAAAAAGGTATCTTCAAGACGCCCGAGCGGTCCTTGGTGATGACCACAATGGCCGGTCTGACCCTTGGTTTTCTGATTTGCTACGATATCGAATTTCCTGAAAACGTGCGTCGGTTGGCGCATGCCGGGGCGCAAGTGATCATTGTGCCAACAGCGATGGCCGAAGGCCCAGCCGGAGCGTTCATCACGCAACAGGTTGTACCGGTGCGCGCCTTCGAAAATCAGGTTTTTGTCGTCTATGCCAATCACGCAGGCTCTGACGAAAGCTATGCCTATCAGGGCATGTCCTCGATCGTGGCCCCAGACGGTCAGCAACTGGGTTTTGCCACTGAGGGCGGACAGGTGATCTCGGCCTCGATTGATCCAGATGCCTATGCCCAATCGCGCGACGAGAACCCCTATTTGTCAGACACCGTGGCACTGAATCTAGCCCACCCTTAGTCGAAAGCCGCGCGCATGACCTCTTCGCTTGCAATCGTGAATGCCGATCTGCGCACGATGGAGCCCGGTGGCCCGCGACAGCAGGCGATATTCGTGTCGGGGGATCGGGTCGCAGCGGTTGGATCAACGGAAGAGATCAAGGCATTATGTACCGTCGACACTCGGGTCGTCGACGCCGAGGGCGCAACGGTTCTGCCGGGCTTTGTCGAAAGCCATATGCATCTGTTTTTCGGCGCCTATTCCCTGAAGGTATTGCGGCTTGAGGCGATCACGGGCACTGCAGCCCTGACCCGCGCCATTCAGGAATTTGCCGCACAAAACCCTGATGACAACCTGCTTGTGGCACAGGGTCTGGCCTATGCGAGTTTTGACGGTGGCCAAAATCCGGACCGGCATATTCTTGACGCGATATGCCCCGATCGCCCGCTGTTGCTGCAAAGCGCGGATTTTCACAACGGCTGGGCAAATACCGCGGCGCTACAGGCTGCTGATGTGCTACGGGGGCGCGATCTGGGACCGGGTTCGCATATTGAATCGGACCCGGACGGGATCGCCACTGGCACGCTGATTGAGCCTCCGGCCGTTGCCACGATACAGGCGCTTGGCCGCCATGGTGGGCGCGAGGTTCTGGGGCTGGAGGGGGTCGAACCGGCCCAAGAAGTGACGCAAGCTCAGCGCGAGACCGACAAGGCATTGATGCGCGAAGGGCTGCAATACTGCGCCCAGCACGGTATCACGACGATCATCAATATGGACGGCAACCTTTATCAGGCCAGTCTTCTACAAGAGATCGAGGCCGAGGGCGATCTGTGTTGCCGGCTTGAGCTGCCCTATCACTTCACGCCCGGCGAACCCGTCGAAAACATCGAGATTGCCGAGCAGATGCGGCGTAAGCTGGACAGCCCGATGCTGTGGTGCAACCGGGTCAAATTTTTCATGGACGGCACGCTGGATGCGCACACCGGATACCGGGTGCGGGACTACCCCGATACACCCGGCCACAAAAGTGCGCCGCTGCATGACCCAGCCCGATTTTCCGATCTGGCGGTGGAACTGGACAAGCGCGGGTTCCAGATCGCGGTTCATGCCATTGGGGATGGGGCCGTACGCGCGGTGTTGGATGGTTATGAGGCCGCCCACTCTGCCAACGACCCGCAGGGCAATCGGCACCGGATAGAACATATCGAGTTGCTAGACCCTGCAGACCGGCCCCGCTTTGCCGCGCTTGATGTGGTCGCCTCGTTCATGCCGCCGCATCCGCCGGGATGCGGGGATTTCCCGCTGGAGCCTCTGGCCTCGATCATCGGCAGGGACCAATGGCCCGACGCCTACACGTGGCGGACTCTTAAAGAGACGGGCGCGCGTGTCTGTTTTTCAAGCGATTGGCCGATTGCAGCCCTGCCACCTTTGACCGGGATCGACATCGCCTTGACCCGGCAGGTCTGGGACGCCGATCAAAAGGACGAGCGTCTGAGTTTTGAAGACACCCTTGCCGCCTATACCAGCGAAGGGGCCTATGCCTGCCGCCGCGATGATCATTTTGGGCGTCTGGCGACCGGCTTGCTGGCTGATATAGTGGTGCTGGACCGGATGCTGACGGACAGCAACGCAGGCGACACTGCCATTGCGGCAACGATCTGCAACGGGGTCGTGACATACTTGGCTACAGACTGAAATCCACGCACAAACGGCCGGCTACATCCCCCGCTTGCAGCCGATCCAGCGCATGGTTTACCTGATCCAACGGTACAGTTTCAACATTCACTGCCAAAGGGTTTTGCGCCGCAAAGTTCAGAAAGTCCAACAAATCCTGCCGTGTCCCAACAGAGGAACCGTAAACCCTGTGCCCCCCGTCGATCAGCCACAGCATCGACAGATCAACCGGATCATCCACTAGAGCCACAGCCACAATATCGCTCAGCGGGTTCACAGCGTCCTTGATTGTCTGCCAGACCCGAGGGGTTGGCGCAAAGTTCAGCGTAACATCGGCACCTCCGGCCTGCCGTACAGCCGCGCCTGCTTCGGGACCGGCAAGGATACCCAAGTCCGACCCCAGGTTTTGCGCCGTCTGCAACTTGGCAGAGTCCTGATCCACGACGATCACACGCGCGCCACGGGCTTTGGCGATCAGGACAGCGTATTGCCCCAAACCCCCTGCCCCGATGATCAAAACATTTTGGCCTGCCTCAAGCTTGGAGCGTTTCAGCGCGCTCCATGCAGTAAGCCCTGCGCACAGCAGCGGTGCGCCTGTGATGGGGTCGATTTGATCGGGGATTTCGCAGGCAAAGCGGGCCTCAAGCACCGCATATTCTGCAAAAGCCCCATCCTGTTCAACGCCCCGCGCTTGTTGCGTTGGGCAATAGTTCTCAAGCCCGGATCGGCAAGGTTTGCAGGCAAGGCAGGTGTCGTAAAGCCATGGCAACCCGACACGCGCGCCAATAGTCGGAGCCTTGAAAGTACCTGCACCCACGGCCACAACGCGCCCTATCCCTTCATGCCCAAACACTCTGGGATAAGCGCCGTTGGGTAACGTTTCATCACGCAGATGCAGATCGCTGTGGCAAATCCCACAGCTTTCCAGTTTGACCAGAACCTGACCCTGACCTGCTATGGGCACTGGTACCTCGGTCACGACCAGCGGCGCACCCGGCCCCGTACTGATCGCCGCTTTCATCCTGGTGGGCAGGCCAGTCATGGCGCCGTGTTCTTTCCTTCCAACCACGCGCGAATGATTGCGCGGTGGCGATCCCGGCCATAGCTGGGAAAGTGACCCCCATGCACGGTTTCCACCGGCAAATCATACAAGCGCACCATCGAGCGGTAATAGTCCTGAGCATTGCTGTGATAGGTGTCTTCGATCAACTCGCCATCATAGACAATATCGCCCGAGAACAGGATGCCCGTCGCGGCCTCCCACAAGGCAATTCCGCCCGGTGAATGACCCGGTGTATGGATCACCTCGAAATGCCTGTCCCCAAGATCGACAATATCGCCATCGTCCAGCAGCCGCGTCGCCTGCGCGCCGCTGACCGCATACGTGTCGGATCGGTAGGGCAAGGGCGGCAGACTGTCGAAAATCTCGTCCGTCACATAAGGATCGGCCAGCGTCGCCACGCGCGTCGGATTGGCCAGAATATCGGCTTCGGCCCTGTGGACCGCGCGGTCCTCAAACTCATGATGACAGCCGATATGGTCGAAATGGGTGTGGCTTGCAACCGCCGTCAACGCACGTTCGGTCACCAGAGGCACCCATTTCCGCAGCGACACAACGCCCATGCCGCTGTCGACCAGCATATCGCGGTCGCGCCCACGTACATGCCACATGTTGCAGCGATAGAAAGGCGTGATGAAAGGCTCATCGATCAGGGTAACGTCTTCACCTTTGCGGGTTGTGCGGTACCAATCCTGCGGTTGCGCGCGTTGCATCAGGGGGTCTCCGGTTCGAACAGGCGAAAATTCTCGACATTTGCGGACACCGATACCACATCGCCCTGCGCCCAAGGGCGGTCAGGGGCCAGATAGGCCGTCAGGCTCAGGTCCGGGGCACAGGCCGGCGACAGGTGCGCCCGGCAATAGGTTCCGAAAAAAGCCGCCGCCGTCACCGTGGCCTGCCCCATCGGGAATGATCCTTGATCGTCGGCGCGGATATCCTCGGGACGCAGGCAGATTGCGGCTTTGGTCGAGGCCGGGGCGTTCAGGGTTGGCAATAGTCCAAACGGCGTTTCAAAACCCGTCCCGGATTTCACACCTGAAATGTGGTTATTTTCGCCCATGAAATCCGCCGTGAACAGGGTTGCCGGATGGCGGTAGACCCGATCTGGGGTGCCATGATCTTCGATCCGGCCACGGCTCATGACCACGATCCGGTCGGCAATCGCCATTGCTTCCTCCTGATCATGGGTGACGTGGACAAAGGTTGTACCGATCTGTTGCTGAATGCTTTTCAACTCATCCTGCATGGATCGCCGCAGCTTGAGGTCCAGCGCGCCCAGCGGTTCGTCCAGCAGCAGAACGTCCGGATTGACCGCCAGGGCCCGCGCTAGGGCGACGCGCTGTCGCTGCCCACCGGACAAGGCATGAGGAAGTTTGAGCGCCACATCCTTCAGACCAACCAGATCCAGCATCTGTTCGGCGCGTGCGTGGCGGTCTTTCCGACCCATACCGCTCATACGCAGGCCAAAGCCAACATTGTCGCGCAAGGACATGTGCGGAAACAGGGCATAATCCTGAAACACCGTGGTCGTGGGACGTTTGACCGGCGCTACACGGGTCATGTCCTGACCGCCGATCAGGACGCGGCCTTGGGTAGGCTCAAGAAACCCCCCTAGGATCGACAAAAGAGTGGTCTTACCGCAGCCGGACGGGCCCAGCAGAGTCACGTATTCACCGGCCTCGATCTGCAGGTCGATCCCGGACAGCGCCTGAAACTGACCGAACCAGTGATTGAGACCCGAAAACGTGACAGACGCGGTCATTGGCGGCCTTTCCGAAAGATGGTGAGTTCCAGCAGCAACACAACCGCAACTGAAATCAAGAAGACAAAGCTGCCGATTGCGTTCAGTTGCGGCGACAGGCCCGACCTGAGCAGCGACCAGATTTCAACCGGCAAGGTGACGTCAAATCGGGTTAGAAGGAAGGAGATAATAAACTCATCCCAGCTGAGCGTGACCGACAAGAAAAAGGCCGCCGCAATCGAGGGCAGCAACATCGGTACTGTCACCAACGCGATCACCTTGGGCTCGGACGCGCCCAGATCACGGGCGGCGCGTTCGGCGTTTTGCTGTTGTGCTCCCATCGAGGCATAGATGATGGCGAAGGCCAGCGGCAAGTTGATGACCACATGTCCGATGGCTGCGGTCCAAAGCGAAACGCCAAAACCCGAGCGCGTAAGAACGATCAGCAGGCCCAGCCCAACGATCAGGTAGCTGACCGTCAGGGGGGCGATCAGCAGCCCTCGGATAAGGGCCGATCCTGGCAGAACGTGCCGTGCAAGCCCGTATGCCGCCAGAAATCCCAGCGCCACGGCAACCGCAGAAGACCCGAACGCGACAAGGATCGAATTGCGCAGCGCTGCCATCAAATCCTCGTCCCCAAGAATGGTCTGGTACCATTGCATAGACGGCCCGTTGAACGGTGGCACAGGCAGCGATCCTTCCTGAAACGAGAACAGGACCAGCACGCCCACCGGAAGGTAGATAAATACAAAAGCGGCGATCAGGTAGGCCCAGGGCAGAAAGCGCATCATAGCCGGTCAAGCCTTAACCAGCGGGCGGATAGCAGATAGGCCAGCGCGACGATGCTCATCAAGACAATGGCCAGCGCCGAAGCCAGCGGGAAATCCGCACGCCGTCCCAGTTGCACCATGATGACCTGTGGCACGGTCAGTTCGGTGTTGCCGCCCAGAATCTGCGGCGTGACGTAGTCACCGATACATAGGACAAAGGTCAAGAATGCTCCGGTGACGATACCGGGCAGAGTCAGCGGCAAGATCACGTGCAGGAAGGTCTGAAACGCGTTGGCGCCAAGGTCCATTGCGGCCCGGCGATAGTTCGGGGACAGCTGGATCAGGTTGGCATAGATCGTCAGGGTCAGAAGCATCACAAAGAAATGCACAAAGCCAGTCACCGTAGCAAAGCGCGTATTGGCCAGCGTGATCGGCTCGGCGATGGCTCCGATCCACATCAGGGTCTCGTTCACTACGCCCTCACGCGCCAGAACCAGCAACCATGCATAGGAGCGCACCACATAGGAGGTCCAGAACGGCAGGATTGCCAGTAGCAGGGCCAGACGCTGCCAGCGTGGCGAAACACGAAAAGCAATGATCCAGGCCAGCGGATAAGCCAGCACGACTGAGATCACCGTCACCGTTAGCGTGATTTCAAGCGAAACCAGGATCGCCCGCCACAGATACTTCTTTTCAAGTAGCTCGGCATAGTTGGCCAGTGACAAGTCCCAAACAAGCGTTCGTCCTTCAAGTGAAGCAAGGCTCATCGCGCCCATTACAACGAAAGGCACGATGAAAAAGGCGATGGTCCACAGCAGGGCCGGGGTTACAAAGCCCCAGCCGCGGACCTGGTCCTTGGACATGTTCACTGCTGCAGAGTTTCCAGCCACAGATCCTGCATTTCGATGTCCAGATCTGCATCCGGTGCAGGGTAAAGCTGTGTCAGCGCCAGATAGTCAGGCTGCTGATCCCAGCGCAGAATGTCCTTCTGAGCGTCGGTTAGAACGTCTCCGGCCTTGGCATTTGCGGGCATTCCCCAAAAGCACGAAGATGTCGCCAGACGAGCCTGCCCTTCGGGGCTGGTAATGTATTTGATGAACTCAACTGCCAGATCGGGGTTGCTGGCCCCCTCGACCACGCCGATGGATTGCGCCCAGCGAACCGCGCCTTCCTTGGGGATGGTCCATGTCAGCTCCGGCTGTTCCGAGGCGAGTACGGCCGTCAGCCACTCACCCCCACCGACAACGATGTCTACCTCGCCTGTCGCCAGCGCCGTTTGCGCCGCAACCACCCCCGCGACCGAGGCAGCTCGGCTTCGCATAGTTGAAAGAACACCATCGATCTTTGCCAGATCTCCTGCGCCAATTGCGTCCGTTGAAATGCCTTCGGCAATGGCGGCCAGCCCTATCACGGGCAGGTAGTAGTCATAGATCGAAATCCGCCCGTCATATTTTTCGGACCAGACAGTGCTCAGGCTTTCCATATCCGCGGGATCGACCTTGGCCGAGTTGTACGAGATCGTGTTGTAGCCAAATTTTTCGGTCACGGCATAGGTCACGCCGTCAATTGTGTTGTTTTCGGCCATAACCACTTCGGGAAAGTAATCCGCAGTCGAGACCGCGCCCTCGGGCAGCGGGGCCAGAACACCGGCTTCGACCGCGCGAAACACGTCGATCCCATCGACCACAAGCACATCCCAATCGCCGGGTCTGGATTGCTCCAACAATGCCAGCGCTGCGCCCGTTCCTTCGTATTCGCGCAGGTTGACCTTGACGTTATGTTCCGCCTCAAACGGCGCGATTAGGTCGGGATCAGTATGGTCACACCACACCAGCGCATTTAATTCGCCTTCGGCCCAGGCATTGCCAGCCATCAGGGCCAGTGCCGACACACCAAGGATTTTTCGTCCGGTTTGCATTCCTCATCTCCTGTTGATTGTGGGTCGCCCGGTTTTTGAGTGGGTCTGTACGAAAAAACTTGAACAGCCTCATCTTTTTAGTCAACTCTAAATTTGGATTTGTGCTACACGAGGTCATTTTTCCAAATGGCAGGATTAAGAGAGCGGCAAAAAGCAGCGCGCGAGCGTCGCATCCTCGAAGCTGCATCCATAAAATTCCGGTCGCACGGGTATAGATCCGTGAAAATCGAAGATTTGGCAGAAATGGCCGAAGTGTCTGTCGGCACAGTTTACAACTACTATGAAACCAAGGGCGACATTCTGATTGCAACTGTTGCGATGGAAGTCGAAGAGGTCATCGCCGCAGGCGCGCCCATCCTAACCGACCCTCCACAGTCCGTTGATGATGCGATACTGGCGTTGATTTTCCAGTATTACGATCACTCACTTGAATACCTCTCAAAGGAAATGTGGCGCACGGCGATTGCCCAATCTACTGAACACCCCAACACGCCAAGCGGTCGGCGCTATGCGGAACAGGATCGTCGGTTGGTAGCGCAAGTAACCGAATTGATTGCGGTTCTGCAGAATCAAGGAAAAGTTCGCCGAAACCTGGTGGCAACAGATTTGGGCGCGCTTATCTTCAGTGCATTAAATCAGGCGTTTATCGAATTCATCAAACAGGATGAGATGACTCTCGCTCAGCTTAGAGATCAAATAACCGCACAGATTGTTCCAGTCGCGAAACTTATTTCCGTAGATGCTTCACCATCGGCTTAAGCCGTAAGGTGGGTTGTTCGCAAAGGTTTTTTGGCCATTGTCGCTAGGTTCCAAAGAATAGAAGCCAGGCAGTAGTTTAAGTGGCCCCGCAGCATTCTGAAGTCGTTGCCCTTGGACCCCGACGCGATGCGGAGATTGGTGGAAGGCAAGCTCACACGCTTAGCCTCGCCTCCCTTGTATCAACCGAAAAACTGCGACCCTTCCTGAGACGAAGAAGTTAAATTGTCACCATTGACAAACTATCGAGTATAGTTATTTGTCATCACTGACAATTTATAGGGCCAATATGCCGCGACCTTCGTTAAAAGACCAAAGATCTCAGGAAATTCTGGACGCATATCTCACATGTGTGGCGCGGTTCGGGCTTAACGGTGCGACGCAAGAGCGGATCGCCGAGATGGCTGGCGTGAAACGACCGCTTCTGCGTCACTACCTTGGAAACAAGGACGAAATGGTAACCGCCTTGGCCGGCTACGTTGTTGCAGGTTTTTCTGAATCGCTGGAAGGGCTCCGACAGGCGCTGCCAGGCGGAGCGACGCCGTCTGACCTTGTAGACGCACTGTTTGTAGACGATAGCGGGACCGATCCACGGTTGATGCTGGCCTATCAGGCATTGGTGGTCGCGGTTCCGAATCGTCCGGATCTTAGGCAAGATCTGATGGACAGCCTTACGGAGTTTTTCGATGTGGTCGAGGATATCCTAAGGCGTGCGACCCCTAACGCGCCAGATACACACATTCGCGCCGTGACTCAGGGAATTTCTGCAATCTTTGTCAGTATGGATGCCCTGTCGCCACTGGACCCACCCAAAGTCTGGCGTGCGGAATTGAAACTGGCGGCCTCTTTGCTGGCCTCCACTCTGGAGGCAACGCCATGAGCCATGCCAGAACGGCGAATTACATTGCTTTGCCTATCCTGCTGATCGCCAACGTCTTAGAGCTCTACTGGGTATGGGGGCTGCTTTTTGTTTGGTGGATCGTCCCAACCGTTCTGAACCGGCAAGCCTTTCTGGTCTTCGAGATCAACCGGGATGACGACCCTTTGCTCTACTGGGCCATAGTTTGCCTGTGGGCTTTGTCGGGACTGATGATGATCGCCGCCAGCCTGTTTCCGCAATACGCCCACCTGCTTGCCTGAGGAATTGACATGACCAAAATGTACCACCACTTGCCGGTCTCGGCTTATACCTCTCAGGACTGGTTCGATCGGGAACAGCGGCAAATCTTTTCGCGCACCTGGCGGTTCGCGGGATTGGTCGAGGATGTCGAGGGCCCGGGGCATTACATTTCCGTTCAGGCAGGCCTGAACAACCTGTTCATTGTCATGGGGCGTGATCACCGTCTGCGCGCTTTTCACAATATTTGCCGTCATCGGGGCACTCAACTGATCCGCGCAGTTGGAAAAACGCAAAAGGCGCTGACCTGCCCGTATCATGACTGGACCTATGACCTGGAAGGCAACCTGATCTCCGTCCCTGATGAGGTGTCCGAGTTCCCTAATGGTGTCGATAAGTCTTGCCTTGGTTTAAAGCCTGCAAGTGTCGATGTCTGGCGCGGCATGATGTTTGTGCACCCCGACCCAGACGCACCGACTTTGGCAGAGTGGTTCGGAGAAGTTGATCCCTTGCTCGGTCCACACAAGCCTGAAGAGTTGGTCGAGTATGTAGAAGGGCAAAACAGCTATGAGATCAAGGCCAACTGGAAGATCGTTGTTGAGAACTACGTCGAAGTCTACCACCTAAGCCATCTGCATTCGAACACGCTGCACATGTATGACCATGCAAAGGCGGAATACGGTTGGAAGGGGCCGCACTACCACTTTTGGGAGCCCCCATCAGCAGAATACGCCAAAGACCACGAAGCCAACTTGCCAATGCCGCGTACAATCCCTGAACCGCATGTCGGGGCATGGGTTCCAATGCTCTTTCCGGGTATCGGCATCGGGGCCAGCGAAGAAAGCTGGAACTTGTTCATCATCACGCCTCTGGCGCCTGATCTGACGCGTATCGAAAATCGCACAAAGCTGGCGAATGTTTCGGACTGGGCGTTTCAGAAACAACAGTGGAAAAGCTGGGGCTTCTGGAAGGATTTCGGCGGCGCAAAGTACCACGGTGATGATGCGGCTGGTGACGATGACCCAATGGCATCCGGAGATTTCACGACCGAGGATATCTATGCCTGCGAACAACAGCAGAAGTCTCTGAAAAGTCCATACCTTGAAATCGGTCCTGCCGGTGTTGGCGAAAGCCCGATCACGCAGCACCAGAAAGCCGTGCTGGCCTTCATGCAAGACGACTGAACGATGTGGAAACGGATCATGAAATCCATCCAAGCCACCCTGATCGGCGTTGCAATCGCTTCGGCTCTGGTGCTAACAGCACAGTCGGAGGCCCCCGAGGACATGGCTGCGCGTACTTTGCAGGCCCAGGACGAACAGAGCCTGTTGGCCACATGGGACAACTGGCACCCTGAGGCCACGCACCGGGTCCTACTTAAATACAGGCCGGGTCAGCAGGATGATAGTTTTTCATATCGGATCTCTGATAGCGCCGATGCGGAGGAAACCGACTTCACCAAGGCTTTGGAGGGGCACTCGGAAACCGCACGATCTGAACTTCAGATAACTGCGCGATCCGAGGAAGATACCCGCTACGTCACTGCCGTGAGCCAGGTGGATTATGAATGGCAGGGATATGCTGGAAAGATGCGTCAGACAGATGAATTTGTCTTTGAAACCTACTTGGGTGGAACGGTGATCCGGTCTTTGACGACAACTTGCGACTACCGATGATTGGATTTCCCGATGCAACGTGACTTTCATTCTCTGACTGTGTCAGAAATCCGCAAAGAGATTGGGGGGGCCGCTTCCAGCGTCACCTTTGATGTTCCATCTTCCGCGACCGATCTGTTTCAATGGACAGCCGGTCAGCATTTGACGGTCAGGTTTCAGCTGGACGAGCAAGAGCAAAGGCGAAGCTATACTATCTCGAACCCACCCGGGGTTGCGCTGCGCATTACCGTGAAACGTGTGAAAGATGGGATTGTCTCGAACCACGTGGGTGACACCCTGAAGGTTGGCGACGCCGTCGATGTCATGCCGCCATTCGGACATTTCAAGCTGCAGCCCGGGCCTTTGAAACGGCGCACGCATTATTTCTTTGGTGGAGGCAGCGGCATCACGCCTCTTTATGCGATGATCAATGCCGTTTTGGCCGATGAACCCCATTCGGTTGCGCATCTGGTCTTTGGCAACACGGAAGCAAGCGGCATTCTTTTCAAGGATGAACTGGATCAGATTCAAGCGCAATTCCCGCAGCGTTTTACTGTGCGCCATGTGTTGTCACGCCCTACTTTACTTAGTTGGCTCAGCCCCTGGCGTACGGGGCGGGTAGGTACTGATGCCATTTTGGCTGCAATTTCCGAAACACCTCCCGTCGCCCAAGATGCTCAGTACTGGATTTGCGGCCCCGGTCGCATGAACGCAGAAGTACGGGCGTCACTGCAAAATCTGGACGTTCCGGACAGCCGCATCCACTTTGAAAGCTTCGGCGGAGATAGTGAAAGCGACATGAGTGTACCCGGCATCGAGGCGACGGCTCGAATTGAGATGAACGGCAGGTCGAATGAGTTGCCGGTTGCTGCGGGCCAGACCATACTCGAAGCTGCGCGATCAGCAGGAATAAACCCGCCGTTCAGTTGCCAGTCCGGTGTTTGCGGGGCCTGCATCGCCCACCTGACCGAAGGCGCCGTCCATATGCGGAACCGGATCGCGCTTGACGACGGTGACATTGCAAAGGGGCTGATTCTGACTTGCCAAAGCGTGGCAACGCAAAAAAACATTGCTTTGCGGTTTGAGAACTAAATTCAGAATTTGCGCTACGAAAAGGGCTTAGCTTTTGACACACCGAGTCCGCATGTCGGAAATGGTATTTGCAACAGATTCGAGGTAAACGGCTCTGTCACAAACTCTGTAGTCTGCCCGCTGATCTGTTCGAAGATCCGGCGAGTAAACTCCCAGAACAGTGGTCGCCAGGTGTTAGCCGGCTCGTCCAAGGGCGTGCCTCATCCAAAGGATATGATCTTGCTCTGAGTCTATTTCTAACTGCGATACGGCGCGTCGTAGCGCGATCAGGAAAAGATCATGCCCAAGCGAGGCGTGTAGGTGGATCGCGCGACCTAGAACAGTTGGATCATCATATTCACACCTCCGGTCGCGGAACGGGCCCGCTGTCAAAAGTGGGTCTGAGTTCGCTCATGGCGTATGGACGAGACAAAAATCCTTATTTGCGAAAAATGGATGTTTCTCTATCGAGCGGTCAGCAAAGCAAGAGAAAACCTCGATTTCATTCTGTCTGAGCGAAGGAACCGTCCCGCGTCAGTCAGGCTCTCCGGCATAGTCCTGTATTCCAGCATCTCTGGGACTTAATGCTCATTAATAAATCTTTTTGCGCACTGCTGTCTACTGGTGATTTCTGTGAACAAAGTCGATGTCACTACACCGTCGGGTCATAAGCCCTGCCCTGCCAGTAGTTTGATCAATTCAAATGAAGCACACATTGACACCACACTCAAGAATCCTTCCCTGCCCCACCCAAGACAAACCCGACACCCTAGACATCGCTTCAAACGAGCGTTGAAACGCGGGTTTCGCAGCGAAACTAACCGATGTGATCTGCAAGCTGACGCAGCAGCACTTCAACGGCCTCACGATCCAGGCTTCGCCCTTCTACCCGGATACGCACCTCGCCCGGTGCGACCTCGGCGCTTAACGAACCCCCATTTGCCAAGGCCACAGGATCAATGCGTTCGACCTGTTGCGGACGTCCCCCTCGGGACTTGATGACAGGCTGCACGGGCGCGTCCTTTGCCGCCTGCTCCAGAAGCTTCCATTCCGATCGGGCATCCAGTACCTCGGCCCCGTCTAGCGCCTCACGGAATCGCGCCTGAGCACCGTTGCGCAATCCTGCCGCCAATTGGAGGCCCGCTTTCTCCGTCAACTCCGTCGGAAACTGAAGCAGGTCGCCCAGGGCCTCATGCACTACCGCAAAGCTGCGAACCTTAGATCTCTTGGCTTTGGACGCAGTCGAGAACAAGGCATTGACCGCGTCTTCAACCGAGTCGAACACACCTTGCCCTGCAGCCAAAACCGCAATGCGCCCCCGCTCATAGTGGCTTAGGTTCGAGCGCAACTCATTTTCTTCCACCATCGAGACATAGGCACCCTGCTCCGCTCCGGCATCGCGGATGAATGCAGGGATCTCTGCAAAATTCGAATCCGTCGCAGCCAAACGCCGAAACGCTTCAAACCGCCGATACCCCGAGATCAATCCGTACCCGTCCTCAAGCCCGGTGACTTCGATCGGAGTGCGAAGACCATGCGCTCGGATGGACTCGATCAACTCCGCCATTTCCTCTTCGTTGATGTCCAGTCGATCGCGCCGAATGTAGTCGGGCTCGACCTCATCAAGAGCAACCTTATGTGCAACCAACCCGTCAGTTTGCGCCACGCGCCAACGCTCAGCATCGCCCTGATCCTGAGCCAAGGCAGCGCGATCTGTGACAGCGGCCATGCCCGAGAGGGCTGCGGCCTCGGCCGCAACCTGTGCAATTGGGGGCGTCAGAGAGTTGGTCTCAAACGGATTGGATTGCGGTTTCGCGGCGAAACCTTCCTCCATCTCCTGCAACGCGGTGGCGTCCGGTGCGGTCAATCTTCTGCGCTTAGCCATCTGCCTGCTCCTCCATCTGGGCGTCCCGCCACCAGCATCCGATCAAAAGCTCTTTGAACTCAGCATAGGTTCTGTCGAATGTCTCGCGTCCGCGGACATATGTTTCTCGGTTGAATTCACGGTAATCCGCTTCGTAGATTCCATTCACTTGCTCGCCGGCCTGTCCGACCAGAGCGGTATAATCCTGGCGATAAGCGTTCATGAAATCGCCGAAATAGGCCTGAATCACATTGGCCATATCGGTCTGTTGGCTCGCATCAAACCGCGTAATGATCGCGCGGACCACGTCCCATTCGAACTTCATCTCAGGCAATCCAGCAGCGCGGTGGGCTGTGTTTTCGCCATCTTCGATACTGGCGAATGTCGAATACAGCATGTCAAAGAACCGGCCGGTTGAATCAAACTCCAGAAAAGACGCCCCAAGCGGCACCAGCAAGATATCGGCCGCGGCCAGCGCATTGATGGTCAGGTAGCCAAGGGCAGGGGGTGTGTCCAGAAAGATGACGTCATACGCATCCAGAACACCGTCATCGTTCAAAAAGTTGGTCAATCCATCCCAAAGAGGCCAACTGCGCAATCCCATACGCCAGACGGGAATCTGAAATTCGGCCCAGTAAAGGTTCAACTGCGCACCGATCAGGTCAATATTGGGCCAATGCGTTTTCTGGATGACGTCATGCGGCTGAGTGGTCAGCGCCTCTCGCAACGTTTCATCCAGCTGAATTTCCGGCTGCTCTGCTGCGGCACGAACCTGGTTCTCCTGCTGAACAGCACGCGCATAGTCCTTGGCGATCAGCGGAAACACGGTTTGCCATTCATCTGCAACATTGCCGCCCAAAATCGAAGTCATCGAACCTTGGCTATCCAAGTCGATCACCAGGACTTTGTAGCCGTCCAACGCGGCTGACATGGCCAGATGCGCGGCGGTGCTGGTTTTACCAACACCACCCTTGAAGTTCGCCACCGAAACCACCTTGGCGGGCAGACCTTCGGGACGATAGGGTAGGTATTCTTTCGTGCTGACCCCTTCGCTGGCAAAGAACTTGCGTAGGGCCAGCACTTCTTCCAACGTGAACCACTTGGACCCGCCCTCTCCCTCGCCCTGAGGAAGTTCTGGATTGGCCTTGAGCACACGCCGGAGATGGGCGGGAGCGACAGGGATGAGGTATTTGGTGATTTCCCATGTGGAAAACCGTCGCAAGCGTTTTTCACCATCGGGCGCGTATCCACGACGGGCAAGATCATCACGACCTTTGGCGCAAAAAGCGGCAGCTTTCGCGAATCGCTGAGTCCCAATAGGATCCGGTAATCGGTCAGCCGCAGCCTCTGGATCAAGATTCAGATAGGGGGGCAGGCTAGGTTGTGCAGGTTTGTTCACTGTCGGTGCCTCAGAAAATGTTCGCCTTATCAGCGTATATTCATCAATCTAACGTACATTCTGTTCTTGGGCTATCCTTGTTTGAAAATTATTCGGGTTTTAGGCGGTTGTGGAATCAGTTTCGCAGCGAAACCTGTAGGATTCGAGAAAAAAGCAGCGACAAATAGTTTTGATTCTTTAGGGTATTTAGAAACTTTGCAGCCGTAATATTGTTTATTATCAACAGGGTAGATGCAACCGGGTACCCGAATTCAGGCTGTTGGGTACCTGTATACGGGATCAATGGAACCCAAATGCGGGATGAAAGGTTACCGTTCTCGGGAACAAGAGCGCCGATTCTCGGGACGTCACAAATGGCTGAAAAAGAGTCTATTATTGCCGTTTAGCCCTTAGTTTCAGCGGCACGTGATGATCGCTGTTGTCCTATTCCTTAGATCAACTCTGAAAGACACGCCGTTCGACCTAGTAAGGTACCTGTCTACAGGACGTATCTCATCCTGTATTTGGGCACCCAATAAGAATTGAAATCAAGGTACCTTTCGTGACAGACTAACGCAAACGAGCAGTCAGGCAGGAAAATGCCAGAGACACAGGTCAATATGGATACTCTCACGGGCGCGCTGCGGCGTGAGACCGTGAAAAAGAACGTTGCCGCTATTCATATCAGCGGCAAGCTCACATTATTACAGCGTAAACTGTCAAATGTATTGCTGCTAAATGCCTACGACACTTTGACATCAGCTGCGACCCACACGATTGATGCGCGGACGCTGGCCATGATGGTCGGATATAATTCCAACGATTTTGACACACTCAGATCCAGCTTGCGCGCCCTTGCCGAGACGGTGGCCGAATGGGACATGCTGGATGAAGAAGGGCGGCAGGAATGGGGTGTTTCGTCGCTTTTGAGTTTCGCCAAACTCAAGAATGGTATCTGCGAATACGCTTACTCTCCGGCGTTGGCGCAAAAGCTGTTCGATCCGAAGATCTATGCACTGATCAATGTACATATCCAACGTAATTTCAGCTCAGGCCATGGCTTGGCCTTATACGAAAATTGCTACCGTTTTGTACGCACCGGGTCGACGGGATGGTGGGCGCTGGATGTATTTCGCAAACTGATGGGCGTGGATGGCAGCGACTATTACGGCAGCTTCAAGCATTTGAACGCCAAGATCATAAAGCCAGCAGTGGCCGAGGTGAACAAAAGCTCGGACATCGTGATTGAACCAGAGTTTCGCAAAAAGGGCAGGGCGGTCACGGATATTCGATTTCTGATCCGGGAAAATCCGCAGATGGCCATGTTCCAAATTGATGACGGCGACGGGGTCCGTAATCTTCCGGTTTACAAAAAACTGCGTAAACAGGGGGTCGCGGATCGGTTGGCCCGACAATGGATCGCCGAACATGGTGAGGACTATGTTCAGCAAAAACTGGATTACATGAATGAACGGCAACAGGGCGTAAAGTCGACGATAGGGTATCTGTCTGCGGCTTTGCGCGATGACTACAAAGTTCCGGATAAGCCCGTACCTTCCGATCCCAGCCCCGAGATTTTGGAGGCCGCTCGGAAGCGAAAGGCTGATCAGGCACAAGAAGATCAGGCATATGAAAGTCGCGCGGCCGAGCGCACGGAACGGGCGCGGAAACTGTCGGTGGTTGAAGATTTGGTTTCGCGGCGAAACCCCACGCAACGCGACGCAGATAAAAGGCTCTTTCTATCGGGCTTGTCAGATGATCTGGATCGCGAGCATTTTCGCGCGCATGGATGGCGATCCGGATTGAACGCGACTGCTATCTTTGCGTTCTGGGATGAATTGGAACCCGGAGCGTTTGAGGAACAGGTTTAAGGCTCGGGGTCAGTGATTGCGATGAAGCGGCTCTGTGCGTAGGTTTTGGTGAACGAAAGAACTGGTCGCTGTGGCCTTCTAAATCTGCAAAAGAAAGGCTTGGTTGTTGTGTCAGAAATCACCATCACAAAGCTGAAGATTTGCCCTGTATTGGTTCCATTGCGACGCCCTGTCGTCGTGATGACCGGGCAGGTTACGATGGCCCCTTTGGTGCTGATTGATCTCGAACGAAGTGATGGGTCCGTTGGCCGCAGTTACCTGTTCACGTATTCTCCGATTGCCTTAAAAGCCACGGCGGCTCTATTGCGCGATCTGGCGCCAGTAGTGGAAGGAACTTCTGCGGAACCGCGTGGACTGCACACGCGTATCTTGGGGCAGTTCAAACTGCTGGGGGCCGAGGGGGTTACACTGATGGCCATAGCCGGGATTGACATGGCAGCGTGGGACGCTGTTGGGCAGTCTATTGGCAGACCTTTGTATCAGGTTCTGGGCGGCGCTGCGAAAGCTCTTTCTGCTTACAACTCGAATGGAATGGGCTTGCTTGGGCCCAGTAAGGTTGCTGGCGAGGCCCTGGACTTGTTGGCAGAGGGTGGATTCTCAGCCTTGAAAGTTCGGCTGGGTTATCCCGACGTAGATACTGATCTGGCTGTTTTGGACGAAGTGCGGACCGCGGTTGGCGAAGCGACGACAATTGTGACTGACTATAACCAGGGGCTGTCAGTAGCTGAGGCAAAACAGCGGCTAACCGCCTTGGCCGGGCAGAAGTTGGGATGGATCGAAGAGCCGATTGCGTTCGACAATTATGATGGGCTGGCCGAACTGCGTGCAGTTTCTACCATTCCTATTCAAGGGGGTGAGAACCATTGGGGGCCGGGTGACATGGCGCGAGCGACAAGCGCGGGGGCGCTTGATTTGGTCATGATAGACGCCATGAAAATCGGTGGGGTAACGGGTTGGCTCGAGGCTTCAAGCCTTGCACGCGCCGCAGGATGGCCGGTATCGTCGCATCTTTTCCCCGAGGTTAGCGCGCATCTGATGTGTGCGGATCCGGGCGCACATTGGTTGGAGTGGGTCGATTGGGCGAATCCAATCCTCAAAGACCCATACGAAGTGGTCAACGGCAAAGTAACCCCGCCCGATCGCCCGGGAATGGGTTTGGAATGGGACGAGGGTAAAGTGGCACAATACGCCATAGGTTAACGTCGACCCAAGCCTAGATTTGGCAATCTGCGCGGAACGGACTTTTGATTTGCGTTCGAAGTTAGGTGGCCGCTACTTGGAACCCGTCGATGTAATACCGACATACTTTCGTCTGTGCCTTGGACTTTAAGGCGCTTTCGATGTTGAAAAATCCTACGCTTCAACGATGCCGGTGCTAAGCAATCAGGTGCTACGATTGTCCAGTTTTGCTGGGTTTGCGGTGAAGTGGTCATTTTGTGTTTATTTTGCGCACATAAGGGCAATGCCGCCTTGAAAACGGCCTTTGCATTCAGCTTGTTCGAAAGATGTACTTCAAGGTCACCGGTGAAAAGTGTGAAACACAATCATGCGAGAAGGTCCTTTCCAATCCGATGGGGACACTTCAGCTCAAATCGAAGACAAAAACTCCCGCATTACCCGGTTTTGATTGTCGATTGCTTTGTCAAAAATACCCGTCGCTTTTGCGGCGTCGTAGGAAAGATCTCCAACGTTGAACCGACCCAAATGGAAGCGCCCAAAATCTCCCAAACTTCTATCAAGAAAGCGCAGGTTTCTGGATTTCATCTTTTGCACGACGAACAAATCGCCGATGCAACCGATGCCAAGACCGGCAGAAATCGCATTCAGATAAGAGTTGATGCCCGCCGCGCGGCATACGACCTTATATCCGACGCCCAAGGATTCGAGTTTTGAATAAAAGACATTGGAAAACCTAACAAATTCAGAAAGCTCTACTATCGGAAGCTGAGTGCCGCCCCCGAAATTCTCTAATGGAAAATCAGAGCTGGCGATCCAGCGCATTGTGAATGGCCAGCTTTTCCGGAGTGACGGCAAGTTTTCGTCCCGAACGACCGAATACGCGACATTCCCCTCGATGAAACGAATTTGATCTTCGAGGTCATCATAGTTTTGCATTTCTATAAATAACGAGGACTGGGCGATATCGGGGGCCGTGTGAAATAAATTGTAGGGATTCAGGAAAGCTTCGATCGTTGACAAAAACGCGATGCGAACAGGCTGAGGTGACATTCATGCCGCTTCAGATGTTTTCTCAATGAAGTGTCGTTGGGCAATAGTCCTGCCCTCATAAGCCCTACAAATACGGTTCGTGAAGTTGCCAATGGGCGACACTAAAGTTGGGTCGACTATCTTGCGACTTTGATGTCTCCAGCGCACAGGACGCATCAAAGTAGATGGTGCTAGTATTGCAGATATGGACTGCGCTCCTTTCCACGACACCATCGGAATGAAGGTGTTTGTCACCGCCTGACGGCGGGCGGCTGGCCCACTGCGCGGCCAAGCCTGTAGCACTTTGGCCCCAAAAGAAAAATGCCAGCCCCTGTACATCAGATCTGAGCCGCCAACATACCAACGCCGTCGCCGGTCAAGAGATCTAAGGTCTGGCAAATGTCAGCAATGTAGAATGCGACTGCAGAATTCAGTACCAATCTGGAACGGCAGATCAGGGTCGATCTTCAACCCAACCGTTTCTTGAATCTTAGAGTTGCCGCCAGCAATCCGAATATCGCAAATCCGATCATCCAGAGAATTCCCCAGCGTAACTCGTATAACGACGCGTCACGAAGGACCACGCCGCGGATCATGTCCATGAAATGGGTTGCCGGCAGGACCTGAGCGATCATCTGGACGGGTGGTGGCATACCGTCGAAAGGGAACATGAAACCTGACATCAGGATTGAGGGCAGCAGGACAAAGATGGTCATCTGCATCGACTGCAATTGGTTCTGCGCAAGCGTGGAAATCACCAGCCCAAGCGACAGGCTGGCGACGATGAATAACAAAGTCACAACAAGCAGAGTGCCCAATCCGCCGTTTATTGGCACATCGAACAGGACATGCCCGAGGCCGAGGATGATTGCGACCTGTATCAGGCCCAGAAAGATGTAGGGGATGATCTTTCCGATCATCAGTTCGATCGACCGGATTGGCGTGTTGATCAGCATTTCCATATTGCCCCGCTCGCGTTCGCGGACGATGGCGGCTGAGGTGAATAGGATCATCGTCATGGTCAGGATCACGCCGACAAGACCCGGCACGATATTGACCGCCGACCGTTGCTCGGGGTTGAAGTAAAGCGTCACCTCGAACGTGGGCACCTGCCGGTTTGGTGGTTGTTTCAGCAGTTCTGTCAAAGGCATTGTGCGCATGGACTTGATCGCGCTGGCCACCATCGTGTCCGAACCATCCACGATCCAATGGGCAACCGGTCGGCTGCTTGTCTGGTTGGTTGCGTTGGGCAGGCCCAGCCCGACAGACGGGCTGCGGGCAAGGCGCTGGCTCACGTCCGGGGGGATGATTAGCGCAGCACGCACACGGGACTCGGTTATTGCGCGTTCGGCCTCTTGTGGGGTGGTCAACTGCTCGGTGATGGTCACGACCTGCGTCGCCTGAACGATCTGCGCCAGCGTGCGGGAGAGTTCGGTTCCGGACTGGTCCACCACCGCGACAGGGACATGGCGCAGGTTGGTGTTGATCGCGTATCCAAACAGAAGCAGTTGGATCAGCGGGATCATGATGACCATGGCAAAGGTCATCCGATCCCGCCGCAGTTGCAGCAGTTCTTTCCTCAGTACAGCAGCGATGCGGCGTGGCGAGATCACTGTTCTGGCCCCCGTGTGGCGCTGACGAACACGTCTTCCAGATTTGGCCTCTGCGGGGTCAGGGACAGGCCAGGAAACGCAGCAAGTTGGCCGCGCAACATGTCCACCGGTTGAGGTTCGGATTTGTCCACAAGCACACGCAGCCGCGACCCGACTTGCGCGGTCGACAGGATCTTGGGTTTGCCATCCAGCGCGTGTTTGACCTTTCTCAGATCCGGCCCTTCAACCTCAACTACATCGGCCTGAAGATCTTCCATCAACTGGCGCGGAGACCCGTCCGCCTTTTTCACACCGTGTTGCAGGATCGCCAGCCGGTGACAGCGCTCGGCTTCGTCCATGAAATGGGTCGAAACGATCATCGTTGCGCCTTGATCTACCAGATCGAACAGTTGTTCCCAGAAGGTGCGACGTGTTTCGGGATCAACGGCCGAGGTCGGTTCGTCCAGGAACAACAGTTTAGGTCGGTGCATTACGGTTGCAGCAAGGGCCAGTTTCTGACGTTGCCCGCCGCTCATGCTTCCGCTGAGTTGATTGATATTCGTTGTCAGATCGTAGGTGTGCAACAACTCATCGATCCGATCTTTGGCCGTTTTTACCGGAATGCCGTAAATCTCCGCCGCGAACCTGAGGTTTTCCAGCACCGTCAGGTCGCGGTAATACGAGAATATCTGGGTCATGTACCCGATCTCATTTTTTAGCGGCTCAGCCGCTTCGGGCATTGACCGGCCCAAAACCGAGATCGCACCGCTGCTGGGGGTCAGCAGCCCAGTCAGCATGCGCATTGTCGTGGTTTTGCCGCAGCCATTCGGTCCCAGAAACCCGTAGATCTGGCCGGTTTGAATCTCAAGATCCAGATTGTTGACGGCGATGTTTTCCCCGAACTGGCGGGTCAAGCCCTTCGTCGAGACAACCACATCGTTCATGGCATGGGAACCTGTACGGGGACCCCGGCAGGCAGGTCCGGTGAGGCATTGGGCAGGTCAATCTCAGCCAAATAGACAAGGCGCGTGCGGTCGTCCTTGTTCAACCCGTAATAAGGGGTGAAGGACGCGTCGTCGCTGATCCAGCGGATCACGCCATCCAACGGATCGGTCAGCCCGTCTACGTGCACTTCCAACGTGTCACCGGGTTTCAGATTGACGCGATGTGGTTCGGGTACATAGACGCGGGCGTAAGGCGTCTGGCCCGTGACCATCACGGCAACCGGGCTGCCGGATGTCACCCGCTCGCCCAAATTCCACGGCAGGGAATCCAAAACGCCGTCGCGGGTGGCTATGACCGTCAAATCATCCAGCAATGTCTGTTCGGCGGCGACCGAGGCTTCGGCAGCTCGCACATTGGCCTCGGCGACCGCCAGATCTTCGGGACGGGTGCCGTTTTCCAGCTCTTTCAGCGATTCCTGAGCGCTGGCCAATTCAGCCCGCGCGGAATCGCGCATGGCCAGATCATTTGCCACCTGAGCCTCGGTCACGACCGAGTTCTCGACCAGTCTGGCATTTCGGTCATAGATGGCCTCGGCATCGGCAAGGCGCGCAACAGCGCCTGCTACTTTGGCCTCGGCAATTGCAATTTCTTCCTCGCGCGGTCCGACCTGCAGTTTCAGAAGCGTGGCCTGCGCCTTTTCCAGTTCAGCCTGCGCCAGTGCCAGCTTGGCGCTTTGCAATGTGGGATCAAGCTGGACCAGCGTGTCGCCTACCTTGACCACGGAACCTTCGGCAATTGGTAAATCGACGACAATTTCGCTGGCCGTCGCGGTCAAGGCCACCCGGTCGCGCGCCAACACACCCAGAGCGATGCTGGTATCGGACCCAGAGCACCGGTCCAGAAAAGCGGGCAGGACAGCCGCCAGGATCAAAGGAATGGGGATCGTCAGATTCAACAGGGTTCCCTCCGGTGCTTGGCCTTTGAACGCGTTGGGCGATAGTCAGAGCATAAAATCAGGAAATCTGATTTATGTATACGGTTCAACAACTACAGATGGCAGGACAGGTTCATGCAGGCAGGCGCGCCAACCACTCCTCCAGCTTTTCTCCGATCAGATGGGGATTATCTTCCTGCAGGAAATGAATGCCGTTGCCGATATCCACCACAGACCTGATGTTCGCAAAATGCAAAACCCAGCGCGGACGTCCAGCTCAGTTCAACGGGAGGACCACGCCTTCTAACCCCAGCGCCTCACTATACCATGCGGGTCGGGACGCCCAGCCGACAATCGCGCTAACGGGCTGGGACGGCGGGCGTGACAGGCTGCCGACGGGGACAACCAGAAACTTGCCGTTCTGTGTCTTGAATGGAAGCGATGTCCCGCAGCTTCGGCAAAACACCCGGCGCACTTGGGAATTAGGCACATTGAAAGATGTCAGTTGCTCTTGACCTTCCAGCCATTCGATCCGGTCAGGCGTGGTGAAAGCATTCGCAACATGGGCCGAGCCCGAGGCCTTTTTGCAAAAGTTGCAATAGCACAATTTGAAGGCGGTCATGTTGTCTTGCACCCGATAGCGCACTGCGCCGCAGATACATTGCCCGTCGATCATGTCTGGGTGACTCGCCAAAGAGCTCATCTCAAACACGATAGGCAAAATACGCGCGGACAGTGGTGATGAATGTCAGGCCCATGCTAATGATCGCGATGACACAGCCGACAACCGCTGTCGCCGGGATCGAGACCAGAAAATCAACAGCAATTGCGGCACGGATACCGGTCATGCTGCGCTTGAGAATGGACGCGACGATGCAGGCAAAGGTGACGATGTAACCCAGCATCGTATAGAGCATCAGGTTGGCGGCTTGCGGGCCAGCTAGCTCTCCGACCTGCAGGCCGTAGAATTTGAAAGCGGCGAAGAAACCAAAGGCCAGCAGGATTTTCAGCGCGTTCAGGATGAAGATCATGCGCAGGGTGACGGGTTTTAATGCGCCGGGTGTCGGGTCGATGGCGGTCATGTCAGGTCTCCATTTCAGGTGCGATCACGTAGCATTTGCTGCCGCGCATCTCTAATGCTATCCATGTGGATAGAAAACGATTACTATCCACATGGATAGAAAAAGCAAGGAGAAATCTGTGGCGCGAAAACGCAAGACGGATCACGACAGTGCTGTGGCGGGAGCCTTGGACCTGTTTTGGCGAAGGGGATACCACGGTGCCAGTACGCGGGAGTTGGAGCAGCAGACGGGGCTGACACGGTTCACGCTCCAAACCACTTATGGGGGAAAAGAAAAGTTTTTTCTAAAGACTCTGGATGCTTATTTGGACAATGCCGAAGCCCGGCACTTTCCTGATCCCGAAACCTATGCGCTGGACGATCTGGCTGGTTGGTTCCGGGGCATCGCATCAACCGAGCGAATGCCAAAGATTGAGGATGCCGGGTGTCTTGCCTTTAATTCGATTAGTTCATTCGACCGCTCTGATCCCGAGGTCAACGCGCGAATCGAGCGGTACCTGACTGCACTGGAAGGGCGGTTTGCGGCGATACTGAGCCGGGCAAAGGTTGACGGGGCCATCCGTTCCGAGGTCGATCCGGATGAGGCTGCACGGGTGCTGATCGGTCTTTTGCTGGGCCTTCATACGATTACGAAAGCCCGAACCTCGGATCAGTTTCCGCAGAACTACGCCCAGGCGGCGGTGGGGCTGATTGAAGGGTGGAAAAACCAGTAAGTTATCAAACATTCTGACGTGACTAACTTCTTGCGGCGTAAGAACTGGGTGTAAGCAGTGAATGTCTGGGTGGTGGACTGCCCCTGCTGTATTGCGGTTGGCTATTGAGTGACCGCTTTGGTGAAGCCGCAGTGCAGCTTGCTCAACGACAGGTCTGGGCCGTAAACCAATAGGCGAAGCTGGCCGAACCGCACTTTGATCTTGAGGAAAACGAAACTGGCGCTTGCACCAGCTTGCGTTTCACACTTTTGACCATTGACCCTGGTTTTGTCAGCTACGGTGTTTCCTATCGACATATAGAAGAAATCATACCCGTGCACGGCGTTGCGGTAGACCACACAACACTGAACCGGTGTGTTACACGGTATTCCGGCGTGATCGCAGAAGCCGCGCGTTGCCGCGAAAGATCGTCATCGACAAAAGCGGCGTAGACACAGCAGGTATCAAAGCCATCAACAAAATGCTGAAGGGCTTTGTATGTCCGACTCCAATCGAGGTAGTGAGGCAGAAAAATAGAACAACATCGTGGACTGGACGACCGGTTCATCAAAAGGCGAACTTGACCAATGCTGGGATTCAAAGCTTTCGGTTTTACTGCGGCAACCGTTGCTGAAATCGAAGTCGCGAAGATGATCCGCGAGGGCCGATTCACGCCTGGGCTCTGCTCCTTTCGACAATTCGCTAAACTGGCCGCCTAACTTGAAGACACGCCGAGTCTCATTGGCTAGCAGAAAAACTCTGCAACACAACCTGTTCGGCCGGAACAGTCCGTTGCAAGAGCTCAACTACGCTCATTCAGAACAAAAGGTTGGGAAGAAAAAGGGTTAGTGCCGGGAACACCGTCAGGATGAAGATGGTCAACAGGTGGATGAGCCAGTATGGAACTGTCGCAATTGCCACACGGCCCAAGCCAACCTCGTTGTTGGTCAGCGCGGTCAGGACCGACAGGTTAAGCCCTACTGGGGGTGTGACCTGACCAATCTCGATGACGATGGTGATGATGACCCCGATCCAGATTGGGTCAAAGCCCAGCCCGGTCAGCAATGGGAATACGACCGGCAAGGTCATGATCATCAACGACAACCCGTCGAAAAAGCACCCCAGCACCAAATAGATCAGCACCACGATCAACAGCACGCTGTATGTGCCCATCCCGCTTTCGGCCACGACTTCTAGGATCTGTTGCGGCACGCCCAGAATACTGGTCGATTTCGCCAGTATCGTCGCGCCTAGCACCAAAAACCCAACCGACGCAAACAACAGAACCGACTGATAGACCGCTTCGACAAGCTTCTTCCAAGTCAGGTCGCCCCATATGGAGGAAATGATCACGGCCAGTACAACGCCCACGCCTGCCGCTTCGGTCGGTGTCGCCAGCCCTCCGACAATGCTGCCGATGACCGCAATGATCAGCGCAAGCAACGGCCAGATTTGTTTGAACCCCGCCAGTGTCTGCCGCAGCGGCAATGGGGCTTCGTCGCGCGGGGCCAGGGCCGGATTTCGGGTACATCTGACCAACAGATACGCCATGAACATCAGACCAACCAGAAAACCAGGGATAATACCGGCGGCGAACAGGCGCCCGATCGAGGTTTCAGTGAGCGCGCCATAGATCAGAAAAGACAAGCTGGGCGGGATCAGCAGGCCCAAAGTACCGCCGCCCGCCAAGCTGCCCACAATCGTATCCTTGTCATAGCCGCGTTTCGACATCTCAGGGTATGCGACCGAACCCACCGCCGCAGCCGTAGACAGACTGGATCCGCTGACCGCGCCGAACAGGGTGCAAACTGCAATATTGGTGTGCAGCAAGCCCCCCGGGATGCGACGAAACAGCGGGGAAAAGGCGGAGTAGGCCCGCTCGCTAATTCCACTGCGCAGTAGCACCTCGCCCAGAAGGATGAACATAGGAACCGCGCTGAGGGTGAACGAATTGAAGACGCTCCAGATTGCGTCCACAGCCAGCGACGTGGCCCCGTTCGAGAAAAAGTGCAGAATGATCAACCCGGTCAGACCAAGCGCCGCTCCAAGGGCCACGCCCGTGCCAGCGGTGGCAACCAGCGCGCCTGTCAACGTCAGCCAGAACGACATTTATTGGTCTCTTTCGTTGGAGTCATTTGATGTCGACCTCGGCGTCGTCCACCCTGTCCAGAATGCCGACAAGGCGTGCCACAAAGATAGACAGAGTCAGCCCAAGCGACAGCGGCATAAGCGCCATCCAAGGGTAAAGCAGAATGCGCGTGGTTTCTGTTTTAAGGTTGCGCTTGAAGGCGAATTCGAACCAAGGAATAGTTTCGACGATCAACCACAGGAAAAAAACGATACCGACCAGAAGGGCGGCGATCTGTATTGCGACATGCAGCCGACCTTTCAGAAAATCCGCCAACAGTGCCACACGCACATGTTTGGCCCGCAACGTCACCATCGGCAGACCTAGAAACAACGAAACGCTGAGCAATAGGCCGACCACTTCTTCGGTGATGTGCAGCGGCGTATTGGCAAATTTGCGCATCAATACGCTGGTGACAATGATGCCGACAATGGCGATCATTCCGAGGGCCGCAGCAGCGGCGCACGCAAGGGCCAGACGGTCCAGCCCCCGCGCGATGATGTTTCCCGGACTAAGCGCCATTTTGACGTCAGCGGCCCAGGGCGGTTAGGACACGCTCACGATAGGCAGGGGCGTTGCCGCCAGCTTCTTCCGCGAGTTCAGCCCAGATTTCGGTGACGTTCGACACAAACAGATCGCGGTCTTCCTGCGAGAAATCTTCTCCCCAGGTGACACCATCTGCGACCAGCTGCTCACGTGCGGCCAGCTCGCGTTCGAAATCGTCCTCGTATTGATTGGTACGCTCCCACAAGGCGTCTGCGGCGGTCGCAATTGCCGCCTTGGTGGCGTCATCCGTAGCGTCCCATTTGTCGGTTGCGACCCCGATCACATAGGGGCCGGACGCCATCGGATACAGGAACGAAGCATATTTGGCGACCTCCTGCAAAGACACTGTGTGTGCATAAAGCGCAGGATAAAGTGCACAATCGACCACGCCGGTTTTCAGCGCTACATACATCTCTTCCTGTGGAATGATCTGCGCGGCGACCCCAAGGCGTGTGAAGGTTTCAACCTGATCGCGAGCCCAAACGCGCAGCTTTTTCGATTTCAGCGCGTCAATGGTGCGCACCGGCTCATCCCGGCAGAAGACCGACACAGATAACATCGGGATCGGCACATACCCCACCGAGGTCACGCCCCAATCGGTAAACTCTTCCTGATAAATCTCGCGCACTGTCGGGATCGCCTTTTCGAATTCCTCGATCGAGCCAATGGTGCCTTGAACCACAACTGAACTGAGCGCTGGCGCGTCACGTCCCAGATAGTTCGCCCAGATCAGGCTCATCTCGACCGCACCCTTTGGCAGGAACCGCAGGGTGTCCGTGTTCGGAAGACCCAGCGATCCGCCGCTATAAAGCTTCAGCTTATTCTCACCTTCAAGGGCCGCGTTGACCTCTTCGACAAAGCGTTCCAGCTCTGCCGTTTCTGGGCGGGTTTCGGGTAGAAAATTGTTGAATCGCCATTCTTCCGCATTGCCTGCGGCAATGGCTGAAATGAAAGCAGCCGCGCTCAATGCGGCGGTTTGAAAAATTCTCTTCATGGTGTTCCCTCCTGAAGCACTGAATATCTGGCTCTTGACGAAGCACTTTGTGTATTAGTCTTGCTCTTCAACTTATTTGGTCGCGTAAAATCATTGACTTGGGGCGCATAGGCCGTGGGCCAGACCCACCAAATGAAAGCATAGAAAGAGCAGGGAAGGTTGCAAGTGATACCTGAGCCGCGACCTCGGTGCACTTCTGTCGGAACTTGTTGGCTTTCGTACAACCGGATCAGGGTCCCGGCTGCTTTGCCCCAACCGATCCAAATCGGTCTTTTGCCTTTCGGTCCTGCTATCGGTACGTGGGCTATTGGCACGAGCGTCGTTTGACAGAAGTTCCTGATGATTAAGTCGTCTTCGACCTGATGTGCTAATCCTAAGGACATGTCGGCCTGAAAGCGGTCGATTTCTTCAAAAGGGTCAGACAAATCCCAAGTCAATGTCGGGAAAGGCGTTCCAATGCTCGTCAATGCCCGGTCAAGTCTTACGAATGCGAGAAATCGATGTCGGCTGATTTCGGTTTGGTCACTAGACTTATTTCGCAAACCATATTTGACGGCTGAATTTCTGGCGCCCTTCAGTTTGTCTGCGGATAGCTGATGATAGACAGATAGCGAAGGGGCAACGTGACCAGACGCTCGGGGCCGTGTGGCGCATCGGCCTCGAAAAACAGCGTGTCGCCGGGTTTCAGCGGATAGACCTGATCACCGTGGCGGTAGTCAACCTCGCCTTCCAGCATATAGATCGTCTCAATTCCGCTGTGCTGAAAGGTCGGAAAGGTGTCGGATTCAGCGGTCAGAGTGATCAGATAGGGCTCCACGATCACGCCTGACGTGTTGGCGCCTATGGTGCCCAGCAGGTTGTATTGATGGTTGGCGCGGGTGCCCTCTCGCTCCTGCTCGACCCCTTGCCCTGCTTTGGTGTGAACGGCCAGCCGTCGTTCTTCGAACCGACGGAAAAAACTGGTCAGTGGAACCGACAGTGCATCCGCCAGCGCCTGAAGCGTCGTCAAAGAAGGCGATGTATTCCCGTTTTCGATTTTCGACACCATTCCGATCGACAGCCCGGTCATCTGCGCAAGATCTGCAACAGTGATGTTCTGCTGTTTGCGAAAGGCGTGAACTTCTCGGCCGATGGCGACTTCAAGAACCTTTTCTCGATCACCTGAACTTACGGAATGCGGGTCTTGGGTCAGTTTTGCCACCTGTTTCCTTCCGCTTCGATTCGCAGTTTGCCCGTTCATGCGGTCTTTCTTGGCAGCAAAGTTATCCTACCATGAGGAAAATGAAAGCGCTTTCGCCTTAGGAATCTGCCTAGACGTATTTTCGCATAAGGAAAAAAATTTTCTTAAGGGTAGATTTCCCTGAGGGACGTGGTTTAGGGTATCGGCAACACAACAAGAGAAGGTCTCAGACGATGTGCGGGATTGTGGGGTTGTTTCTCAAAGACCAAACGCTCGAGCCCAGACTGGGTTCAATGCTGACCGATATGCTGATCACCATGACCGATCGCGGCCCCGACAGTGCCGGTATCGCAATCTACGGTTCCCAGTCGGCAGGCCAGGCAAAGATGACGGTGCAGTCGGATAACCCTGATGCCGATTTCGCAACTCTCGCTTCAGATCTGAGTGCGGCGGTAGGAACTGAAGTCAATTTGCGTGCCAATGACACGCATGCGGTGCTGTCGATGCAGGCTGACAAGGTCGATACTGCGCGGCAGGCGATCCGTGAGATGCGCCCCGCCATGCGCGTCATGTCGGATGGTGATGCGATTGAAATCTACAAAGAAGTTGGTCTGCCAAAGGACGTGGCGGCTCGTTTCTCGCTGTCGTCGATGCATGGCAGCCACGGGATCGGGCATACGCGCATGGCCACCGAATCCGCCGTCACCACTGAAGGCGCCCATCCATTCTCAACCGGCGGCGATCAGTGTCTGGTGCATAACGGCTCGTTGTCAAACCACAACGCGCTGCGCCGCAAGCTGATGCGCGAAGGGGTGCGGATTGAATCGATGAACGATACCGAGGTCGGCGCCGCCTATCTGACCTGGAAGATGCAGAATGGGGCAACACTGGGTGAGGCGCTGGAAAGCAGCCTTGAGGATCTGGATGGGTTCTTCACTTTTGTGGTCGGCACCAAGGACGGGTTTGGCGTGGTACGCGACCCGATTGCCTGCAAGCCGGCGGTGATGGCCGAAACCGATCAATACGTGGCTTTCGGCAGCGAGTACCGCGCGCTGGTAAACCTGCCAGGGATCGAAGACGCCCGCGTCTGGGAACCCGAACCCGCCACCGTTTACTTCTGGAGCCACTGACATGCAGAGCTACGATGTCGCTGAAAACGGATTGCGTGGTCTGAACGCGACCCTGCAGGCGCAGAGCGCCGACACCAACCAGACCAGTTGGGAAGTGGTGAACCCCAAGGGTAGCCATGCGATCGCCGTGGGTCTGGATGCGCCGATCGACGTGACCGTTAGGGGTTCGACCGGCTATTACTGCGCTGGGATGAACAAACAGGCGACGATCCGGGTTGAAGGCTCGGTCGGGCCGGGCGTGGCTGAGAATATGATGTCGGGCACCGTGATCGTCGAAGGTGACGCCAGTCAGTATGCCGGGGCCACGGGCCATGGCGGGTTGCTGGTGATCAAGGGCAATGCCAGTTCGCGCTGCGGGATTTCCATGAAAGGGATCGACATCGTGGTACATGGCAATATCGGCCACATGTCCGCCTTTATGGCGCAGGCCGGTACGCTGGTGGTCTGCGGTGATGCGGGCGATGCGTTGGGGGACTCCCTCTATGAGGCGCGGCTATTCGTGCGCGGCTCGGTCAAAAGTCTGGGTGCCGATTGCATCGAGAAAGAGATGCGACCCGAGCATCTGACCCTTCTGGCCGACCTGCTGGAGCGCGCAGGAGCAGATGCCAAGCCCGAAGAGTTCAAACGCTATGGCTCGGCTCGGCAGCTTTACAATTTCGATGTCGACAACGCGGCAGAATACTGAGGAAGACCGTTATGGACGATCACACACCACGCACGATGCCGATACAGTCTGCGACGTTTTCCAACCCGGTCAATGCGGAAATCCGGCGGGCGGCGGCAACGGGCATCTATGACATTCGTGGCGGCGGCGCGAAACGCAAGGTGCCGCATTTCGACGACCTGTTGTTTCTGGGGGCCTCGGTCAGCCGCTATCCGCTGGAGGGCTATCGCGAACGCTGCGACACCTCAGTCACGCTGGGCACGCGCTTTGCCAAAAACCCGATCCAGCTGGATATCCCGATCACCATCGCGGGCATGAGCTTCGGCGCGCTGTCCGGCCCCGCGAAAGAGGCGCTGGGGCGCGGAGCGTCAGCTGCGGGTACGTCGACCACCACTGGCGACGGCGGTATGACACCCGAGGAACGCGGGCATTCCAGCAAGCTGGTCTATCAGTATCTGCCTTCGCGCTATGGCATGAACCCCGACGATCTGCGCAAGGCTGACGCGATCGAGATTGTAGTCGGTCAGGGCGCAAAACCCGGCGGCGGCGGTATGCTGCTGGGCCAAAAGATCAGCGACCGCGTGGCCGAGATGCGGACCCTGCCCAAAGGGATCGACCAGCGCTCGGCCTGTCGGCACCCGGATTGGACTGGCCCGGATGACCTTGAGATCAAGATCTTAGAGTTGCGAGAGATCACCGGCTGGCAGGTTCCAATCTACGTAAAGGTCGGCGCGACGCGACCCTATTACGACACGGCGCTGGCGGTGAAAGCCGGGGCGGATGTGGTGGTGATGGACGGGATGCAGGGCGGCACGGCTGCCACGCAGGATGTGTTCATCGAACATGTCGGCATCCCGACGCTGGCCTGTATCCGCCCCGCCGTGCAGGCGCTGCAGGATCTGGGTGTGCATCGCGAGGTGCAGCTGGTGATCTCGGGCGGTATTCGAAATGGCGCGGATGTGGCCAAGGCGATGGCTTTGGGCGCGGATGCGGTGGCTATCGGTACGGCGGCGTTGATCGCGCTGGGGGACAATGACCCGAAATGGGAGGCCGAGTATCAGAAGCTGGGCACCACCACCGGGGCCTATGACGATTGGCACGAAGGCCGCGACCCGGCCGGCATCACCACGCAAGACCCGGAACTGGCGGCGCGCCTTGACCCGGTTGAGGCCGGGCGGCGTCTGCGCAACTACCTCAAGGTCATGACGCTTGAGGCGCAGACCATCGCGCGCGCCTGCGGCCACAATGATCTGCACAATCTGGAGCCTGAAGACCTGTGCGCCCTGACGATGGAAGCCGCCGCCATGGCGCGCGTGCCTCTGGCGGGAACAGACTGGTATCCGGGCAAGCCGGGGTTCTGAGACAAGCGGGCGCGACCCTGACCGGGGGGCGCGCTTTTTGCAACAACAGGGAAAGGAAAGACGCGTATGACGACGGATCTTGCCGCTTTCGCCAAGGATAATGGTGTCAAATACTTCATGATCTCATTCACGGACCTGTTTGGCGGACAACGGGCCAAGCTGGTCCCCGCACAAGCCATCGCCGAGATGCAGGAAGAGGGCGCGGGCTTTGCCGGGTTTGCCACCTATCTGGACATGACCCCCGCGCATCCCGACATGCTGGCGGTGCCCGATCCGTCCTCGGTCATTCAACTGCCGTGGAAGCCCGAGGTTGCATGGGTCGCCGCCAATTGCGTGATGGAGGGCGAGGACGTCGCCCAAGCTCCGCGCAACGTGCTGCGCCGCCTGATCGACGAGGCCGCCGCCGAAGGCCTGCATGTTAAAACCGGGATCGAGGCCGAGTTCTTTTTGCTCACCCCCGATGGTGAGCAGATCAGCGACCCGTTCGATACCGCTGAAAAACCCTGTTACGACCAGCAGGCGGTGATGCGCCGTTATGACGTGGTGCGCGAGATTTGCGATTATATGTTGGATCTGGGCTGGGGCCCGTATCAGAACGACCACGAGGACGCCAATGGCCAGTTCGAGATGAACTGGGAATTCGACGACGTTCTGCGCACCGCCGACAAGCATTCCTTCTTCAAGTTCATGACCAAATCCGTGGCCGAGAAACACGGCTTCCGCGCCACCTTCATGCCCAAACCGGTCGAGGGGCTGACGGGCAATGGCTGTCACGCCCATATCTCGGTCTGGGATGCATCGGGGGCTGATGCCAAGACCAACGTATTCGCGGGTGAGGGTGACGGCCCCACCGGAGAAGTGGGGCTGAGCGAGAAGGGCAAACATTTCCTTGGCGGGATCATGAAACATGCCAGCGCATTGGCAGCGATCACCAACCCCACGGTGAACAGCTACAAACGCATCAACGCGCCGCGCACCATGTCGGGCGCGACCTGGGCACCCAATACCGTGACGTGGACGGGCAACAACCGCACCCATATGGTGCGCGTGCCTGGTCCGGGCCGGTTCGAGCTGCGTTTGGCGGACGGGGCTGCGAACCCCTATTTGCTGCAAGCGGTGATTATCGCGGCGGGGCTGTCTGGGCTGCGCGCCAAGGCCGATCCCGGCCCGCGCCATGACATTGATATGTATGCCGAGGGCCACACCGTCACCGATGCGCCGAAACTGCCGCTGAACATGCTGGACGCGCTGCGCGAATACGACAAGGACACGGAACTGAAGGCGATGATGGGCGATGAATTCTCATCCGCGTTTCTGAAGATGAAACTTCAGGAATGGAATTCGTTCGTGTCGCATTTCTCGCGCTGGGAAAAAGACAACACGCTGGATATCTGATCGGGCAGGGTGCCCTGTTCTGGCCCTGCTGTCGATGGGACAGGGGCCTTTGGTGATGTCCGCCACCTGCAACCAGCACCGTGACTCTGCGGATACCGCAGACATACTTTCGAAATTGGTAGAACGTGACCCGGCTGTCCTGTGGCAGCCGGGTCACTGTTTAGTGACAGTGGTACGAAATCGACAATACATTGGTCTGAATGCGACACAAGATTGCCGAAACAGCAAAAATAATTACCGAATTCGCAAAAAAATGTGGACAGAGTGATTATTTCGCAGTTCACTTTCTGACAGCCACATTGGCCACACACCCGCAGCCCAACTGCGATTTTGGTTTTGAAACTCTGCGTCAGGAACTTGAACGATGAATACGATCTCTTCGTTGCTTGAGTCTTTTTACGAGGAAACCACACCCAAACGGGGCTTGCCTGCGGCGGCCTACAAGGACGCGAAATTCTGGGAGGCCGAATGCGCCTCGGTCTTTACGCGCAACTGGGTTTGTGTCGGGTTTGCCCATGAATTGCAGGCTGCCGGGGATGCGGTGCCGGTCACGCTGGCCGGGCATCCGCTGCTTTTGGTCCGCAATATGGCGGGTGAAATCAGGGCGTTCCACAATATCTGCCGCCACCGCTGCCTGACGTTGGTGGATGCGCCCAAGAATGTTGGCAAACTTATCCGCTGCCCCTATCACGCCTGGGCCTATGATCTGGACGGAAAGCTGCGCGCCGCCCCCCATTTCGGCGGTGTAAACGAGCATCAGGCCGAAGGGTTCGACGCGTCGCAAAACAGCCTTGTGCCGGTGCGCAGCCATGTCTGGAACGATTGGGTTTTTGTCAATCTCGACGGCAACGCGGCGGATTTCGATGCCTATTCCGCCTCGATGCAGGCGCGTCTGGAGGGCATCGACTGGGACAAGGTCGACTGTATCGGAACGCTCGATTTCGGAGAGATCGCGTGCAACTGGAAGTTCATCATGGAGAACTTCATCGAACCCTATCACGTGCAGTTCGTCCATGCCTCGACCACGGATCAGCCGCTTGCCGACCACTATACCATCGTTGACGGCAACTGCCTTGGCAGCGCGGTCGATCTGGATGAAGAGATCGGGACATCCGGCAGTCTGGGCGTCAGCTCGCGCTATCTGACGCTGTATCCCAACTTCATTCTGGGGCGGTATTTCCCGGATCAGATGGGAGTTTACCTGAACATTCCGACCGGTCCTGGAACGATGGTCCAGAAAAGGGCGCTTTATACCACCGAGGGTCAGACCTTGACGCTTGACGCGATCGAAGGCCTCAAAAAGCTGTGGTGGGACGTTCACAAGGAAGATCACGAGATGACCGAGCGGCTGCAACTGGGTCGGTCCTCGACCGTTTCTGTAGCCGGGGGCGTGTTGTCGCCCGCCTGGGAAGACAGCGTGCGCGCCTTTCAGGAACTGGTGGCGCAGGATGTGACCACACTCGAAAAACACTGAATTGAGGAGACCAAAGTGAGCGAGAATATCAGCAGCGGATTCCGTTTGGCGCATACCATGATGCGAGTGATGGACATGGAGAAGTCGCTTGAATTTTACTGCGGCATTCTGGGCATGCAGGTCCTGCGACGCACCGATTACCCCGAGGGCAAATTCACCAACACCTTCATCGGCTACGGCCCCGAGGCTGAGTTCCCGACGTTGGAGCTGACGGCGAACTGGGATCAGGAAGACCCCTATGAAAAGGGCAATGGCTGGGGCCACATCTGCATCGAGACACCGGATGTCTATAAGGCCTGCGAAGAACTGGCGGCCGCAGGCGTGAATATCACTCGCCCGGCCGGTCCGATGAAGAACGGCACCCGCGTCATTGCGTTCTGCGAGGACCCGGACGGCTACAAGGTCGAGCTGAACGAAAGCATTCTGAAACATCTGGCCAAGGAAGGGGCGTGACCCATGGGCAATGCACCAAGACTTATGAAATGGGATTTGGTCGAGGATCGCTATAACGCGATCGGTGAAAGCGACAGCGACACCTATATCAAGCCCATGGTCACAAGCGAATTCAGCAAGACCATGTGCGGTGGGATCAATGTTCTCAAGAACATCAAGGTGCCGTGGGATCTGACCTGTGATGAGATCATCTATGTGCTGGAAGGCACCTTCCGGCTGGTGTGCGACGGCGAAACCTATATCTGCAACCGCGGCGACGTGCTGTATATCCCCAAGGACAATCACATCTCGTATGAGGCGGACGCACGCTGTGTGATCTTCTATGCCGCCTATCCCCATAACTGGAAGCAACTGGCCGGTATCACGCAAGTGCCCGGCATCGACCCCGACGACTTTGTGCCCGGCTAATTACCGGGGCCCCGGCCCGCTGACAGGAGGAGGCCCAGATGCCAAAAGATAATCCCACTGCCAAAATCTACTACGACAGCTTTCACGACGCGGTCGAACGCAACCGGCCCAAGATCCCCGAGGTGAAAAAGCGCCTTGAGGATGCAGGTGTCAAATATGTGATGGGGGCATGGATCGACCTGCACGGCATCCCAAAGACCAAACCTGTCCCCATAAGCGATTTTGAGGCGCTGTGTCTGGGCAAGGGGCCGCAATTCGCCGTGCACTCGATCTCTTACGTCCCCGAGCTGAGTCCCGCCGACAGCGATCAAGTGGTGGTTCCCGATTTGGACGCGGTCTATGTCTGCCCGTGGGACACATCGATGGCCATCATATTCTCGGACCTCTACTGGGAGGACGCACCCTACAACGTCTGCCCCCGTCAGGCCCTGAAACGCGCCATGCACGAGGCCGCGCAGGAGGGATATGTCGGCTATGCCGGGGTCGAACCCGAGTTCATCGTGATGAAATACGATGAAAACGGTCAGCCGGTGAAAGCCTTCGATGACGACCCGGCACAGGGTCTGCGCCCGCGCCGTCAGGCCTTTGGCTATGACGTGGAATATTCGGTGGATTCGATGCCCTTCCTCAAGGACATGATCGACATTATCGAAGGGCTGGGCTGGAACCTGCACGACGTGGTGGCCGAGGGTGCTTATTCCCAGTTTGAGCTGGATTTCCACTATACCAACATGCTGGAAATGTCCGATCGGCTGGCTTTTCTGCGCATTGTTTTGAAAGAAGTTGCCAAGAAGCATGGCTGCTTCGTGACCTTTATGCCCAAGCCGACAGTGGGCGATTGGCGTTCGGGCGCGCATATCAACATGTCGATGCAGCATGAAAGCCGCCCCGGTGAAAATATCTTTGAAACCCCCGAAGGCGACTGGTCGGATGAAAGCCGTTGGGCCGTGGGCGGCCTGATGCAGCACGCCGAGGCGATCACTGCCATCACCTGTCCGACCGTGAATTCGTATAACGGTCTGGTCCCGCGCGTGGGTGGGTTCGAGGGTGGCACCGTGACCTGGGCGCCGACCAATATCACCTTTGGGTTCAACAACCGCTCAGCCCAGTTCCGTCTGCCGCAAAGCCGCCACTGCATCGAAAACCGTGCCTGCGATATGACCATGAATGTCTATCTGGCGATGGCGATGCATTTGAGCTGCGCGGTGAAGGGCATCAAGAAAAAGATCGATCCGGGCAAGCCCACGGATTTCGACCTGTATTCCAAAACAGAAAGCGAACTGGCTGAACTTGGCATTCGACGCCTGCCGCGTACTTTGTGGAACGCCATTCAGGCGTTGCGTGGTGACGACATGGCCGCGCATGTGATGGGACCGGTGATGCGCAACTCGTATCTGGAATACAAAAACGACGAGTGGGAGCGATACCACCAATCCGTAACGGATTGGGAAGTGCAGGAATACCTGCGGCTCTATTGATTTCCACCTCGGACGGCCCTGGGGTCGCTCGGGTCCAACAGCCAGAGGCGGGCATGACGCAAGACTATCAGATCCTTGAGCTAGGCGATTTTCCACTGTTGTCCGGCGCGGTGTTGCGGGATGCGAAGCTGGCCTATCAGACTTATGGCACGCTTGCGCCCGAACGTGACAATGTGATCGTTCTGCCCACCTTCTACACCGGCACCAATTCCCGAAACGAGGGGTTTTTCGGCCCGGGTCGCGCGATTGACCCGGCGCGGCATTTCATCGTCAGCCCGAACCTGTTTGGCAACGGGCGATCCTCGTCCCCGACGAACACGCTCGCACCACAGGACGGGCCGCGTTTTCCGCTGGTTCAGATGTGGGACAATATCGCGGCGCAGCACCGGCTGATCCATGACCATCTCGGCATCGATCGGATTGCGCTGGTGGCCGGTTGGTCAATGGCCGGATGCCAGTCCTATCAATGGGCGGCACAATACCCCGACATGGTGCAGGCGATCTTGCCGTTTTGCGCCTCGGCCCGGACCTCGCCGCATAACTTCGTCTTTCTCGAAGGGGTGAAGGCCGCGCTCTGTGCTGATCAGGCATGGAACGGGGGCGACTATGACAGCCCGCCGATCGCCGGACTGAAAGCTTTTGGCCGTGTCTATGCGGGCTGGGCGTTCTCGCAGACCTTCTACCGCGAGAGACTGTATGAACAGCTGGGGTTCGACACGATCGAAGATCTGCTGCTGGATTGGGAGATTGATCATGTCGACGGTTGGGATGCCAACAATCTGCTGGCCAAGCTGGCCACGTGGCAAGCGGGTGATATCGCGGCAGGGCCATTGTATAGCAGCGATTTCAAGGCCGCGTTGGGCGCCATCAAGGCCCGCGCCATCCTGATGCCCTGCGCGCAGGACCTGTATTTCCCGCCCGAAGACAACGAGATCGAGGCCCGGCACATGCCAAACGCCCGTTTCTGCCCATATGACTCGCCCTGGGGCCATTGCGCGGCCAATCCTGGCAACGATGCCGGTTTTACGGCGGCTTTGGATGACAATATACGCGCGCTTTTGCAGCAATAGGCGCGGGCAGGATGCATCGGACCGGAAATCGGTTTGCCGTCCCGGCGGGTTGGACCTTATGATCGGGGTTCACAAAACGGGCCGCTGGGCCGACAGACACAAGAAGGACGCGCTGTGAACTTATCGCGCAAACCAGAAGCGGACAGACCGTTGCGGCAGCGCAGCACGCATTCGGTGGATGAGCGTTTAAATAGTGAGATCGTCCGTATGCTTGAGCTGGACGGGCGGATGGCGTTTTCCGAGATTGCCCAGAAGCTGGACGTGTCCGAGGGAACGGTGCGCAATCGCGTCAACGCGATGAAAGAGGCGGGCTTGCTGCGGATCGTGGCCATCGCGGACCCGACCGCCACGGAATACAAGGCTGATGCAATGATCTGTCTGAAGGTGGCGCCGGGCACGACACCGCAAGCGGTGGCAACGCGTCTGGGCGCCGTTTCCAGTGTTGTCTATATCCTGTGGGTCACGGGGCGGTTCGATCTGATGGTGGAATTGGTCTGCGACGAGCCGGACGATTTGGCGACCTTCCTTGAAGACCATATACATGGGGTCGAGGACATCGTGGATTCAGAAGTGATGCTGGGCCTCAGAAACTTCAAGAACCAATTCCTGCTCAAGCGAAACTGGGAACAGCGGACCAACAACTAAAGCCTCGGATAGCAGTGCCCATTCCACGACTGGCAGCGCCTCGGACCACCTTTGGCTTCAGTGGTCGTATCTGACCAACTATGCGGACTTTGTTCCGCGGGGCTCCTGCCTAGGGGACAGGGCTGATCTGCTTGTCCGGTACTATGGCGGAAGCTACAGTCATCGGGCAGGGCGTAAATGGGAAGACGGGAATGCCAGTTCAAACCGGTTACTTACTAATCGCCGATATTACCGGGTATACCGGATATCTGACGCGGTCAGAGTTGGAGCACGCCAACCCGATCATACGGTCTTTACTTGAGGCGATTGTTTTTGAGCTGAAAGACCCGATGAAACTGCGGGGCCTTGAAGGGGACGCTGTTCTTGCCTATTCCAGCGGGCCGTTCCCATCTGGCGAAACGTTCCTCAACATATGCGAAAGCCTGTATCGAGCGTTCGCCGAACGCCGCCGGAACATCGTGCAGAACACGACTTGTCCTTGCAATGCATGCCGGAACGTCGCCGACCTCGATCTGAAGATCCTTGCGCATCACGGAAAGTTTGAAGAACTGTCGATCGGTCCGATGAAGGATATCTCGGGTGCCGATGTCATACTTGTCCATCGCATGGCGAAGACCGATGTCAAGGAACAGACCGGGATACGCAGCTATGCGCTGTTCTCGGAAGACGCTTTTCAGGCGATGGGTATCACATCGGATCTCATGCAATATAGCGCTCAGTTCGAGCATTTTGGTGACGTGCCCATGCGGGTCTATGACCTTGCGGCAGCTTGGCAAAAATACCGAGAGATCGCCGGACCTGTGCGCGTGACCGATGAGGAGGCTGTATTCACAACCCGGCACATACTGAAGGCCCCGCCGGTGGTTGCCTGGGAAATGCTTACGGACCCCGCACTCAAGATGCGATGGATGATGTTGAGAGACGCCTATCGGGAAGGGGATGTCACGCGAACGTCAGCTGGTGTCCGCCTGCACTGCATTCATGAGGCGGCTCACTTTCAGATGCTGATCGTCGATTGGAATCCATTCGAATACGTGACCGATATTCTCCACAATTCGTCCATCGAGGGCCTTACAAACCTGGAGACCTATGAACTGGCCCCGGTGGAAGAAGGGACCGAGATTGTGTATCGGATGGGGCGGCTGACGGATGCCGACGGCACACATCATCCGGCAGAGGAATCTGCGGTAATTGATCTGTTCGAAAACTTCTATCCGGTGGCGTTCGGTATTATGGACGAAATGGCGTTGGAGTTTCATCGAGACAAACAAGAGTGACCTATTTGGCGGTACTCCGGTCTAAGAGAGGTAGCCCGTTAAAATCTTGGCTTGATCGGTGAATGCCAAAGTGGTGAGCGTTGATCAAGGAAGACGCATGTCCTCGACCATTGCCGCAATGCTTGACCAGTGCTCGGTCTGCGCGCCTTTGCCGAGAGACTGCCTAATCATGGATGCGCTGAACACTGGCAATGTCTCTTTCGCCCGCTGAACCAGCTTTTGCGCCGTGTCATGATCCCCGCGCCGCGTCGCTGAAAGCGCAGCTATGGCTGCGGGATGCCAGACTTTGGTGTTTGCAAGTATCGCTTCGCGCGATCTTTCTTCTGCCGCCTCCAAGTCGCTTTCAACACCCCGGCAAACCAGCCCCGCTGCCTGCGTGGTCAGAAATGCCCAAACCACAGGATCGTACGAGTATAGGCGTCGGGCTTTTTCTTCATGGGCAATCGTGGCGACAGGGTCTTTCGCAACGCCCAGTCTCAGCAGTAAAAATTTTTGGCGCGCCAACAGTGCCTGCGGCAGGGCATAGCCCGGATCTGCCTTGATGGCCGCTTCGAAAACAGGTTGTGACTCTGTCATCGCTTCGGGGGTGGCGAGTGCAAAATGGTAAAATCGCGCTGACAAAGCTCCTAGGCTGAAAGGCTGTGGGTCGGTGCGCAGCGGGAAAGCATACGCGCATGCGCGCCAATCTCGGGCTCGACGCCCATGACGATGGCCCCGGTGAGTTGATCGAGAATGGCGAACAAATCGTCTGCCGGCCCATCCCAGTGGTTGGCTCAAACCTGTTCTTCGTCTTTTGCGCCGTTCAAACGCGCCGAGACCCGCAAGCGGTTTCCACCCCGTCGAAAACGTCCTAGTGCAGCGGTGACATCTTCCACCAATGCGGACGCAAGAAACAATTGATCCGAGTCGTCGGTGTCAATCTCAAACGGCAACCCGGCGACACTCGTCACGTCGCGGCCGGTCTGAGCCACTGGAATGGCGTCGTCACCTACAACGTCTACGCTCTAGACTTCCAACGGATTTGGAATGTTCTTTACAGTTTGCAGCCCGAGTGACGTGAATTCAGCGTCTATGCGTCCATTCACCTGATCACGTACTTGGCGCGAGATACAGATGCCGCCAACGGGCGACAAACTCTCCAACCGAGCGGCTATGTTCACAGCGTCGCCCAATACGTCATCGCCATCTACTACGACGTCACCGAGATTTATCCCGACACTAAACCGCAGACGGTGATCTTTTGGTTCGCCTACTTCCCGCGCGTGCATACTGTCCTGTATTTGCAGGCCGGCGCGTAGCGCGGCGACCGGAGACGCGAATTCGACCAGAATTCCGTCTCCCATGGTCTTGACGATCCGCCCTTGGCACCGCTCTAGGGTCGGTGGCCATGGCATTCATGGCCGCCAAGCGAAGCAATAGAACGCCGAATAGTGAAAACTGTTTGGCCTATTTGTTGTGCTCTGTTTCAGCAACGCGCGCGTTACAAAATTCCCTGCGAACCCCAACAAAACCCTGGCGGCGTCAGACCGGTCATGGGTCCGGTAGAGCCGGGATTGTCCGAAGGTACAGGACAATTGCCTGAAGATCATCTGAAGACATCTGGGCATAATGCGCATACCCCATTGGGGGTCGCATTCGGCTGCCATCGGGCCGTACACCCGAAGCGATCATCATCTTTAACTCATCATCGCTATATTGGGCTAACCCATCCTCGTGCGATGTGATGTTTGGTGCAATGGAGACCCCCCACGGACCGTGAAAGGCAAAACCTCCGGCGCCAAGATGTGTGTCGAACATTGGTCCTTGTGGCCCAAAGGTAGTGTGGCATTCGATACAATGTGCAACTGGCCCGGCGAGGTATTCTCCGTACTCGACGCTTGGTCCAGCGGGCGGGGCCGTCACCGGGCCCACAGGCGGCCCATAGCTGGGCGGAAGGGGGAAGTTGTAGGTTGAAAAAGGCGTTTCATTCTTGCTCGCGGGGACGGTGCGCAGGAACATTACCATGGACATAACGTCATCGTCGCTAAGGCTGCGGTAAAGCCCGATGGGCATGGGCGGTCCGATGACAGAACCGTCCGGGCGGATGCCTTCCCGAATTGCGCGCACCAGGTCTGCGTCGCTCCAGTCTGCGATCCGGCTACCTGGCGTTATATTGACGGCCCAGGCCTCCATCATCTCGTTCTTTTCGACCAACATTCCGCCGAACTCATTGGACATGTCCGGGCCGTTGGGGCCCTGCGGTGTATGACAATTTCCGCATGCAGCTGGCCCTCGTACAAGGTACTCACCGCGTTCGATACTCGGCTCAGCCATCGCGACCAGCGGCAGAAGGATTGGGGTCAAAAACAAACCTATGCATTTCATTTTTCGTACTCCCATCTCGCGTGAACAAAGGACCCGCTTCAGGTCGGAGCATGATCCGGCGCGAGGATTGTCATGCCGATTCTATCTGCCAAAGCTACGATTGCTGGGATGTCTGGCGGGCCGTCGGGTTCAGGAATTTCTGTCGTGCCGTCCGGCATTGCTTCACCCGCTTCGGTGAAGAATGTGTCATGCATTGCGCCGGGCGCGTTGATGCACAGCAAACGACCTGCTTGGGGCCCCTTACATGTGAACGCGTGAACCGCTCCATCGGGTACTTTCACAAAATCACCTGCGCGAACGCCAAGCGTCTGCCCATCGACCATAAATTCGAACTCGCCTTCTAAAACAAAGAAGCTCTCTTCCTCTCCGGCATGATGGTTTGGAGGCGCGCCTGCTCCGGGCGCAGTCTTGATTTCGACGATTGCGTATTTGTCCCCGGTCTCCGCAGGGAACGCGTGAAAGGTCAAGAGATTGCCGAAAAGGAGATAAATGCGCGGGCGAGTCTGTTCCACGTTGAAGATTCCCTTTACTAAAATCAAAGTGAGTTTATGATACATACATCTCTTTATAAGACAAGTGTAACATTTAGGAACTTGAATATTGGCCCCACGAACCAATCAGAAAAACCGGACCCGAGAGGCGTTGCTGGAAGCGGCGCGCGACATCATGGCCGAGGGTACAGAGGTTACTCTTGCGAAAGTTGCGGATCGTGCGAAAACCAGCCGTGCGACCGTGTACAGGTATTTTTCGGACCCCGGAGTTTTGGCGCTTGATGCGACGTTGGATTTCGAGGTTTTGCCGACTTCGCGCCTATTGGAAGATCTCGCTGACGTACGAAGTCGTGTGCAAAAGGTTGCGCAATATTACTTGGATTTCTCACGTGATCACGAAGCCTATTTCCGGCAGTTCCTGGCAGAGTCACTGAAGGCAGCTTTGGAGGACGCGCGCAGAAACATACGGGGGGCCCGACGCGTGGCTGCATTTGGCGAAGCGCTTGAACCTGTTCGTGGCCGAATGGATCCCTCAGACTTCGAGGATTTGAAAAAGCGGTTGGCGATGACGACAGGAATGGAGCAGTTCATCATTTTGGAAGATATTCTGCGCGTTGATCAGCCAGAAGGTGACCGGCTTCTTTCGGGTCTGGTTGACGCCCTGTTGGATCGCTATTTGCCCCAAGAGAGCGCGCCGAATTGAGTTGCTCTAAGGGTGTGGACGTGAGACCGGCCTGACGCAGCGAACGCTGTTCGAAAAATCGTACGGGCTACGAACGTCGCTTGATCGGTTTGCAAAAAACAGCGAGATCTCGCCGGCTTCGCCCGTGATCATGCATGGGTCCCAATGTCGAAGGTACCAGCGGCAAACCAGCAGTACCCATGCTCTTCTTCAAACAGGTGTTCCGACATTTGAGCCAAAGGCCCTTTACATAGAAGCCCCTCCCGCGACAACATGAGATAAATTTAAGCATTCGAATAACGGGATGAGTTTTCCCGTGTGTCCGCGGCGAATTGGGCCTCGGACATTTGCTGATAAAAAGGGGGGGGAGATATGGCTGATATCGTTCGTTGGATTGTATCCGCGTTTCTGGTTTTCACACCGACGTTAGTGGGGGCGCAGTCCGAACAGGAGGGTGTCGCGGAACCTATATCAGACACCGATCTGCTTACCCAGGCCGAGCTGGAAAATCTCGTCGCGCCGATTGCTTTGTTTCCGGACACGCTTTTGATTCAGATACTGGTTGCGGCGACCAGCCCGATGGAAGTTGTCAAAAGCGACCGGTTGCTGGCCAGCATGGACGGCGAGGAACCCGAAGTCATTCAAGCTGCCGTCGAAGCCGAAGAATGGGACGAAAGTGTCGAGGTTCTGGCCGTCGCCTTCCCCGAAGTGATCGAGGATATGGCTACCCATATCGAATGGACCGAAACCATGGGCGACGCCATGCTTGCCCAAAGTGACGAGGTGATGGTCGCCGTTCAGACCATGCGGACTCAGGCGATCAACAACGGTGCGCTCGTATCGGGTGAAGAACAGCTTGTCGAGGTCACGGAAGACGAAACCGTCATCATCCAACCTGCGGATCCCGAAGTTGTTTATGTGCCGCAATATGACCCTCAGGTCGTTTATACCGACAGCAACAGCAACCTTGTTGGCGACGCTATTGTCACCGGAGCTATCGCGTTTGGGACATTCGCACTAATCGACGCCATTTTTGACGATGACGACGACTGGAATGACTACTGGGGTTGTCGAAATTGCGGGGGTTGGGGAGGGGGCCCGATCTATCGAAGCCCGAATATTGATCTGGATATCGACGGCAATGTGAATATCGGCAATGACATCAATATCGGGAACGGTAACATCAATCGTCCTGACGATGGCTGGAAACCGGATGATCGAAAGAAAGATCAGGCGCGAGACAAGATTGCCTCCAAAAAGGATCCAGGGGGTAAGACCAAGCTGCCGATAGACAAAGGTGACAGCAGCGCGGATGCCTTGCGAAGCAAACTCTCCCAAAAATCCGGTGCGCCAGATATCTCCCGGCCCGGATCGCAGGCCAAAACGGAAGCAGTTCGAAAAACCATGAAGGATGGGGGCACGCCCAAGGTCAATCGGGCCACGCCGAATAAGGCAGTGAAGAAACCAGCCCAAAAGCCAGCGGTTAAGAAGCCATCCGGGACCAAGTCCCATGTCACCAAGGCCACTAAGCCCAAAGCGGTCAGCAAGCCGAAGGCGACCCACAAGAAATCCAGCGGGCAAAAAGCACGCACGGCTTCGCAACGGGGCAAAGCCAGCCACCAAAAAGCCCAGCGGAGGAGATAAGAGCATGACCAATACTTTGATCAAAGCAACTGCAATCACCGCATTTCTCACTGGTCCGGCCTGGGCTGAACCTGCCGCATATACCTCTCCGCAAGAGGCGCTTGAGGCGATGGTCGCAGCGCTGAAAAGCCCTGAGGCGGGTGCTGCTCTGGCTGTCTTCGGGCCAGAGGCTGCGGACTATCTTTCCGATGGAAACCCGGTCGAGGACAAGATCAACAAACTGGCACTGTTGTCCCTCTACAAAGAAGGCTATCGGCTTGTGCCGCAAGACGATGGCTCGGTCCTGATCGCGCTGGGTGAGGAAGGCTGGCTGTTCCCGGTGCCCATCGCAAAAACAGACACATCATGGTCTTTCGACAACGACGCAGGCCGGGAAGAAGTGCGTCTGCGCGAAATCGGCCGCAACGAGCTGGACGTGATCGAATTGATGGAGGCCTATGTCGAAATACAGGCCGATTTCCGGTCGCAGGATCAAGACGGAGACGGGGTCAGGGAATTCGCAAGCCAGATCATTTCGACTTCTGCCGATCAGCGGGATGGGCTGTTCTGGGCATCCGAAGACACGCTGTTGGGTGAGCTTTTCGCGCGTGCTTCGGCTTTTGGCTTCAGTGACGGCGAAACCGACTTCGCGCCCGAGCCCTTTTCAGGTTACTATTTCCGTATCCTGACAGAGCAAACCGATGCGGCGCCCGGCGGAGCGATGGACTACATCGTCAATGGCCACATGGTTGCGGGTCATGCCCTTTTGGCCGTTCCAGCAGAATTCGGAGAGACCGGCGTGCACAGTTTCATGGTTTCGGAAAACGGTGTCGTGTTCGAGGCTGTTCTGGGCGAGGACACGCTGGAAAAGGCGGCAGGCATAACCGGGTTTGATCCGACTGAGGAATGGCAGCCTGTGAACTGATCCTGCGCGTCGATTCCAGCATCCGGTCGTATCGCATTTCCAGAAGGCATCAGAGCGTTTGCGGCGTTGGATTCGGTTAAGAACCAACGCCGCCATCGCCCTGCAAAGTGAAAGCGATTTTGGCGAGATTCCCAACTGTACTTTGCGGTCGATGCGAAAAAGCTCGGTACAGGATACTAAGGTGCTAAGGTAAGTCGGTAAATGAGACGTCGAACCCAACCGATCCGGGCAAACGACTAAGGCTAAAGGAAGAAGGAAGATGCCGAGAAAACTGCTTTGGCCTTTGTTGGGATTGATCGCTCTGGCGGCCTGTTCGGCTGGGCCTAGGGATTTTGTTCAAGTCCCATCGCGGGCGGTCGAGAGCCCTTCCAATAGCAGGTTGACGACAGCGGTGCGCAAACTGGGTGATCCACGTGACGGACGGTCGGGTGTCAAGCTGATCAGCAACGGCGAAGAGGCACTGGCCGCGCGTCTGGTTCTGGCATCGCAGGCGGATGTGACAATAGATGCGCAATACTATCTGCTGCACAACGATCTGACCGGGCAATTGTTTGCGCTGAGCCTGCTGAACGCGGCGGATCGCGGTGTACGGGTCAGGCTGCTGCTGGATGACATGGATACATCGGGTTACGACGCGATGACTGCCGCACTGGATTCTCATGAAAATATCGAGATCCGGCTGTTCAATCCTTTCTGGCGTGACCAAAGCCTGTTGGTTGCAGGTTTGACCGATTTCAAACGCATCAACCGGCGCATGCATAACAAGTCCATAACCGTCGACAACACTATTTCCATCGTTGGTGGTCGAAATGTGGGGGATGAGTACTTCCTGGCCAAGGAAGAGTTTAACTATGCAGATCTGGATATCTTCGTCGCCGGGCCTGTGGTGAACGAGGTGTCCGACAATTTCGACGAATACTGGAACAGCGAATTTGCTGTTCCTGCCCGTGCGGTGATTGGCGAACCCGAGACTCTGGGTCTGGCAGATGCCCGCGTGCGTCTGAATGCGCTGGTCGATGAAGCCCTGAAAACACCGTATGCGGCAGCGGTCAAGAAGACCGCGCAAGAGACTTTTACCCTCAAGACGCTCAGGCTAGACTGGGTTCCGGCCAAACTGTATTCCGACCCGCCGTCCAAGGCAGCCGGTGTCGACAATGATCAGCCCATTCTGGCCTCGAAGTTGGTACCCTATTTCCAAAAGGCTGAAAGCTCGGTCGACGTCATCTCAGCCTATTTTGTGCCCCGTAAGCGAGGGGTTAAATGGCTGAGCGAACTCGAGGATCGCGGGGTTAAGGTGCGTGTTGTCACCAATTCGCTGGCGTCAAACGATGTGGCGCCGGTTTATGCGCATTATGCAAGGGAACGCCGCGCTCTATTGGACGGGGGCGTGGAACTGTTCGAACTGCGCCCTGACTCGGACCGGGTCAATCAGCGGGGGGTGAATTGGGGCCAGTCGCGCGCGGGTTTGCACACCAAGGCATTTACCATCGATGAGCGATACCTGTTCGTGGGCTCGTTCAACTGGGACCCGCGGTCGGTCAACATAAACACAGAAATGGGCGTGCTTGTGGACTCGCCGGACCTGACGCGACGCGCGGTTGCTGCGCTTGACGAAGCTTTGAAGCAAAACACCTATTCGGTCCAATATGACGAGGAAAAACGCGTCACCTGGAGGTCCTACCGCGAGGATGGTGCGATCTTGCTGAACCGACATGAACCCACCGGTAGTTTCTTTGATCATATCAAGGCCGGGTTTTTGGCCATTTTGCCTATTGGATCGCAGCTTTAGCGCAAGATGGGCTTCCACATCTACGCCGTCGCCATAGCCCCCGTCGCAGTATGGAGCCCCGGACTGGACAAGAAAGACATCTCGGTGCTTGCTGTCGGGATGATTGAAGATCTGCAGCGTCCCCGTGTTCCGTGTTTGTGCAATTTGGCCGGGATGCGCGGAAAAGGGATGGAACGAATGAATTTTGTTAAGGCATTTCCTATTGTGTTGCTGTTTGTGCCAACAGTTGCGTTCAGTGCCGAGTATGAAGCACAGCCCATACTGTCTGCGCAGGAAAGCGTTCAGGACGTTCCGCTTGCGACCGAGATTTATCGCATCGACGAACAGGTCCCGACGGATGGGTACATGGCGACCTACCGCATCGAGACGCAGTTCGGGCAATTCTCGGCCTCTGGTCCGGGTATGTTGCAGGCGCGGTTGGCCGAAATCCGAGCTCTTGCTGCGCTGGACCACATCCAGAATGACCAGCAATTCATCGACGCTGCCGAAGACACAGCCGGAGAGACGTTTGAAAACCTGCGCCAATTTGCGAAGCAGCCGAAGGAAACTCTGAAAGGTGTGCCCGAAGGTGTCGGGCGGTTTCTCAAACGTACCGGACGGTCGGCCAAGACGGGGCTGCAAAAACTGGGCGATGTCCGAGAGGGCAACTTGCCCGGCGTTGATCCCGAGACCACCTCTAACCTTCCCGGAGGCTCGGCAGATTCACAAGCCGGTCCGCAGGGCAGCTTTACTGAGAATGTCGCGCGCGCCAGCGGAGATGTTGCTGTAAATATCCTTGGGTTTGACAAACAGCGCCGCCGTCTGGCCAAGGAATTGGGTGTCGATCCCTATACTACCAATCAACTCCTCGCCACGCGGCTGGATGAGGTTACTTGGGCGGCCTTCGCGGGGGGGCTTGGCGTCAATGTCTTGACCAGTTTGGTTCCGGGCGGGTTGGTCCTGTCGTCATCCTCGCGGCTCAGTGACTGGGTTTGGGATACCGCCCCCGGTGATCTGCGCGTGCAGGTTGAGGAAACGCTTTTGTCCGTCGGCGTGCCGCGTGATCAAGTCGACCGCTTTTTGCGGCACAGCTACTATACGCTCAGCATGCAAGCTGTGGTGGCGGATTCATTGAAATCGCTTGAGGGGGTGCAAGGCCGGGCGGATGTCCTTCCGTTGATCCTGAGTGTGGGCTCGGAAGGTCAGGCGCGTTTCCTGGTGCAGACCTTGGACATGTTCAGGACGTATCACGTGACCAAAGAATCACTGTCCCAGTTGCGCGTACAAGGCACAATCATTGGCGTTGGAGGTAGTAGCAACTCCGTGGTCATGGCTCCAGTAGACTACCTGAGCTGGACCGAAACGCTGGATGCATTCTCTGCCAATCTTACTGAGGCGACCGAAGGTCCCATCGTGCTTTTTGTTTCGGACGAGATGTCCGGTTTAGCGACGGACTCACTAAAAACACGCGGTTGGACAGTAGCGGAGACAGGGCAGATCACTCCGGATGCGTTTCCACTGCGTTGACAATTGTAATCGGCGTTGAGCCGCCCGAAAGAGATGATTGCTAGGGTTACGGCAGCAAAGTTCCGCGGATAAGGTCTCGGGCGCTCATTTGATTGTGCTGAGACTCGTTCCGGCAAGACGCTCACGACACCTGGCTCTTACCGGCCCCATAGAACAGTGTCTTACCGAAAACGGAATCCGGTGAAAAATGCGCTGACAAGACCGAGCGCAGCCGTAGTCCCAAGTTGCTGCTTAGGCTCAGGCCTCATGGCCGATAGATCACCAAAGCGGCGAGCGCGATTGCTGAGAGGATGGTTTTGACCGTCTTTTCTTCGCCATGGTTGGCAGCAAAACGAAAATCAATGGGTCCTGAGCCTAGGGGACGAGCATCTCAAGTTTGGCGTCCGGGAAGTGGGACAAGACTGACCTGACCTTCCTATCTGGTGTCACGCATAGCGCAGTCGACAACCCATCTGCCAAGGCGGCATTTGCGGCAGAAACGGACACAGTACTCTGCGGTGCCATTCGGTTTTTTGGGTCAAGAATGTGGTGATGTCCCGCAGCCAGCTTCATCATTGCCGGTGCCGAGGTTGCGACAGCACGGTCACGTAACGAAAGCCGCCCCCTTACGATATGCTTGGGACCTGCCAGGCCGACTTGCCAGTCGCTTCCATCGCTACGGGTGCCTCGGGCTGATATCTCGCCCATATCAACCAAAATATTGCGCAGGCCGAACCCGTTTAGCAGACTTGCGATACGATCAGTGATTTCGCCCTGGGCAATTCCGTTCAGGGTCAATCCTGAAAATCCCGGATCTGGCAGGCGGATTGCATTAGTGTTTACTAACACTTTGTGCCATCCAATCCCGCGCTGCGCGCGATTCAGTTCAGAGAGTTCCGCTCCTTTGGCGAACGCCATCCAGAGAGGTTGTATCGTTGGGTCGAACGCGCCGTCCGAGGCGTCATGCAACGCGGAACACAAGCTTAGAACTTTCAACAGTTCGGGTGACGGTGCTATCAGGTGTCCATCAGTATTCAGTCGGCTCAGCTCAGAGTGAGGGCGATACAGGCTGAAAATATTCTCAAGCCTGGTCAGCTCGGCCGTGACGGCATCGAAAATGGGTGCTGCTTCAGTGTTGGTTAGTCCTTCCACGCGTAGGCTGGCCTTTGCGCCCAATGCTGAGCCGTGCCATCGCGCAGACGCAGCAGCGGCAACCGGAGTACAGGCGCAGGCTGCGGAAATAGCCAGAAACCGGCGGCGGGTCAGGGCGGTCATGACGGGGTCTCCAGCGCAAGGTTCAGATCGACGGGGCCCAACACATCGGCATCGGGGATATCGGACAGGGTCAGGGCGGCGCCGCCATAAGTGTCGATAAAGGCCTGCGCCGCGCTGGCATCGCCAAAAGGCACAACTTCGCGCGCGCCCATTCCCCCCGCGACGTTGGCGCCGACTACAAAGGTGGAGTCGGCGGCGGCGATCCAGTTGGAAATGCCGGGTTGTCGCCAACTGGGTGCGACGCTCATGTCGCTGACATATACGGCGGTGATGGCGGCGTCACGTTCGGGGCTTTTGAGATAAGCCACCATGTCGCGGACCTGCGCAAAGAAGAGCGGCGTAGGGTAGCCTTCCAGATGGATTTGCCCCTTGGGTCCGCCATGTTCGGCGATGTTCATCTGGCAGAAGAAACTCAGCGCATCGGGGGTTAGATCCACCGGGTCGGGGGCCTCGGCGACCTCTTCTTTGCAGGCGGTCAGGGCAATGAGGGCAATCAGGCATAGGCGCTTCATGGTTCGACCCTCCGGAAGGCCAGTCGCGCGAGCGCGAAGGCAAGCACCGGCCAGATCAGAAGTGAGGCGGGGGCGGCCCAGAAGGGCAGGGCCTGCGCGGCCCCGGTCATGCCGGAGGCCATGGCGACACCCTCGGTCGCGGCAATGTTCCACAGACGGAATGCGTCGGCCGGGTTGGCCACCATCACCCACGGAAAGACGGATTGGGTGAAGCTGCCGCCCTTGTCCATGACGACGGCCCCCAACAGGCCCAGATCATAGAGGACAACAAAAACCAGCCATAGCCCGGCCGACAGACCCGCTGCCGCCGTAGCCCCCTTTGCCAGGGCAGACAGCAGGTATCCCAGCGCCAGAAAGACGGCGCCCAGCAGGATGGATGTGAGGATCAGTCGCGTCAGAGCTATCAGGCTTTCGGCCCCCGCGCCTCCAAAGAAGGCGGCCACTGCGCCTGCCGTGCCAAAGCCGACGGTCATGGCGAAGGCCAGCGCGGCCAGATGGGCGGTGAACTTGCCCAACAGGATTTCCCCGCGCCCTGCAGGATAGGACAACAATAGGGAAAGGCTGCCCCGGTCCACGTCGCCTGCGATGGCGTCGAAAGAAATCATCAGCGCCAGCAAGGGCGCAAGATAGACCGACAGTGTGGTCATCGAGGCGACCGAGACGGTGAGCATTTCGACCCCCAGCGTGCCGGTTGGAGCGCTGCCCGCAAAGGTCAGCGCCAGCGCGAACAGCACCATGATCAACGTCGCGACCAGCAGCCAGCGGTTGCGGCGCAGGATCAGCATTTCGGTGCGGGTGATGGCAAGGAAGCGGGTCATTGCGATCCCTCCTGTGCGTAGTGGCGATAGAGGTCTTCCAGCTTGGGCGGGGTCATCTCAACATCCGCCACCGCGTCGCCCAATCCGGCGATGCGGCGCAGGGCCTCCATTTTGTCTTCAGGAGAGCAGAGCAGTTCGACCGAAGCCCCGTTGATCCGGTTGCCACCCAGTTCGGCAGCCAGCGCTTCAGGGTTGGCACTGGCGCGCAACTTCAGGCGGATCGGCAGACCGGCCAACGCCGACAGGTTGGTCAGCGTGTCATCGGCAACCATCCGACCCTTGCGCATGATGGCAATGCGATCGGTGCGGGCCTCGACCTCGGTCAAGGCGTGAGACGCGATCAGGACGGCAGTGCCCTGCGCGGCAAGCTCGTCAATAATGGCATAGAGGTCCTGCCGCGAGATCGGGTCCAGCCCGCTGGTCGGTTCGTCCAGCAACGCCACTTTGGGCTGACCCAGCAGCACCTGCGCCAGACCCAGACGTTGCCGCATTCCTTTTGAATAGGCTCCGATCCGGCGGTCCAGCGCATCGCTGAGGCCGACCCGCTCCAACAGGCCGGGCACATCTGCTTGCGCACCCGAAAGTTGCGCAAACAGTGTCAGTTGTTCGCGGCCCGTCAAGGCCGGGTGGAAGGATACCGCCTCGGGCAAGTAGGCTGTCTCTCGCCGCGCCTGCGCCGTACCGGGGGCGACGTCTCCGATCCGAATGGCTCCGCCATGGATCGGCGTCAGGCCAAGGATGGATTTGATCAGCGTCGACTTGCCCGCACCGTTATGGCCCAGCAGCGCAACGCGCTGACCGGGGGCAAGAGACAGGGTGATATCGTCAAGAACGCGGGTCTTGCCACGGTCTTTGCAGACTTGGTCAATCGTCAGGGCCTTATCCGTCATGAGGCACCTTTTTCATAGCTGGGGGTTCAGGGGCTTGCATCAAGGGGTTGCTGTCCATCACACCGCCCGGCAACAGCGCCGGGAAGGCCGATTGCGACCAGCGTACCAGCTGCACGGCAGGTGAGCCGAGCAGCAATTTGGCTGCGGGTTGGGTCCACAGCACATGGTCCATTGAATCGTTGGGGCGATAAGGGGCATCGGCCACGCCGTTGCCATCCACATCATAGGCGGCGAAATCGGACCAATAGTTTCCGCGCCCGTCTTCTGACCACTCGACCCATTTGGTCGAGACGTATTTCACCTGCGTCCGGTTGCCGACAAAGGCGTTGCCGACGATCCGGTTGCGTTCACTGCCTGCGGTAAAGTGGATGCCGATGCCGCAGCCTTCAAACCAGTTGTCAGTGAATTCGTTCTTGTTCGAATTATACAGGAAGGTGCATTTCTCTTTCGCACCTTTCACAACATTGCCGGTGATGACGCTTTTGTTGGCGTAGTTCAGCATCACGCCATGCTCGCGGTCATCAATCGACACATTGTCAGTGACTTTGACATTCGAGGTGAACATCACGGCATAGCCAAGATCATTACCGATCGAGACATTGTTGCTGACCTCGGAATTGTCAGCATACATGTAATGCACGGCAAAACGCAGATCGCGGAACAGGTTGCCGGTGAACAAATTCTTCTTCGAAGAATTCACGAAAATCCCATCGCGGCCAAACTGAATGTCATTGTCGGCGACAACGGCACCCGGCGCGTTCCAGACATAGACCCCGTTGCCGCGCGCGTTCATGTGGCGGTCCTGCCGCCCCTCGATCCGGTTGCGGCGCACGATGCTGTCCTTGGCTCCGTGGATGTCGATGCCGTAAAGATTGCCCAGCAGCACATTGTCCTCGATCAACGGTGCGGTGGCCGTTTTGGTCAGTTGGATGCCGCTGTCGATCCAATCATGGCTGTCGCCTGATCCGATCACCGTCAGCCCTCGCAAGGTCACGCCGGGCCCCGTGACGGTGATGACGCTGCCCTCACCCTGTCCGTCAATCGTGGCCTGCCCCAGCCCGTCGATTGTGACGGGCCGGTCCAGAACCAGCTTCTCAGAGTAAACACCGGGGCTCAGGCGGAGGGTGTCCCCATCCGCCGCCTGTGCCAGTATTTCGTTGATGGCCCCCGCCCGGTTGGGCACATCCCAGTCCGCCGCCCAAAGGGGCGAGCCGAGCAGGAGCGGTATGAGCAGGGACCAACGCATGATTATGCGCTCCGCGGCTCAACAAACATCCGGCCGCGCATTTCCATGTGCAGCGCGTGGCAGAACCACTGGCAATAGAACCAGTGCACGCCCGGACGGTCGGCAATGAATGTGACCGAGGCGGTGGCCTGCGGTGCAACCTCCATCGCGATACCGAAGTTCGACAGGCAGAAGCCGTGGGTCACATCATCCACGTCATCCAGGTTGGTGACGTAAACAGTGACTTCGTCGCCCTGTTTGACGGTGAACTTCTCCATGCTGAAGACAGGTGCGACCGAGGTCATATAGACCCGCACCTTGTTGCCATCCCGGATTGGCTCTTCCGCGCCATAGTCCAGATCGACGCCATCAGCCTCGGCCTGTTTGCGCGCATCTTCCCACATCGGGTCGTTGCGATCCCAGACATTGACCGGGTTCACTTTGGACCGGTGCACTAGGATCGAGTCATGCGGTTCGGCAAATGTAGGCCCGTCATGGACTACCTTCATCTTGTCGCCCGAGATGTCGATCAGCTGCTCATTCTCAGGCTTCAGCGGTCCCACGTTCAGGAAGCGGTCTTTCGAGAACTTGTTCATCGAAATCAGCCATTTGCCGTCAGCCTCAGCAGTCTCACCCATCGAGGTCGAGTTGTGACCCGGCTGATACTGCACGTCCACCTTGTCGAGGATCGGATCGACGTCCGCGCCACCATAGGCTTCGATCGCTTTGGCGATGTCCCACTTCACCACCTGGCTGTCCAGGAACAGGGTGGTATAGGCGTTGCCCTTGCCGTCGAACGCGGTGTGAAGCGGGCCAAGACCCAGTTGCGGTTCCGCGACGATGGCCGAGCGCGGATCAGCGTTGTCGGCAAACAGCGCGTCGACTTTTTCGACATCGATCACCGACACGGTCGGAGACAGCTTGCCGTTGATCATGATGTGTTTCTTGTCGGGCGCGGCATTCACACCGTGTGGCGAGTTCGGGATCGGGATGTAGCGGGTCAGGTTGCCGCCAGCCTCTTTACGGCCGTCTACGACCTTGACGCCGTTCAGCTCCTGATAGTTCCCCGCAGCAATTGCGTCTTCGATGCCTTTGAGGTTGAACACGACCACGTGGTCCAGCTCATTCTCGGTCATCTCGGCCAGATTCATGCCCATTTCCGAGTTATAGGACGTCGAGAAGGCGTATTTACCCTGATAGTCGCAGTCGGTGTTGTCGAGGTTGCCCGACACCATCACCTGCCATGCGATCTCCATCGTGTCGCCGTCGATGGCGGTAAAGATGTTCACGTATTTGGACGGATCGTCGAGAATCTGGCCGTCATTTACCAGCGGTGCCTCATGTTCGCCATTGGCAAAGACATAGCCGGTGCGCGGGTATTTCTGCGGACGCAGACCGTGGATGTCATGCGCGTTCGGGATCTCGATGATCTTGTCGCATTTCATCACGTCACAGCGCACACGGGCCACGCGGGTATTGGCCTTGTCGTTCATGAACAGATAGCGGCCGTCATAGGTGCCATCGGTGAAGGACATATGCGGGTGGTGCAGGTCGCCATTGTCATAGGTGACCTTGCCGTTTGCGGCGAGGAAGTCCTTGGTTTCCGGCAGCAGACCTTCGGTCAGAACCTTCAGCGATTCATTGGTCTGGCCCCAGCCGGTGGCCGAGCAGCGGTTGAACACCGGCACCCGCATAAGCTCGCGCATCGAGGGCACACCCAAAATACGCAGCTCACCGGTCTGGCCCGAGGACCAGAAGCCGTAATATTCATCCAGTTCGCCCGGTTCCAGATGGGCCTTGGCGGCAGCGCTGGCTTCGCGTGCGGTCATCAGGGTCGAGCCCAGGCCCGTGCCAGCGATCACGGCACCGGTTGCGGTTGCGCCCAGCATCCCGCGGCGTGTGATGTTCAGTTTCTTGTCATGTTCCGACATGATCGTCCCTCCTCTTAGGAAACGGTTTGCGGTTTGGCGTTCGGATGGTTCGCCGGTGGTTGTCCGAGTGGGGTCTTCATCTGGACCGACCCTGTCTTGGCCCGCCGTTTCAACTGGCGGATAACGACGGGACATTTGTCCTCGGACTGATAGAGCACCTGACAATGCAGGCAGGTGACGCACTCGTTGGGGTTAATCTCACCGGTGGGGTGGATGGCCTGAACGGGGCATTCATTGGCGCAGGTTTGACAGGGAGTGCCGCAATCCTTGTAGCGGCGCAGCCAGTCGAACATGCGGATACGGGCAGGGATCGCCAGTGCTCCGCCCAAGGGGCAGAGATAGCGGCAGTAGAACCGTTCGATGAACAGCCCGATCCCCAGCAAGGCCAGCGCAAAGACTACGAAAGGCCAGTCTCGCATGAATTTCAGGATGATCGCGGTCTTGAACGGTTCAACCTCGGCATAGGTTTCAGCCAGCGGGATCGAGACAAAGCTGATCCCGAACAGAACAAGGAAGATCATGTATTTCAGCGGCCAGAGGCGTTCGTTCAGACCCCATGGCAAGGTCCATTGCGGCACCTTGAAGGCCCGTGCGATCTTGTTGGTCAGCTCTTGCAGCGCACCGAACGGGCACAGCCAGCCGCAATAGGCCCCGCGTCCCCAAAACAGCAGCGCGGCGGCGACGGCGAACCACTGGATGAACACCAGCGGGTCCAGCAGGAAGGCATCCCACGAGAAGCCCGTGCGCAGGCTGCCCGCCAGCGCCATAAGGTTCACCACGCTCAGCTGCGCATTGGCGTACCAACCGATGAAGAACAGCGTCATGGTCAGGAAACTGATGCGGAACCAGTAGAACACGCGTGCATTCATGGTGGCGTGGAACTGGAAGAAGAAGGTCGCCGTCAGCACCAGCAGCATCGCGCCGAGGATCACGATCTCAACCACGCGGTCTTTCCAGATGCGCTGCCACAGCGCAGCCTTTGCCGCAGCCTCACCGCTGGCGTCATCGACGACCACGGTGGCCGCAACGGGCAGCAGATAGTGTTCGGGTAATCTGTAGCCCAGATCGAAGGTCAGAAAGGTCTTTTCGACCGCGCCAACAGCCCGCTGCGCCAGCAGTTGCAGGCGGAAGGGTTCGGCCGGGTCGAATTCAGCCTCGGCGGGGATCTTGAAGATGTCCAGTTCCGTGAAGCTGGGCGCATCCGGTGCTGCAACCTCGCCCAGACGGCGCTGCTGCTTGTCAAAGAACCGCACCGAATTGTCGCCTTGGATCAGCTGAATACGGTCGAAAATCCCGCCCCGGACATAGCCCGATCCCTTGAAGCTGTAGGCCCCACGTCCCAGCACCAGAATGGCCTGCTCGCCCTCGCCCAGCCAGTCGACCATGTTCTGATATTCGGCCTCGCCCAGCAGCGACTTGCCGATCGACGGCACCGAGACCAGTGCCAAATGCATGTCGATATAGGTGTCATCGGGTTCACCGGGTTCGGGGCGTTTGATCGCGCGCTGATCGCCCGTCGCCTCAAACGCGGCATTGACCTGCCCTATATCCAGCGTTAGCCGCCGGATTGACCCGTCCCCCGACAGTGTCGTCCAATCATAGATAGCGTCCTGTGCCAGATCGACCTCGCGCTTGGGCCCATCGGCTTGCGCCGGTGCCAATCCGCCCAACCCCAACGCGCGCGCCACCTTGATGCCACCACGCACAAGGCTGTCGTCGATCACCATGATCGTGACGGTCGCGCCCGAGATAATATCAAGGTCATGCCCCTCACCGCCCGTCTCGGCCTCAACCTTCAGGTCCAGCCCGGCATAGCCTTCGGTCAGCTCAACCATGCGCGCATTGGGAATGCCGATCAGCACGATCGGTTCCGAGTGTTTGACCAGTTGCACCCCGGTCAACACCGCCTCGTCATTGATGGCAGCAACCACGTGGATCGGCTTGCCGGAATATCCGGTGGTGCCCACGAAATCGGATGTTAGGAACGCCCAGGCCACCGTCTCGCCTCCTTTCAGAACGGGGGCAACCATGACGTCCTCGCGCACCGGGCCAAAGGCATCGGCACCGGACACCAAATCGGCAGGCTCAATCTCGGGCAGAAAGCTGGCGAGGCTGTCGGCATGGGCGCTGATCGCCATCAGGCAGGACAGGGTGAAGGCCAGCAGGGCTTGGAATGCGCGACTTACGACCATGGCGCACCTCCGATACTTTGAGTAGACGCCATGGAAGCGCGCGGGGCGCGTTCAGTTGTTTTTAGGTTTGCGTGCGGGGGCCCTCGGGTTTCAGGCCACAAACGGGCCTGATCATGGGGTTGGTTCTGATCGGCGCACCGGTACAGGGCGAGGCCGGCCTTCTGGGATAGGACCAGATGAGGCTGATCGGGCAACTGCGCCAGCGTGGTGACGGCACACAAGGTGCAATCGGCGCATTTCGGGCAGGGCGCGGTCGGGTCATCGGTCTCCTCCTCAAGGTCCACCTGAACCCAAACCGCCCCCGCCTCCGAGCAGATCTCCACCCATATGCTTTGACCGGGACTCGCCAGAACCGGGCCAAGCAATTGCAACAGCAGAAGAAGGGTGCCCGCCCATGCACAAGCCACGCGGGACGCGCGAACAGGGAGGTTGTGCAGAGGGTTAGAGGCGGGCATAGAGAATCCAACTCGGTATTCTTTTCCAGAGTTCTAGGGGAATCTCTCGGACCGATACTTGACTTCTGTTAGGTGCGAAGGTTTTCGCGACTTAGCCGTCGGCCTCATCCATCAGCCCACGCAGCCAACGACCCGCCAGCCAACTTGCAGGCACGCCCAACGGCACTGACCAGATCAGCGCTGTCACCGGGGGAATGACCGCAAAACCAAGGGTATGCGCGATCAACCCAGCCAAAAACAGGTTGATGGCCACGGTCAAAGCCGTGGCCGGGTAAAGCAGGATGGACAGTTTCCAGACCGGCCAGCGCCCGTCAGTGGCTGGTGCCTTCCGAGAAGGTGATTTTGTTCCAGACATTGTATTTTCCAGACGGTTTGCGCATCGGCAGGCGGCGGACCTCTTCCAGCGTCTGCGCATCATAGACGATTACTGCGCCATCATCCTCCCAGATCGACACCAGCGCGTGGCTGCCATCCTTGGTGAACTCCACATGCGCCACGGTCTTGCCGGGGGCAGGGCGCAGGGTCTTCACGATCTCAAGGCTCTGCTTGTCGATTACATGCATGACATCCTTGTTAGGGCCAAAGAACACATCGGCCCAGACGTAAGGCGAGTTCTCATGGCTGCGCATGAAGAACCCCGGCCCTTCGGTCTTGATCCGTTTGACGGTCTCCCAGCTTTTCATGTCGATCACTGACACTGTGCCATCGGTAAGATGCGGTGTGGCTATAACGGTTGTGTCGCCATGCTGCCATGTGATGCCCGATCCCAGATGCGGCATGCCCGGCAGGTCCAGATCAGCCACCTTGTGCCCGATTACCAGATCAATCACCTGTCCGCCCTTGCCATCGCGCGAGGCGCCCATAACGTATTCATAGCTCTGGTCGAAAAAGAAATCGTCCAGATAATCCGGCGTGGTGATCTTGCGCACCGGGAACGGGTCAGGATTTTTGAACTGGCCCTCGATGCGGAAATCATGGCCCAGCCCGAATTGCGGCGGGTTGGCACCGTAGAAGACCTCCCAGATTTCGGGCACGTCTTTCAGCGCTAGCACAAAGCTTTCACGCGGCGGCGCCTGATACACGGCCGAGACTCGGCTGGGCACACCCTTTTTGCTTTTCACTTCGATAACCGACGCCACCGAAAGATTCTCGGTCGATAGCAACGTCAACGAATTGGGCAGATAGTTCGCCACGGCTACCCATTTGCCATCGCCTGACATTGCAATGTTGCGGCTGTTCAGGCCCGCGCGCACGCGCCCCACCTGTTTCAGCGCCCAGATGTCGTATTTCTGCACCCAGCCATCGCGGGACATGATGAACACATAGCGCCCATCGGGGCTGAATTTCGGCCCGCCATGCACGGCAATCGGCGTCTCAAACCGGTCCAGAACCTCGAACGTGTCGCCGTCCAGCACGCTGACATGGTGATCGCCGGTCTCAACCGCCAGCGTGATGTTCATCGGATCACTGTTCCAGATCGGCGCATCGACAGGGACATAGTCATCGTCCAGTGTACGGCTGGCCATGATATCGGCTGCACCCCACTCGGGGTCCGTCTCCAACGGGGATTTCAACCAACCCGCCAATTCTTCGATCTGCAACGCATCCAGCTCATGGGCAAAGGCAGGCATCTGAGTGGCCGTGCGTCCTTCGGCAATCACGGCAGCCACGCGGGGGCCGCGCATCCGTTTCAACGTCTCGGGGATCAGCGCCGGGCCAACGCCGCCCAAGCGGCTCTCGCCATGGCACGAGGCGCAGTATTCCGCGTAATCCGAAGGCGCGTCAGCCCATGAGGTGCCCGCAAGTAGCAGGGCGCACAGCGCGCTGATTTTCAGAGTGTCAGAAGAATTGATGCGCCGGATCATGACGTTTCCCCCGGAATGGCGTCACTTGCAGCCGCTCTACCGCATCTTCGACGCCGATTTCTTGATTGCTCAGGTAACAGGCCGGATCTTCGGCCCAGGGATCGCCGGTCAGTTGCAAAGCCCGGATACGAGTATTGCCACCACAGACGCCCTTCAACGTGCATGCCCCGCAGCGTCCCTTCAGCGGACGCGGGCGGGTGCGTAACATGGCGAGCATCGGATCATTGCTGGTCCACAGCTCGGAAAACGGTTTGGTTTTCACATTTCCGACCGTGTAATCGGACCAATAGGTGTCCGGATGCACGCGGCCCAGATTGTCGATATTGGCCACGCCCAACCCGCTGGAGTTTCCGCCCCAGGCCGCCAGATGATCCCGCACATGGGCGGCCTTGTCCGCGTCGAACCGCGCGCGCACCCAATTCAGGAAATAGCCTGCATCAGCGTCGTTATTGCCGGTGACGATGTCCAGAGGACGCCCGCCAGACGCCGCCTCCCACGCACGGTCCAGCAACAGGTCCAAGCCCTTGCGCGTGCGCAGATGTTCGGCATCTTCGCCCCGGTTCTTGTCACCGCGCCCGGCATAGACCAGATGGGACAGATAGAACTTGTCCACGCCTTCGTCGTTGCACAGTTGCAGCAGATCGGGCAGGTGGTGCTGGGTGCCCTCGGTCAGGCAGAAGCGCAGACCCACCTTGATACCGCGCTTTTTGCATTCGCGTACACCGCGCAAGGCATCGGCAAAGGCACCTTCAACGCCGCGGAACCAGTCATTCGTGGCGCCGATCCCATCTAGTGAGATGCCCACATAGTTGAACCCCACATCGGCGATCATGTCGGCTGTCTCATCGTAAATCCGCGTGCCATTGGTGGACAGCGCCAGCATCGGCACCAGATCGCGGGCGCGTTTGGAGATGTCGAAGAAATCGAACCTGTCCAGCGGCTCACCACCCGAGAGGATTAGGGCCGGGACGCGAAACTGGCCCAAGTCCTCAAGGGTGACCATGGCTTGAGTGTGACTGAGCTCGCCAGGGAACGCCACATCCGCCGAGACGGTGTAGCAATGGCGGCATTTCAGGTTGCAGCGCCGAGTCAGGTTCCAGATCACCACCGGCTTCACCGGGCCGGTGCGGCGCGGGCGTACCGGGGTCGGGGCGACCAGTTGATGCATGTATTCGGTCAGGCGGAACATGGTCCTCAGCCTTTCTGTTTCAGGCGCAGCCCGGTCTTTTTCAGGATGCGCGTGGAATAGAGGATGTCCTGCGCCCGGCAGGCATCGCCAAGGATCGCCGTAATCTCGGCGCGCTTCTCCTCGACCTCGGTGGCGTCGGTGCCGTGGACCATGGCGAACAGGTTATAGGGCCAGTCGGGCAGGGCGCGGGGACGTTCATAGCAATGGGTCACAAAAGGCAGCAGCCCGATCTGTGGGCCCAGATCGGCGACCCGTGTATCCTCGACATCCCAGACGGTCATGCCGTTCGATGTCATGCCCAGTTTGTAGTGATTGGGTGCCGCGGCGATGCGCCGGATCACGCCACGCGATTTCATATCAGCCAGGCGGAACAGAAGATCGTCTTCGTCCAACCCCAAATTATCGGCAACTTGCCTATAGGGAGCAAGAACCAAAGGCAAACCGCCTTGCAGCGCTTCGATAATTACTCGGTCTTTTGCGTCAATCATGCTGCTACCCGGAAGCCGATGAAAAATTCCTGAAGTTTGGGAAATTGCAGGACTGTGATCCCGGTATCCCGTTCGATGGCCTCGGCTGCGATTGCGATCCCTTCGGGTGTCTCGGTCGCAAGAACGAACCACATGTTCAGCCGGTGTGTGCGCTCATAATTGTGCGCCACCTCTGGATGTGCATTGACTTTGGTCAGGACGGTTTCGAATTCCTGCGGTGGCACGGCCATGGCGCAGAGGCAAAAGGCACCACCCATTGCGGCCGCGTCAAAGAAAGGGCCGAATCGGGTTATGACGCGATCCTCTTTCATGCGGCTCAACCGACTCAGAAGGTCGGATTCCTCGATCCCCAACTCATCAGAAATCGCCGCATAGGGGTGCGAGGTCAGCGGCAAGTCATCCTGCATCCGGTTCAGGATCGCGCGGTCGGTGTCATCCAGCATCATGCGGCCACCTCTTTGGCTTGGATCAATGCGCCGGTCTGTTTGAAACAACGGGTTGAGAACAGAACTTTGTGCTTGGTTCCCGACAGTTCGGGTAGCGCTGAAGCCCCGGCCAGAATGTCCAGAGCTTCGGTGCGCGAACGTGCGTGGATCATGGAATAAAGACGATAGGGCCAGACGCCTTCGACCGGGTTGCGCTCGTAGCACAAGGTCACACCGGGATGGGCGGCCAATGCGGGCCCTGCTGCTTCGACCCGTTCGGCGGGCATGTTCCAGACCACCATCGCATTGGCGGACCAGCCAAGTGCGCGGTGGCGCACGATGACGCCCAGCCGGGAAATGATACCAGCCGCGTGCAGAACTGTGATCCGGTTCATGACCTGCGCGGGATTGCATCCCAGCGCGTGCGCCAGCAACGCATAGGGTTCGGTCACCAAAGGCAAACCGGAACTGAGCGCTTGCAACACAGAGCGGTCGCCATCCAGCATGACGGAGCAGTCAACGTGGCGCGGGCCGGGCACTTGGCGCTCCGCGCCGGACATGCGGAAGCCTAGATCGACGTTGAACGGGCGTACCAACCGCAGGTCCAGAACGCGCAATCCGGTGCGCCGGGAAATCCGTGCCAGCGTCTCGTTTACATGCGTGCGGTCTGGGCCAGTGGCCACAAACCACAGGTTCCACTCATCCTCGCGCTGGTAGTTGTGGTTAACGCCGGGTTCCGCGTCGATCAGCGCAGCCACCTCTTCTAAACGGCTCTCCGGAACGGCGACGGCTGCCAAGGTGCTGGCCGAAACTGCGCCCGGCGCAATTGTAGCTCCAACCCGCGTGATCCGTCCGGTTTTACGCATCCGTTCCAGACGATCCAGAACTTCGGATTCTTCCAGGCCCAGAGTATTTCCCAAAACCTGAAACGGACGTTCCGTGACAGGAAAATCGCGTTGAAACTCATCCAGCAGGCGGCGATCAATCGGGTCGGTGATATGTTTCATCGGCTACAGCCCCGTTTTGTGCGCACGTGCGGTGAAGAAGATGCCAGAGGGACTGTCGGCCTCGATCTCGCGTAGTTTCTCGAAGCTTTGCGTGTCGTAGACCATGACCTTGTTGGCATCGCGCACGCTGATCCAGACCTCATGTCCGCGCGGAGTGAATTCCATATGCAGCACGGCGGGTCCTGGTTTGAATTCGTGGATGATCTCTTTGCTGACGCTGTCGATCACCTGAACCGTGTCGTTCAGCGGGTGGGCAAAGTTCACCCAGACCTGCCGCCCGTCAGGACGTGCCATGGCAAAAACCGGTTGGCCGTGCGTCTGTGTGCGACCGGTCTCGGTCAGGGTGTCGGCGTCGATCCACAGTACCTCGTGATGACCCACGGCGGGCAGCACGAATTCGCGGCCCGACAGCGCCCAACCTTCCAGATGAGGCATCTTGTAAACTGGCATTTTCTCTTGCCCGCGTCCGTAATTGGGCAGCACGCGGATGGGTTCGGGCGTCTCGGCCCACAAGTCCAGCGCAGTCAGACCGTCCTCGCCAAACAGGCCGGTGATATAGGTGCGGCCATTGGCGGTGATCAGCGCGTCATAGGGGTTTTTGCCCATATTGGGGATCTTGGTGACTGCGGGTGGGCCTTTGGCGAAATCGGCAATCCAGGTCTCGCCCGTGTCCCACATGGTGAACACGAACCGGCGGCCAGGCGCGTCGACCAGACCGATGGTTTTGCTGTCGGTGGGGATGTCGGCGACCACGTCCAGCGTATCCGCATCAAAGACCCGCACGCCGCCGGGTTCATAGTTGGATACGGCGACCAGTTTGCCATCGTCCGAAATCGCGCCGCCGATGGCGTTGCCCGCCTGCACCACGCGGTTCACGATCTGGCGGGTGACGATATCAACCTTGGTCAGCCCTCCGTCACGCCCGAACACATAGGCAAAGCGTTCGTCGGGCGAATAGACCAGCGAGGCATGGGACAGGTCGCCCAGCCCTTCGATCCGGGCCAGCGCGGCGCGGTCGGATTGATCGACCAGCAGGACCGAGCCCTTGGCCCGTTCGATCACAAGGCCCAGATCTCCGGTGGCTGTGGGTTCGGCCTGCGCCGTGGTCATCAAGAGGGTCGCGGCAAGGGTGAGGATGAGGTGTTTCATTGGGTCTCCTGTTGCAACAGGTAACGGGCGATCCATTCGGCTTCTTCTTCACTGATCAAGGGTCGCCATGGGGGCATTGCGGTGTCTGGGATGCCGTCATGGATCACGCCTGTCAGAATTTCGGCGTCATAGTGTTCAAGATTTTGAGGTCGGAGATCGGGCCCAAGTCCACCTTTTAGCGACAGCCCGTGGCACGAGCCGCAATCTTGGTGGACCAGCCGTTTCAGGGCGTTGGGGTCCAGCGTGTCGGCGGCAAAGGCGGTTGTGGCCACAAGCACGGCGGTTGTCAGAGCGGCGCGCGCGGTCCAGCCTGCACTGCGGGTCGTCGCGACGTCGCGAAACCCTGGTCGGCGATGGGCGAGACTAGCCATGTGCTTGCTCCAACAGCTCTGCCAAAGGCTTTTCGGCATAAAGCGAAACCACTTTGCCGATGATGAACAGCGTAGGCGCTTTCAGATCAGCCTCGCGCACATCCGCCGCCAACCGATCCAGCCGGGACACCATGCGGCGCTCATTCGGGGTCGTCGCTTTGCCGACAGCCAGAACCGGGGTTGATCCGGGCAGGTTCTCGGTCATTAGGCCTATGGCGATCTGGCCGATATTGGCGACGCCCATATAAACAACCAATGTCGAGTCCGGGTCGGCCAGCCGTTTCCAGTCAAGATCCAGCACCTTGTCGGCCTGCCGGTGCCCGGTGACATATTGCACCGACGTAGCAATCCCGCGATGGGTAAGCGGCACGCCAGTGGAGCACGATGCCCCCTGCGCCGCCGTAATCCCCGGCGCGTATTCGACAGGAATGCCACGGTCCATCAGATAGGCGGCCTCTTCAGAGCCACGGCCAAAGATCATGGGATCGCCGCCCTTAAGGCGCGCGACTGTGTGACCGGCGCGGGCTTCGTCGACGAGGATTTCATTGATCCGATCTTGCGGCACCGTATGGCATTTGGGCGCCTTACCCACGGGGACTAACCGCGCGCCATCCGCGTGCAGGTTCAAAATATCGGCCGAAACAAGACGGTCGTACACAACCACATCCGCTTCCTTCAGCATCCGCAGCGCACGCAGAGTCATCAGCTCGGGGTCGCCGGGGCCTGCGCCAATCAGAAAAACCTTACCGCTCATGTGCTAACTCGCTTGATCTGAATGTAGTCGGAACCCGGAATCGCGCTGCGTGTCTGGGACGTTGCTGGGCAGGCCGGGCGTGTCTTGCCCCAAGGTTCCCGCATTCTCGGCCGCCTTGCCTTGACTAAAGTTAAGGAGCGCGGGATTTGCGCCCGCGCTCCTTTGTTCTGCCTGCATGGTTGCCTCGGCTCAGGGTTCGACGGTGATCATTCCGATCATGTTCTGTGTCTCCCAATGCGGTCCGCACAGGTAGTCCTGCGGGCCGGGGGTGAGGAAGGACAGATCAACCGATTCCTCGGGGAAAAGCCGGTCGCTTTCGGGCTCGCTGCCATCTTTCAGCAACACCGAATGGCTGGTGCGCTTGTCCACATTGACCCAGCGCACCGTGGTCCCGGGTTTGACCGTCAGGTCGACCGGGCAGAAGGTGTATTTGTACATCAACACCACCTCGGCATCCTCGACCGCGGATGAGGGCTGGCCGAACAGCTCAACATAGCGGTCTTCGGCTTCGGCGCAGAGTTCGGCAGTGTCATCCGCCCATGCGGGCGCAGCCAGAAGCAGCAGGGCGGGAAGAAGGTGTTGGGGTTTCATCGTCCAAATCTCCTCTTCTTTGGGGAAGGGGCCGGATCGTCCGGCCCCTGCCGTTTACTGTTTAACCACGTTGATGAACGCGCTGTCGTCGTCCAGCGCCAGGCTGGTATCCAGCGTCACGTGGTGGAACCGGGCGGCGGCAAAGTCATCGTGGATGGCAAAACCGACCGTATAGGTTTGGCCTGCTTCCAGCGGCACATCACCGGCAGCACCCGAGTTCAGCGGACGGGTGAAGACCACCGTCCAAATACCCGCGTCCAGGCTGGCCGAGGCGGCAATCTCGCCGTCATTGACCACGCGCTGTTCCAACAGATAGCCGTTGGTGGCGCTGCCATCGGCATAGACGCGCATCAGGTCCAGATAGGTGCCATCGGCCAGGTACTGCTCGATCTGTTCAGCCGCGTGCAGCTTGTCCCAACCACCCAGAGGCTTGCCCCGGCGGCCCTTGGTGTCGATCTCGGTCCGGCTTTCGCTGAGGTATTTGGTCACGGTGTCCTGTGCGGTCATGCGACTGGAGAAGTCACCATTGGCGGCAATCGCCTCGGCACCCGGATCAAAGGGCATATAGGTGTTGTCGGCGTGGCACGAGGCCCAGCAACCCACCTGATCGCCCATTTCGAAACCCGTGCCGGTGATCATCATCGCCACCTTGATCTGGTTGTCCGGGTCCATCTTGCCACCATCCACGAAGGGCGCAGGGTTGTGGCCCGCATCCGGCCATTGAAGACGGATATAGAGGTTCTCGTCATCATGGGCCGCCTGTACGGTCGCGTCGATCACGCCGCGCTTGCCGGGGATCGGTGTCGGTTCAAGCTCGCCCCCGGCAACAATCTTGTTGCCGATCGCGTCCAACTCGGCGGCGTGACAGGTCGTGCATTTGTCGCCGCCCTTGGTCAAAGGCCGTGCGCCCCCATGTGACCGACCATTCTGCACCCATTCGAACGAGGCCTGCCCCGGATAGAACAGTTTCATGTCAGCGCTGGCGACCGCATTCCAGTCAATATTCGTGCCAACATCGCTGCCGCCTGCCGAGGCTGTCTTGTCGCTGCCGGCTTGCTGTTCGGCCAGAGCAGCATCAACGGCCGCCGCGATCTGGGCCTGGATGGCTTCCTGCTGCGCGACGCGTGCAGCTTTTTCAGCCTCAGCCTCTGCGGCCTCTTTGGTTTCGATCCGTTCCAGACTGGCCAGATATTCGGCCGGGATCTCGCGGATAAATGCAGGGTTCGGCGCTTCGAGTTCTTCCAGATACTCCTCGTCCGCCCGATCACGGGCATCCGAGTGGGCAATCCCCTTGTGGCAGTCGATACAAGTCTGACCGACGGTCATCGCGTTCAAGTGCTGCTGCCGTGCGCGGGGTTTCTGGAACTCGGGCATCATGGATTCGAAATCATGGCAGTTACGGCATTCGCGCGAGTCTGTGGCCTTCATCCGTTCCCACTCGTTCATCGCCAGGTGCACGCGCTTGGCTTCGAATTTCTCGCGCGTGTCGATGGTACCGACCATCTTGCCATACAGCTCTTTAGACGCCTTGATCTTGCGGATGATCTTGTGCGTCCAGTCCTTCGGCACGTGGCAATCGGAACAGACGGCGCCAACGCCTGAACGGTTCACGTCGTGGATCGTTCCGGTGTATTCTTCGTAAACAAAATCGCGCATCTCGTGGCACGAGACGCAGAATTCCTTGGTGTTGGTCGCTTCCATGGCGGTGTTGAACCCGCCCCAGAAGATGATGCCGCCGACAAAGGCCGCGGCGATTCCAGCCACGGGCATTCCCCACAGGAAATACCGGCGCCAGATTGGTTTTTTCTTTTCCGGTTCGGAGGTCATATCCAGTCTCCGTTATGGCTTTCTTTTCTGGCCCTGGGTGTCAGGCCTGTGGATTTTGATGAGAAGTCAAACGAAGAAAGGGCGGGCGAGGGGCCCGCCCTTTCCGGTGTTTGGTGCTGAACCCGTCAGGTGACGTGGTTCGACCGGTTGTAGACGTTGAACTTGCCAGTCGGCGCGAACAGACCTTTCACGCGCGCTTTCTCTTCCAGCGTTTTGGCGTCGAAGATCACGATCTCACCGTTAGGCTCTTTCGAAGTCGAGCGATTCCACTTGGAGACCCAGACCTCGGAGCCGTCCTGGTTGAACTCGAAGTGGACGGCGACATTGCCTTCCTCTTCGGTGATCTGGATCGTTTTCACGATCTCACCGGTGGCCTTGTCGATGACCTGCACCGATTGCTGAATTTCAGGCTCGGGGTGTTTGGTCTGGTCGGCCCAGATATAGTCTGATTCCGGGTGGGTCCGGATGAACAGACCGGGTCCATCGGTTTCAACTTCATAGCAGGTCTGCCATGCCTGATCGGGGTGACCTTCGGGGTCGTTACCCCAAACGGTGACCGTGCCTTCGCCCAGGTGGGTTGTGCCTGCAACAGGACCGCAATTCGGGTCATCCCAGTTTGCACCAGGGCCGGGGTGCGGCAGCGGCGCAGTGTCGATCAGTGCTTCCAGCTTGTGAGTCTGGGTATCGACGACAACCATTTTGTTCGACGCGTTTGCGGCGATCTGGAAGTAGCGACCGGTTGGGTCGAAGAACCCATCATGCAGGAACTTGGCGCTGTCGATCTTGTCGATCCGCAGGTTGTCCAGGTCGGTGTAGTCCACCTGCCAGAGCTGGCCGAGTTCCTTGACGGCGACAATCCATGTGGGCTCGTTCGGGGTGGTGTAGATGGCGGCCACACGGCTTTCTTCCACATAGTCCCCGTCCACGTTCACACCGCGGGTTGAGACAACCTTTTTCGGCTCCATGGTTTCGGCATCGACGATTGCAAAGTGCGGCGGCCAATAGGCCCCACCGATGACGTATTTACCGTCACCCGAAACAGCCACGTCGCGGGCGTCATACCCAATGGTGACTTCGGCCACGAGCATGTTTTCAGGGTTCTGCCACAGGTCGATCTTGGTCATCTTGCCGTCCCGGCCCATCGTGTACCAGAAGCGGCCCGGATTTTCCGGTTCTTCCAGTTTATGGTGCTCGGACGCTTTCAGAACGTGCACGGCATAGCCGGTTGGGATATGCGCCAGCACTTCCTTGGTATCACCGTCGATCACGGCCACCTTGCCTACGTCACGCTCAATGACGACAAAGAAGTTTTCCCAGTTGCGGCCATGCAGAGGCTCGGTCGGGTAATCTTCGGGTTCCACATAGACCTTGCGGGTCGCCATCATCTGTTCCAGCGACATCTCGGGCGGCTTGGGCGGCTCCATCTGGATGTAGGTCGCCATATCGCGGATTTCGTCCTCGGTCATGACGTCCGAGAAGTTGTTCATCCCACCTTCGGTACCCCATGCGATGATCTTCTCAAGCCGTTCCTGACCCAGTTTCAGGGTACCGGATACGGCGACGGTGCCATCGTCATTTTTCTTCTCGACCACAGGCTCAAGGCTTTTGCCTGTTGCCCCTTTGCGCAACACGCCGTGACAACCGGCGCAGCGTTCAAAGTACAGCTGTTTCGAGGATTCAAAGGCTTCTTTGCTCAGGGTTGGCTCTTCTGCCAGGGCAGGTGCAGCGACGCTGCCCAGCAGCATCGCCAAACCGACCCCAAAGGCGCGACCGGTTTTATTGTAGCTGATTCCAAGTGACATGATCACTCTCCGTTTGCTGGTGAGGCAGGTCCAAGCCTGAGACATCGGCGACCGGTGATCCTTGACGAAAGTCAACAGTGCCGAGGCAATTTGTCGTCAGTCACGAAAAAACCTGAAAATCCGGCAGTAAAATCTGAGTCTTACGGGCATGTTTGCCGGGTTTTGACTTTGGTTAAGCAGTGCGGTTGAGCGCCTTGATAGGATGACCAAAACCGTCAAGGAGAGCAGCCATGCCCACAATCATAACCCGCGTATTTGGGGAAGGGTTTCGCGTTTTCTTTCTGTCCGCTGGGCTCTACGGCCTATTTGTCGGGTTGGTCTGGGGTCTGTGGTTAAGCGTGCCCTATCTGGCACCGAACTACGGGATGACGCCCCCAATGTGGCATGCGCATGAGATGGTTTTCGGCTATGCCACCGCAGCGCTTGGTGGGTTTTTTCTGACGGCAGTTCCCAACTGGACAGGAGCGGCGGACGCGCGCGTGCGGTTCATTACATTGGCTGCCGCAATGTGGTTGGCAGGGCGGATGGCCATGTGGTTTTCAGGGATGATATCACCGGTTCTGGTTGCGGCGGTCGATCTGACCTTTGTGCCGATACTGGCGGCCAAGATCGCGACTCAGCTGATGCGGCGGCCGAAGCCGCAAAACATGATTTTTCTGCTGTTGCTGGTCTTCATCTGGGTGGCGGATCTGTTAACGCATCTGGAATGGATGGGGGTGACGGAAAACACGCTGCAAACCGGCCTGCGCGCAGGTTTGCTGACCTTGTGTGCGATGATCGCCATTTTAGGAGGACGGATTACGCCAGCTTTTACTCGCAACGCCATGAAACGTGCCGCTGTTCCCGAGGCGGAGTGGCCGGTATCTGTCGCGGCGTTGGACAGGGCGGGGATGGTGTTGGCGCTGACCCTGCCGCTGAGCGTGTTGGTCTTCGGCATAGGTCGGGTTGCCGCGGCGTTGGCCCTGTTGCTGGGTGGGGTTCAGGTTCTGCGCATGGCACGCTGGCGCACTCGCTGGACTCTGCACCAACCGATCCTTTTGGCGCTGCATCTGGGGCTGGGCATGTTGGCGCTGGGTCTGATCCTATGGGGTCTGGCCGGGCTTGGCCTGGGCAATGAGGTCGCCGCGCTGCACGTATTAGGCATCGGCTGTGTTGGGGGTATGACCTTGGCCGTCATGAGCCGCGCCGCACTGGGTCACAGTGGGCGCGATTTGGTCGCGCCGGGACCGATGGTGGTGGCCTACGGGCTGATGGCCGTCGCCGCGCTGACCCGTTGGATCGGCACCGATCTGAACGCGGGCTATCTGGTGGCGATGCTGCTGTCGGACGGGCTGTGGGTTGCGGCTTTTGCCCTGTATCTGCTTGCGATGTGGCCCGCGTTGACGGGCGCCCGCGCAGCCCGATCCGCGTAAAATCCCACAGGCTTGACTTTCGTTAAGGAGCCGGGCCTGCCCAATCTCCATTCTGCCCATACTAGCTAATCTGCGCAAAGGAGAGCGCAATGCGTGAAGTCATGACCAAGAGCATGGCTCGCAATATATTCTACGGCGGGTCCCTGTTCTTTATCCTCATCTTTCTGGCTTTGTCGGCCCATTCCCATCTGTATATCCTGCGGTCGGAAAACACCGCCAAGCTGGATGAAAGCGTGGTCCGGGGCAAACATGTCTGGGAAAAACACGCCTGTATCAACTGTCATACGATCCTGGGCGAGGGCGCATACTATGCCCCCGAAGTCGGCAACGTCATGACCCGTTGGGGCGTGCTGGACGACCCGGAATCGGCCTTTGAGTCCCTCAAGGGCTGGATGGAGGCGCAGCCGACCGGCATTCCCGGTCGCCGGCAAATGCCCAATTTCAACCTCAGCGACGAAGAGATCCGCGATCTGGCGAACTTCCTGATCTGGACGGACAATATTGACGCTCAGGACTGGCCGCCCAACGAGGCGGGCTGAGAAGGGAACCGGAACAATGAAATATGAATCCCAAAAAGTGGCCTACGCGTATTTCGCATTCGCAATGGGCCTGTTCGCGATCCAGGTGATCGGCGGCCTGCTGGCCGGTCTGATCTATGTGTTTCCGAACTTCCTGGCTGATCTGTTGCCGTTCAACATCGTGCGGATGCTGCATACCAATGCCCTAATCGTCTGGTTGATTACCGGCTTCTTTGGTGCGGCGTACTTTCTGATCCCCGAAGAGGCGGAACGCGAAATTCATTCGCCCACGCTGGCCTACGCGCAACTGGCGATCCTGATCCTCGGAACACTGGGCGTGGTGCTGACCTATACGTTCAACTTGTTCGAAGGCAACTGGCTGCTGGGTAAAGAGGGACGCGAGTTCCTGGAACAACCCAAATGGGTCAAGGCCGGCATCGTCGTTGCCGCGCTGATCTTCCTTTACAACGTGTCGATGACCGTGCTGAAGGGTAAGAAGACCGCGATCACCAACATCCTTTTGTTGGGTCTGTGGGGTCTGGCGCTGCTGTTTCTGTTTGCCTTTTATAACCCCGGCAACCTGTCGCTCGACAAGCAATACTGGTGGTATGTCGTCCACCTGTGGGTTGAAGGCGTGTGGGAGCTGATCATGGCGTCGATCCTGGCCTATCTGATGCTCAAGCTGACAGGCGTGGACCGTGAGGTGGTCGAGAAATGGCTCTATGTCATCGTCGCCGCCGCGCTGTTCTCTGGCATCCTTGGCACAGGGCACCACTACTACTGGATCGGTACACCCGGTTACTGGCAGTGGATCGGGTCAATCTTCTCAAGCCTCGAAGTAATCCCGTTCTTCGCGATGATGGCCTTCGCCTTCGTCATGGTCTGGAAAGGCCGCCGGGACCATCCCAACAAAGCCGCTCTGCTGTGGTCGCTGGGCTGTGCGACGCTGGCCTTCTTTGGTGCCGGTGTCTGGGGCTTCCTGCATACGCTGCACGGGGTGAACTACTATACCCACGGCACGCAGATCACCGCGGCCCATGGTCACCTGGCCTTCTACGGCGCCTATGTCTGCCTCAACCTCGCGATCTTCAGCTATGCGATGCCGATCCTGAAAAACCGTGATCCGTATAATCAGGTGCTGAACATGGGATCGTTCTGGCTGATGTCCTCGGGCATGGTCTTCATGACCTTCGTGCTGACCTTCGGTGGCACCGTCCAGACACACATGCAGCGGGTGGTCGGAGACTACTTCATGGATGTGCAGGACCAGATTGCGATCTTCTACTGGATGCGTCTGGGGTCTGGTGTGGTCGTTGTCCTTGGCGCGCTGCTGTTCATCTACTCGCTCTGGGTTCCCCGGAAAGAGGTGATTGAACCCGGCGCAGCTGAAACCCCTGCGGAGTGATGGATATGGACGGTTCCATTAAACTGAGTGAGGGGGCGGCAAACGCCCCCTTCTACCTGCCCCAAGGCGATGAATGCGATGTGTTCTGCGCCGCTTACAACAACGACCTGCCCGTTCTTCTGAAAGGCCCGACAGGCTGCGGCAAGACCCGGTTTGTGGGCCATATGGCCGCTCGGCTTGGCCGCCCGCTTTATACCGTGGCCTGCCATGACGATCTGGCTGCCGCCGACCTGATCGGTCGCTATCTGCTGAAGGGCGGCGAAACCGTCTGGGCCGACGGCCCCCTGACCCGCGCGGTGCGCGAAGGAGCGATCTGCTACCTTGATGAGGTGGTCGAAGCTCGCAAGGACGTCACCGTCGTGCTGCACCCGCTGACCGACGACCGGCGCATCCTGCCGATCGACCGCACGGGAGAGGAACTTGAGGCCGCGCCCGGTTTCATGCTGGTCGCCTCATACAATCCCGGATACCAGAATATCCTGAAAACCCTGAAACCCTCGACCCGGCAGCGGTTTATCTCGCTGGAGTTCGATTTTCCGTCACCTGAAATGGAGGCCGAAGTTGTCGCCAAGGAAAGTGGCCTGTCGCTGGAACGCTGCAAGCCGCTGATCCGGCTGGCGAACAAGCTACGCGGACTCAAGGGTCAGGACCTTGAGGAAGGCGTTTCTACCCGTTTGGTCGTCTATGCCGCGACACTGATCGCACAGGGCATGTCCACCGACCGCGCCATCCTTGCCGCTATGGTTGAACCTCTGACAGATGACGAGGATATCAAACGCGGGCTCCTCGATCTTGTCACGGCTGTCTTTGGGTGAGGCCGGCCGATGGTCAGGATCGATTTTGAGCCATGGGAACCCGAAGAAACGATCGGGAAACTGTGGCACACCCTTGCCAGCCGCCTCGATGCACCCAAGGTGCATGATGGAGCCGCGGTCGACCTCTCAGAGGTCGCGGGGCGGCTGGCCGTCCTCTTTCGAGGACTTGGGGGTAGCCCGGGCGTTGAATTGCGCCCGGTCTCACCCGAGATTTCACGCCACCGTCTAAGCTGGCGCCGCAAACTGGCGACCGAGGCCGAGCTGATGCCGCGCGCCTCGTTCGACGGAGAGGTTCTGCGTCTGCCCGACCGATTAGCGGTCTATCCGCTGCGCGAGGCCAATGGTGCGCTTTATGTCTGGCTGGCCGCTGCAGCGGCCCATGCCGGAACCCGCACAGACGAAACCGACCTGCTGCGCGCTGATCTGCGCGCGCTGGCTGCGGCCCGGCAGATGGTCAGGGACACCCTGGAAGACGCCCCCGGCCTGCGCCCGCTATATGCCGAGCTGTGCAAGGGTTTGCTGCATCAACGCAGCGTCCCCGATCTGCCCCCTGCCGAAGCGGCGGTTGAAAGCATCATCCGAAACATGCTTGGCGATCCCGATCCGCTGTCCGACCGGGCTCGCGCCTATCTGGACCTTCAGGCTGAGGCCCCGCGCGGCTATCAACGCTTTCGCCCGGTGCCCCTGTGGCCAGAGCTGCGCACCGTCGGCTTTTCCGAACACAATGAGGTCGAGAACCCCGACAGTGAAGGTGAACCCGAGGAATCCGGCGAAAAAACCCACCGCGCTCGCCGTCGCAAATCGGATCAGGCGAACCGCAGTGACAGTTTCATCCTGCATAAGTTCGAAGCCATCCTCAGCTGGGCTGAGTTCCTGAACATCAACCGGCGCATCGACGATGACGACCCCGACAACGCCAAGAAAGCCGCGGACGATCAGGAAGAGATCGGGTTGGGCCAGATTTCCAAAGCCCCGCCCACCAAGCTGAAACTGCATCTGGACCTGGCTCCCGAGGATGTGAATCGCGAACGGCTGTCTGGCCGCATCCTCTATCCCGAATGGGACGTGCGCACCGGCCAATACCTGCCCGACCATGTGAACGTCCTGCTGTCCGACGCCGATATCCGCGACGACGCCGCCGAGTTTGGCAAAGACCCCGCCACCGCCCGCCGCATCCGCGCCGTCAAACGCCAGTTCGAGGCCCTGCGTCCCGGCCGCGTGATGACTCGAGGCCATCTGGACGGTGATCAATTGGATATCGAAGCAGCCGTGCGCGCAGAAACGGACCGCTTCGCCAGCGGCGAAGGCAATGAACGCATCTGGATGCAATCCCGCCCCGAGGCGCGCGATCTGGCGGTCTCGATCCTGCTGGATGTCAGCCGCTCGACCGAAAGCGCCGTCACAGGCCGCGCGGTAATCGACATCGAACGCGAGGCGTTGGCCGCACTCGCCTGGGGCCTGAATGCCTGCGGCGACGATTTCGCCATCCACGCCTTCAGTTCGCTGAAACGCCAGCGCGTCTATGTGCAACGCTGCAAACAGTTCGACGAGCCGATGGGCTGCACCGTCGAACAACGCATCGCCTCGCTGCGTCCAGGTCACTACACGAGGCTTGGGGCCGCGATCCGCCATTGCTCGGCCGATCTGGCGGCGCAATCCCGAAAACGCCGCTTGCTGTTGGTCATCACCGACGGCAAACCAAACGATCTGGACCACTACGAAGGCCGCCACGGGATCGAAGACACCAGTATGGCCGTGCGCGAAGCGCGCCGCGCCGGGCAATCGGTCTTTGGCGTTACGATCGACAAAACCGGCAAAAGCTGGTTCCCGCGCATGTTCGGGCAGGGCGGCTTCGCCGTCATCCCCGACCCGCACCGTCTGACCATGGCGCTGCCGCAGATCTACCGCCAACTGGTCGGCGCATGAGCGACAGCTCTCTGATCGACGAACTTCCGGGCGAGTTGTTGATGTGGGTATTGATCATCTCGGAACTGCTGGTTTTCGGCGCGGGCCTAATCGTGTTCATGGGAGTGCGCCTGACCGACCCGACAGGCTTTGCCGAGGCGCAGTCACATCTGCATCGCACGGGGGCGGCGCTGAATACGGGGGTTCTGGTAACATCGGGCTATCTGGCGGCGATGGCGTTGCATTGGCGACAGACAACGCGCCGGGGTGCTGCGCGATTGGCGTTGATCGGGGCGGCGATGCTGGGCGTCGTGTTCCTGATCATCAAAGGGGCCGAATATGCCGACAAGGCCGCGCAGGGGATCAGTTTCGAGACCCATCCGTTCTTCCTGTTCTACTACCTGCTGACCGGCTTTCACGCGGCGCATGTACTGGCTGGCGTGCTGATCCTGTTGATGGTCGCATGGCGCGATGACCCGCGAAACATCGAAGCAGGCGCGCAATTCTGGCATATGGTTGATCTGGTCTGGATCATTCTGTTTCCGGTGATCTACCTGCTGGGATGAAGGGGGCGCACGGATATCACCTGACGCGCGCATGGCTTGCCCTGCTGGCGCTCAGCCTTGGGTCTGCGGCCCTGACAGTGCTGCATCTGCCTGCGGCGGTTTTAAGCGCGGGTATCCTGCTGCTGGCGCTGATCAAAGCCCGCGTGATCCTGGCGCAGTATCTGGACCTGACGCACAGCCCCGCGTGGTTGCGTGGCTTTACCGCTGTGTTCACCGCGTTTTCGGTTCTGATCTTTGCGCTTTACCTGATCTGACACAAGAAAAAGCCGCCCCAAAGGACGGCCCTTTCCAAGCGAGGGGCGCTTTAGATTATTGTGCCGCCATCGGCATCCGCGCGATCTGGCAACGCTGCCAGAGGGCGGACAGCGCGCCGACCAGATGGTCGATATCTTCATCCGTATGTACGGGCGAGGGGGTGATCCGCAGACGCTCGGTTCCTTTGGGAACGGTGGGATAGTTGATCGGCTGGATATAGATGCCGAACTCCTCCAGCAGCGTGTCCGAGATGAATTTGCACTTCACCGGATCGCCCACCATCACCGGGATGATATGGCTGGGGTTGGGCAGATGCGGGATGCCTTGGGCATCTAGCCGCGCGCGCACCTGCGCCACACGGGCTTTTTGCAGGTCGCGCTCTACATTCGACTGTTTCAGATGTCGGATCGACGACGCAGCGCCTGCCGCAACAGAAGGTGGCAGCGCTGTGGTAAAGATGAACCCGCTGGCAAAGCTGCGCACGAAGTCACAAAGCGCGGCCGAGGCCGCGATATAGCCGCCCACCACGCCAAACGCTTTGCCCAGCGTGCCCTCGATCACGGTCAGGCGATCCATCAGCCCTTCGCGTTCGGCAATACCGCCGCCGCGGGGGCCATACAGCCCGACGGCGTGGACTTCGTCCAAATAGGTCATCGCGCCGTATTTATCTGCCAGATCGCAAATCTCTTTGATGGGCGCGATATCGCCATCCATGGAATAGACCGATTCAAAGGCGATCATCTTGGGCGCGTCGGGGTCGGCTGCGGCCAGCTTGGCCTCAAGATCTGCAAGGTCGTTATGGGCCCAGATCACCTTCTGTGCCCGTGAGTGGCGGATGCCTTCGATCATCGAGGCATGGTTCAGCGCATCAGAGAAAACGATCAGGTCTGGAATTTTTGCCGCCAGCGTCCCCAACGCCGCCCAGTTCGACACATAGCCCGAGGTGAACAGCAGCGCGGCCTCTTTGCCATGCAAGTCGGCCAGTTCAGCCTCAAGCAGCACGTGGTCATGGGTGGTGCCCGAAATATTGCGCGTGCCGCCCGCTCCTGCGCCGCAGCGATCCAGCGCGTCATGCATGGCGGCAATGACAGCGGGGTGCTGACCCATGCCCAGATAGTCGTTGGAACACCAGATGCGCACATCTCGTTCTGCGGTGCCATCGGTATGCCTTGCATTGGGAAAAAACCCGCAGCGTCGTTGCAGGTCTATGAATACACGATAGTTTCCTTCGTCCCGAAGGGCATTAAGGCGCTGGGTAAAAAATCGCTCGTAGTCCATTTCGTGCTCCCCCGGATTGCTGGCGTTGCACCAAGGGTAAGCCAGGCGTGCAGCTTTCGACATGACTATTGTCAAGTTGACCCGGCATCAAAAGATTGATGCGAACGCTGCGGGTTTGACATAACTTAAAGACAGTCTGCCCGGACGGTGGTTTTTCGGCGGCTGAAAAGACACCGGGAGAGTATTCTTGCCTCATGAAGCACAAAAAGCGATCGCACGTCAGTCGATTTTGCTGCGCAGTTTACCGGATCAGCACGTCGAGACGCTGTTGAGCCATGCGATATGGCGGCAATATGATCGTGGCGAGACAATTTTCCTTCAGGAAGAAACTGCGAAGGCTGTTCACGTTGTACTGGCGGGGTGGATTAAACTGTTTCGCATTACACCGACCGGCGCAGAAGCTGTCGTCAGTGTTTTCAAGCGCGGCGACAGTTTTGGCGAGGCTGTAGCCCTGCGAAACGTACCGTATCCGGTATCAGCCGAAGCGGTATCGGCTTGCGAATTGATGCATATCCCCAGTCCGATCCTGATCTCGTTGATGAAAGAGGACCCCGAAATAGGAATATCAATCCTGGCGTCCACATTTACCCATTTGCATTCGTTGGTCGCTCAACTAGAGCAGCTCAAGGCGCAAACGGGCGCTCAGCGGGTCGCGGAGTTTCTGTTGAACCTTTGTGACAGCGACGAAGGTCGTTGCGATGTGTCGCTACCTTACGACAAGATGCTTATTGCCGGTCGTTTGGGAATGAAACCCGAAAGCCTGAGCCGAGCGTTTTCCAGGCTCAAAACAGTTGGTGTGAAGATCAATCGAAACCATGCCGAGATTTCGGATATCGACGCGCTCCGTAGCTATGTTGAGGATGAATCTCCCAGTGGGAAATCGTGGTAGCTAAGGTGCAGTCAATCGTCCGCCGAGGTGGAGTATTTGAAGCATTTCACCATTCATTTCAGAGAGTTGTTAGTTCCATACAGGGATTCTTCCGTGTGCTTTTGTTTGGTTGGCAAAGTTGACTAGGTTGCTCAAGTTGACAAAATGGTCAATTGATACCATATTGGCAGAGCGTAGCAGTGTCCGTTGAAGTCTAGTGCGGACTGATCGCTTCTCACGCTTTCACAAAAACGGTTTCCGATATGACCCGAAAAACAAACATGAAAACAGGAACTTCCGCCGCGATGCCCGGTGGGGTTGAGGTGTCATCGTTCGATATGAATGCAAGTGATGCCGATCTTGGGGCCGCTTTGAGGACCATGTTGTCCAACCTGGGCGAAGAGGAGGTTGTGGCCTTTGGTCATAGTTCCGAGCCGAGCATTCCGCAGACAGGCAACCCTAGTACGCAAAAGGCCTTCTATGGCGTGGAGCATGCCGTCAGTAACGTTGAGTATGTTCAGGGAAGTGTCAGGATTCATACTGATATCGCCGCCGCAAAGACGCTTACGGCAGGTGTCAAGAAGGGTTCGAAGGGTAAACACGCCCGAGGCGGTCGGCGCGAAAAATCATATACTTTGGCAAAGTTTGTCGAAGTTTCAAAGTCGACAGGTTCCGTGGTCAATAGCCCGCTTGAGAAGGCACTGCGCGCCGCTGAACGACGCGGCGTTGCCGCGAGCAAAGCTGTGCTTGCTGGTGATGAGATGCTGACCACACCTCAATTGGCCGATCTCATTGGTGTTACACGCCAAGCAATCGACAAGCGCCGCAAATCGGGACAGCTTCTTGCTTTGCGCGGGGGGCCGAAGACGCTCAAATATCCCGAGTGGCAAATCTTGCCGACCGGAGAAACAATTGAGGGACTAAGCGAGGTCATTGATCGTTTGGACGGTGACGCCTGGACGGCCTATCGGATGCTGACCGAAACTTTTCCGGATGCGCAAGGAGAGCCCGTCTACGAAAAACTTCGCCGTGGAGAGACCTCAAAAGTTCTGGCGCATATAGATGGTGTACTTGGCGGTAGTACAACTTAATGCCAGACAGTCTGTTTCCTGTTGAATTCCTGCCGACCGGGGCATTCCACGCGCGCGATCTCAATCTTGTTGACCTTGACCAGGTGCCGCATTTTCGCGCGTTTCAGACACGATATCCAAACCCGTTGGGGTTTCGCCCCGCTCCAAGTCGTTTCTCAGATCCCAGGATTGGTAGCGGCACTGCCGATACGTACGCGACTGTTTATTTCGGTACGAGTATCGAAACTTGCGTTTTAGAAGCCATCATACGCGACAGCGGGCTGGGCGCTGACAAAGAAGGTATCCCGATCTCTCGAAAGTATCTGCAAGGTTGGTCGATAGTTCAAATCGCCACAACAGAACCTTTGAAACTTTTGGACCTCCGTGGGTCAGGCACCCTGTCCTATCGGGTCCCGACAGATGCGGTCCGGGCACAGTCTCATGAATTGGGACAGATTTGGTCACTGGCCATTCATGAACATAAAGATCAGCCCGACGGGATCATTTTTTCATCCCGCCTGAATGAACAGTCTAATGTGGCAGTATTTGAACGTGGGATGACCAAAGTCCGATCAGTCCGCAGCGAACCCCTGTTCTCTTACGGTGCTGAACTGGCGGAAATTCTCGACAAGTACCAAGTTGCTTTGATCGACCCATAACAAGATGCCTGCGCGCAACAGTAAAGGTGGAAACGATGCAGCAAAGGATGTTGCGGACGCCCACTGGGCGGGATCAATATGGTCAGAGGACCCGCGCAAGAAAGGCCTTGGTGCGTTCTTCTTGCGGCGCAGCAAAAAGTACCTCGGGCGGACCTTGTTCCAGAATACGACCTGCATCCAGAAAGCAGACCTTGTCAGCCAGTTCTCGAGCAAAACCCATCTCATGGGTTGCCAGCACCATGGTCATGCCCTGCTGTCGCAGATCGCGCAGCACATCCAGCACCTCGCCCACAAGTTCGGGATCAAGCGCGCTTGTTATCTCGTCAAAGAGCATGATCTGGGGCTCCATCGCCAACGCTCGGATGATCGCCACCCGTTGCTGTTGGCCACCTGAAAGCTGATCTGGATAGTGCCCCATCCGTTCGCCCAACCCGAAGCGGGCAAAAAGCTGCGTTACCCTTGGAAGCAGGTCTTGCCGGCTCAAACCACGTACACGACGTGGGGCCAGCATCACATTCTCGGCTGCGGTCATGTGGGGAAAGAGGTTATAGCTTTGAAATACAATGCCGATTTGCTGGCGCACGGGCTGTGGGTCCAGCCCCGGCTCGGATATGTCCACGCCGTCCAGCCAGATCGCGCCATCGTCAATCGGTTCCAGCAGGTTCATGCAGCGCAAGAGCGTCGACTTGCCAGACCCGGACGCCCCGATCAGACAGACCATCTCGCCCTCGGCCACGTCCAGATCAATGCCTTTGCAGACTTCGTGATCGCCAAACCGTTTGCGTACCCCTCGCAAGGATAGTTTCGTCGTCATGTGCGCGCCCGGTTCTGCTTGTTCATCAGATAATCTGCATATCGTGTGGCTGGGATGGTCAGGGCTAGGAAGATGAGCGCGGCACCGACATAGGGCGTAAAATTCGCGTAAAGCGATTTGTAGACCCCGGCCTGACGAAAAATCTCGACCGGACCGATGAAAGACAAAAGCGCCACGTCCTTCTGCAAGGCAATGAAGAGGTTCATATTGGCAGGAACAACGTTGCGGACAGCCTGCGGCAAGACCACAAAACGCATGGTGTCCTGATCGCTCAGACCCAAGGAGGCTGCGGCGGATCGTTGTGACTGATGGATCGAGTCGATGCCGGAACGGATAACTTCAGCCACATAAGCCGAGTAGACCAGCACCAGCGCCAAGGTGCCCCAGATATAGGGGCTGTTCCAGGGCCTGGGTAGGCCAAGGCCGGGCACCCCGAAGCCAATGATATAGATGACGAGAACCACCGGCAGGCCGCGGAAGACATCGGTATAGGCAATCCCGAACAGCCGAAGTGGAAACAGCGCAGGCGCGCGGGTGTCGCGACACAGCGCAATGGCAAGGCCGGTGATGGCAATAAGCGGCGCGGACCACGCGAAAATCATCACGTTCAGCAGAAAGGCCTCGAGCAGGCCGGGAAACGTCGCCGCAAAGACCCGACCGTTGAAAAAGGCGCGCTGTACAGCATCCCAGCCGGGGGCAAGCGGCACTAGCACCACAATGGCCAGCACCACGATAGCTGTTGAAGTCAACGCGATCCGGTTCGAGCGCCGCCGAATCCCGGCCTCATAGACCTCACGCCGCGTGGGCGCCGAGCTAGAGCGCTCGGTCGCCTTGTTCTGCACCGATGTTTCGCTCATTTATTCGATGACCGGAACACCCGTGGCCTCGGCCAGCCATTGGGCCTCGATAGCGGCAAGCTCGCCGCTTTCCGTTAGTTCCGAGATCGCCGCGTCGACGCATTCCTTCAACGGGTTCCCTTCCTCCATCAGAAGTCCGAACTGATCGGGGTTTTCCGACTTGTCCGGCGGGAACTGACCCAAGAGCGCGCCGCCCTCCACCACCACGGCCGACAGATATAGTGCCGTGGGCAGATCATACAGTGCGGCGTCGATCTGGCCCGCCATAATGGCGGCATTCACATCGGCATTGTCATTGTAAAGCAGCGGATCGCTCGCAGGTTGGATCAGGTCATTGAGGATCGGCAGCGCAGTCGTGGTGGCCACGGCACCCCATTTCAAACCCTTGAGGCTGTCCAATGTTGCTTGGGCGCCGTTGTCGACCACATTTTGAGTTGTCAGAACCGCCATGGCCGAGGCGTAGTATGGCAGGCTGAAATCGACCATTTCCTCGCGCTCGGGGGTGATCGAGTATTGCTGCATGTTGAAATCAAAATTCTTCGCGCCAGGTTGAATCGCCTCATCAAAGCTGGTGCGGACCCAGGTGACATCATCCGAGCTGAAACCCATTTTATCAGCGATGGCATAGGCAACAGCCGCTTCAAACCCCTGACCGCTTTCGGGCGCATCATCCATCACCCAAGGATAATAGGCCGGGTTCCCAGTGGCGATGGTCAGCGTTCCTTCCACAAGTGTTTTGTCCACTGCACAGGCTCCGCCGCCTGCGGCATACGCCACCGTTGCAGAGACCATCAAAGCCAAAGCTGTGCTGGAAAGCAGTTTCATCAAACGTCTCCCTGTTTTCTGTTTGGCCACAGGTTCCTACAGGTAAAAGGCTTTGTCTAGTGCGGCGGTCGTCAAGACATTCGCAGCGCGAGTACAACAGATGAAGCGCTGCGCAGGGATGCCCGAAGAACGCCTGAGGCTTGTAACATGATGAGTTGCCAAAGCGTTTTCAGCAAACGGCCTCACAGGTGAGCACTTGGTCCACAAAACTGGCGCAATTGCAGCGGGTGCTTGCATATTGGACGACGACACCCCAGCTTTTTGCTCTACGTTCTGGCCGGTGCCGGAGTTAGCATCGGCTCGGGGATCAAAAGGAACTGGCGATGACACAAAGCGAAAACCTTCGGCGCAACGGGCCGATGTCGGGCGTCCGGGTGGTGGATTTGACGGCTGTGGTCTCGGGCCCGATGAGCACGATGATCCTTGCGGATCAGGGCGCAGATGTCATCAAGATCGAGCGCGCCGAAGGCGATTTTACCCGCCATGTGGCCACGCGGCGGGGTGGGCATTCGGCCTCATACCTCAATAACAACCGCAACAAGCGCTCGGTAGTGGCGGATCTGAAGAACCCTGACGATATCGAGATGATCAAGTCTCTGGTCAAAACCGCAGATGTGTTCATCCAGAATTTCCGCCCCGGTGTCGTGGATCGTTTGGGCCTGGGCTATGAGGTGTTAAGCGCGCTGAACCCGCGTCTGGTCTATATGTCGATCTCGGGCTTCGGGTTCGACGGTCCCTTGGCGAATAAACCGGTATATGACCCGCTTATTCAGGCTTTGTCGGCCTTGACCACGGTACAGGCCGGTTCGGACGAGGAACGCCCGCGTCTGGTGCGCACCATTCTGCCCGACAAGCTGACGGCTGTGCAGGCCAGTCAGGCCGTCACAGCCGCGTTGTTCGCGCGAGAACGCACGGGGCAGGGGCAGAAAGTGACCCTGTCGATGCTGGACACGGTGACAGCTTTCCTTTGGGCCTCGGATATGAACGGCCACACGTTTGTTGGCGATGAGATGGAGAAAGAGGAAAGCCAGTCTTTCCACGACCTGATCTACAAGGTGAAGGGTGGGTATCTCAGCATCTCGGTCATGCTCAACAAACATTGGGAGGCGCTGGCCCACGCCACGGGTCGCCTCGATATTCTGGAAGATGAACGGTTCAAGACCCCCGAATTGCGTGACATCAACCGCCATGCCCGGCTGGAGCTGACCCAGACCATCGTGCAGGATATCGACCGGGACGCGTTGTTGACCGAGCTGGAAGGGGCCGGTGTGCCCTGTGCCCCGGTGCTGACCCGGCAAGAGATGCGCCAACATCCGCAATTGCACGCCAACGGGATGATCGTGGAATATGACCACCCCACGGCGGGCCGATTGCGTCAAACCCGCCCTGCCGCCGTATTTCACGGCACGCCCGCAACCGATCTGCGCCCGGCGCCAGAGCTGGGCGAACATACAGACGCAGTGCGCGCCGAGGCGCAGGCAGGAGACGCCTCATGATCGACTTTTACTATTCTCCTACCCCGAATGGCTGGAAAGTGGCGATCATGCTGGGCGAAACGGGGTTGGAGCATCGCACCGTTCTGATGAACCTGCGCGCCGGTGACCAGTTCACACCTGCGTTCCGCTCCATCAGCCCCAACGCGAAAATGCCCGCGATTGTCGATCACGACGCGCCGGACGGGCCGCAAACCGTATTCGAAAGCGGCGCAATCCTGCTCTATCTGGCTGAGCGGACGGGACAGTTTGGGCCGCAAACCCCCGCCGAACGGATAGCCTTTAACGAGTGGTTGTTCTGGCAGGCCGCCAACCAAGGCCCGATGGGTGGGCAGCTGAGTCACTTCGTGAATTACAGCCCCGAAGATCAGCCCTACGCCCATAAACGCTACAAGGGCGAATTCGAGCGCGCGCTGGCGGTGATGGAAACCTGGCTGCAAGGTCGGGAGTATATGCTGGATCGCTATTCCATCGTGGACATGATGTGTTTCCCTTGGGCCTTTATTGCGAAACCCTTGGGAGTTTCACTGGACGGGTTCCCCAATGTGGCCGCTTGGCGTCAGCGTATCAAAGCGCGCCCGGCGGTGATCGACGCGATCAACCTGCACAAGGACGCTCAGTTCTCGGGCAAGGCCACGGCCCAGCAACACGCCACCCTGTTCAACCAGTCCGCTGCACATCTGATGACCGAACCCACGAAGCCAACCTAGAAATTGGTGGTCAAAAAGCCTGGGCAGAAGAGTTCAGCCAAATGGTCAGGGGTTTAGATCGTCGATGGAAGTGGCCCCGATCTGGGCCATTGTGATGCTGAATTCATCGCTCAATACGTCCCAGAGCTGATGCAGCCCAGCCTCGCCAGCGGCGGCGATTGCGTATTGCATGACCCGGCCGAAGAACACAAAATTGGCGCCGGAAATCATAACCTTGACTGCGTCTTCACCCGAGCGTAGCCCGCTGTCGTAAAACAGCGGATATTCCGGCCCAACGGCATCTCGTATCAGGCGCAAGGCGTCAAAGGCGGCTGGGGCGCTGTCCAACTGTCGTGCGCCGTGGCTGGACACCTGAACCGCATCGGCTCCGGCGGATTTTGCGGCCAGCGCGTCCTCGGGGTCTAGAATACCCTTCAGCACCAAGTTTCCGTCCCATTGGTCACGCAGGCGGGCCAGCGTTTCCCACGTGGCTTTGGCTCGGCTTTCTGTACGGTCGAACTCGTAACCTTCCATCAGGAAATTGGCCATCTGAGGCTTTCCCGACCGCAATGTGGCCAAGGACCAGCGAGGATGTATCGCAAAGTCCAGAAACTGCTGTGGACCGATGCGGAAGGGCATCTTGAACCCGTGGCGCAGTTCGCGCGGGCGGCGACCCACTTCGGGGACATCGACGGTCAGCACAAGGGTCTTGTACCCGGCTGATTTTGCGCGATCGACCAGCTTGAACGTTCCCGCGCCGTCTCCGCTGAAATAGAGCTGAAACCAGGCGTGCCCTTCGGCAATCTCGATCAGCTTCTCCATAGGGGTCGAGGCGACGGTCGATACACCCAGAGGTATGGCATAACGCGCCGCCAACCGCGCCAGCATCAGATCGGCACCGGGCGCGGACAGGTTGCACATGCCCATCGGTGCAATGCCAAAGGGGCGCTGCGCGGGCTTGCCAAAAAGTCGCGTTTCCAACGTCCGCTCGCTGACATCCCGCAATACCCGTGGACACAGGGTCATGGCGTCCAGTGCCGCGCGATTGCGTATCGCACCTTGTCCGGTACCGGCTGCGCCATCTATGTAGTCGAACACCATCCACGGAAGACGCCGCCGCGCCAGACGACGGGCATCTTCGGCACTGTGGATGGTGGCTAGCATCAGGCCATCACGGCTTTCATAAAGCGGTCGCGGATGACGACTGGGTCCGTCGTGATCGGTGGCATCTTGGCGTTTCCGCTTTCGCATTTACACACGATGATGGTCATCTGTTTGGCATCCAGCGCCTCTTGCAGCACCCGGCCGGTGTCTTCGGCCTGACACTCGATCACGCGCTCGCAGCCTGCCGCCTCGGCCATTTTCGTCAGCGAGGTTTTCTGTCCCGCGTAGGTCGGTTGATCGCCGGTCGAGCCGTAAGAGCCATTGTCGACGATTAGCAGGATGTAATTGTCGGCTACGTTGTTGGCGATGGTCGGCAAAGTGCCCAGATTGGTCAGGACCGAGCCATCACCGTCGATGACTATCACCGGTTTGGGCTGCGACAACGCCAGGCCCAGGCCGATGCTTGAGGCCAGACCCATTGTCCCCAGCATATAGAAATTGCTGGGTTGATCGTCGATGGCGTGCAATTCCTGACTGGGAATACCGATATTGCAGACCACAAGCTGATCACGCAGGATCGGAGCGATTTCTTTCAAAACGTCAGAACGGATCATTGGTCGCCGTAGCCTCCCCAGAAATTGGCGTCGGTCAGAATGGCGACCGGTTTGTTGCACATGAAGGTGTATTTCAGGATCGCATCCAGTTCCTCGACATCCGCCTGATTGTGAAAGTGGTAGGTCGGGATATTCAACTGTGCCAGCAGCGCCTTGGTGTGCACGGCCATTTCCACCTGACAGGCGATGGGTTCGCGCAGCTCGCCCCGGTATGAGATCAGCATGGGCAAGGGCATCCGGTAATACTGGATCAGCGTGGCCAGCGTATTGATCGTCACACCGATCGCGGTGTTCTGCATGATGATCGCAGGGCGCTTGCCCCCCATCCATGCGCCCGCGCACAGGCCCATGCCCTCATCCTCTTTATTCGACGGGATGTGGTAGATGCTGTCATGGGCGTCAATCTCGGCAATAACTCCGGCCAGTTGCTTGCACGGAACGGTGGTGACGAACGAGATATCGTTGGCCACCAGATCATCCGTGATCTTTTTGTCTATGTTCATATCCTGTGTGTCCGTCCTGTATTGGGCGCTTTGCCAGCGCGATGAGCGGTTTAGGTTCGGCGATGCACATGCACTGCGCAGCCTGCATGGCGCACGACGCGTGAGGCGGTTGAGCCAAGGAAATAGTCGCTAAGCCCCGGTTTGTGCGATCCGATGACAATGCAGTCAAAGCTGTGTTCATTGGCGAAATCAATGATGGTACGCGCGGTGTGGCCTTTGATGATTTCCGGCCTCACGCCCTCGAGCCCCGAGACCTTGTCGCGCAGCAAATTCAGCGCGGCGCGAAAGCCTTCATCTACCACATCCTTGTCCAGATACGCGCTGACCGAACCCTGCGGCATCTCATAGACATGCAAGGCCACGATCTCGCAGTCATCGGCGGCCAAGGCGCGGGCCACCTGCAAGGTGTGGGGTGAAATGTCGTGATCCAGCGCCATTGGCACAAGAATTTTCTGATACATGAATGCCTCCGTTTCTGCCGGGCCTAATCCCACGGCGTGAGGATGATCTTGGGCACGGCCACCGATCCGTTGCGTAACTGGCGGAACGCCTCGGCACCTTCGGACAGGGGCCGCATTTCGATCCAGTCCAGTGCGCCCAGCCTGCCGTCAAAAATGGCACTTGCGGTTTGGCGGAAATCCTCGACCGTATAGGTATAGGTGCCGATAAATGTGATTTCCTGCAAGGTCATACGGCGAATGTCCAACCCGCCGCCCCCGTCGCCCAGGCCGACATGAGCGATCACACCCCCCGGTTCGACTAGGGCCGAGGCAGCCTGGCGCGTCGCTGCGAAGCCTACCGCGTCGATGACCAGTGGGAATGTCTCGGTTGTTTCAGCTCGCAGGTTGAAGGGGCAAATACTCGCCACATAGGTGCGTCTGGCGTCGTTGGGTTCCGTGATGGTGACATCGCTGACACCCATTGCCTTCAGCGCCAGCGCTGCGGCCAACCCGATGGCGCCACCGCCGATGACCAAGGCGCGCCGATCCATCGCGGGATGCAGCGCCTCCAGCCCTAGCCGGGCCGTGTGCCAGCTTACTGCCAGCGGTTCGGCCAATGCTGCTTTGGCCAGCGGCACGTTGTCAGGCACCGTCACCAGATTGCGGTCCGGCATGGCGACGTATTGCGCAAAGGCCCCTTCGCGGGGGGGCATCGAGATGATCTGGCGGTTGGGGCAGATATTGACCCGGCCCGATTGGCAGGCCGTGCAGGTGCCGCAGTGGACCAGAGGGTTGATAGTAACCCTGTCCCCATCGCGTGGGCCGCCCACGATTACCCCGGCGGCTTCGTGCCCCAGGATCAGCGGCGCAGGACGTCGCGCATCGTGCCCCAGATAGGCGTGCATGTCCGAGCCGCAGATACCCACCGCCTCGACCCGGATCAGATGTTCGGCATCCTGCGGCGCCGCGTCGGGCATATCCCGATAGGCCACATGTTCCACCCCTTCATACACCAGTGCTTTCATTTTGCGGTGAACCCCCCGTCAACCATCAGGACCTGCCCGGTGACATAGTCCGAGGCCTTTGAGCACAAGAAAAGGATCGGCCCGTTGATATCCTCCATCCGTCCGTTGCGCCCGATACAGGTCTGGGCGGCGTTGCGCTCGGCCCGTTTGGCGTCGTCGAACACGGCTTGTGTCAATTCGGTCGGAAAAAACCCCGGCCCGATGGCGTTGGCGGTGATACCGTGGGGCGACCAGGCCTCGGCCATGGCGCGGGTCAACTGACCGATCCCGGCCTTGGTCGCGCCATACGCGATACCGCCGGGAAAGGCGCGGGTGGTTTGCAGGGATGCAAACGTGACGATGCGGCCCCAGCCCTTGTCTTTCATGGCAGGCACCAGCGCTTGGCTCAGGAAAAACGGTGCACTCAGATTCAGGGCCAGCGTTGCATCCCAACCCTGGCTGGTCACGTCATCTGCCGCTTCACGAGTGTTGATCCCAGCGGCGTGGATCAGAATATCCGGCGGTCCGAAAGGGTCCGAGATGTCTTGCGCCACCGCTGCGATCTGGTCCCTATCCGCGATGTTGGTGGCGACCATGGCCGCGCTGTTACCAATCTTGGCGACCAGCCCGGCCAAAGCATCGTGTCGACGGGCCACGGCCACGACCTTTGCTCCGGCGGCGGCCAGAACCTTGGCCGCTTGCCGCCCAAGGCCGGAACTGGCGCCGGTGACACACGCGACCCGACCGGTCAGGTCAAAAAGCGTGCGCGGATCATCCATCTGCGGACAGGTCGAACTGTTCATCGGGGAAGTATTTCGCCAGCCGAACATCGGCAGCGCGGGCGTGGCCTTCCATGCCTTCCAGTCTTGAAATCCGCGCAGTCGCAATGGCGATGGGCTTCGACCCTTCGCGGGTGGCCCGCTGCCATGTGACGATCTTCATGTATTTGTGAACGCTCAGCCCGCCGGTATAGCTGGCCGCGCCGGAAGTCGGCAGGACGTGATTGGTGCCGGTGGCCTTGTCGCCATAGGACACTGTCGTTTCCTCACCCAAAAACAACGAGCCGTAGCAAGTCAGCCGATCCAGCCACCACTCCAGATCCTCGGCCTGCACGGTCAGGTGTTCGGGCGCGTAAGCATCTGAACAGGCGGCCATTTCCTCTCGGTCGCCGCACAGGATCACCTCGGCATAGTCGCGCCACGCGGCCGAGGCATTCTCTCGGTTCAACTCGGGTAGGTTTTCGATCAGGGCGGGCACCAACTCCATCACCTTTTCCGCCAAAGCCCGGTCATCCGTCACCAGCCAAACGGGTGAGTTGTAGCCGTGCTCGGCCTGACTGACCAAATCGGTTGCCACCACATGCGCGTCGGCGCTGCTGTCGGCAAGGATCAGACTGTCTGTGGGACCGGCGATCATGTCGATGCCGACCTTGCCATAGAGGATGCGCTTGGCCTCGGCTACGAACTGATTGCCCGGGCCCACAAGGATATTCGCGCGCGGCAGGCCGAACAGGCCATAGGTCATCGCGGCCACGCCCTGTACCCCGCCCATGGCCAAGATGCTGTCGGCACCGCAGATATGGGCGGCATAGACAATGGCTGGGGCCACACCTTCACCGGGACGCGGGGGCGAACAAGCGGTGATATGACGACATCCAGCCACCTTGGCTGTGGTCACGGTCATGATTGCGCTGGCGATGTGGCTGTAGCGCCCGCCGGGGACGTAGCAGCCTGCCGCGTCCACCGGGATCGCCTTTTGGCCTGCGGTCACGCCTGGTACGATCTCGACCTCGACGTCCGACACGGTCGCTTTCTGGGCCTCGGCAAATCGGCGCACGTTGTCATGGGCGAAGCGGATGTCGGCCTTCAGCTTCTCGGGCACCAATGCAATGGCGGCGTCAATCTCGGCCTGTGTCATCAGCACATTGCCTTCGAACTTGTCGAACTTGGCGGCGTATTCCAGCGCCTTGGCATCACCACCCGCCTCGATTTCGGCAAGGATCGTCTTGACCGTGTCGTGCACTTCGGACGCATGAGATTGCGCCGTCAATGTCGCCTTTTTCAGATAGTCACGGGGCATGGTCAGCAGGTCCTATTGGTAGATGGCAGGAAGCAATGTCGTCGACACCGCCGGTACATAGGCGATCAGGATTACCACGATCAGCATGGTCAGAACAAAGGGCACGGCGCGCGCCGCGATTTTTAGAATTGATTCTCCGGTTATCCCGGAAACAACGAACAGGTTCAGACCCAAAGGAGGGGTGATAAAGCCCACACCCAATGCGGTGATCATCATAATGCAGAACTGAATCTCGTTCATGCCGATATTGTCCGCCAGCGGTTTCAGGATCGGAGCCAGGATCACGATATTCGGTGTCGTCTCCATGACACAGCCTGCGGCGATCAGGATGCCGATCATCAGCAGGATCAGCAGATAGGGGTCATCGGTCATCGAGGTCACGGCCGTCACGAACCCCTGCGGCACACCCATGATCGCCAGTGCCTCGGCCAGCGGAGCCGAGAAGGCGATGATCGGCAAGATCACCCCGTTCACCTTGGCAGAACTGACCAGCATCGACGGGAAATCAGCCAGCGTCAGCGTGCGCAGGATGAAGCCCATGATGATGGTGACGACGACAGCGGTCGCACCAGCCTCGGTGGGCGTCAGGCGGCCCGAGAAGATGCCGTAGAAGATGATCCCCGGCACAATGAACGCGTACCAGCCGGATTTCAGCGCCTTGCCCAGATTGGCCAGCCATTCGCCCATGGTCATCATGCCGCCGCCCTCATAGGCGTAGATGCGGTTCATGATGATGTTGGTTACAAGGATCGAGACAAGAATGGCCAATCCGGGGATGAGGGCGGCCAGAAACAGGGTCGAGGCCGAAATACCCAGCACAAGACCGATGATGATATAGGCGATCGAGGGCGGGATCAGGATGCCGGTACAGGCCCCTGCCGCGACCAGCGCACAGGCATAGGGGCGGGGATAACCGCTTTCGACCAGCCGATTGATCGTCATTCGGCCCACCGCAGCAGCGCCCGCCGCGTCCGAGCCCGAGATCGCCGCGAACATGCCGCAGACCAGAACAGTGGCCGAGCCAAAGCCGCCCTTGGCGAAACAAGTCAACGCCTCGGCCACGTCCAGAAACTTTCGCGACAACCCCGTGCGCACCAGCACGTCCCCGGTCAGGATGAACAGCGGTACGGCCGTCAGGGCGAAGGCGTCGATGCCGGTGAAAAGGCTTTCGCCCACAAGGCTCAACGGCAGGTCGCCGGACATGACCAGCATCACGATAGCGGCAGTGCCGATGGCCGCCCAGACGGGCACAGCCAAGGCAATCAGACCAACGAACAGGATAACAGGCAGGTAGAAATCCCACCCAAGTTCAACAGTTTGATTAAGAGAACCCCAAAGCATCGCGTGTCCCCTCAGTCAAACAGCTTGTCGCCTTCGAAGACGGGCGTGCCGTCCCTCAGGCATTTCAGATCGCGCATCAGTGACTGGATCAGACGCCAGATCATCAGCGCAAAACCGGTGGGCACGGCCATCAGGAACCACACCTTCGATACCCTCAGCCCGTCCGTCACCGAACCGAACTTGGCCGAAACATGCACCGCCTCATACGACCAGTAGAGCGCGATGACCGCCACGCCGAACATCACCAGATCGCCAAGGATATACAGCAGCGCCTTGGGACGCGGCCCAAGGTAGTGCATGATCACGTCGATGCGGATATGGGCGCGTTCCTTTACGGCTGCTGCCGCACCGATCCACGCAAGGTAGATGAAAGAATAGCGGACGATCTCTTCGCCCCAGATCGACGAGAAAGCGAAAATCTCACGCCGAAGAACCTCGATGGCCATGGTGATGACCAGCATCACGTAGAACACCAGCAGCAGCCAGCGCTCGGCGTTGCGGTCTATGTTTTGAAGTAGGGTCATCTGTTCCCTCGGCAAAAGAGCAACCGGGCCATAGCCTTCTTTGGCGGGCCTGCTTCAGGTCCGGCTGCTTTGGAAGATCGCGGGCTCACTCGCTGCGCCCGCTGCCTGTCTGTTATGCGTCGTGGACGTAGTATTTGCCCTGCGTGCCTGCGGCCTCGACCAGCTTTTCAAACGCGTCCATCGACCCGGCAAGCTCGGTCTTGAAGGGGTCCCATTCGGCGTTCTGATAGCCGCCGACGCTTTCCCATTCGGCCAGTTGATCGGAACTGAGCGAGTGGAACTCGACTCCCGCCTTGTTCAGCTCGGCCATGGCATAGGCGCGGGCCGAGGGCACTTTGGCCAAGTTCTGATGCGCGGTCATTTCCGCACCCCACATGATACCCTCCTGAACGTCAGGCGGCATCGAATTGAACCACTCCAGGTTACAGGAATAGACCTGACTGTCCGGCACCGCCTGCGTGAAGGTCACATGGCTGAGGATATCCTTGAAACCGAACACGAACAGTGCGCCCACTGACGGGTCCAGCGCATCCGCGACACCTTGCTTAATGGCCGAGGGGGTCTCACCCCAGGCAACCGGCGTCGGGTTTGCGCCCGCCATACGGTAATATTGCTGCAGCATCTTCGAGCCCGGAACGCGGAACTTCACACCGCTCATGTCGCCCGGCGTGATGATTGCATTGCCACCCTGACGCACCGCAACCACGCGCGGGTCGATCACAACGTAGAACAGCGCCTTGAAGCCGGCGGCCTCGACCTTGGGATGCACCTCGTTCTTCCAGGTGTCCGAGTTCACAAGGTTGGTGAATTTCTGGTTCGAGCCACAAAGATACGGCATGTTGATCAGGTCAACGGTCGAGGCAAAAGGTGCAAAATTCGACAGCGAGTGCTGTGCGGCCTGAATTGTACCACCCTGAACCTTCTGAACCAGCGATCCGCCCGCACCCAACTGCCCGCCGGGGGCTAGTTTGACATATACCTTGCCGTTTGTGGCGTTCTGGATGTTTTCCTTCAGGTCCAGCTGCATGATTGGATAGCTGCGTGACGCACCCAGCACATAGGCCGTGGCGATGGTCATCACATGATCGGCCGCGTTTTCACGCTCGCGTTCTTCCTTTGCGGTCTGCGCGGTGGCCTCGGATGACCACAACACTCCACCGGCCCCGGCGACCAGGGCTGCCGTGAATGCCCCCGTGGCGCTGAGCTTCAGGAAATTGCGGCGCTCGGCCGACGCCAGTTCCAGTTTATCCTTGTTCATTGTTTGCCCTCCCAAGCAAAAAAGTCAGCCGTCGCGTTCTGCGTTGCGATCAGCCTCCTTTTTCAGAATTGCGACAACGAACAGGATCGACGCCGCGAACAGAACCATCATCTCTCCGACGTCGCCGAGAAATGCGCCACCCGCAAAAGCGCCCATTGCGACGTTCGCAAAGTAGATCACGAAGACGATAACGGATGCGGTCAGGAACATGTCTTGGGCTTTCTCGAGATTCGGTTCAACATCATTTGTAAGCGCTTACATGTAAATTGCAAGCGCTTACATAATTGCTTTCCTACGGCGGCCGTTGCGTCTAGACTTATTGGCAAAGACAAATGGCAGGATTGGGAATGTCAAAACTTCGAACGGCGCCGACACTGGACGATGTCGCCAAAATGGCCGGAGTTTCGACCGCAACCGTTTCGCGCTGTCTCAATACCCCCGACCGGGTGGTCAAGTCGACGCGCGAACGGGTGCAATCGGCCGTTGATGCGCTGGGTTACATGCCTAACTTTGCTGCAAGGGTCATGGCAGCGAAGCGCAGCCTGACCGTCGGGGCCATCATTCCGACTATGGAGAACGCGATCTTTGCGCGTGGTCTGCAGGCCTTTCAGGAAGAGCTGCACACACATGGCTATACACTGCTGGTCTCAAGCTCGGCCTACAAACCCGAAATTGAAGAGGAGCAGATCCGCACCCTTATCGCGCGGGGGGCGGATGCGTTGTTGTTGATCGGGCATGATCGTGCGCCGCAGATTTACACAGAGCTGGAGCGCCGCAAAATCCCGGCCCTGATTGCGTGGTCTTTTCTGCCGGACGCACAATTGCCTTCGGTTGGATTTGACAACCGCGCCGCCATGGCCGAACTGGCCGACCGGGTGATCGGTCTGGGTCACAGGCGGATTGGCGTGATTTCGGGCATTCGGTCCGGCAATGACCGGGCGCGACTTCGGATCGAAGGAATAGAACAGGCGGCAGCCCGGCATGGTATTTCGCCTTTGGACCTGACCATCATTGAAATATCTTATGAAATCGAAAATGGCGCCGCGGCGTTCGATAGGTTGATGTCGCAGAGCGTTCGGCCCACCGCAGTACTATGCGGGAACGATGTTCTGGCTGTTGGTGCCCTGCATCGGGCCAGGGAAATGGGTTTGAACGTGCCGCGCGATGTGTCCATCACCGGGTTCGATGACATTGAACTGGCCCGCATCGTCTCACCGGCTTTGACGACCGTTCACGTCCCGCATCGGGAAATGGGGCGCAGGGCGGCTATGGAACTGGTTTCGATGTTGGAACAACAGTCAGACGGAACAGGATCAAGGCTGGATACGCATATTGTCGAACGTCAGTCGTTGGGCCCACCGGCGAAAGGCTAGGCTGCCTCGCCTTCCATCGTCCGGAAGTCGTTCTTTAGCCAGCCATGGCTTCCCGCCATCGGCTCGGTAAAGTGTTGGCGGATCAGTTGAGTCATGACCTTCTGGATCAGTTTCGAAGTTGTTTCAGGGTACACTTCCGTAGTGAACAGTGAGACCGTCCGCACAAAGTTCCGACCCGGAAACGGAAGCGCTTTGACGCTGTCATGGAACCGTTGAGCCCGGTGAAAACATGCGGCCGTCGTGATTGCCCAGCCGCTGCCTTCGGCGACCAGCCCGATGATTGAATGATTACACTCCATCTCGAACCGGTTGGGCAGGTTGTATTTGCTGCGGGTTAACTGAATCTCGATCTGCTTGCCGATCATGTAGTCCCGAGAATAGCGCAGCAGGGGCAATTCCGCGTCCGGTTTCAGCAGGTTTTCGGGCGCACCCTGATAGGACATTGGTAAAATCACGATGAATGGATCGCGCATCAGAGGGTATTCGATCAGCCCGTCGGTCCGTTCTGACGGCCGCGTGGCCACCCCGGCGTCCAATTTGTGTTCCTGAAGGTTAGCGAGAATCTCGTGACTGGGGCGAGTGTAATGGCGAAAACTGCAACGAGGTAGCGCCTGCGCCAGAAAGCGGAACAAATCCGGCGCGATCTGATTGTCGAAATCGTCAATCAGAGCTAGGCGCAGATCGGTTGCGTGTTTCCAGTTACCGGATCGAATTTCGGCCTCACCCCGTTTCAACACGGTCAGTCCGTCGCGCACATAACGGGCAAAGACCTCACCCGCGGGGGTCAGGCCCATTGGTCGCCGACCATGGTCGACCAGCTCAACCCCCAGCGCGGCTTCAAGACTTCGTAGGTGGTTGGAGACAGTGCTGATCGACAAGCCGGTCTCGGACGCAGCCTGTTGGATCGACCCCGACTTAGCGACCAGACGGAACACTTCCAACCAGCGCAGGCTTAGAGCTTTGGACACGTGTAACACCCGTTGTTTCGATTTCCTCGAAACAAAGCCAAGCAAAGTTTTCGACCCACGGCAACGGGAAATTCGCCAGAGAGGATGAAATCAGGCCTTCACCCGGTCAAACCCCGGATCGTATGGGGATGGCGGAATGATCGTGGCGCGCACGATCTGTCCGCAGGAATCCAGATCGATCTCGGTTCCGACTTCGGCTAGCGCTGGGTTCACAAACGCATGTGCGAGGTTCAGGCCAACCCGATGCCCCCATGCGCCCGAAGTGACAGTGCCGACGACCTGACCGTCTTGCATCAGTGACGCGCCCGGATGCGCAGGCCGGTCAGTAGCCTGAAGCTGCAAGGCGACTAATTTTTTGCGCGGGCCGTTAGATTGTCGTTTCAGCAGCGCATCGCGGCCGATGAAATCGCTTTTGTCCAGTTTCACAAAGCGTTCCAGACCGGTTTCAAAAGGATCGAACTCTGTGATCAGGTCGGCCTTCCAATGCAGAAAGCTTTTCTCCATCCGCATGGATTCAACCGCGCGGGCGCCGAACAGGTTCAGCCCGTGCGCTTCACCCGCCTGTCGTAACGCCAGATAGGCCGCATAAAGCGAAGCGTTGGGGACGTGAATTTCATAGGCCAGCTCACCGGAAAAGCTAACCGCCATCACGGTGGCCGGGGCGAACCCGACATAACATTCGCGCAAGCTGAGCCACGGGAAGGCCTGCGCCGACCAGTCGCCCCGCGCGCAGGTCGACAGAACATCGCGCGACTTGGGGCCTGCAAGGATCAGAATGGTTTGGTCATTGGTCAGGCTTCGCAGTTGCACGTCTTCATCGGCCCGTATATGGCGGATCAGCCAATCCATGTCATGGAACTCGCTGGCAGCTGCTGACCCGTACCAGACCCTCTCGGGCCCGCGGTCACTGGCGGGCAGGTTGGCAACTGTGGCCTCGGCCTTGATCATGCCATGTTGGTTCAGAAGATAGCCCAAACCGACCCGGTCGGTCTTTCGCGTGACAATGCCGCAGAGCATCCGATCCAGGAAACTGTGCCGGTCAGCGCCGGTGATCTCAATTCGGTTGAAACCGTTAACCTCGGCCAGCCCGACGCCGGCCTGCACGCTGGCAACCTCGGCGGCGACCAGATCAAAGGTTTCGTCAAAATCGAAACTGAGGGCGTGGGTGAATTCAGGAGATGGCTTGATATAGTCCACCCTTTCCCATCCGTTGATCACCGTGAACTCAGCCCCTTCGGCCGCTAGCACCGGTGTCAATGGCGTCGTCTTCGCCGGTCGTCCGGCGGGGCGGTGTTCGTGGGGGAAGTGAAAGCGAAACTCATTCTGGTAGTCTTCAATGGCTTTCAGAGCGGTCAGTTCCACATTCGCATGCCCGGTAAACCGGCGCGGATCGAGGCACCATGTGTCATAGCATGCCTCACCATGCACGATCTGCTGCGCCAACAGCCAACCGTGGCCGCCGCCTTCGCCCAGACCTGCCCGCAGGCCGATGATGCAGAATGCGTTGCGCTTGCCAGGGATCGGCCCGACCAGAGGCGCGCCGTCGATGGTATAGGTGATCGGGCCGTTGACCACGGTGTGAACCCCAGCCTCCATCAGGGCTGGCATGCGGGCAAAAGCGCCCTCCAACACGTCGGTTACCCGGTCCAGATCATCGGGGCAGAGCGCATTGACGAAATTCGGGTCGATCCCGTCCATGCCCCACGTCTTGCAGTTTTGTTCATAGAACCCCAGCAACAGCCCGTTCTTTTCCTGCCGACAATAATAGTCGCTGATCGGACAGCGCAGCAGGGGCATGCGGTGCCCCGCATCACGGATGGCGGGGATCTCTTCGGTCAGAAAATACTGATGCTCCATCGAGGCGACGGGATGATGCACCCCCATCATCGCACCGACTTCATTCACGCGGTATCCGCAGGCATTGACCACAACATCGCAGTCAATGTCGCCATGTTCTGTGTGTACAGTCCACGTGTCGTCGCTGTGCTGGGTCAGGGCCGTGACGGGTGTGTTGCGATAGACCTCGGCCCCTGCTTTTCGGGCGCGACGGGCCAAGGCCTGACACAGCTGCGCCGGGTCGATATCGCCATCAAGCGGGTCCCAAAGTCCGCCGATCAGGTTTTCGGTCGAGATCAGCGGATGCCGCCGCGCGCATTCCTGTGCATCGATCACCTCAAAATGCACATCCATCCCGCGCGCCATCGAGGCAAAGTGGCGATAACCCTGCATCTGCGCCTCGGTATTGGCCAAACGGATGCCGCCATCGCCGTGGTGGTAGTTGATCGGATAGTCGGGGTCTTCGGCCAGTTTCTTGTATAGCCGGATCGAGTGTGACTTAAGCCCTACCATCGTCTGGTTCATGCCAAAGTTCGTCACCTGGGCAGCCGAATGCCATGTCGTGCCTGAAGTCAGCTCATTCCGTTCGACGAGAACAACGTCGGTCCAACCTTCCTGTGTCAAATGGTAAAGTGTTGAACACCCGGCGATCCCGCCGCCGATCACAACAGCTTTGGTGCGAGACTTCATCGGCAATGCTCCTTTTTGGTACAAAGCCAGTTTTGCGTAAGAACGAAGCAGCGCGACAACAGAGGTGTTGTCAGTGTGGAAAAATCGAAACGGCGATTGAGGATATTGATATTCGCAGTTCGCTTTTGCGAATGGCTGTGATTGCCGATTAGGCTGGCCGAAAGATAGGCAGTAAGAGGTACGATGCCAGCAGAAAGCGGTAAGCGAAGCGGTCGAAAGGCCCGGCACGCGCAGCGCGCGGCCAGGCCGGTTGTCGACCCCTGTCCACCCGGCCAGAGGGGCGGGGCGTTCAAACCTCTGTCTCCGATAGAATTGGACCAGATCTTTGAGACAGCTTTGCGTCTTCTGGAGACGCTTGGCATGGGCAATGTGCCCGACCGTCTTGCCGCGGATTTGCGTGCAGCCGGTGCTCAGCCGAGAGATCGAGAGAGGCTGGTCTTTCCACGCGCCATGGTGCAGCGGTCGATTCAGACGGCCGCCAAGACATTTACCTTTCATGGCCGCGACAAGGTGCGCTCGATCGAAGTAGGCGGTGATAGCGTGTATTTCGGCACTGGTGGCGCAGCCGTCCAGACGCTGGATTTGGAGACCGGGTTGTATCGCCCATCAACCCTGGCCGATCTGCATGACTTTACGCGTCTGCAAGACATGCTTTCCAATGTCAGCTGGTTTACGCGCTGTTGCGTGGCCACGGATGTGCCGGACGTGCGCGATCTGGACATCAACACGGCCTATGCGCTGCTGCGCAACACGACCAAACCTGTGGCGACCTCTTTTACGCTGGCCGAAAACGTAGCTCCTATTGTTCAAATGCTGGACATTGCGGCTGGAGGCCCAGGCGAATTTGCCAAACGGCCTTTTCTGAAGGCCCATATCAGTCCGGTGATCTCACCGCTGCGCTACGGCGAGGATGCGGTGGACGTAGTCTATGAGTGCGTCGCCCATAACATCCCGATGTCCTGTATTACAGCCGCCCAAGCGGGGGCAACGGCACCGGCAACGCTTGCAGGGTTTCTGGCCCAGTCACTGGCCGAAACATTGGCTAGTCTGGTGATGGTCAATACAATCCGTCCTGGTTTTCCGATGGTGTTCTCGAACTGGCCCTTTGTCGTAGACCTGCGCACCGGAGCTTTTGCCGGGGGCAGTGGCGAGACGGCGATTTTGAATGCTGCTTCCGCGCAAATCACCAACTGGCTAGGCTTGCCATCCGGGGTGGCGGCGTCAATGACCGACGCCAAGGCCATTGACGCGCAATACGGTGTTGAAAAAGCGATGACGTCTTTGGCTGCCGCTTTGGCAGGAGGGAACTTGATCTACGAAAGTTCGGGCATGACGGCATCCCTGCTGGGGGCCAGCTTCGAGGGTTTTGTGCTAGATGATGAAATGCATTCCCACACATACAGGGCTTTACGCGGAATCGAAGTAACCGAAGAAAATCTGGGTTTCGAGGCGATATGCCAATCTGTACTTGGAGACGGCCATTTTCTGGGCAGCGCCGAGACCTATGCAGCGATGGAGCGCGATTATTTCTATCCGTCGCTGGCCGACCGGAATGAACCCCGCACCTGGCAAGAAGAAGGCGCGACAGACGCTTGGGCCGCTGCGCGGGAAAAGGCCAAAGCCATATTGGATACCCATCATCCTGAATATCTCACACCTCAGCAAGACGCCGAAATCCGAGGGCGCTTTGATATTCTGATCTGAACCGTTCCGGCCATTCCCAAGTCTGATGTCAGCGGCTAGGGTCGCAGTATGACAGGGTAGAGGCACCACATGACCAACTCTTTTTTTCAGCCGGTTTCGGCGATGGATCTGGCCCGGTTTGCAGGGATTCCGACGTTCATGCGCTTGCCGGGCATGACGTTGGATCACGAACGCATCGCCGAGGTCGAACTGGGCCTGATTGGCATCCCCTGGGATGGCGGCACTACCAACCGCCCCGGTGCACGGCATGGGCCGCGTCAGTTGCGCGACTATTCGACGATGATCCGCGCAATGAACCCGGTGACAGGTGTTGCGCCATTCTCGTTGGTCAATTGTGCTGATCTTGGGGATGTCGCGCCAAACCCAGTGGATATTGAGGATACGCTGAACCGCGTCACGATGTTTTACGCCGACTTGCACGCGCGCGGCATTACTCCGTTGACGGCCGGGGGCGATCACTTGACCACTCTGCCGGTGCTGCGCGCGCTGGCTAGTTCCGGTCCGCTGGGTCTTGTCCAGTTTGACAGCCACACGGACCTGTTCGACACCTATTTCGGTGGACACAAGTTCACCCATGGCACCCCCTTCCGGCGCGCGGTTGAAGAAGGGTTGGTGGACCCCAAACGCTTTGTCCAGATCGGCGTTCGTGGCACCGCCTATAACACCGAGGATATCGAGTGGGGAGAGGAGCAGGGTATCCGCATCATCCGTATCGAAGAACTGTTCGACCGCGGCATCGGCGAGGTGATGGCCGAGGTGCGCAGTATTGTCGGTGATGCGCCGACCTATTGCACCTATGACATCGACTTCGTCGACCCCACCTTTGCCCCCGGCACCGGAACGCCCGAGATCGGCGGCCCAAACAGCTTTCAGGCCCAGCAGGTTATTCGGGAAATGTCTGGGATCAACCTCGTAGGGGCCGATTTGGTTGAAGTTTCTCCACCCTTCGACGCTTCGGGCAGCACCGCGTGGCTGGGGATATCATTGATGTTCGAACTGCTCTGTGTTCTGGCGCAAGCCGTGGACGCCCGCCGCTAGCGGACATTTTCGGCGATCATCGAGATCATCTCGAACATCACTGCCGCTGCCGTTAAAGCAGTGATGTTGTTGGGGCTGTCCTTGGTGGGCATCATGCAGACCACGTCTCCGCCCACGATATTCAGCCCGCGCGCGGCCCGCAAAATCCCCACGGCTTCGTCAATGTCGAAGCCCTTCTCGCCGGGTTCCAGATTGGACACCGCGGGCGCGACGGTCGGGTCGAGGCAATCCAGATCGAAGGTGATATAGACCGGACGGTCGCCCAACACTTCGCGCGTCTGCGCCACCACGTCCTCCAGCCCGCGCTGGCGGAATTCGCGCATGGTGACGATGTTGTAGCCATAGTCATAAGACGGTTGCAGCCAATCCAGACTGCGCGGGTGACCTCGCAGACCGATCTGCATAGACCGCGTTGGATCAACTTGCCCCTGATCGGCCAGGTAAGCGCCCCAATGGGCGGCCGATTTCTTTGCGCCCAAAAAGTGATCGACCTTGGTAAATACATCCGTATGTGCGTCCAGATGCAGGAAGCTGATCGGCTCACCTTTAGCCAGTTGACCACGCCCCAGCGCCTGCACGATGCCGCCGGTGATCGAGTGGTCTCCGCCCACTGATACGGGCCGCGCGCCTGCTGCGTCGATGTCCTTGAAAAATGCCGTGATACGCTCGATGCAGTCCTCGTTGTCATTCGCGCGCGGAAAGGGCACGTCGCCCACATCTGCGATCTTTGCGCTGCTCCACGGGTCAATATCGAATAGCGAATGCACCCGGCGTTGCACGGCCGAGACATGGCGCAACGCGCGGGGACCAAGGTGCTGATCCCGCTCAGTCGTACCGTTGCCGGTGGAATGGGGGACGCCGACCAAGGCGATGTCCTGACCCTCGGCCCCTGTATTGGGACAGCGAAACAGGGTCGGTACGCCCCACCAATAGAGGTTATCCATCATCGACTGTTCATAGCGGTCGGTCATCTGCGTCCCCTTAAAGGGAAAACGCCCCCGGCTGGCGGGGGCGCTTTGTGTTTAGATTTTCTCGTCTTCTCGCCGGAAGGCCCCCTGCACGATCCGGTCGATGACCATGGCACAGAACAGGATGGCAAAGCCGCCCAGCAGACCCGGACCCTTGGCCGCATATTGCAGCGCCTCAAGGATTTCCTTGCCCAGACCGCCGCCGCCAATCAGCGAAATGATCACCACCATCGACAGGCACATCAGGATGGTCTGGTTCACCCCGGTCATAATCGAAGGCAGCGCCAGCGGAATCTCAACATCCTTGAGCAACTGCCATTTCGAGGCACCGAAGGCCACGGCAGCCTCTTTGATGCTGTCGGGCACGCCGCGCATCCCCAGCGCCGTTAGGCGGATCACCGGCGGCATGCCAAAGATGATCGTGGCCAGAATGCCCGGCGGATTGCCAGTGCCAAAGAAGGCGATGATTGGTATCAGATAGACGAATGCGGGCAGCGTTTGCATCAGGTCCAGCACCGGTTCAGCCGCACGGTAGGCCCGTGCTGATTTGCCAAACCAGATACCCAACGGAATGCCGATTACCACGCAAAGCAACACGGCAGCACCAACCAGGGCCACAGTCTCCATCGCGACATCCCAGTAACCCAGAAGTGCGATGTAAGCCAAAGACGCGGCAGTAAAGATCGCCACGCGCGGCCCCGCCGCACGCCACGCGGTGACGCAAATCACTAACATCACCACCGGCCACGGCGATCCGATCAACGCCACCGTCAGCGCATCCAGGACAGAGCGGACTCCGGCAACAATCCCGTCGAACACATCCCCGCCCGCAAGGGCTGCGGCGTCGATCTTGGCCTCCATCCAACTGGCAAGGCTTGAGAACAACGTGCCGCCATCTTCACCCAAAAACAGTGCCGAGACCTCTTTTTCCGGGAATGCGTCCAGCATCGCAATCGACGCATTGACCGTGAACTTATAGACGATCAGCGGCGCGATCGCTGCTACAAGCACTGCGCCCAGAACGGTGTTGCGCGTGGACCGGCCGCTTTCCGTACTGTCGGGATCAATGCGCCATCTGGAATACTGTTTTTCATAGATGCGATCAGCGTAAAGGCCCTGTATCAGCTTGAATACAACGAGCATGACCAGACCGGTGAGCAGGATTCCCGTCGCTTCGGCCTGAGCAGCTGCCGCCCGTTCCAGACTGGTATCTGCTGCCTTCTGGATGTTTTCAGCCAAACGCGTGAACCGATCGATATCCGACTGCTCGGTTGCGTTTGCTGCGCGTTCCAACAACTCGGCGGCACGGTCCAACTGTCCGGCTGCCCGGTCCGAAAACTCGGCCCCCGGATTGCCCCATGCGCCGCGCCCGATCTGGACCCATGCGATGATCTCAAGGATCAAAAACGCCCAGAACATCCCCCAGATCGCGCGGGAGGCTGACCAGAGCGGACCCAGCGCTGCCGCCCATTTGTTGAAGGTATTGGGCATTGCGCTGGTCGCGTCGTGAATTTTGTGGAACGCGTTTACATAATAATCTCCGTTCGGGCCGGCAAATTCCTGAATGGACTTGTCCAAAGCTTCGCGGTCGACTTCGATGTCGGAGGCTGCTGTTACTTTTACCTCGGCGGTTGCATCAGTCATTTTTGCCCCCCTGAATGCCGCGCAGCAGGCGCGGCTTGGTCACGACACCGATGTCATTGCCCGCATCCGTGATGACGACGGGCAAATCAGTTCCCACTGCCAGATCAATCAACTGATCCAGATCCGAGCCTTCATCCGCGCGCGGGGCGCCATCAAGTGGCCCGGCATAGCTGTCGATCGGCTCCATGATCGAGTGCGCCTTGACCAGTTTGAGTTTCGAAATGCCCTGAACGAACTCACGCACATAATCGTCGGCGGGGTTCATCACGATGTCTTCCGGAGTGCCGATCTGAACGATCACACCATCCTTCATGATCGCAATCCGGTGGCCGATGCGGATGGCTTCGTCCAGATCGTGGGTGATGAACAGGGTGGTCTTTTGCAACTGCGCCACAAGCGCCTTGAACTGGTCTTGCAATTGTAGCCGGATCAATGGATCCAGCGCCGAGAAGGGTTCATCCATCAGCAGGATCTCGGGGTCCGAGGCTAACGCCCGGGCAATACCCACCCGCTGTTGCATCCCGCCAGACAGCTCTTTGGGCAAACGATCCTCGTAACCGGTGAGGTTCACAAGGCCGAGCGCATGGTCCGATACTGCCCAGCGTTTGGATTTAGATATTTTTCTGATCTCAAGCGGGTAGGCGACGTTATCGCGCACTGACCTATGCGGCATCAGCGCCATGTGCTGGAACACCATTCCGATCTGCTGTGCCCTGATACGGCGCAGCTCGGACTCGGAAATCTTCGAAACGTCCTGCCCTAGAATTTCGATCTTTCCGGCGGTCGGCTCTATCAGCCGATTGACATGGCGCACCAGCGTCGACTTACCCGAGCCGGACAGGCCCATAATGCAGAATATCTCTCCTCTGGGGACTTCGAACGTCGCACCTTGGACGCCGACCACGCAATTAAATCTTTCCAGAACTTCGGGTTTTCCAATTCCTTCCGCCCTAACGGCAGCCATGGCTTCCTCGGCGCGCGCGCCGAATATTTTCCAGACATTTTCTAGTTTTACGACAGGTTCGTCCATATGTCCCTCGTGCGGCGAAGTTTCGCCCGCAGATATGCAAAGGGCCGCCGGGAAGATCTCGGCGGCCCGGATATCTGCGACTTAGTTTGTCAGCCACCCGATGACGGTGTCTTCGTTGTCGTTTACCCACTGACGGGCAAATTCTGCGGCTTCGATATTGTCAACGGCCAGTGCCTTGCCCATTGCGCTCAGGTCATCGCCACTCATCTGATAATTGTTGAAAAGAGCCGCCACCTCAGGGAAGTTCTCTTCCAGCTCTTTGGCATAGTGCAGATGCAGAGTGGCCCCGTTCCAGGCCGAGGATGCCTCGGATTTTTCCAGCCAATCCGGGTCGTCTGTCGGCTGCACGATGGTCCAGGTTGCCGGATCATGCGCGGGCTCTTCCAGAACAGTCAGATCCTGCGTGACAAAGATATAGTGCGGGCTGTAGCAGAACCCGATCCAGGGATCGCCTGCCTTCGCCGCGTTTGCCAGATTGGCATAAGCGATGGTTTCTTCATATTCGGTCAGATCGAAAATCTGGTCATAGCCATAAGACTTGGCCCGGATTTTCTCGACCACGGTCGAAGCCCAGCCCGGCGCACCGATCCACACCTCGGGTGTTCCGTTTCCATCCGTGTCAAAGATGGCCATCTTGTCCGGATCACTGAGGTCGTCGATGGACTTGATGTCATATTTTTCGGCGGTGGCGGTGGGCACACACATGCCCTGTTCAGCCTGCACGGGGTTCTGGTTCATCACGACAGTTCCATTGTCTTTGACATAGGTGTCGTGCAGGTTTTGCTGGTTCGGCATCCAGACTTCGGGATGGACGTGCATCGATCCGCTGTCCATCGCCTCAAATACGATAGGGTTGGTGCCGTTTTGCAGTTCAACATCCAGACCGAGGTTTTCTTCGATAACAACCTCAAGGATATGGGCTGTGGCATTGACTGACGCCCAGTTTGGAACGCCGATAACAATATCTGCGGCCATTGCCGGTCCGGCGATCACCACGGATGCGCCCCCCAAAAGCGTTGTAAGTTTCTTCATCTGATTTCTCCACGTTGGTCGTTTTTCTGTTGGTGTTGTTATGAGTATTAGCAGGGTCGTTTCGCCCTTTTAGGTTTTTGGGAAAGCTGACCTTTCCTTGGTTTGCGGCCAAAGGCCATCTGCGCCGGGTGGCCAGAAAATTGAAACACGCCGGTGTGCCGCCCATCAAGTGTCAGAGACGACAAACTGGCGTATCCGAAATTATCATAAATTAGATTCGGAATTTTGCGAATTTGGTTCTACTTTGGATGCAGAAATGAAAGAGCAATATGTGGAATAAGGCCTTTTTTAACGCAACTTCGCGACGTTCTCTTACGGCTTGCGTTGCTTGAATCCCAGCTTGATACTCCGCTCCCGGCTATCCGTGTTATTGCCCAAAGGTATGTTTTAAAGCCCACAAACCGTTGATCGCCAGACATATTGCCAAGATGCTCCGCGGCGGGTTAGCCATACGCATCGGAGGACATCATGACAGATCGCGCGTGCTATTTCATAAGCGGAAGCCCGCCTTGTTGGAGCGTTATGCTCGCTCTGGCTGTCAAAGGATTGTCTTACGACGCGCGACGCCTGAGCAACTCGGCAGGTGAGCAGAAAAGTGCGGAATTTCTAGCGATCAATCCCCGTGGAAATGTTCCCGTGCTTGTGGATGGCGACGTAACGGTGCGAGAGACCAACGCGATCTTGGCCTATCTGGATGCGGCCTATCCAGAGCCGCCACTGTTCGGAACCGACAAGGTGCAGACTGCGGAAATATGGCAGACCGTCTGTGAAGCCGGAGATCGCCTCAGAGCGCCGATTGGCAATGTGGTCCGGCCAATTTTCCGCAAACGTTCAGCGGAAAAGGCCGACGAGATCATGACGGCAATCGAGCCTGTGTATCAGGAACTGTCAGCTCTGGAGGCGAACCTTGCCAATCGGCATTTCGTCTGCGGGTCTGATATTTCGGCCGCCGATTTAATCGTCTTTCCGGCCGTGATGCAGCTTTTGCGCGGGGCTAACTATGATGGCGCTGATGGGCTGGATCTTCAGGTGCTGCCCCTGGACGAACACTATCCGAACCTTGCTGACTGGGCGCGGCGAATAGAGGCCATTCCTGGGTACGAAGCGGCCTGTCCACCTCACTGGCGATAAGATTGCGCAAACCGCGTTGCCGTCATGCGCCGTCCCACCAATCCTTGGGCTTCAGGCGTTTGGCTCGGTTGCTGCGTTTGTCCAGCCACAAGGCCAGTTTGCGCCAGCGGCCAAGTGCAAGTTTTCGCCAAAGCCGGTCGGTCAATTTGTCAAAGTCGCGATTGAATGGGCAGACGCGCATACAAATCGCGCAATCGCTTTGCAGTCTGGCCCAATACTGAAAACAGGCTTTGGCGTCCGATGTCCATTTGCGCACACCTTGGATGGCTGATGCCTCGGATGCTGCGCTGACTTCAGGTAGTCCATAGGGCAGGGCCTTTGCCGGGCAGGCATCTGCGCATTCGGTGCAAATGTCGCAAAACGCCCGAACCCCCAGCGGGCGCGGAGCGTCATGGCTCAAAGGCAGGTTGGTGAAAATCTTGGAGAACCGCAACCGAGGGCCAAATTCCGGGGTGATGACCATTTGGTTGCGGGCGTATTCGCCCAGCCCGGCTTTGATAGCAAAGGGAATAACCAGCCCGGTATCATTCATTGAGGGTACCGCCTGATATCCCAAGTTCCGGATATAGGCAGCCAACTGTATGACGATTGCGGCCTCGTGGCTGTATTCGCGCCCAGTGGCTGCTCCGGCCAAAGCCGAAGGATAGGTTGCCACCAGTTCCTGATCCATTTTGTGGCCCAATACGATCACGCTGGTCAGCCCCACGGGCAGCGTATTTTCGGCGTCCGAGAAATCCCGCGTGTCAACGCGACTGGAATAGATCCAACGGTCATCGAAATCGGTAAGCCCAACCAGATCTGCGCCAAAGAACCGGGCGATACGCTTGATCTCTGCCGCCATGGCCATTGGATTATCGATCTCTACCTTGGTTTCGGCGACGGGCGTGTCTTCCGAGATCGGTGCCTGAAAGCCTTCACGCCGCCCCTGATCAGCCGAGCGATTGCTGATGATATCGGAGATAAGCCAACTGGCATTGCGAAGGGCAAAATCCTTTTGCCGAAACCCGTCACCGTTGCGATAGTTCGCCTTCATTCGGTAGCTTTGAAAGAAGCCATCTGTATGTTTCGACCGCACCGTATCGTCCCAGAATGCGCGGGTGAACATATCGTTGCGCTGTTTGAAGGGCTCGAAATCTTCCGTGGTTACGATACCTGCGGCAGCGTCGCTATCGGCGTATGTGTCACGCCATCGCTGGCGATCCTCTTCGGTTGTCCTGTGGTTGCTGGGCCAAGCCATGCTGACGCTCCAATTCCGCTTGGTTGTGCCGTTGGGTTTGAAGTCCAACATTCCAATCAGGGTTTACAGTGAACGCCCCTCAAAAAGCATTCAATCCCAATGAGGAATTTTCAACAACGTTGGAGGCTGGCGCTTCGTTGTTGTCCTGGTCAGGCTTTTCATGGTTTTATGCAGGAACTCGCAGCTGTCGGGCACGCGAATTGCCGCAGCTACCGCATCACAAACGGGTCCGGGATCGGGTCATCGCTGGTGCGCAGCCACACTGCTTTGGTTTTGGTGTATTCAAGCGCTGCCTCAACGCCTCCCTCGCGCCCGTGCCCTGACAAACCAAAGCCCCCAAACGGCGCAATCGGGCTGACGGCGCGGTAGGTATTGACCCAGACGATGCCCGCACGAATGCCCCGCATCATGCGGTGCGCGCGGGTCAGGTCGCGGGTGAACAGGCCCGAGGCTAGACCGAACTGCGTGTCATTGGCGATGGCCAGCGCCTCGGCCTCGGTCTCAAAACTGAGGACCGACAGAACAGGGCCAAAGAATTCATTGGTCACGCAGGGCGCATCGGGCGCGTCGGTGCAATCCAGAATGGTCGGGGGGAAGAAATACCCCGCACCCTCGGGCACCTGCCCGCCAATGACTAGTCGCGCGCCCTGCGCAACGGACCGGTCAATCAGGTCAAGAGCACGGTCGCGCTGACGCAGGGTGCACAGCGGTCCAACCTCGGTCGCCATGTCCTGAGGTGATCCGATCACCACATTCTCGGCCTTTTCTTTCAAGCGTGTCAGAAATTCGTCCTTGATCGAACGTTGGATCACAAGGCGCGATCCGGCCACGCAGCTTTGCCCGGTGGCCGCGAAAATCCCCGACACCTGCGCATTCACGGCGCTGTCGAGATCGGCATCTTCAAACACGATGAACGGAGATTTCCCGCCCAGTTCCAGCGAGGTTGAGGCCAGATTGTTGGCAGAATTGCGCACGATATGGCGCGCGGTTTCGGGGCCGCCTGTAAAGGCCACATGGGCCACTTTCGGATGGCTGGTCAGGACCGACCCGCAATCAGGCCCGAATCCGGTGATGATGTTCAGAACGCCCTTGGGAAAACCCGCCTGATCGAAGATTCGAGCAAATTCCAGCATCGGCGCGGGGCCTTCCTCGCTGGCTTTCAGCACGACCGTGCACCCCGCCGCCAAAGCCGGGCCGATCTTGACCGCCGACAGGAACAGTTGCGAGTTCCAGGGAACCACCGCCGCCACGACGCCCACAGGCTCACGCCGCAACCAGACCTGCATGTCCGGCTTGTCGATGGGCAGAAAAGCCCCTTCGATCTTGTCAGCCAGACCGGCGTAGTAGCGGTAGTACTCGGCCACATAGGCGATCTGGGCGGACGTCTCGCGAATGATCTTACCGGTATCGCGGGTCTCAAACTCGGCCAGACGCGGTGCATTTTCCGCGATCAAATCCGACAAACGCAGCAAAAGCTTGCCCCGCTGCGTTGCAGTCATATTGGTCCATTCGGGATCCAAAAATGCCCGCTCGGCAGCATAAACGGCCCGGTTCACATCTTCGGCGCGGGCCTCGGGCATCAAAGCCCAGGGCTGGCCGGTTGCCGGGTCCTTGCTTTCGAACTGTGCGGCTCCGTCCGAGAAAGCACCGTCGATATACTGCTGAAACTGTTGCATATTCTGTCCTTACTGAAAAGCTGGCATCACCACCGAGATGAACCGTTCAAGCGAGGCTTTCTTGCGCTCGAATGGCATTGAGCTGTCGATCCAGAAAGAATACTCGTCATATCCTAGGGCCTCGTATTTCTTCAGCCGTTCCACCAGCTCTTCGGCGGTTCCGATGGCCAAATCGCGCTGAATCGCTTCCGGCGTATAGAACGGATGTGCGGCGATGTCGTCGTCTGACAGCGGATCGATCAGACCCTGATTAATCTCGCGCTTGTTCATGAACCAGGCGCCGAAATAGTTGTAGAACCGGTTTAACTCGACTGCGGCCTGTTTCGCATCGTCCGAGTCGCTGGCAACGTAGGTGTGCAGCAGCAACATGATGTTGGGGCGCGGCTGATCAGGGAATTTGGCGCAGGCGTCGTTGAACTTGCCCATCAGCGATTCAATCTCGGGGTCTCCGTTCCACAGCGGCGTCACTTGCACATTGCATCCGTTGGACACGGCGAATTCATGGCTGTTGGGGTCGCGCGCGGCGATCCAGATCGGCGGACCGTCTTTTTGCACCGGTTGCGGGGCAGAGGTGGTTTTCGGAAACTGCCAGAATTCGCCGTCATGCGCATAGTCCCCGGCCCAGAGCTTTTTGATCGCCGGAACCTGTTCGCGCATGCGCAGGCCAGCCTCCCACGCGTCCATACCGGGCATCATGCGTTCATATTCGAACGAGTAAGCCCCGCGCGCGATGCCCAGTTCCAGCCGGCCATCGGTGATCAGATCGGTCATCGCGGCCTCGCCAGCCAGACGGATCGGGTGCCAAAAGGGTGCGATGATCGTGCCTGTGCCCAGACGCACATTCATGGTCTTGTTGGCCAGGTCCACCAGATTGATGAAGGGGTTCGGGGCGATAGTGAAGTTCATCCCATGATGTTCACCCGTCCAAACCGAGTTGAACCCGGCCTCATCCGCGATCTGACACAGCTGAACGAATTCATCATAAAGCTGTTTTTGATCATCCTTCGGATCGATGCGCTCCATATGTGCAAAAAGCGAGAACTTCATTGCGTCACTCTTTTTCAGATGAGATCGGGCGGATTTTGCCGCTGACCTGATTGCCAAAATAGACCCCGAAATTGCCCATGCGGTTTTCCTGAGCGAACCGCTCCAACATGGTGCACATCGCGGCATCGGCAATGTCCATCAGAGTGGTTTGAGTCAGTTCGGTAAAGGTGCCTTGGGTGGGTTCCCCCTCGGCCGCCTGGCACAAGAACGAGATGTGCTGTTGTTCGCGCGCTTCGTCTTCGTAGACGGAATAGATGAACCCCGGCTCGGCGCGGACACCACATTGCTCGATCAGACGATTCAGGGCGGCTGAGGCCCCGTTCTTTCCGGTCTTGGTTTCGGGCAACGTCAGACGACCCTGATCATTACCGATCAGCAGTACCTTGCCCTCACGCTCGATCAGGGCCGAGACGATCAGGTTTGTACTCTGGCTCAGCGCTTCGGCTTCGGCGGCCGGGGTGACATAGGCGCCACGGGCATAGCCCAGCCCCGGCGCGGTCGAGGTGTCAAAGGCTTCGACCTTGCCGATCAGGATCAGGTGGTCGCCCGCTTCGACCGTTTTGAAGGTCGAACAATCAAACCAGGCCGAGACGCCAACGAACACGGGCGACCCAACAGGACCGGGGCGCCAGTCCACGGCGGCAAAGCGATCTTCGACTGGGCGGGCAAAGGTGTTGGACACATCCTTTTGCGATTCCGACAGGATGTTGACGGCAAAGCCCTTGGCATTGGCAAATGCCTCATAGTTCCGCGAGCTGTTGGCCAGACAGACCGACACCAGTGCCGGATCCAGCGACACCGAGCTGAATGAGTTCGCGGTAAAGCCCAGCGGGTTGCCGTCTTCATCATGGGTCGTCACAACCGTGACGCCGGTCATGAATGCCCCAAACGCGTTCCTCAGCGCGCGTGGATCAAAACTCGTCATGCGGTTTCCCTTTCGTCCATCGGGGCCTGCAACCAGTCGGCCAGTATCGCATTGACCTGTTCGGGCGCTGTCAGATTGACCATGTGGCGCTCACCTTCGATGGTGGCGGCGCGTCCCAGCGGAGCTGCATCTGCCATGGCCTGCGCCATTTCAGGCGTCGAATTTGGGTCCAGCGCGCCGGTTAGCGCCAGCAGTGGGCAAGGGATTTTGGCAAACTCGTCCGCATATTCCTCATCCCCATCCGCAAAGGCCCCATAGGCATCAGCGTAGCCCTTAAGGTTCACCGAAGACAGCCATCCAGCCACTTTGGCGCTGGCGACCTGTTCAGCCGGGGCGTCACCGAACCACCGTTTTAGCGGCGTTTCCAGATCAAAACTGCCCTTGCGGATCTCAAGCGCGCGGGCTGTTACTGCATCTCGGGCAGCCTGCGTGCGGCGAAAAACGCCATTCAGCAAAGCAACACGCGCCACCCTCTGCGGGTGAGTTACGGCATACCCGCCCGAGATCAGAGCGCCCATCGAGTGCCCGGCCAAACAGACCGGCCCCAAATCCAGAGCGGCGACAACCGCGTGCAACCAAGCCACATAGTCCGGTAACTTTGGCGTGCCGCCCAACGCGTCGCTGCCCCCATGTCCCGGCATATCCAGCGCCATGACATGGTATTGCGTCGAGAACGCCTCAATCTGCGGCTGCCATGCAGCCGACTGCATGCCCACGCCATGAATCAAGACCAGCGGGGCACCTCGCCCCGCCTCGCAATAGGTAACGCGCCCGAAAGGCTTAGACAGCCGCAGGGTTGTCAACGTCATGGCCCAATTCCTTGAGGTCCTGATAGCGGTCACCGATACGGTGATGCGGACGTCCACCAATCGATGCCCCCAGAGCAACTACGATCTCATCCGGCGCGGGCGCATCGGCGACTGAAAGCTGAATGGTCAGGTAGTGGCTGCGTCTGCCGCCGTCATTCTTGTCCATCAGCGGGATTTGCAGCGGCGCGCTCGCGGGACCACGGGTGTTGGTGAAGGCCAGATAGGACTTCGCGCCCACTGCTTCACGATAGTGGTTGCCGAACCGCAGCGTGTGGATCAGGGCCGAGGCATGCTCGACCTCGCCATTCACGCCGACGATGGCGGATTTACCATAACCTTCGACCTTGTCGCCGCCGCCGGATGCATCCAGGATCATCCTGGTTAGCAACTCGCCCAGCCCTGGTGCGCAATCATGGATCGCGGGGCGCAGGTCTTCGACAAAGCCCTGACCGGCCCAGGGGTTTCTGATCACTGCAATCGCCGCGATCATCTTCAGCGGGGTCTCGGCGGTTTTGCCACCTTCGATCAGCGTCTCTTCGACATGCAGCAGTGTTTTTCGAATTTCAGCAGGCATTGCTGTGGCTCCATCGCAGGTCGTGGTTTTTTAAGGTAAGATGGTATACCATCGACCAAGATGTCAATCCTGAAAACACCTTGGCCGGGCGTCTCCGCGACGGGTCCGCGGCGTGCAAAAAGTCAGGTTATGAAGTTTGGAAAGCGGAATAAGGTTAGATACCGTTCAGTGTAACGGCGAGACATTGATGAGTTTGGAATTTTATGGACTTGAACCATGCGGCGACGCGTCTTGATTCCAAACTCGCCCCGATACGCCTGCGGCGAATACAAGGTGTTCGAGCCTTCATGGCGCTTGGCCAGGCAACTCAGCCGCCGTTCAACCCCTCGATCAGAGCGATATCCGCCTGACAAGCATGGGCCCGTTTTTCGCGTGCAAGGCGATATTCTGGCGAATTGTAGCAAGCCCGAGCCTGTTCAATGCTGTCAAATTCGATAATGACGCGCCGTTGCCAGTCTTGGCCCTCTAGCGTTTCCGCCGCGCCCCGTGCCAAAAACCGGCCGCCGTATTTTTCAAAGGCTTCCGGTGCAAGCGCTTGATAGTCGGAATAGGCCTCAGCGTTTGACACGGTGACATTGGCGATCCAATAGCCTTTTGGCCGATCTGTCATTGCCCATTATCCTGCGATGCAAACACACGTTCCGCGACCGAAGTCGCCTCGTCCAGATGATGCTGAATGGCACGTCGCGCTGCGGCGGGATCGCCTGATACTACCGCGGAAAAAATGTCTTCCATATAAGAAATGCCGGGTCGGGTACGGTCAGCCGAGGTCAGCGTCAACATGCGAAGCCGGCTGATGCGACCGTTCAAACGTTGCACGACCTCCCAGGCAATGTGATGTCCTGCGCCATGAAAGACCACTTGGTAGAAATCCGAAGTTGCCCGGAACAAAGCCCCCCGCGTCTTGCCCTTGGATTCCTTTTGCAATCGCTTCAGCGCAGCCCCCAGCTTGCGGGTGATGTCTTCGTCGATATTGCGCGCGCATTGCTCGGCCGCCGCCGTTTCAAGCAGGCGACGAATATCATAAATCTGACGGGCGTCATCCCAGCTCATGGAGGCGACGATAGGCCCGTGACCGGGCAAGATCTCAACCAGCCCTTCGGCTTCAAGATAGCGGATCGTTTCCCGAATGACTGTCCGGCTCACCCCAAGCTGTTCGCATAGCGGGCGTTCGACTAGCCGCTCGCCCGGCTGAAATACACCTTCGACAATGGCCTCTCGCATCCTGTCTTGCACCATATCGCGCAGAGTGGCGGGCTGGTGATCAATTTTTGCGAGCTTGGCTGTTGTCATGGGCTGAATGTCTATTCACCGGTCTCAAATATGACAAGTTAGAAATGATGGACCGTATGATGGTGTTCCATCGGCAACTCGCAAATCAACAGGTCACAAGAGTGGCTTTGAAAAGGGATCGTCAGCAATTTCCGATCTTGCGTTGGCAGGCTACGGATAGCAGGTCCAGAAATTCATCGTTGAGTTGCGAGCTCGCCTGAATCATTTTTCCCTGTTCTGCAAAACCAAAGGATGTCACTCCTACGATGCGGTTTGGGCTGGCGAAAAGAGCTCCAACCTGGCCGGTCGCCTGTACACCGAAATTCTCATACCAGGCAGCGCCGGAAGACGCATTGCGCATGTCTGACCCATAGAATGAAACACCTTCCTGACCGTCGGCATGCCATGCGCTATCGACCTGATGCATGATCTCACCGCTGTCATGGTTCTGCGGGTAGCCTACTTGTTTAGTGTGATTGGGCGAAAGCGCGAAAGTACGAAACCCCGCCCATCCCACGATGTCACCGATCCGCATCATCCGCCCGTTAACGTTCTGATCGGCTACTTCGATGATTGCGAAATCTGCGCTGTTGGGAAATTTTCGACGGGATTCTGACCAGCTTTGGGTTGTGCCAACCCAGGTCCAATACCATTCACCATAGGGCGCGTGGCCTTCGTGATACGCAGGTACGAATTTGAAATTCTTGTAGAACCCCGAGCTTTTATTGCGCCCGAAATGCACACAATGCCCTGCGGTCAAGAGCAGTCTCGGGCGTAGAACCGCTGCTGAACAGACCTCATTCTTGCCGTCGAATTTGGTGAAGTACAACTTACCGTTCAATCTGTAGGGATAGTGAAACCTGGCATCCATCGGGACAAGACGAGAACTAGAGAAAAACGCACCGTCCGAGGCAATGCCCGCGGCTTCCTCTTGCACGGACGCAACCGATTTCGGGTCTGCGATATTGACATCCTGCGGAGCGATCTGATCGGTCTCGCCAGTGAACCGTCCATCGAGCAACTGAGACGCTTCTCTCGGATGCGGCTCTGCCAGCAGAAGATCCTCATAGTTGGCTTGCGGGACAGGCAATCCGGCGTTCACTGCGTCAGACAGAGCCTGCCGTGTCCAATGATCGACCATCGCTTGCTGATCTGCGTTGGGGTTTTCTTTGGTGACGGGCTGCGCCACCGTTGGGCCGGGAAAGGCAATCCATAATGCGACAAGCACAAGCGACAGCAATACGTCGGTTGGAGTGTTTGGTCTAGGCATCAACAGGCCTCTGCGCTTGCTGTTGTGGTCTGCCCGGTTACGCCAGTGGACAGGTCGAGCAAATGGGGAAGTGTCGCAAGGTTCAGGCAATTTGTGACCTCGGGGTTAGTGTGGCCCGCGCGGTGTTGGCCAACGACTTCTCCGGCCAGATTGAAAACGGGGGCACCTGACGATCCTCGCAGTGTATCGCAAGTGTGGCCGTAGGCGTTGGGATGTGCCTGAGTGCGCATATCTTCCTGGCGAACGCAGTCGACGATTGAAAGCTTCTGGGGAAGCCCTCCGGGGTGTTGCGGCACAAACAGTGGGTCTCCTTCTTGCGGTGAATCGGGCGTGAAACTGGCAATTTTGTAGGTCGCATGCGGCTCGGGATAAACTCGCAGAATGGTCGTATCCGCCTGGGTAGGGGCGGCACTGTCGACGATTTCAAGACATCGGACCTTTTGGCCAGTAATGGGTAGGCCAAATTCGTTTTTGTGATAGTCAAACCAGATCTGAGTGGTTTCGCAAAAGTCCGTTTCATCGGAAATGCAATGACTTGACGTCTGCACCAAATCAGGACCTATCCGGAACGCCGTGCAATAGGTTTCCGTCCGGTCTTTGATAACCGACAGGCGCGCGACGGAGCTAGCGCTTTCGGTGACAAGATCGCTGTCGGCGCCGGTATAGCTGTTCGTTTCGATCAGATCGCTGGTTCCGTAAAGGGATTCCAGCTCCAAATCCTCAAAGGGAAATGCAATTTGGTCGATCTCGAAAGCCAACCCTGTCAGGGCGTCACAACCAAATACCGATACCTCTGCGGCAATGCTTGAGATTGAGAGGGTCCAGATATCAGAGCGACCCGCCAAAACGGCCCGATCCAGCGTTTCGACGACATTGCCCGATGTGTCTGCGATTTCGATGTGAAACGCGTCGTTGTCGGGCAAAACCAAATTGTTCAGATGGACCCTCATTTCGGGTTGCTTGATGTTGCCCGGAAGTACGGGCGCGTCCACGCGAAAGTTCCACACCAACCCTGTGCAGGTCAGCCCGTCTTGATCAGGCGGAAAGGCGAGTGGTGTCGAGATGTCTTCAACTATGCTGCCTACATAAGGTTGGGCAGCGACTTCGTAGCCCAGAACGCCCAGGACAGCTGCTATGAAGGCGACTCGCACTCTCATCAGTCCATCTGAGAAATATAGTCGACGACTTGTGATAATTGAAACTCTGCCACACTACCTGGCTTGACGCTGTCGGCGCAATCCTCGGACGCCCGGTCGACTCGCATCCGCAAGAAATGTTGCTTTCCTTGCGCAGACAGGTACGAGGCGACTATTCGTGTAAAATTGCGTCCGTCGCGAAAGAAAAACACGCCCTTGTTTTCGTCGGCATTCCAGTGGATGCGGCGCATGTCGAATTTCGGAACATATCTCCACGGGCCTTGGTCGTTGGGGACGATATCGAAACTGCCCTCTTGCGGCGTTCCGTCAAGGACACGGACAAGCGTGATGAATTCTCCCGCAACCTTGCAGTTGTCGGCCATGTGCAACCAGTCCTTGTCAATGCGCAATGCAGCGGTGGCGTCCAAGGCACCGCCGTTGATTTTGTCGATGGAATCCATCGACATACGCGCTGTATAGGTCAGCCGTTGGCGGACCTGGATCGGGTTCGCGCCTGAGATTTTCTTCAAAAGCGCGGCGGCTGCCGTCACTTGCGGTGCCGCTTGCGAGGTTCCCGACAGCGGCCCGAATCCATCCACACCAACGGTCGACAGGATATCCCGAGCCGGCGCACCGATGTCAAAAACAGAAGCCCCATAGTTTGTTCGAAACTGTGTTGGGTCGCTTAGATTGTGGAGCAACTTCAGATTGTCCTGATCCGCTTCCAATCCAACCACGCCGATGATGTTCTCGACGTGACTGGCATAGCAAGCTGGCGGGCTTAGACAGGGCGGCAGCTCGTCTGGTTGTCCGAACGAGACCGGTGGCGCTGTGAACAGGTTTCCGCCCTTGCCGGCGGCGACAACGAACAGAATGCTGGGGTGCCATTTCTTGATCGCTTCCCCAATCTTATCTGCGCGCCTTATGTTCCTAAGGTTGTAGGAAAAGCTCAGATTGATGACGCTGACATTTAGGGATCCGGCGCTGTCGATTGCATCGGCCAATTGGCGTGCCTTGGCTTCGTCGATGAGCACGCCATCGGTTTCACTGAACGGTATGAGAAGATAAGAAAGGTCCTCAAACCCACCCAGCAGCCCACTTATGCCCCGTTGGTTTTGGGGTGCTGCAATAATGCCTAGGACATGAGTTCCGTGGTCGGTTCCCTGCACCTGCCCGGCCAGCCGCATGGTATCGCATCCGACGGCTGTGTCGGTTGATGCCGCATCATCGTCGGCTTCTCCTGCGGCTTGCGTCGGAACGAATTCGTTGTCGACCAGAACCTTGGCATTGATATCAAGATCGCAATGGCGATGTTCCGGTGTCTGATCCATCACACCGATAACAAGGCCGTCCAGGTTTTTGTCGGACAAATCCGGGCAGCTACCGTGCAGCTGCGTGTTGCAGAAATGATCAAACAGTTTTTGGCTGTGCTCAGATAGCGGCTCACGTTGGTAGCCGCTCAGGGCGTGGACGTTTGAATCCGACGTTGTGCTTTGGGATTCGATTGAGAAGGTACCGACGATGCCCGCCCCAATTCCAGCATCCAGTTTCAGAAAAGAGGGGTCGCGGAAATCGTAGGGCAGGCTGTTCTGAGACTTGATTGACTGGTAGTCGGGTAACGGGTCTTCGCTCAGCTCAATACGTGCGTTCAACTCTGGTATCAGTTTCAGAGCGCGCCCCTGACCTTCGGCGTCGCGGGTGGCCACCACGACTTCGCGCAGGCGACCTTTGACATTCCAACCAAGTATATCGGGCTGGTAGTCATTGACGCAATAATCTGCACTCAGGCACCGGTTTTGGACGTTTAATCCTCTGATCTCGACTCGAGCGTCATTTTCGGCCGGGGCAGGGGTCGAAACCTGCACGATTTCAACATCGGGAATCCAGACAAGATCGTTCTTCCCGACTGTCCAGTTCTGACCGACGCCTACTAATCCGGCTACATGCGCACCGTGGTCGGTTATCTGTGCCTGGGCAACTGGCGCTGTGGTCAGATTGCAACCTGATCCGTTGACCGCACAAAGCATCGCGGCCACCGGCTCAGTCATCGGTCCGACCCAAGCGCCCTGATCCCGCATCACGTCTTCAAGACGCTTATGGCCCCCCATCGGGACCAACTTGAAGCGAAGCCGGCCCGTGTTGAACAGATTCAGATAAAGGTCTTCCTGCGCGCGCTGAGCTTCAACTCCGGTTGCCGCTGGTGCAGTCCAGAAGACTTCTTGGTCTTGCATCTCGGCCAGAGCACAGGTCGCTACTGCGCTTAGAACAAGTCCCAATGAACACGCGCGAGTTATTCCATGCAACATGCCATCTCTCCCTTGATCTTGGCCAGGATCGTGGAGCTTCATGGGCACCTACAGCCCTTTGAGATATTCCACGATAGCCCAACGTTCGTCGTCGGTCAGATCAGAATTGTTGTAATCGTGACCGGCGTTTGAATTTCCCGGAATAATGTTTCCGGCGGAATCGCGCACGCGATACACCCAGGGTGCATTCTGCACATCACTGACATAGCCTACCTTAACGGGATCGAACTCGCGAGAGCCGACACCGAATTCTTCCGGGCGTACCGGTCCGGCTACGGTCACCTCTTCACCGACGTTGCGGGCCACGGCAGGCAAAAGCAAATCATAAAGTGTGGGAACCGATCCGTTGTGCAGATAGGGGGCAGTGGCCCAAATCCCGTTGAGAGGGCGCGCCTTGTAAGCCAGTAGCTGGTGATCAGTGTTCAGACATTCCTTTGCCTGGGCTAGTTTTTCCTCGTCCGCAACACCGGGCAAGATTGGACTGTCACCCGTGCCGCTGAAACCGACCCGCCCATCCTCTGGTTCAACTTGCGAAAATACCGCATCGGCCAGTTCACCCAGCTTGCCGACAATGGCCCCGCTGGCGGCATTGGTCAGCATCTTGTGGATCGCGTCCGTTTCTTCGATCCACTCGCCCTTCAGAGGAATGCTGCGTTGCCCGGCAGTGTTCCCTGCGTCGGTTGTGCGCAGATAGGTATTGCAAGCTAGGAAAACATCTGTCCCCGCCTCATCAAGGCCAAACATCTCGATCTGCGCGGACGATTCCAGATCTGTGGGATCGAGATGCGCATGACAACCCCTACAATTCGCCTCGAACAGGTCTTTGCCCCTTGCCGCCAGGGGCGCATCAATCTCACCAAGCACGTCCTGGGGCCAAACGGGGGATGTCATCTGCGACAAAAGGCGTTCCAATCCAACCATGTTGCGCACGCGCACGCTGCTGTCATAGCCGCGTATCGCCCAGCCGTCATCGGCCTCAATATGAGCAAACACGCCAATAACCTCGGAAACGTTCCTGACAAGTGCTGTCAGCTCGGTGTCACGTCCCCAAACCCGGATCGGCTCACTGGCTTCGGCAATTCCATTCCATTGCAACTTGGCTTGCTGATGTGTGTTCCAGATAAACGGATAGCTGGCCGGTGCATCGGCAGAGAACGCATTTGACGGCGTCTCTGCGCCGATGACCATCGACACTTTTGTCAGGATGTGACCCTGGGCATCCAAACGGCCGGGCCCGGCTGTGACATCGGAATGATTGATGTCGTGTAGCGCCGCCATCCAGTCGACTTGTTCCTGCAACTGAGTTGCCAGACCGGCTTTGGACTGGTCATTCACCGGGCCGTGCAGCACCAAGCGCGCGAATTCATGCATCCGATCTGGGTCGGCAATCGTCGCTTCAAGCGCGCTCTGCGTGCTGTTTACCAGATCGTCGAACCGCGCCAGCGTGGGCGCGCCTTCAACGCGTACGCGCTGCCCGTCAAAGGTGATCTCCGTCGTGTGACAGGCCGAACAGTTCATTCCAACCCAAGGTGCGCGCATTGTGCCAGCGCTACACATTGTTGGAAAACGGTCGCACATCAGGTCGGCATCTTCAGATGAGTCATGGTCCACGGCAAAGCCGACTGGCAATCCATACGGGTTGTCCTGCGAATACGGGTTGGGGAGGTACCCGAATGCGACAAGGCTTTCCGAGCTGTACAGTTCATCTTCGCCATTTGCCGACTTTAGCGCCAAGGCCCAGTCCAGCGGCAACAGGCGAGATCCCTGCGATGTCGTGTACCACCATTAGCGGCGCTCATCACTCCAGCCCTGATCAAGGCACATCGCATCCCCTTGTGAGCACGATGTTGCGATTTTCGGCAGAGTTGATTGTGACCAGGTCGGAGAAGCCAGAGAAGTAGCAACCGTTACACTCACAGCGGTTAGTATTGGTCCCTGAAAAAAATTAACTAGTGAAATAGACATGGTAATTGCTCCTCCAACCTAGTCCAATTCATTTGGCCGCTAATTTCTATCGGGCGCATCGCCCAAATGGGTTAACGGCTGGTCAAAAATTGCCCGCCAATACTGGAAACACGTCGTATAAGTTGTGTTCTGTTAGAACAACTCGTCTTAGACAGGAGCGTCTTAACCTGTGCATTGACGGTGTCAGTAGAACGGTCTCGGCGTTCAGCGATCTGGCGGTTTGTCATGCCCTCAGCCAGAAGCGTAACCAAAGCGCTTTCCGACGGGGTCAGCTTAAGTACTTTGTCGATCATCTCTTGGTTGAGTTCCAAGCCGCTGCTTGTATCGAGACTGCAAACCATGAATGTATTTTCAATAGGCTCGCCAAGAACACGATCCGACGCAAGCGGCACGATCTCAACCGCCAGAACAGGTCCGGTTTCATCTTCGGCAGCCAAGGCTTCTTTCCGGGGTCGGGCACCAAATCGGCCATGTTTTCCTGCGGAACGGGTCATGCGACGAAACCAGTCGCCGTGTTTTTCGGCCTGGGGTTCCAACCGGCCTTCGGGCGTCACGCGGAATAGTCGGACCTCTTCCAGCTGGCGCTGAAACTCCTGATTGTGGACCAGCACCGTTCCATTCGCGCGAACCAGACAAATCCCGATCCTCAACTGGTCGATTGCGTCAACCAGAACCTGAGACCTCAACCTTAATTGTCGAACGGGTCGGGCCAATTCGCAGGCCTTTGCCATATGGGGCAGAAGGGTTGATAAAATTGCTCTGTCCGATTGTCCCAATGGGCCGTGGCGGCGCGAAAACTGGACGGAAAACCGATCGCGCATCGGTTGGTCACGGCTGAGCAACGCGCCGCCGCGATGCATGATACCGAATTCGGCCATTGCCTGAGCATTGGGACGGCGGGCGACGGCCTCGGGCGTTTCGGCCAATACTTCCTCTCCAATGACGTCTATATGGTCACCCATCGAGGAATGACGAGCAAAAAGCCGTTGGTCTTCAATTTCCCATTTGGCGAATGCCTCGGCATAGCCCGCGACTGCCGCCGGATCATATCGCGACGACATGAAAGGGGCGACAAGCTGTTGTTTCCCATAAGCATCTTCGACGAGGTCGAACATGATGCAGCCGCGTGCGTCCACCGCCTCAGCCACCCGGTCCAACACGTCCTGCCAGCCCTCGGGGGCGACAACGGTGTCGTAGATGGCTTGTATCAGGTCACTCTGTAAGGATGTCATGCCAGAAAACCTAACTCATAGAACAGTTTTGTCGCAACAATGCACCAGTGGCCAGAATGGCCTTAATCTTCACTTAGATCAGAAACTTGGCCTCTTTGTGTCCGGCGCTGTGCAATGACGCATGGGCTACCTTCCGACATGCAGCTTGTGGGCCTGTCGTGGAATTGACAGCACCTTCTCGAGGATGATCTGCTGGCCGCCCCTCTGGAAGGCTGGGGCGATTCACAAGGAGCAGTTTTTGTAGCTGTCCCGGGCCATCAATAGAAATGAGGCAGATTTTTCGTTCGGGCCACGCGGACCCAATTCGGGACAAAAGGGATGATCTTGTCCTGCGTTGGGACCATGATCTCGATAAAATTCGCGCCATGGTTTGATATCGCCTGTGTCAGGATCGGCTCTATTTCGTCTTCGGATGTGATGCGGGCAGTCTTAAAGCCGAAGCCTTCAGCCACTTTCAGATAGTCCACGGCGCCGAAATCGGTTGTCCAGGGCGCGTCGACGTCATCCAGCAAGATGGCCTCGCCCCGGATCCAACCGAAACTGTCGTTTCGATTCAGGATAATGGTCACGTTCTTGCCCGACCGCTTTACGGTTTCCATGTCTCCCAGTACAAACCCGATCGACCCATCCCCCGTCAGCGATATGATCGGCCCTTCGGTGGCGTAAGACGCGCCAAGTCCCGCAGGAATGGCATAGCCCAACGCGCCCATCGAATAATTGGTGATATAGCGACGGCCGGCCTCACGGAAGGTCAGAAGGGCAGAAGGGTAAATAGCGCTGACGCCGGGTTCGGAGGTGACGATTGCGTCGGCAGGCATGATCCGGTCCAACACTTGCGACAGCTTCACGGGCGATATCGTTCCCTCTGGCATCGGGATATTCGCGTTGAACACCTTGTCTAGCGCAGTGCGCTTTGTCTGGGTCAGATCAATACGGGGTCGGGTCAAACCGGGATGCTCGGATTTCAGGATTTCCAGCATATAGGCCAGGCTGGCACGGGCATCACCAGCAAGGCCGATCTTGACTGGGAAATTGTTGCCGATATGGGCCTCGGCGATGTCGAGATGCACAAAGGTTTTGTTCTGTGGGTCGCCATATAGTTTCCAATGATCGGTCGCGGCGCTGTCGGTGTTGGACCCGATGAAAAAGATCAGATCGGCGTCGTGCACATATTGGTTGGAATACTCCATACCACCACGCGCACCGACGACGCGTAAGGCCAGGGGATGATTTTCGGGAATAGTGCCCTTGCCGGGCGTGGTCGTGCCGACCGGAATTTGCAGAAGCTCGGCCAGTTCCAAAATGACGTCGCCCGCCTTTGAGATCAGCCCACCCTGACCGCAGACAATCGCGGGCTGCTTGGCCGAAAGCAACGCGTCGATGGCGCCCCGCAACTTGCCGTGATCGGCTACGGGCCGGTGCGCCGGATAGGCTGCGTATTCCGGTTCGGCATAAAGGTCGTTCAGGTCGGCCTCTTCACCGAAGATGTTGATCGGGATGCGGATATGAACAGGGGCAGGGCGGCCCGAGGTTGCGACGCGAAACGCTCGGCGCAGCAGAAACGGAATTTCTCGGACGTTCGTGACCGTGAAGGATTCCTTGCAGATGCTATCGTACAGTGCTGTTTGATCGACCCCGGTCAGCCCGTGCCTTTTGTCCTGATTGATCGGGATATCGGACGAGAAGAAAATCACCGGCACCGAGCTGAGAAACGCTTCGGTGATGCCGGGGCTGCAATGGGTGACGCCGGGGCTTGGTGCTTCGAGCACGGCGGGTTTGCCGGTGATCTTGGCATAGGCTTCGGCCGCGTATGAGGCTGTGCGTTCGTCGCGGGTGAGGACGAATTCAATGTCTGAATTGGCGCGCCATTCCTTGTACCAACCAATGGTTGTCTCGCCGGGCAAGCCGAACACATGGGTCACATCGTGCAGCTCAAGCATCCGCAACAAAGCCTGTGCGCCGTTCATTCGTATTAATTCGGCCATCATGTGTCCTTCAAAAGCTGGGTGCGATACCGCCCCAACATGTCGGGATCCGGGGCGATGCCCAGCCCCGGCGTTTTGGGAACCTGCACATGACCGTTCCGGACGGGGAAGGGCGACTGCGCAATGTCGGCCTGGGCATAGTAGGTGGACATGTAGAACTCACACCCCAGCGTCAGGTCGGGGATGGCCGCCATAAGATGGGTGCCTGCCATGTGCGCGATCGAGGTTTCGAACATGCAGCCTCCGTAGACATCAATCCCCGCCGCGCGGGCGATCGCGGCGATCTCGATACAGCGCCGGATGCCGCCTGATTTGGCGGTCTTTAAAGAAAAGATGTTTGCAATGCGATCACCGGCGCCCTGAAGCGCCTGATGCACGTTGAACACGGCCTCGTCCGCCATGATGGGGACATCGACGGCGCGTGTGATCTGGGCCAACGCTTCGCGTTCATGCATCCGGACCGGCTGTTCGACGAAATCCGGTCGGAAAGCTTCAAGGTCGCGAATATGGCGGATGGCGTCATAGGCCAGAAGCCCCTGATTATAGTCGATCCGCAGGCGTATTGCCTCGCCATATGTTTTACGCAGGTGTTCCAGCCGCATGAGGTCGAAGGCATGATCGGCGAACCCGGTCTTGAGTTTGAACAGGCGCACCCCATCGCCCCACAAACGCGCAATATCTTCGAGGTCGGCCCCGAAATCGGGATTCGCAACCGAAAAGCTCAACGGCATTTCGCCGCGATGCCTGCCGCCGACCAATTCGGCAATGGGCAACCCGGTGATCTGACCGGTCAGGTCCAGTAGCGCCGACTCAAGAGCGGCTTTGGCTTCGGGATGACCAACCAGCACGCGATCCGCCTGCGTCATGATCGGCTCTACTTGGCATGGATCCTGACCAACGGCGTGCGGTCGCAGATGCACATGCAGCGCGGCGGCGGCGGCCTCTAGCGTGCCGGTAAAGACGGGCCAGGGTGAAGCCTCACCCCATCCGGTCAGGCCGCTATCTGTGGTTAATTCGCACAGGGCTGCGTTTATACCACCCACATCGCCCGAACCGTGTGAGTGGACGGCCTGCGCCGGGATGTGAACGCAATGGACACGCAGGTCGATGATGCGATGGTCGCTCATGGCTGGTCCTGCGGGATATCGTCAAGATGCGGTGGGAACCGCCGTGGCAGCAAGCCAGACTGGAACCAAAGCAGGTAGGTGTAGATGGAAAAAACGGGACGCCCCGTCGCCCGGCGGATATCGGCGGCGTAGGGGACCATATTGGTGCATTCAAGAAGGATCGCGCCGATATTGGGGTGGTCCGAGACCAGCTTTTGGGCTGCGCGAACATTGTCCATGCGCGCCTGTTCAAAGTCGATCTCTGCAGCATCGCCCAACACGTGCGTGGTGAAATGAGACCCGGCACCCGTGCCGGCGACGGGAGTTCCCTCGGGTATGCCGGCGGCATCAAGATGGGCGGTGGTCAACGTTTCGGACGAGATCGTCAGGATACCCAGCTCCTGATCGGCGGGCAGGGATTGACGGATCAGCGGGGCCTGAAGCAGCGAGGATGATGCAACAGGCACCCCAAGCGCGCGCGAAAGTTCGGTTTGGAACGGGACGAGGAAGCCACAATTTGTGGCAATGCCATCGCAGCCCATGGCCACCAGTTCTTGTCCGGCCTCTATGAATGCACCCAGCAGCGGGGTTGCATCGCCGCGGACCACATTGTCTGGCGTGGCCGCTGAGACAATCTTGTATTGCACCGGGAAGGGCCAGGTGCCGGCGTTGCCGATATCGCCCGGAATGCGGGGAAATCGGGTGTTTAGCATCAGGATGCCGACCGATGCTCCGTATATGGTTTTACCGCCAAATGTTGTCATCAGGGTGTATCCTGCGGGGCATAAAGATCTGCGAAGGCAAGGCGCACAGCGGCTGACGCATGCTGCGCACGGTTTTCGATATGTTGGCGCATCGCTTTCGCTGCGCCCTCTGCGTCCCCATTCCGGACCAGATCCAGTATGATGCGATGCCTTTCGGTTGTGGTCCGCCCAGCGGCCTGCAAGCTGCGCAGGTCTGCCGCGCGCACAAATCGGATCTTGTCATAAATCGTTGTCAGCAGCCGCGTCAGTTCGGGATTATCCGCCAATCGCGCAAGGCTCATATGAAACGCCTCGTCCAGCTCCAACAACCGCAAGGGATCCGAGCACGTGGCATATTCGTCTGCTGTACTGTCCAGCGAGGCGTTGATGTCGTCTAGGGCGTCGGACTCGGCGCGTAGTGCTGCTTGGCGTGCTGTTTCACACTCTATGGCCATGCGCGCCTGGTACAGATGGGTAATCCGCTCATCGGTCAGGGCCCGGCAGAAAAATCCACGCCCGGCATGAAAATCGACGAACCCTTCGGCCACCAGCCTGTTCAAAGCCTCGCGCAAGGGGGTGCGGCTGGCTCCAAGGTCGCGGGACAGTGCGGATTCGTTGATCCGCTCGCCCGGTTTGAACGCAAAAGAGGCGGCCATGGATCGCAGCTGCGCATAAACTGTGCTGACTGTGTCTTCGGTATTGGAAACTGCGAGTGTCACAACCGTTTTCCCTGAGATTTGCAGCTAAAATACGCAAGGCTTGCTTTGAAGGCAATACTGTGCATTGATCTGTATACAGAAAGAGGGCGAGACCATTCCAAAACGGATCATCATAGCAGGTGCGGGAATTGTCGGCGTATCGACAGGTATCTGGCTACGCCGCTTTTCTGATGCAGACGTGACGATCATAGATCGGCTTCCGCCGGGCGAAGGCACGTCTCATGGCAATGCAGGCGTGATCGCCGCCTGTTCGGTTGCGCCGGTGACGGCACCGGGATTGGTGCGAAAAGCGCCTAAGATGCTGATGAACCCGGACTTTCCGCTGTTTATGCGCTGGGGATACTTTCCGAAATTGCTGCCATGGCTGATCAAGTATCTGGGTACCGCAAATGACAGCGACACCCGCCGCATATCCAGCGGGTTGACCACAATCGTCGCCGACAGTGTCGAGCAGCACAAGTCTCTGGTCGCGGGTACAACCGCCTCGGATTGGGTGCAGGAGAGTGATTATTCCTTTGCCTATGCCGACCGGGCGGCCTTCGAGGCGGACAGCTACACTTGGGGTCTGCGCCGGGATGCGGGATTTGAACCGATCATTCGCGAAGGAAATGCGCTGCGAGATTTTGAGCCAAACCTTGCGCCCTCGGTCGGTTTGTTGGCAACGATGGCCGATCATGGCTATGTCCGGGACCCCGGTGGATATGTAAAAGCTCTGGCAGACGTGTTCCAAGCTGCCGGCGGCGCCATTCAGCAGGCCGAGATCAAGGATGTCGAGATGACGGACGATAAGGTGTCCGCTGTTTTGACATCGGCAGGACCGCATCCTTGCGATCAGCTAATATTAGCGACAGGTGTTTGGTCGAAGCTATTGATGCAGAAGCTGGGTTTGGACATTCCACTTGAGACCGAGCGTGGCTATCACATCATATTCGAAGACGCCGAAAGTGGCCCGTCCCATCCCATCATGGTGGCCAGCGGGAAATTTGTGGCAACGCCAATGGCTGCGGGCTTGCGCTGCGCCGGAGTGGTCGAGTTCGGCGGATTGAACGCAGGCCCCAATGACGCAGCCCTGAACCTGCTGCGTCGTAAGGCCAAGGCGGCCTTTCCAAACCTGACATACAAGGCAGAGGTGCCCTGGCTTGGACACCGTCCGGCCCCCTCGGACAGCTTGCCTCTGATTGGAGAGGTACGGGAGACCGGCGTGTTCACCGCTTTTGGCCATCACCACATTGGATTGACCGGTGCCCCGAAAACGGGAAGGATCGTCGCAGGTCTTGTCGCGGGCCAACCTGTCAACACCGACATCGGTGCATTTGATCCCATGCGTTTTGCATGAAGCCGCGAAGTTTTGACCATCAGGGAGACTAAAATGACAAAAATTAAAACAACTTGTGCAACCATTGCCACGGCGACCGTGTTGGCGCTGCCCGCTGCCGCGCAGGAAAAGTGGGATCTGCCCATGGCGTATTCGGGTTCGAACTTTCATTCGGTTACCGGTGCGGAATTTGCCAAATGTGTGACCACCGGCACCGGTGGTGAGATCGAGATTACCACCCACCCTTCCGGGTCGCTTTATGCCGGGGCCGATATCAAGCGCGCGGTTCAAACCGGCCAGGTGCCGATTGGTGAGCGTCTGCTGTCCGGACATCAGAATGAAAGCGCCATCTTCGGTTGGGATTCTGTTCCTTTCCTCGTGTCCTCGTTTGACGAGCATGAGAAGCTGTACGAAGTGGCGCTGCCGCATGTGCAGGATCTGCTGGCCGAGCAGAACATGACGATGCTCTATTCTGTACCGTGGCCGCCGCAGGGGCTGTATTTTAACAAGGAAGTGAATTCCATCGCTGATATGGAAGGGTTGAAGTTCCGTTCGTACAACAATGCAACAGCCCGCATGGCCGAGTTGACCAAGATGCTGCCCGTGTCCATCGAAGCGGCTGAGATCAGTCAAGCCTTCGCGACAGGCGTGGCCGAGTCGATGGTGTCGTCTGGGGCTACGGGTTATGACCGGAAGGTTTGGGAAAGCCTCAGCCATTTCTATTCCGTCGACGCGTGGTTGCCGCGCAACTACATGCTGATCAATAACGACGTTTGGAACGGCGTTTCTGATCAGAACAAGAACGTGATCAAGGCCTGTGCCGAGTTGGCCGAATACGCGGGGACATGGCGCGCCAAGGAATATACCGGCTTCACCCTGGCAGGTCTGGCCGAAGGCGGCATGACGGTTGCTCCGGCGGGTGACCAGTTGATGTCCGATCTGCGGGGCGTGGGTGAAACCATGGCCGCCGAATGGCTGGAAGCGGCGGGAGATACCGGTGCGGCCATTCTGGACGCTTATAACGCAGCGCAATAAGTACCTTCGCCCGGACCTCTGCACTGGTCCGGGCCTTTTCTGCCCCGGAGACCGACCTATGACGGGTGCCTTGCGCGGCCTGCGCCGCTTTCTCGATTTTCTCTATTTTGCGGCCGGTGTGCTGGCTGCGCTATGCCTGATTGCGATCCTGTTGCTGATCGTTGCGCAGATGGTGGCGCGCTGGACGGGTGAAATCTTTCCCGGTGCGGCGAATTACGCGGGCTATGCGATGGCAGCGGCCAGCTTTTTTGCCTTTGCCAATGCGTTGAACCGGGGCGCGCATATCCGGGTTTCGATCCTGTTGAACGCTGTCCCGCAGGCGTTTCGTCGGGTGCTAGAAATCTGGTGCTTCACCATTGCGGCAGCGGTGATGTGGTACTTTGTGTATTACGCCTATTGGTTCACGTACTGGTCTTGGAAATTCAACGAAGTCAGCCAGGCACAGGATGCGACGCCATTATGGATTCCGCAATCTGTCATGGTCGTCGGGGGCGGCATTCTCGCCATCTCGCTGACCGATCACCTCGTACACGTCATTTTCCGGGGCGATCACCGGATTCAGCGTGATCTCGTCGATCAGAGTTTCGGAGAGTAGGGCGATGGAAGAAATCTATGCAATCTCTCTGTTCCTGTTCGTCCTGTTTCTTCTTCTGGGCACAGGCGTCTGGGTTGGCCTGGCGCTGATGGGTGTGGCCTGGGTCGGGATGGAGCTGTTCACGACCCGCCCGGTAGGCGACACGATGATCACCACAATCTGGGCATCATCCTCAAGTTGGACCCTGACAGCGCTGCCGCTGTTTATCTGGATGGGAGAGATCCTGTTCCGAACGCGACTGTCCGAAGACATGTTCCGCGGTTTGTCGCCCTGGATGGCGCGGCTGCCCGGAGGATTGGTGCATACCAATATTGTGGGGTGTACGGTCTTTGCGGCTGTGTCAGGGTCCTCTGCCGCGACGCTGACCACGGTTGGTAAGATGTCCATCCCGGAACTGCGGGCGCGCAACTACCCCGAGCGGATCGTAATTGGGACATTGGCGGGTGCTGCGACGCTGGGTCTGATGATCCCTCCGTCGCTGGCTTTGATCGTCTATGGCGTCACCGTGAATGAAAGCATCACGCAACTGTTCTTTGCCGGGGTGTTTCCGGGTCTGTGTCTGGCGCTGATGTTCATGGGATATGTGGCGCTGTATTCGTGGTTCTCGGGTGCCTGGAACCCGAAACAGGAAACGTTCATGAGTTTTGGTGAAAAGCTAAAAAACTCTCGTTTTCTGATCCCGGTCATGTGTCTGATCTTTGTTGTGATCGGGTCGATGTATGCGGGCTACGCCACCGCGACCGAAGCTGCAGCCATCGGAGTCATAGGGTCCTTGGTTCTTGCGGCCAGTCAGAGGTCGCTGAATTGGAACACCTTTACGGAAAGCTTGATGGGGGCGACCCGGACCTCGGCTATGATCGCGCTGATCCTTGCGGGCGCTGCGTTTCTGAAACTGGCCATGGGCTTCACCGGCCTGCCGCGCGCCTTGGCGGACGGCATCGCCGCGATGGAACTGTCGCGCTTTGAGTTGCTGATGATCCTGATGGTGTTTTACATCGTGCTGGGCATGTTTCTGGACGGAATATCCTCGGTTGTTCTGACCATGGCGGTGGTCGAACCGATGGTGCGCGAGGCGGGGATCGACCTGATCTGGTTCGGTATCTTCGTCGTCGTCGTGGTCGAGATGGCGCAGATCACGCCGCCGATCGGCTTCAACCTGTTTGTTTTGCAGGGCATGACAGAGCATGAGATGGGCTATATCACCCGTGCCGCGTTTCCGATGTTCATAATCATGGTGCTGATGTGCTTTGTTCTGATCTGGTTCCCGGATGTTGCCATGTGGTTGCCTGAAACCATGCGACAGGCGCCCTGACAGGTGGTTTCAGCGCTTGGCTGGCTGGGGCAGCAAGGCCGCTACTGCCTGATTGCCGGGCTAATTGCAGGATTGCTGGCCCCAGGCCTTGCCGAGTTTTTGCGTCCGTGGATCGGGGTTCTGGTGGTTTTGCTGCTGCTGGTCACCGGCATTCGTGTAGGCGCAAAACAGGCGTTGGGTGTCCAAAGTGATTTGACTGCGACAGTGCTGCGCATCGTGGCTCTGCAAGCGGTGTTGCCGCTGATTGTGATTGTTACCTTGGCGGCGTTGGATCTATCGCACTTCCCTTTGGCGATGGCGGTTTCCTTGATGCTGGCTGCGCCTTCACTGACAGGTGCTCCGAATTTCGCGATCATGATGGGTCAGGACCCGGCACCGGGAATGCGGATTTTGGTCATCGGAACGGCGTTGTTTCCGATCACGGCCCTTCCAGTGTTCCTTATCCTCGATCCCGCGGGTGGAGGGGTTTTGAGTGGGATCAGCTTGTCCCTTGGCCTTCTTGCAGCGATCCTTGTTTCGGTCGGGATCGGATTTGCCATTCGTCATCTGTTGCCCGTTATGGGGCAGCCAAGGGAACAGGGTGCCTTGGACGGGTGTTCCGCCCTATTGCTGGGCGTCGTCGTGGTCGGGTTGATGAGCGCGATAGGCCCGCTTTTGCAAACCGAACCTCTGGCTCTGCTTCTTTGGCTCATGGCAGCGCTTGCCATCAATTTCGTCCTCGTGAGCGGGGCATTGTTGGTTTCAAACTGGGCACGGTTGGACATGTCCATTCCAACGGCGATCTACGCGGGCAATCGCAATATTGCCCTGTTCCTGATCGTTTTGCCGGAAGAGGCAGCGGCCCCATTGTTGATTTTTGTGGGGTGTTACCAAATCCCGATGTATCTGACGCCTATCCTGCTGGCACGTTTTCGTGGGCTGATTCAGTAACTCCTGTGGGTTTCCAACAAGGCCATAGAGTGACTGCCTGTTAAATGCAGGTGAGCCTGCTTTCGGCCAACTGGCACCGAATTTGAACCTGCCCGGTGTCCCCAATGGCCTCCATCAGCCATGTATTGTCAGTGCCCTTGGTCAACATCAAGAAACCGAATTCGCCATTGTTGACCACAAGGTCTGCCAAGTGTCCGGCGATTTCGATATCCCTTGCAACGCCTGTGGGCATTGGATCAAGCTGCGTGCCACTGTTGCCGACGATGCTTTGAACCGGACCGTCCGACAGGTCGATGGCTTGAAACGCATGAATATGACCCGACAGGATGAGGGTGACGGCCTGGGGCATGGCACCGCCAAAGGCTGCGCGCTGGGTGTCATCCCCGTTAATCAGCTCCCCAAATGCGCGCATGTTCGCCCAAAGCGGGCGATGTGTCAGAAGCCAGCCTTCGCCATTGGTTCTTGCGAAGAGATCGCGCGCCATTTGCGAATATTCCGGTAGCAAGTCGGGGCTGCTATGAGGCGCGGGACCGGCGGAGGAATCAAATACGATCAGATCCAACCCATCGACAGATGTGATCCATGGCTGGGAAACTGCTGGGCAATCTGACGGCACCGGGCCGTCTGCGAAATACCGAAACCACCCTTTGTCTCCACGTCCGCAATTTTCGTGATTTCCCCTGAGAAAAAGAAACGGCGCGGCCTGGAACAGCTGTTCCGCCGGGGTTAGCCAGTCGGCAGACCAGGCCTGAAACGTGTCTCCGAATGGTGAGCCGCCGCATTTTTCCGCGTCCGGGCATTCCGAAGACCGGTACAGATAATCGCCGACATGAATGATCAAATCCGGCGATCTGGACGCGACTTCCTCTGCAATTTTCGTCAGGGGCCAGGCACTCGGATCATTGCAGGCCTGGGCCCTGTTTCCGCGAATGCGGCAGCCGGTATCACCAATGACAGCGATACGTTCTACGGTCGGGCTGAGCGTTGGAAGCACCTTTGTGTCCACAGATACCTGACCAAGGGTTTCCTGAGCCCGATGCTCGCAAACGTGGCCCGGGAACTGGGCCGATGGTGTTGCCCTTTTCTGCATGGCGACAGAACGGCCTTCGACTTGTAGCAAAGGACATTTTGGCGACGCCGAGATAGCACGGACAACTATTTCGCGATCCGGTCCAAGTTGCACCCAATGAGACAGAGTTTCCCCAGAAGCAGCTGAGATCGCGCAAAACAGCCAACTCGACGCCATTAAGACGAGTGATACCACCCTGACCGACACACGGATACCCCGACCAAATAATGCGGCAACAGTACGATAGGGGATTGAAAAGTCTAGTGGGGATGGCTCATTTGGTTGGCGGTCTTGCCCGCAGCTTCAAAGCATTATCGAATGCATCCAGCGGGCAATGCAGACCGATGTTTTGTTGGCAAACCCGTACACGCCTTGTGCGCGACTTCCAGAAATGCTTGTTTTCTACACCGTTTCAATGGAGTTGAGGTGGCGCAAGTCCACATTCATCCTCCGGTTTGTTTGATCCCCGTTGTCCGAGTAAGAACGTCCACCCCTTGCTGTTTCCAAAAATGCAGCAAATCAATGAACACCCAGTTTTCGGCCAGTTTATCATCGGCGCGCCGATAAATGTCGATCACCCTAAACTCGCCCGGCTTGCCAGTGGATGGCATGCCCATGAACCCTCCTGACGGTATTGCAGTGAAGTTTGGCCAGCCAAAGAAGCCGCCGTAGTTTCCTTCGGCCAGCCGACAGACATGTTCTGTCTTTGAGCGTTCTGTGAAACCTGCACGAAAGGGCCCGGAATGTTGTTTGGCATAACGGTCTATTGTGTAGGTCGCGCCAATACCCTCGGGCCCCCACCAGATCATGTCCTGGTGCCAGGTTCGGGCCAATTCCTCTTGCAATGTCATTCCGCTGTTCCACTGCCCGAGATCCGAGATCATAGCATTGATGAGCGCCAGAGTCTTATTGCCTTCTTCAATGGGTTGCTCGTTCCACAGCAGGCCGTCATGGGTCAACGGCCCGGGTTGGACCAAATGCGCCGCTGTTTGCGGGGGAAACGGATTTTGCCCGGCCTGCACCATCAAATGCGGAATGTCGAAATACATCGCTGTTTCGACAATCCGGTCGCCTGAGACTTTGTAGAATGCGCAATACCGCAGGAACGCCATCTTGCCGGTCGCGCGGATACCCAGCCACGGTTTGTCGAACAACCCCATCAAATGTCCCATGGAAACGACCCATACGTCGTCTGGGTCATGTAGTGAGTTGTGCCCCGCGAACAGGATATCGACACGGTTCTGCATGTGGGCGAGGCTGGACCTCAAAGGTTGCCAAAACTGCCGGGCAACCTGGTCAGCACCGCTGATTTCGTTGAAGGGATGAAAACCACGCCACTTCAAATCCGTCGTACTGAATTGGCTCATCACCTTTGGGATGTCATGCTCTGTTGCGGTATCCATGGCCGTTTGAAACGCATAGACAAGTTTTTTTTGGGTCTGAAAACTCACGATTTTTCCATTTATTGTCAAAGTGTTGCGAGGCGCGCGAATCTTTTGATCGGGCGTTTTTTCCAATATTCTTGCATACGTATGCAAAAATGTCTTGCCTGATTTGATATATGCGAATTACAGTTTTGCAAACGTATGCAAGCGAATCTTTGTGGGGGCACCATGGCGGAAATTCAGTTACGCAACGTGGGTAAGCGATGGGGCTCGTTCATTGGGGTTCACAATTTCGACCTGACCATTGCAGATCGCGAGTTTCTGGTGCTGCTGGGCCCGTCGGGCTGTGGTAAGACCACCACGATGCGGATGATCGCCGGGCTTGAGGACGTGACCGAGGGCGAGATTCTGATTGACGGCAAGGTCGTTAATGATCTGGAACCCAAGGACCGTGACGTGGCGATGGTGTTCCAAAGCTATGCCTTGTACCCGAACATGAACGTCTATGAAAACATCCGCTTTCCGCTGAAAGTGCGTGGCATCGATCCAGCGACCCATGACGACAAGGTGCGCCGCGCCAGCGCTATGGTCGAGCTTGACGATTTTCTGCATCGCAAACCGGCCGAACTGTCGGGCGGTCAGCGGCAGCGTGTGGCGCTGGCCCGCGCCATCGTGCGGGAACCGAATGTCTTCCTGATGGACGAGCCTCTGTCTAACCTCGATGCCAAGCTGCGGGTCTCGACCCGGGCGCAGATCAAGAACCTCAGTCATGAGTTGGCGGTGACGACGATCTATGTGACCCACGACCAGATCGAGGCGATGACTCTGGCCGACCGTGTTGTGGTGATGAAACAGGGCGTGGTGCAACAAGTCGGCAGTCCGACCGAAATCTATGACCGACCAGCGAATACCTTTGTAGCTAGCTTTATCGGCTCACCGGCTATGAACCTGATCGAGGGCGAGGTCACAGGTGGCGTATTCCGTGCTGAGCATGTCGAGATAGCGGTCAGCGCCCCCGATGGCCCAATGACTCTGGGGTTCCGGGCCGAGGATGCCAGCCTTGCTGAAGGCGCGGGCCAGATCACCGCTCCGATCTACACGCTGGAGCTGCTGGGCGACGCGACCATGATCTCGGTCCGGGTCGGTGGAGCTTTGGTGTCGGTCAAGGCCGACAAATCTTTCCGTGCCGAGATAGGGGACAATGTCTCATTCTCAGTGCCAACAGAAATCTGTCACCTCTTCGAAGCTGGAAGCGGTGCTCGGATCGGGGAGTAACCCCCATAACAGCCCATACGGGCATAGCAGCGGTCCGGACGTCGACGACGGACCCATCCTGACAGGGAGAAACGCATGAAACTCAAGACGATCCTTTTGGCAGGGGCCATGGCCATCGCAGCAAGCGGTGCATCAGCGGCCTGTTCTTATGAAAACGAAGTGCCGCTGAAGTCGCTATCAGCGGGTTTCGAAGCGTGGAAAGCGGTGACGGACGCGATGGCCGAATGCGGCAACTTCAGCGCTTCGCTGGATCAGGAATTCCGCGAGAAGCAGCCCGAAGCTTTCGCTGCCAACCCGTCGCTCTATCAAATCGGCGGCGTATCCAACGCGACCCTCGTGCCCTTGCTGAACGCAGGCACAATCCGGCCTCTGGATGATCTGGTCGAAAAATACGGCCAGAACCTGCTGCCGAACCAGCTGATCAAAGTCGATGGCAAGACAATGGCAATTGCTTTCATGGTCAATGCGCAGCACCTGATGTATCGCAATGATGTTTTGGCTGATCTGGGCATCGAAGAACCAAAGACATATGGCGAGATTATAGATGCAGCGGCCAAGATCAAAGAAGCCGGTGTAATGGATTATCCGATCGGGGGCACTTTTAAGACCGGTTGGAACCTTGGTCAGGAATTCGTCAACATGTATCTGGGCGAAGGTGGCGCATTCTTTGGTGACGGCAACATGCCCGCAATCAACAATGCGCAAGGCGTAGCTGCGCTGGAAATGCTGAAAGCGATGACGGACTATATGGACCCGGAATACCTCGTCTCGGACTCCACCTATGTCCAGCAGCAATTCCAACAGGGCAAGATTGCCATGGCCAACCTGTGGGCCAGCCGGGCCGCTGCCATGAATGATGAGGCTGAAAGCCAAGTTGTCGGCAAGGTCACCATGGCCTCTGCGCCGATGGGGTCCTCGGTTCCAGCCACGACCGTTTGGTGGGACGGCATCGTCCTGGCCTCGAACATGAGCGAAGAAGAAGCAGACGCGGCCTTCCGTCTGGTGATGGAAGGTATCGATGCCGAGATGGTTGGCGCAAACAACGACACCGCTGTCTGGCTGAGCACGGCGTACACACCGGGTGAGCTGGCTGCGGGCGCTGCGGCCTCGGCAGAAGGTGGTGCTAAACCATATCCTGCGTCTGGTCCCATGGGCATCATGCACACGTCGCTGGGCAATGGTCTGGCCGATTACCTGACCGGTGCTAAAGATGCGCAAACCGCGCTGGCCGATATCGAGGCGGATTACATCACCGCCGCGAAAGAGGCCGGTCTGATCAGCAACTGATCCTCTCTGGGGAGGGCCCCGTGCCCTCCCTCTTTTCCCACCCGAGAACCATGAGAAAGGCAGAGCCATGAATTTCCGGACATTTGCCGCCTTTGTTGGCCCCTCTGTCTTTATGATGCTTCTCTTTATCGCGTTCCCGCTGGTTAGCGTGTTCAAACAGAGCTTTTATATCACCCAACCCGTCTATGAGACGGTCGAGGTCGAAACCTGCACACCCGGCTTCCTGACCCAGACCTGCGTGACCGAGCTGAAATCGCAGCCCAAGCTGGATGAACATGGTGAGGTGATCACCCGGACGGAATATGTTGGCCTGCAAAGCTATCGCAACGTGCTGGAGCCCGAGCGGGCCTGGCGCGCGATCACTGAGGGCAATTGGTCGGTCCTGTCCACCATCAATTTCTGGAAGGCGCTGCGTTTCACACTGACATTCACGCTGATCACGCTGCCACTGGTCATCGGGTTCGGGCTGGGTATTGCGGTTCTGATCAACAACGCCGCGGGGTCAATCCGCGGACCGGTGATCTTTATTTCGCTATTGCCCTTCATCATCACGCCGGTGATCGGCGCACTGTCTATCAACTGGTTGTTCCGTGGGGACGGCATCCTGACCGCGCTGCTGGAGTGGTGGCTGAACCGCGATATCGCCTTGTTTGCGCAGGCGTGGACCATTGAAATCCTGATGATGTTCTACCGCGTCTGGCACGTGGCCCCGTTTGCGGCCGTTGTGTTCTATGCCGGATTACAGACCGTCAATCAGGACAGTCTGGAAAGCGCCGTGATCGATGGGGCGACTCGTTGGCAGCGCATGAAGTACATCGTCATTCCGCATCTGATGCCGCTGATCATCTTCGTGTCGATGATCCACCTGATGGACGCCTACCGGGTGTTCGAAGAGATCGTCGGTTTCTCCAGCCAGGCTTATGTCATCTCTCTGCAATGGCTGACCTTCGACTTCCTCGTGCCGGATCAGGCGGGCAACCGGTCGATCAGCCGGGCCTCGGCCAGCGCGATGCTGACCATGATCGGGATCGTCCTTCTGCTGATCCTGCCGCTGCGCCGCACTTGGCGCGACCATAAAGGAGGCCACTGATATGTCCTCGCGCGCGCTTCGCCAACCTCTCAGCCTGCGGCTGACCTCGAACATCTTCCTCGCGTTCTGGTGCCTTGTCGCCGCCTTCCCGATTGTCTGGATCGCGATCATGAGCGTCAAATCCCCTGTGGATGCCTATGACAGCAACGCGCTGAACGTGATCTTTGGCCCCGCGACGCTGGCCACAGGCAACGGGTTGTCGGTTCTTGATATCATCCTTGGCATCGCAGTGATCTGGGGCGCGGCCAAGGTCGTGACCAAAGTGCTGCCCGCGAAGATCAAGGAACACACGTCACCGGGCCAGGAATGGTTCGGTTGGGTGGTCGGAGTGCTTGTCGCCCTGATCGCCTTCCTGCTGGTATTCTTTGTGGTTCTGCCGGCGGTTCTGAATGTGCTGAACCCACTGTTTGGCCCCTTGGGTCGTGACGTGCTGGGCATGACGACTGAGCACTATAAAACCGTTTGGGTCGACCGGGGCTTTTCCAACAACTTCAAGAACTCGCTGATCGTTACCGCTGGAGTGGTGACCGTGTCGCTTACCGTAGGCACGCTGGCCGGCTATGGGCTGGCGCGGTCGGGCTCGACACTGGCTTTCTGGATTTTGCTGATCGCGCTGATCTTTCGCGCGCTGCCACATTCGGTTCTGGTGGCAGGCTATCTGCCGGTCTTCATCAACTCAGCCGAATGGCTGGCGCCTATTCTGGGTGAGAATGCACCGACGCTTTATGGCAAACCTTTCGCCGTGATCGCGGTGCTGGTGGCGATCAACCAGCCGTTCACGATCTGGATGCTGCGCTCGTTCTTTCAGAACATCCCAGCTGAACTGGACGAAGCCGCGCGGGTTGATGGCTGCAACCACTTTCAGGCCTTCCGCCGGGTGATCATGCCGGTGATGTGGCCGGGGGTGATTACTACCGGGCTGTTCAGCTTCCTGCTGGCCTATAACGACTTTCTTGTGACCTCGCTGCTGCTTGATGCGCAGAACCAGACGATGGTCCCCGCCATTGCGGGCATGTTCAACCGCGAGACAACGACGACCGATCAGGTGGTCGCCGTGGCTGCCGCGGTGTCGATCATCGCCCCGCTGTTCTTCCTTGTGATGATCTTCCAACGCCAAATCGTCAGTGGCCTGACCGCTGGCGCAGTAAAAGGATAAAGAAATGAAGGGTTCCCGCCCGGAACAAGCCGTTCTGACCCGTGATACGGACATGTCCAAAACGGATGAAACGCGACGTGTGATCGAGACGATGGTCGATGGTCTGAATGACCACCGCATTGATGATATCGGCGAGTTCTTCTCGCAAGGATTCCGCTGGTTGGGTAATCAGGGCTGTGGCACCAAAACTGGCCTGAAAGAGTTTCAGGACAACTGGCAGCGCCCCTTCCAGGCGGCGTTTTCCGACAAGACCTGCATTGACGAAGCGCGTCTTTACATGGGCGAATGGGCCGCCGCCTTTGGCCGGCAAGAGGCCACCCATTCCGGCGAATTCCTCGGAATCGCCCCCACCGGCAAACGGGTTGAAATCCGTTACATGGATTTCTGGAAAGTGGTCGATGGCAAGATCGTCGACAACTGGGTGAACGTGGATTTCGCCCATGTGGCCGCGCAGCTGGGTGTGGATCTGTTCAACGGCGAGGGCTGGGAAGCCTTTGACCGAGGTGAGAAAACCGCCCCTCGCCCCGACAAGTAAGGATCAGGATTATGGCTATCGAGTATCTCAAACGCGGTAAGTCCGACGCTGACCGGGCCGAGGATGACGCCAAGACCCGCGCCGTGGTCGAGGCCACGCTGAAGGACATCGAAACCCGGGGTGATGCCGCCGTGCGCGAGTTGAGCGAGAAGTTCGACAACTATTCCCCCGCCTCGTTTCGCCTGTCGCCAGATCAGATCGACGAGCTGATCGGCCAACTGACCGAGCGCGAGCTGAACGATATCAAATTCGCGCAGGAACAGGTGCGCAACTTTGCGCAGGCGCAGCGCGACTCGATGCTAGATATCGAGGTTGAAACCCTGCCCGGCGTCATTCTGGGCCACAAGAACATCCCGGTGCAGTCCGTGGGCTGCTATGTGCCCGGCGGCAAGTTCCCGATGGTGGCCTCGGCCCATATGTCGGTGGCGACGGCCAGCGTGGCGGGTGTGCCAAGGATCATCGCCTGCACACCTCCGTTTCAGGGTAAACCGAACCCGGCAGTGATCGCAGCCATGCATCTGGGCGGCGCGCATGAGATTTACGTCATGGGCGGCATTCAGGCCATTGGCGCCATGGCGCTGGGAACCGAAACCATTGATCCCGTGCACATGCTGGTCGGCCCCGGCAATGCCTTTGTGGCCGAAGCCAAGCGCCAGCTCTTTGGCCGCGTGGGGATTGACCTGTTCGCCGGCCCGACCGAGACCATGGTGATCGCCGATGAGACTGCAGCGGATGCGGAGCTTTGCGCCACCGACCTGCTGGGTCAGGCCGAACATGGCTATAACAGCCCCTGCGTTTTGCTGACCAATTCGCGCAAGCTGGCCGAAGATACTCTGGCTGAGGTCGAACGCCTGCTGGGCATCTTGCCCACCGCCGACACCGCCAAGGTGTCCTGGGAAGAATATGGCGAGGTGATCGTCTGTGACACCTATGATGAGATGCTGCAGGTCGCCGATGACATTGCCTCCGAGCATGTTCAGGTGATGACCGACCGCGATGACTGGTTCCTTGAGAACATGACCTGCTACGGCGCGCTGTTCCTTGGGCCGCGCACCAATGTGTCGAACGGTGACAAGGTGATTGGCACCAACCACACGCTACCCACCAAAAAGGCTGGGCGCTATACCGGCGGGCTTTGGGTAGGTAAATACTTGAAAACACACAGTTATCAGAAGGTTCTGACTGATGAGGCGGCGACGCTGATCGGCGAATATGGCTCGCGCCTGTGTATGCTGGAAGGCTTCGTGGGTCATGCCGAGCAATGCAACGTCCGCGTCCGCCGCTATGGCGGGATCAACGTGCCCTATGGCGAGGCGGCCCCCTATCGGGACGCCGCCGAATGAGTGATATTCATACGCAGCATAAAGCCCTGATCGCGCCGGTCAGGGCGGCTATGTATGACTTTACCGAAACGGGTGTGCGGCAGGCGCTGGCCAGGGTCAGCGCCCCGGACGCCCTGTTTCGGTTGTGCCATCCGTTTGGCGACAGCACCGGCAGCGATGCCTTCTATGACACCGCCTTTAAGGGTCTGCTGGACGCATGGCTTGATTTGGAGCGGCGCGACTATATCGTCATGGCCGGGCCGGATGAACACGGTGCCGATTGGGTCGGTTGCGGCGGTTATTATACCGGTACCTTCACCGGGCCATGGTTGGATATCCCGCCAACAGGCCATCAGGTGACAATGCGGTTCCATGAATTCTATCGCTTCAACGACGGTAAGATCGTCGAGATGCAGGCGCTGTGGGACATCCCCGAAGTGATGATGCAGGCCAACGCCTGGCCTATGGCCCCCAGCTTGGGACACGAATGGCATGTGCCGGGTCCCGCGACGCAGGATGGTCTGGTGCCGGGGCCATATGATGTCGTCAAAGGCCAGCAGACATGCCAGCACATCATCGACATGCTGGATCACCTCAAGAAACACCCATCAGAAGGTGGGCCAGAGGTGATGGAGATGGAGAAGTTCTGGCACCCCCGCATGAACTGGTACGGCCCCGCCGGGATCGGAACCGGGCGCGGCTATGCTGGGTTTCGCAACTGGCACCAGATTCCGTTCCTGAACGGAATGCCGGATCGCGGGCAGTATGTGGATGACATCACCTATCACTTCTTTGGCGATGGCGAATACGCCGCCGTCACCGGCTGGCCGAACATGATCCAGACGGTGACCCATGACGGTTGGATGGGGATTGCGCCCTCGGGCCAACGGATCACCATGCGCAGCCTGGATTTCTGGCGGCTCGAGAATGGCCTGATCCGCGAAAACTGGGTTCTGGTCGATCTTCTGGACGCATACCGCCAACTGGGAGTTGACGTGTTCGCCCGTCTGCGGGAATTCAACAAGGCCCGGAATATGGGCCGTATTGAAATACCGGATGGAATGAATTGATGACTGACCTGCCCCGCACCCCCTTGTTTTCGCTAAACGGTAAAACCGCGCTGGTTACCGGTGCCTCCTCGGGCATCGGTCAGGGCTGCGCCGTGGCGCTTGCCGAGGCCGGGGCGCATGTGGTCTGTGCTGCGCGCGGGGCGGATCGCCTGGCTGAGACAGTCGCCGCACTGCAGGCGCAGGGTTGGTCTGCCGAGGCCACCGTGGTGGATCAGGGCGACTTGCAGGCGCTGAAACAGCTGTTCGAAGGCCGTACTTTTGACGTGGTCGTCAACTCCGCCGGAACCGCCCGCCACAGCCCGGCTGTGGAGACCACGCCTGAAGATTTCGACGCAGTTACCAGCGTCAATCTGCGCTCGGCCTATTTTCTGTCGTCCTATGCGGCCAAGGCGCTGCTGGCGGCGGACAGGCCGGGGTCGATCATTCATATCTCAAGCCAGATGGGCCATGTGGGTGGCGTGGACCGGGCGCTTTATTGCGCCACCAAACACGGGCTTGAGGGCATGGTCAAAGCGATGGCTATCGAATGGGGCAAACAGCGAATCCGCATCAACACCGTCTGCCCGACTTTCATTCGCACGCCACTGACACAATCCACGTTTGATAACCCCGAACGTGCCGCTTGGATCATGGAGAAGATCAAGCTCGACCGCGTGGGCGAAGTCGAAGACATCATGGGGGCGGTCACCTATCTGGCCTCAGACGCCTCGGCGCTGGTGACCGGTACCTCGATGCTGATTGACGGCGGGTGGACGGCGGACTGATGGCTGAAAAGGTCACATCCCTGCAGGTTGCGCAACTGGCCGGTGTCAGCCAATCGGCGGTCAGCCGGGTGTTTACGCCTGGTGCATCCGTCAGCAAAAAGACCGAAGACAAAGTGCGCAAAGCCGCCGCTGAACTGGGGTATAGGCCCAATGTTCTGGCCCGCGCCATGGTGTCGGGCAAAAGCCGCATCATCGGTTTGGTGGTGGGGTATCTTGAGAATTACTTCTACCCCGAGGCCCTGGAGAAGCTCTCCAATGCGTTGCAGGAACAAGGCTATCACGTGCTGATTTTCATGGCCTCACGCTCGGCCGGGAATATTGATGGCGTGATGGATGAAATTCTGGATTATCAGGTGGACGGAGTCATTCTTGCCTCGGTTCCGATGTCGTCGGATATCGCCACGCGCTGTCAGCAGGCCGGCGTTCCGGTGGTGCTGTTCAACCGTTCGCAGGATATTGATGGGATCACCACGGTGGCCTCGGACAACTATGCGGGCGGGCGCAAAGTGGCTGAGTTTCTACTGGCCGGAGGACATAAGCGTATCGCCTATATCGCGGGTTGGCAGGGTGCCTCGACCCAGCGTGACCGCGAGGCAGGGTTCCGTGCGGCCCTGGCTGAAGGTGGGCAGGATGTGTTCGCCCATGATGTCGGAGATTTCCACACCGAAAACGCTCGCGCCGCCGCCCGCCGGATGTTTGATGTTGCCCCCGGCAAACGGCCCGACGCCGTGTTTGTGGCCAATGATCACATGGCTTTGGCGGTGATGGACGTGATCCGCTTTGAACTGGGCCTGCGCGTGCCCGAGGATGTCTCGGTCATCGGCTATGACGACGTGCCGCCCGCCGGGTGGCCCGCCTATAACCTGACGACAATCCGCCAGCGCGCCAATCTGATGGTGGCTGAAACCGTCACCGCTTTGCTTGACCACATCGACACCCCGGCCACGGCCGAACCACGCAAAGTGGCCATAGACGGGCCTCTGGTCGTGCGGACTTCGGCGCGTTTGCCGAAGGGGTGGAAACCACAAAGGACTGAGACATGAAGGGCTTTGATCCGAAATTCCGGGATTTTCCGGACTACATCATCGGGATCACCAAAGAGATCTGGGAAGATCGCGGCATCGTCACGCTGCATGACTATTATAGCAAGGATATCGTCGTGCGCTCGCCCGGGTCGGTGGTGCTGGGCAACCAGAACGTCATCGGCGCGACCATGGCGACTCTGGCCGAATTTCCTGACCGTCAATTGCTTGGAGAGGATGTTATCTGGTCCGGTACTCCGGAAGAGGGGATGCTAAGTTCGCACCGGATCATCTCGACCGCGACACATTTGGCCGAAGGTGTTTACGGTAAGGCGACCGGAACCAAACTGCGCTATCGGATTCTCGCCGACTGCCACGCCATCGACAATCAGATCAATGACGAATGGCTGATCCGCGATCAGGGGGCGATCGTGCGTCAGATGGGTTGGGACCCCAAGGAATACGCCGCCGATTTGATCGCGCGCGAAGGTGGACCTGAGAACTGCGTCAAACCGCTGACACCCGAGATCGACCAGTCCGGTCCCTACAAGGGAACCGGCAACGACAATGAATGGGGGCAGCGTTACGCCGATATCCTGACCCGGATCATGAATGCCGAAATGGGCGCAATCGAAACCGAATACGACCGCGCTGTTCAGTCCGAGTATGTAGGCGGGGTTACCGGTCACGGCTGGGACTCAGTGGATCGGTTCTGGATGGGTTTGCGCGCCAGCTTCCCTAACGCAGAGTTCAAGATCGAACACCAGATTGGCCGCGATGACCCGAATATGCCCCCTCGCGCCGCGATCCGCTGGAGCCTGTGGGGCAAGCATGATGGCTGGGGTGTCTTTGGCGCGCCAACAGGTGCGCAGGTCTATGTTCTGGGCATCAGCCACGGTGAGTTCGGCGAGTTGATCGCCGGCCAGCCGCAGCTGCGCCGGGAATACACCTTGTTCGACGAGACCTCGGTCTGGAAACAGATCCTGCTACAGGGACAGGAGGGCTGAGTGGCTGCGATGTGCCTCTCCCTGAACGCCAGTCAGGCGGCGCGGCGCTTTCACACGCATCGCGCCTCGCTGCGCGCGCGGCGTTTGAACAACCGACCTCCCGGGGGACGGGATTGATCCCATCACCCCATTTTCAAGGAGACCATCATGAGCACAATCCAACAACGCATCGTCCGCTACGGCGAACTGCAGCCCTGCAAAACCGCCTTCATCGACGCCCATACTCCGGGCAGCGATCAGAAAGAGAACTTTACCATCATCGGCGGTGGCGTGTCCGAAAGCCCCGATCAGCATGTCCATATTACCGATAAGATTGGCTTTAACATTGGTGCTGCGGGGCAGCCTCCGAAATGCCGGAATTCACTGCACAGCCATACCACAGCCGAGGTCTTTTTCGTCGCCAAAGGGCGTTGGCGTTTCTTCTGGGGCCGCTATGGCACAGCGGGTGAATTCATTGCCGAAGAAGGCGATATTTTCAACATTCCCACGGGTATTTTCCGAGGTTTCGAAAATGTCGGTCAGGACTATGGGATGATCATGTCGATCCTGGGCGGCGACGATGCAGGCGGCGGAGTGACCTGGGCCCCTCAGGTTATTGAAGATGCGCAGGCACATGGTTTGATGCTGGGTGACAATGGGGTTTTGTACGATTCCAAAAAGGGGCAGGAACTGCCACACAATGTGCATCCGATGCCTCTGTTGACTGAAGAGCAATTGAAGGACTACCCCGAAGTTCCGGTTGAGGATGTCGTAGGCAAATATGTTGCGCGCTATTGGGACCTAATGGCTTTGTCGGCCAAAAAGCCCGTTCGGGTGATCGGTGAGAATGGAATAATCAAGGACAAACCCGGGTTTGAGGTCGATTTCTTTGGACGAGGGTCTTCTGTTACCGAACCAACCGTTGCAGCATCTGCCGTCGTTCTTATGCCTGCAAGCGGCCACTGGCGCATTTCGATCAACGATCATGAAACCACATTGTCCACCGGTGACACGGCTTTGGTCCTGCCTGGTGAATCCTATTGTGTGAACCCTTCGATGACAGGGCAGGCGGGTCTCTATCGGATCACGGCAACGGATGATCCGGCGGGCCCCACTTGGATAGGATGAGCGTGGACACCATCGACGCGCAGGCCAAAAATGCGCGCAAAAATATCAGGAGGCTCTGATGACGATCAAAACCACCCATGTTGGGTCTCTGCCTCGAACGCAGGACGTTGTGGACTTCATTTTCGCCCGCGAAAACGACACGCCTTATGTCGGGGATGCTTTTGACGCTTGCATGGCAAATGCAGTCTCCGAAACGGTTCGTAAACAGGTCGAAGCCGGAGTGGACATAGTCAGTGACGGTGAAACGTCGAAAATTTCATACGCGACCTATGTCAAGGATCGGTATTTTGGATTTTCAGGTGACAGCCCCCGCAACGCGCCCGCAGATTTGAAGATGTTTCCCAGCTTTCTTCAACGGCTGGCTGAGGGTGGGGGCACGCCGCAATACGCACGGCCAATGTGCACTGGCGAGGTTCGGTCCAAAGGGCAGGGAGAGCTGGAAAAAGACCTTGCCAACCTCAAAGCGGCTATGGCGCAGCACGGGGTCGAACATGGCTTTATGAACGCGGCCTCACCAGGTGTAATCTCATTGTTTTTGCAAAATGATTTCTATCCGTCGCGCGAAGCGTATCTGACGGCGTTGGCCGACGTTATGAAAGAGGAGTACGAAACCATTGTCGCCGCAGGTTTGGATCTGCAATTGGATTGTCCGGATTTGGCTTTGTCCCGCCACATGCTGTTCACCGACCTTTCAGACGACGAGTTCGTCAAGATTGCGGATATGCATGTCGAGGCTCTGAACCACGCGCTTCAAAACGTTCCGCAAGAGCGCGTGAGGGTTCATATTTGCTGGGGCAACTACGAGGGTCCGCATTGCTGCGACATCGCAATGGACAAAGTGTTTGGCGCGCTGATGGCGACCAAATCACGCTATGTATTGTTCGAAACTTCGAACCCGCGCCACGCACATGAATGGACAGTATTTCGTGACCGCAAGGCCGAGATTCCCGATGACAAAGTTCTGATCCCGGGCGTGGTCGACACGACCACCAACTTCGTTGAACATCCCGAACTCGTGGCCCAGCGGATCGAACGTTTTACCCAGATTGTAGGGGCCGACCGGGTGATTGCTGGCAGCGATTGTGGCTTTGGAACATTTGCAGGCTTCGGCGCGGTCGATCCGCAGATTGCTTATGCCAAACTGTCCGCACTGTCAGAGGGCGCAAAGCTGGTTTCCTTATGACCCCATTGATCTTCTTGCCCGGCATGATGTGTGACGCGCGGCTTTTTGGACCTCAAATCGAAACATTGTCCAGTGTTTTGCCGGTCATGACCTTTCCGCTAAGCCAACACGATAGCGTCGAGGCAATGGCAGCTGACATCTTGGGAAATGCCCCACCGCACTTTGCACTGGCGGGCCTGTCGATGGGCGGGATTGTGGCTATGGAGGTGCTGCGTCAAGCCCCCGACCGTGTCGCACGTTTGGCGTTGCTCGATACAAATCCGTTGGCCGAGTTGCCTGAAGTGAAAGCTCGTCGCGGGCCGCAAATGGAAGCGGTGCGTGCAGGTCGCCTGCAGCAAGTGATGCGCGAGGAAATGAAACCCAACTATCTGGCCGAGAGTTCTCGCCAGGGCCGCATACTGGATCTTTGCATGGAGATGGCCGTCGATCTGGGGCCGGACGTTTTTCTGCGTCAGTCGCTAGCACTAATGAATCGACCAGATCAGCGCGCGGTTCTATCCAGCTATCGCGGACAGACATTGGTTCTGTGTGGGCGAGAAGACGGGCTATGCCCGATCGAGCGCCATCAATTGATGGATGATCTATTGCCAAACAGCACATTGAAAATCGTCGATGGTGCAGGTCATTTGCCTACATTGGAACAGCCAAACGAAACAACAGAAGCCCTTTTGAGCTGGTTGGAGAACACATGACACCGTCTCTTTTGTCTTTGCTTCGTAAGGTCGATACGCCGACTGTCTGCAACGCCATCGAAGTGGCGCAGGGCCAGCGCGGGTTCAACAGGTTTACACGCGGTACAATGCTCTGCTCCGCTCCTGAAGAACCCGCGATCGTTGGCTACGCGCGCACGGCCAAGATAGCTGCAGTTCACCCCCCGAATGAGCCGCCAGAGGTCATTCGAACACGTCGCATGGCCTACTACAAATATATGGCCGAACCGCCCGGCCCAACCATCGCGGTGGTCGAGGATACGGACCATCCCGAATGCGTCGGTGCATATTGGGGTGAGATCAATACAACGGTTCATAAAGGGTTCGGCATGTCGGGCGTCCTGACCAATGGCGTTATGCGTGATCTTGGGGACATGCCCAAGGGATTTCCGGTCATCGCAGGCTCCGTCGGGCCAAGTCACGGCTTTGTCCATGTCCGAGAGATTGACACGCCGGTTTCAATCTTTGGACTTGAGGTGTGCCCCGGCGATTTGGTCCACGCCGATCGACATGGGGCGTTGGTTGTGCCGGAAGACATTATTGATCAACTGGAAGCCGCCATTCAAAATCTTTTGTCGACCGAGCGTATCATCCTGGACGCCGCCCGACAGCCGGGATTTGATTTTGAAGCCTTCGAAACTGCCTGGAGTGCATTCGAAAAAGCGAGGGTCTGATTGACAGAAAGCACTGGGCGGTTCCGGCTGGCAGGTCCTCTGCTTAGTACCTGCCTTATTCAAGATTTTCGGTCGGGGCATAACTGCCATCGTCCCGGTGCACTTCTTGCCCACTGAGCGGTGGTGTGAAAACGCAGACAAGTCTAAGGTCGGCGTCAGTGGCCTGCACCACATGCCGATCGTGCCGGTCCAGTGCATACAGGGTGAAGGGTTCAAGGGATTGCCAGGTTTCGCTATCAGCAGCCCTGATCTGCCCCTGACCTTCGATGCAATAACACGCCTCTAGATGGTGGGTGTATTCCAACTCAAGCGCCGTGCCCTTTTTGATGATTGTATCGGTCAGCGAAAATCCCATGCGGTCAGAGGCCAGCAGCAATCTTCGGCTGTTCCATCCCGGACCAGAGACATCCCGTTCTGTCCCCAAAATGTCTTCGAGTGTCTTGACGATCATCTTTTCCAGCCTTGCACCTAGCGTACCGCGCGGTTCATCCCGCCATCAGACAGGATACTCTGACCATTAATATACCGGGCCCCTTCGCTGGCAAGAAATACACAAGCCTGTCCAATTTCCTCGAAGGTTGCGGGCCGCTGAGCTGGGATTTCCCGACGCGCGCGGTCCGACAGGTTTACGTTCTCACAGAAGCCTGGCAGCAGATTGTTCATGCGAATATTGTGACGGGCATATCGGTCGCCATACAGTTTTGAGAAACTGTGCAGGGCACCGCGCAGCATGCTCATCGGGTAGGGCGCGCGGGGTTCTATCGTGTTCATAGATGAAATGTTCACGAAGGCGCCGCCACCTTGTTCAATCAGGATGGGAGTGACAATACGGGCAATCTTGACGACGTTCAGCACATACATGTCCAAACTTTCGTGCCACAGCGCGTCGCTGAGTTCTAGAAGCGGCCCGTCAAAGTCGGGGTCGAACCCAACCGTTTTGATGGCTTGGGGCACTGACCCCCCGTGGCCCATATTGCTGACAATTGCGTCGATACGTCCATATTCGTGCATGGTGTCGTCGACCATCGCTTGCAGATCATCGACATCCAACACAGAGCCCTGACGGCCTATTCCCCCAAGCTCTTGTGCGAGTTCGATCGATCGATTGGACGGGGACATCACCGAGACCTTGTAGCCAGCCTTGGCCATTTCAATGGCGCAACCTCGACCGATGCCTTGGCCTGTACCGGTCATCAGCGCAACTTTGACTTCGGGCATGGTTCATCCTTTCCGAAAGCACAGGTGTTTGAGGGTATTCTGAGTCGTGGCCAGTCTAACTCGGTAGCAACTGGGACCCCTACGGAATTCTCGATGCAGTGCCGCTGTCCGCCAAAACCGTGTGACCGTCACAGTGGTCAGCGGACAGCTTGGATTTTCGTTTCGGGCGCTGCTAGGCCGTGACTTGGGCGCGAGTGGAAGCGGCTTCTTGTTTCGGGACGGTCTTGCTGGGTGACCCTGAAATATAGACTTCCTCAATCGCGCGATCGTCGCCCATCATTTGCAAGACGAACAGTTCTTCAGCAAGGCTGTCAACGCGATCCATACGCAGGGCCATAGCCGGTGTGCTGCGCGCATTCAGGACGACGATATCCGCCTCGGTTCCGGGATCGAGACTGCCGATTTTGTCTTCAAGGCCCAGAACGCGGGCATTTCCACGGGTTGCCCAATGGAACGCCTGTAACGGATGCAGCGCCAAACCTTGCAACTGAAGGATCTTGTATCCTTCATTGAGGGTTTGCAGCATCGAATAGCTGGTGCCTGCACCAACATCCGTCGCAATCCCGTTTGAAATGCCGAGCATGCTCAGACCTTTATGGTCAAACAGGCCGCTACCTAGAAACAGGTTTGAGGTCGGGCAAAAAACAGGGTGCGCGCCGGTTTCTGCAATTGCCGAGATCTCCCGTGCCTCGAGGTGGATGGAATGCCCGAGAAGTGTTTTTTGCCCTAACAGTCCAAAGGACTGGTAAACATCCAGGTAATCGCGCGCATGCGGATAGAGCTGCTTTGTATAGTCGATCTCATCCTTATTTTCCGACAAATGAGTCTGGATGTGGCAATCGGGATGTTCCCGTGCCAATGCCTGGGCCATCCTCATTTGATCCGGCGTTGATGTGATTGCGAACCTGGGTGTGATAACATAGCCGTTGCGACCTTTGCCGTGCCAATCGGCGATCAGGGCTTTTGTGTCATCATAGCTGGATTGTGACGTGTCCCGTAAACCGTCGGGCGCATTCCGGTCCATCAGAACCTTGCCGCCAATCATGCGCATGTTCCGCCTGGTCGCTTCGGTAAAAAATGCATCCGCCGACGTTTTGTGGACCGAGCAATAGGCGACCGCAGTCGTTGTGCCGTGGTCGACAAGCTGATCGAAAAGCGCTCGCGCCATAAGCGTGCTGTGTTCGTCGGACGCAAACCGGATTTCTTCCGGGAACGTGTAGTTGTTGAGCCAATCCAAGAGCTGGGCCCCCCAAGAGGCGATCACTTGAACCTGGGGGAAGTGAATATGTGTGTCGATGAAACCGGCCATCATCAGATGCGGGCGGTGATCCGTCACTGGCACGTTTACGGCTTTTGCACTCAGCTCGGCATAGGGGCCCGTTTGCTGAATAATCCCGTTTTCGATCAACAGAGCGCCATCTTCAAGATAGGTGTAGGCGCTCAAATCTTCGCCGTTCTGAGGCTCACGATGGAAGGTCAGCAGACGACCGCGCAGCAAACTCTGAGTCATGAAAATTCTCGTTTATAGGAGGGGTGAGATGGGGCAGCCCGCGCGGCTGCCCCAATGCGGATCAGGCCTGCTGCGCCGGCGTGTTGTCGTCGATGAAGTCAGGTTCATCCGGGACGATCACGCGGTGCTCCAGATCTGCTTTCGGTGCGAGCATCGGATACACGTAAAGGAAAGTTCCGACGATCAGGTAGCCGATGGTGATCCCGTCAAACTGAGGCATCTGCAACGTGTATGCATGAATGATCCCAACCGAGGACATAAGGCCACCTGCCAGAGCGAACGCTCCGGCCATCCGAAAGCGGCCATCAATTACGTCAGCCACTATCGCACCCCAGATCAGCCCTGTGATGATCGCGCCTTGGCTCAGAGCAAGGTGCCCCTCGTAATGCGCCCCTTCCATGAGAAGTGCGGCCGTCAGACCTTCGTCACCAAGCGACGGAAGCCCCTCGACCCCTGAGCTGCGCAGTGCATTCATCAGTGATCCCCATTTGACCATCAAGAAGGCCGAAATGTGCGGCAAGATCGCGAAAGATACGGCTGCCATGTGCATCGGTTTTACGGCCCAGGCGGTATTGGTGATCAGGCTGACAGAGACAAACACCAATACCGGTGCTGCAGCGGCAATCGGGATCAACCCCGCAAGGAAAGACAGAAAACCGACAAAGGCAGCAGCGGCAATCACGACCGCGACGCCCACGATATATCCTGCATGTGCATCAAGTCGCTTATACGCCGGATGACCGATGTAAACGGTGGTAGGGAACGGCGAACCGAACACAGCCCCCAGCATCGTACCTGCACCATCGGTAACCTGACACAACCCAACCGGATAGTGATCCCCGGCCGCTTCGGCCGATTCCACGTTGTTCATGGTTTCGATGAAGTTGTAAATTTGCACTGGGATCAGAACAAGGAACAGTTCCGGGTTGGCGAACAGGTACTGCACACCGGCGATCAGGTCTCCGATATAGGGGATCGGGGGGTAGAATCCGATACCGCTTGTGTCGATTTTGGACTCGCCCAGAACAAGGGCAATGACCGTACCGGCAGCAATCGCAACCAACCCGGCCGGAACGTTGCCCGGAAGGCGAAAACGACCGATCAAACCCCAGAGAATGAACAGCAGCGATGTGAAACCAATGATGGGGTTCTCGAAAACTTCGGCTAGCGGCACGGAGCCGATAAAGACCAAGGCAATCCCGCAAAGCGTGCCCAACATCCCCGCGCGTGGGGTAATGCGCTTGAGGTAAGGTCCCACGATGGCACCCAATGCCGCGACGATGCCCCCCATGAAACCGGCGCCGATGCCCACTTGCCAAGCCAGCATAGGGTCGTTGGTCGCCCAATAAATCGGCCCGATCACACCAAAAAGGTAGACGAACATGACCGGTGTCGAGATGCCGTAAGGCAACGCGGTGACATCTTCGCCCTTTAAGGTTGCCGCATATTTGGCAAGATAGGTGTAAACAGCGACCCCGGCCAAAATTGCAATCGCCGCACCTGGAACGATACGGCCATACACGATGTCGGCCGGCATCTGGAACACGAATTGACAGACCCCAGACAGGATCAGAAAGTTTACCAGGTTGTCAGTAAAAAGCGCCCAAAAAGCGCTGAAATCGCTGCGCGTAAACAGCTTATATTCGTAGGTCCTCCCGTCCATGACGGTTTCCTCCTCTGATATGACCGGAATAGCCCGACAAGTGTCAGGCCGATCTCCCTTTCCGGTTGTGATAGTGGCCCACGAGGGGCGCTTGGTTTGCCCCGGTCGGGGCGGTCGCGGCAGTTTCAGAGGTCAGTTCAGCCATCACCTCGGATACCACGAAGGCGGCGATGATGCTGGGCCGCTTGTCGCGGCTACCGCTGGCCCCAATGGGGCATCTCAAATATTCGATGGACTGTCCGTCACAGTGTCTATGCGCCCAATTCCTGAGCTTTGCCCGCTTTGTCGCAGATCCAATCATGCCTACATAGGCGGCGTCCTGACGTTCAAGCGCTGCAGTTGTAAGCAGGAAATCCAGCCCGTGATCGTGGGTCAGGACGACAAATGCGCTGCCTTCGGGTGCGCCGTGAATTTCGAATTCCGGGATTGCGCTTACGCGAGTTTCGACATTCGCCGAGCAAAGTTCGATTTCCTCGGGTCTTGTATCAACAAGAATGCAACGCACAGGCAAATGCTGAAACTGGTTGGCCAGTGCACGTCCGACATGGCCGGCGCCCATCACATAAACATGGGGCAAAGTTTTATCATGACGCGCCGCCCGTTCCGTAGCAGAGTGCCTATCTGATGCGCGCATACGGTTCAGTTTCAACTCAACCCGTCCGCCACAGCATTGGCCGATCTCGGGCCCCAGCGGCACATCCATCTTTTGATGCAGAACCCCATCAGTCAGCATCTTCCGCGCGGCATTGATGGCCATGAATTCCAATTGCCCGCCGCCTATGGTGCCCCAAAGCGCCTCGGGGGCTACGAACATTTCTGTCCCCTCATTGCGCGGCGAGGACCCGCGTACGCGCGTTAGCGCGATGCAGATCACGCTGTGCTGTGCGGACAGAAACTCTTTCAGGGACAAGGCAGAGTTCATGGCTCAAGTGCTTTTCTGCAAACGGTCAACGGCCATCAACACACGTTCCGGCGTGGCCGGAGCATCCAGACGAGGGCATTCCCGATAATCGGCGACAGAAGCGACCGCCATCGACAGCGCCTCGAACACCGAAATTCCCAGCATGAATGGTGGTTCGCCAACAGCCTTGGACCGTTTGATCGTCAATTCGCGGTTCTCGGACCAATCGGCAAGCTTCACATTGAAGATGCGCGGGCGATCCGATGCGAGCGGAATTTTGTACGTCGAAGGTGCATGGGTGCGCAGGCGACCGGCATCATCCCACCAAAGCTCCTCGGTGGTTAGCCAGCCCATGCCCTGAAGAAAGGCGCCTTCAACCTGACCCTTGTCGAGAACCGGGTTCAGTGAACGTCCGACATCATGCAGCACATCTGTGCGTTCAACCCGATATTCACCTGTCAGCGTGTCAATCGTCACTTCGGAACAGGAGGCACCATAGGCATAGTAATAGAACGGGCGGCCTTGTCCTTTTGCTCTGTCCCAATGGATCTTTGGGGTTTTATAGAACCCCGCTGCGGACAGTTGCACGCGCGCTAGATAAGCCTGTTTGATAAAGGCCTCGAAGGGCAGAACATCTTGACCGATATGTACCTGGTTGGCGAGGAAGACCACTTCGTTAGGCGCGACCCCCCAGGTTTCGGAGGCGAATTTCACCAGACGCTCTTTTATCTGCTCAACCGCGTTCAAGGCGGCCATACCGTTCAGATCCGTCCCGCTTGACGCCGCAGTGGCCGAGGTGTTGGGAACTTTCTCAGTGGTTGTTTTGGTGATCTTGATCCGGCTGAAATCGACCTGAAAGGCCTCGGCCACAACTTGCGCGACCTTGGTGTTCAAGCCTTGCCCCATTTCGGTGCCGCCATGGTTCAGGTGGATTGATCCATCGTTGTAGACATGCACCAGCGCCCCGGCCTGATTGTACCATGTGGCCGTAAACGAGATGCCGAATTTGACCGGCGTCAGCGCGATGCCCTTCTTCAGAATAGCAGAGGTCTTGTTGAACGCGATGATGTCCTGACGGCGTTGGCGGTACTGCGATGTCTCTTCCAACTCTCCGACCAGCCGGTCGAGAATGCTGTCTTCGACTTCCTGATGGTATGGGGTTATGTTGCGGTCCCCTGAGCCGTAGAAATTCAGCTTGCGAATATCCAGCGGGTCTTTCCCCGTGGCATAGGCGATTTCTTCGATCATCCGCTCAGCGGCGATCACGCCCTGAGGCCCTCCGAACCCGCGGAAGGCGGTATTGGACACCGTATTGGTTTTCATCGGGCGGCTGTTCAGGCGCACATTTGGATAGAAATACGCGTTATCTGCGTGAAACAACGCCCGGTCGGTGACCGGACCTGACAGATCTGCCGAATACCCGCAGCGCGCGGCAAAGCAGCCATCGACGGCCTGAATGCGGCCGTCGTCGTCATGGGCAACGTCATAGTCGATCACAAAGTCATGGCGTTTGCCTGTGGCGGTCATGTCCTGATCCCGGTCGGGCCGGATTTTGACCGCTCGGTTCCACTTCTTCGCAGCTATGGCAGCCACGGCGCAGAACAGGTTCATCTGGCTTTCCTTGCCGCCAAAACCACCGCCCATGCGGCGCACATTGACCACAACTGCATTGGAAGGCACCCCAAGCACATGGGCTACCATGTGCTGTGCTTCCGACGGATGCTGCGTCGAGCAATGCACGACCACGTCATCGTCCTCACCCGGAAGGGCAAAAGCGATATGGCCTTCAAGATACATATGATCCTGCCCACCAACCCGCATCCGACCCGTGATCCTGTTGGGGGCCGTTTCCTGCGCCGCGTCTACGTTGCCGCGCTCTAGCCTGAGAGGTGCTGTTACATGCGGATACCCGGCTTCTAGCGCCGCAATCGGATCCAGTGCATGCGGCAAGGCCTTATATTCTATCTTTGCCAACTCCGCTGCGCGCCGCGCGATTTCTCGGGTCTCGGCGACCACTGCGAACATTGGCTGGCCGTGAAACTGAATAGTGTCGGTCGGGAAAACGGGTTCATCATTCAGATGTGTCGGGCTGATGTCGTTGACCCCTGGCACGTCTTCAGCGGTTAACACCCCGACCACGCCGGGCATTGCCAGAACGTCTGCGAAATCAAAGCCTATAAGCTTGGCATGTGCGACGTCTGAGACGCCGAGATATGCGTGCAAAGTGCCCTCGGGCAGCGCGATATCGTCTGTATAGTCGGCGCGTCCGGTGACATGCTTGACTGCGCTGTCGTGGTTAACGTTTGTGTGCGGCGCGCCAATAATGGAAACGTTGTCTTTCATTGTGGGTCTCCTTGTCAGACACAGGCCAGCTGCGAAGGGCCGGTTGTTTCGGCGTCGTTTTCAAGAAAGAACCTGAGCAGCAGATTTTGCGCGGTCAGCATTCGGTAATCTGAAGATGCGCGCCAATCCGTGAGCGGAGAGAAATCCTTCGCTAGTGCCGCAGCGGCGGTCTCAAAGCTTTCGCGGGACCAAGGCTGGCCATTTAAAGCTGTTTCTGTGGCAGTGGCCCGCTTAGGAGTGGCGGCCATGCCACCGAATGCAAGGCGCGCATTGCTGATGATGCCGTCCGTGACCGACATATGGATACCGACCGCGACCGATGAAATGTCTTCATCGCGGCGTTTGGAAATCTTGTAGGCCGCGTCCAGATCATTGGGTTTCGGCAAAGGAACGCGTATGCTTTCGACAAACTCGTCCGGTTGGCGGTCTTGTTTGCCGTATTCAAGGAAATAAGCCTCGAGTGGCAATGCCCGGATATCCGAACCGCGACGCAATGTGATCTCGGCGCCGAGCGCGATCAGCACTGGTGGCGTGTCCCCGATGGGCGACCCGTTGGCGATATTGCCGCCGACCGTGCCCATATTCCGAACTTGCCATCCTGCAATACGATCCCAGTACCGGGAAAGGTGTGGCAAGTGCTTGGACAGGTGCTCTTGGCAATCGGTGTAGCTTGCGCCAGCACCAATCAGGAGGAAGGAACCCTGTCGTTCAACTGTTTGCAGGTCTTCAAGATGACCGATAAAGATCGCCGGCCCAATTTTGTGTAGAAACTTGGTGACCCAAAGACCAACATCGGTAGCCCCTGCAATGATCGTGGCTTTTGGATAGGTTTGCAGACAGACGGCCAGGTCATCGACAGAGGCTGGAAGGATACTCAGGTTATCCTCTGGGCCAGAAACGACCCGCAATCCGTCCTTCAGCGCAGCCAGGCGCAACGTCATGGTTTCACGTTCGGTATTCAGATGATCCGATGATGGGGTGCCATAGCGACTGACGGCTATCGCGGCTTGTACAATCGGTTCATATCCGGTGCAGCGGCAAAGATTACCCTGTAGGGCAGTTTCGACCTGTTCTTTGCTCGGTTCTGGCGTTTTCATCCAAAGCGCGTACAGGGCCATCACAAAGCCCGGTGTGCAGAAGCCACACTGGCTGCCGTGATGGTCGATCATGGCTTGCTGAACCGGATGCAGGCGTCCATTGGGCCCGGAAAGGTGTTCAACCGTCACAACATGACACCCGTCTACAGACGCGAGAAAGCGAATACAGGCATTAACTGGCACGTAGGTAAGACCTGCCTTTCCAAGCCGTCCGACAAGTACAGTGCATGCGCCGCAATCGCCCTCGGCGCAGCCTTCCTTTGTGCCGGTCAGCCGTTGCTCCAGTCGCAAAAAATCCAACAGAGTTTGGTTTGCTGACACGCTTGGAACGGTCACATCCCTGCCGTTCAGGACAAAACGAATGTCGGTACGAAACGTCATGAAGCTCTCCCTACTCCCTGCCTGCTTGGAGGTGACCGGGGGACCATAGAGTCAACGATTGAGTCTTAAAATCGTCGGAAATGGAAAATACTTTCAACAGATCATTGAAAAAAGCAGGTCCTCAGCGCAATCTGACCGCATCGGGAGGGTTGAATGTCATATATCGAAAGTTTGCGGGTTTTTGTCAGAGTGATGGAACTGGGAAGCATCACGTCCGGCGGGCGCGATCTGAGGTTGACTCCGGCGGTGGCTAGCAAGCGGTTGAAAGAGTTGGAAAACCATTTGGGCGTGAGGCTGTTCAACAGAACAACCCGTTCGATGACGGCGACCGAAGTTGGTTCCGTATTCTACGAGGAAGCCAAAGCGGTCCTGCTGGCGCTTGATCATGCCGAAGCGCGGGTGGCCAGCTTTTCCGACGCCCCCCGAGGTGCAATTCGTATCACCGCACCATTGGGTGTCGGTCGTAGAATCGTTGCGCCGCTGGTCCCGGAGTTTTCGGATCTGTACCCGGAAACAGAGGTTCGCATGCGCCTGTCCGACCGCAAAGTGGATATAATGGCCGATGGCCTGGATATCGCGTTCTTCATAGGAGAGCCCGGCGACTCCACCATGAAGCTGAGAAAATTCGCGGATTGCGACCGTGTCCTTTGCGCGTCGCCTGGCTACCTGTCCAACTTCGGCGTGCCCAATACACCAGACGACCTGCTACAGCCGACCCATAACTGCCTTTTGCTGCGCTATCCCAGATCGCCCGAATATTTTTGGACTCTCAATACCGATATGGGTCCTCGAAAGTTGGAAGTCCGCGGCAAGTACGACGCCGATGATGGGGACGTGCTGACGGATTGGGCGCTGGCAGGAAAGGGGATTGTCAACAAGCCCCGATTTGACGTGCGGGAATACCTGGTGAATGGACAGTTGGTCGAGGTCCTTCCAAAGACGCCACCAGTGCCGACGATTTTTGGGTGTTTATACCCGCACAAAAAGCTTCAGGACCCCAAGGTGCGTTTGTTCGTCGAACATATCGCGCAGAACAGTAAGCGATTTTTCGTGTCTCACTGAAAACAAGCGAGATCAGAAACTAGACTGATTTCGCCTGCGCTGGTTGGTACTGTCTGGTTTTACTGAGCCCTGACTTCCTTTACCCATGCTATGATCGTCTTGCGCGCTTCATCATCCATTTGAACCGCGGATGGCGGCGGCATCGCGTGACTGATCCCTGCCTGAAGATAAATCTGGTCGGCCTGTCGGGCGACGTCGCCGGGTGTTTCAAGGTAGACCTTCTTGGGCGCCCATTTCATCGTGCCATAGACGGGCTCTCGGGCGTGACACATAGAGCAATTGCCCAGCACGGTGTCATATGCGGCCTCGAACCCGGCGGCTGACGCAAATTTTTGCTCGTAAGGCGTCAGTTCGCGCGCTTCTGCGTCTTCCCAGGTCTCGCCGGATCGAACGGAAGACAACCAGGCGATCGCGACCATAAGAATGACCGTAACACCCCAGGTCCAATGCGGCCCCTTGCCAGTTGCGTGCATCGTGTTGAAGTAGTGCCGTATGGTCACGCCCGTCAGGAAGATCAGGCTGGCAATGATCCACGAATACTCGGTCCCGAAGGCCAACGGGTAATGGTTTGACAGCATCAGAAACACGACAGGCAATGTCAGATAGTTGTTGTGGGTGGAACGAACCTTCGCGATCTTACCGTATTTGGCGTCCGGGGTTCGACCTGCCTTGAGGTCCTCGACCACAATTCGCTGGTTCGGCATGATCTGAAAGAACACGTTGGCCGTCATGATGGTGGCTGTGAACGCACCAAGGTGCAACAGCGCCGCGCGTCCGGTGAAAATCTGATTGTAGCCCCAGGACATGATCACGAGGATCACAAACAAGAGCAGCATGAGAAGGGTGGGATGATCGCTTAACTTGGATTTGCACATGTAGTCATAAAGGAGCCAGCCAATTGTCAGTGACCCGCCAGAGATCAAGATCCCCTGCCACAGCGCCAGATCCACTTTGGTAGGATCAAGCAGAAACAACTCGCCTCCGACCCAGTAGATGATCATCAGCAATGCCGCACCTGAAAGCCATGTCGTGTAGCTCTGCCATTTGTGCCAGGTCAGGTGTTCGGGCATGCTGGCGGGTGCGACAAGATATTTAACGGTGTGGTAAAACCCGCCCCCGTGGACTTCCCACTCTTCTCCATAGGCACCATCCGGCAGCGCAGCGTTCGGTTTAAGCATGAGGTCAAGCGCAATAAAATAGAAAGACGCCCCAATCCACGCCATCGCAGTGATCACGTGCAGCCAGCGGACAGAAAAGGCGACCCACTCCCAGATTACGGCTAGGTCATACATGGCATTGCTCCTCAGTATCCTTTTTCCGGCACTCTATGCGAGTCCGATTTGTTCTGGTATTGTTAGCAAAGACCAAGCAGTATCAAAAAATGCAAAAAAATGTCATACCTAGATAACATCAGAACTTTTGTCCGGGTTTACGAGTTGGGCAGCATGTCTGCGGCAGGTCGCGATCTGAGGGTTTCTCCAGCTGTGACATCGGCAAGAATATCCCAACTGGAAGAGCATCTGGGCGTGCGATTGTTTCAGCGCACCACACGAAGCCTGACCCCGACCGAGCAGGGAAAATCGTTCTACCGGGGGGCTGCTGAAATTCTTGAGGCGGTCGAAAGAGCAGAAGCGCAGATCGTTAATATTACAGAAAACCTGAAAGGGTCACTTTATGTTGCCGCCCCGTTGGGGGTCGGTCGCCGCTTGATCGCGCCGCAAGTGCCAAAGTTTCTAGCTGAATATCCAGAGGTGAATGTAAGGCTCAGGCTGACAGATCGAAAGGTGGATCTGACGACCGAAGGGCTGGATCTGGCGTTTTTCCTTGGTCAGCCAGAAGACAGCAACTTGCGTATTCGCAAGATAGCGGATGTGGAGCGGGTTCTCTGTGCATCTCCGAAATACATCAAAAGCCGCGGAATGCCTGAAAGCGGTGATGACATTATCTCCGACAACCACGAGTGTCTGAGCCTGCGCTTTCCGGGCGCGACCGAGTTTCAATGGCTGCTAAGAACCTCTTCCGGGCCAAAGCGGTTTCGCGTTTCGGGACGCTATGAGTCAGATGACGGTGACGTGCTAACCGATTGGGCGCTTGCTGGTCACGGGATCGCGTTGAAACCGATATTTGAAATTTTCCAGCATCTTAAGTCGGGAAAACTGGTCCCGGTGGCCGAAAAAACACCCCCGGAACCGATTCAGATGGCGTGCCTGTTCACGCATCGTCGCATGCAGGACCCCAAGACGCGGCTTTTCATGGAGTTCATCATTGAACGTATTGGATCATCCATAGCTGCGGCCAATACTTCTCGGTAAACTACTCAGCTGCCGCGATAGGTTGAATACCCGAAGGGTGAAAGAAGCAAAGGCACATGGTAATGCGAATGTTCGGACATCCCAAAGCGAATGGGTATCACATCTAGAAAACGTGGGTCCTCGGGCGGGGTACCGGACGCGTCGAGATATGCGCCTGCATGAAAGATCAACTCGAACTCGCCTGTCGAAAACTCAGCTTCGGGCAATATTTGTTCGTCAGTTCTGCCGTCATCGTTGGTAACCAGTGTTTTCAGTAAACTGCGATCTGTGCCGTCGATGCGGAAAAGCTCGATTTTTAACCCTTGGGCGGGGCAGCCCCGCGCGGTATCCAGGACGTGGGTGGTTAGGTAACCAGTCATTTGCGCTACTCCTCAAGTCACCCAGTTACTAATCTTAATTCTTGTCAATGGGCAAAGGCAGACTGTCCGAAGCTGTTTTTCGTATTTTTTGAAAAATATCTCGAATTATCTGGGGTATTGATCAATTCAAGTAGAAGGAAACTGACGTGAAGCCTTATCCACGAGATATGACCGGTTACGCTGGGCGAGTGCCCAAAGCGAACTGGCCAAATGGTGCCAAGATCGCGGTTCAAATCGTATTGAACTATGAAGAAGGCGGTGAAAACAACATATTGCATGGTGACCCCGCCTCTGAGGCGTTTCTCTCGGAGGTCACCGGTGCCGCCCCGTGGGTGGGGCAGAGGCACTGGAATATGGAGTCGATCTATGAATACGGCAGTCGCGCGGGATTCTGGCGTGTGCATCACCTTTTGCAGGATCTGCCGATAACCGTTTATGGGGTTGCTACTGCCTTGGCGCGTGCTCCTGCGCAAGTTGCGGCAATGAAGCATGCAGGATGGGAGATCGCCAGTCACGGGCTGAAATGGATTGAACATAAGGATATGGCTCCGGAGGAAGAGCGTGCTCAAATCCGTGAAGCCATCCGCTTGCATACTGAAGTTACTGGTCAGCCTCCGCGCGGTTGGTATACGGGCCGCTGTTCGATGAATACGGTCGATCTGGCTGCCCAGGAAGGCGACTTTGCGTATATCGCTGACAGCTATGCGGATGATCTGCCATATTGGACCAAGACCGGAGGCAAAGATCAGTTGATCATGCCATATACCTTGGACTGCAACGACATGCGTTTTGCGATCCAGGCAGGTTTCACAAATGGCGAACAGTTTGAAAGCTATCTGAAAGACAGTTTTGACATGCTCTATGCTGAAGGTGAGGCAGGGGCGCCGAAAATGCTTTCGATTGGATTGCATTGTCGATTGATTGGTCGGCCAGGTCGCGCGATGGCGCTGAAACGTGCGCTGGACTATTTCAAGAAACATGATGGCGTCTGGTTCGCAACGCGCGAACAGATTGCCGACCACTGGGCAAAGGAACACCCCCCCATGCAACGCCTGACCCCGTCCGAAATGGACCAGTCTACCTTTGTGTCCGAATTTGGCGGAGTGTTTGAACACAGCCCGTGGATTGCGGAAGGCGCATATGAGCTTGAGCTGGGGCCAACCCATGACAATGCTGCTGGCGTCCACAACGCACTTGCGCGGGTTTTTCGAACGGCACCTTCCGAGAAACGGCTTGATGTCCTGACGGCCCACCCAGATCTGGCCGGCAAGCTGGCTGCCGCTGGACGGCTGACCAAGGAAAGCTCCGCCGAACAGGCCGGGGCCGGTCTGGATATGTTAACCGATGATGAGCGCGCAACGTTCACCGCGCTGAATGAGGCCTATACCACCAAGTTTGGTTTCCCTTTCATCATCGCGGTCAAAGACAACACGAAGGCAAGCATCCTTGACGCATTCCATCGCCGCATCGACAGCGACCGGGACACCGAATTTGCCGAAGCCTGCCGCCAGGTCGAGCGGATTGCAGAACTGCGCTTGATCGAGAAATTTGCGGGATGACGGTTGCGCTGAAACTCCGGCCCTTGACGTCGCAAGTTTTCGCGCCCTTTGGTGATGTCATCGAGGTGTCTGGAAACGCGGACAAATACATCAATCAAGGCAATTGTGCTCGATATCACGACCGTGCATTGCTTGATTTCAACGGCGGTCGCGCCGGGATCAGCGTGTTTCAGTCCAAGGCTTTCAGCCTTCCGTTTAAGCTGGAAATGGTTGAACGTCACCCGGACGGCAGTCAGGCGTTTCTACCATTGTCGGACAAACCCTTCGTCGTAGTCGTCGCTAGTGATGAAGATGGCATCCCCGGTAGGCCTGAGGCTTTCAAAACAACGCCGGGGCAGGGCGTGAACTACCACCGCAACACCTGGCATGGCGTGCTGACCCCGCTTCACGATCCAGGTCTATTTGCGGTCGTGGACAGAATTGGCAGCGGGCCCAACCTTGAGGAATATTGGTTCCCCGAGCCGTTCATGATCATGGACTAAATAAGCCACCGAAAAAGAACCGGTGGCCAAGCTTTTTGTGCAACTAGTTCTGTGTCGGATGTTTCCCTTGACCCTCAGAAATCAACGTCGATAGCGATCCCTTTTTCTACGGCCAACTCTATAACGGACGCGGCCACCGCTAGATCCTGAAGTCCGACTCCGGTGCCATCGAACAGGGTGATCTGATCGTCCGATATCCGGCCGGAATTCGTGCCGTTGATAACCGCGCCCAGCTGTGCCACATCGCTTTCCTTGATCAAGCCCTCGGCCACGGCATGCTGCGCCTCGCCGATTGTGATGGATTGCGCAACCTCGTCCGTGAAGACGGATGCTTTTGCCAACAACGCGGCTTCAACTTCTTGCTTTCCCTTGGTATCGGTGCCCATGCAGGCGACATGCGTTCCAGGGCTGACATGGTTGGCCATGAGCGAAGGAGAAAAGGCCGAGGTGATCGAGATGATCACATCTGCTTCGGTCATTCCGTCGAGTTCTACCGCTTCGAATGGAACGCCTGATTCATTGGCGACCTTTTCAATGTTGGGCAGCATTTCCGGGTGGTAGTTCCAGCCAATGACCTTTTCAAATGCACGTTGCTCGAGTGCTGCGCGCAGCTGAAAGGCGGCTTGATGGCCGGCGCCGATCATACCGATCACTTTTGCATCCGCGCGCGCGAGATGCTTGATCGACACAGAGGATGCCGCCGCAGTGCGCAGTGCGGTCAAAAGATTGCCACCCACCATGGCCGAAGGTTTGCCAGTGTCGGGATCGAACAGGAAAACGGTGGACTGGTGGTTGATAAGCCCGCGCTTTTCCAGGTTGTTCGGCCAATAGCCCCCTGCTTTCAAACCCAGCGTAAGGCCGGCGCGGTCAAAGCCGCCTTTGAAGCCATAAAGCGCATCTTCGTGCCCGATGGCTTCCCGAACAACGGGAAAATTGTAGGCATCGCCAGCGGCCATTGCAGCAAAAACCTTTTCGACGGCGTCAAAGGCGGCTTGTCGGGTCATCAGGTCACCGATTTCGCGCTCGGGTACGATCAACATGTTGTTCTCCACTCAGAATTCATTCGCCCGTGTGCGTCTCTGGAAACAAACGAACGCACACAGGCGACTTGTCGGGCTGCTTTTGAGCCTGATTTGCCTGCTATTGGGTGTCGGGCATCAATACGCGTGGCCGCGGGCAGATACGGGCCACACAGTTTCAACCTTGCCGTTGCGAACGCCGACATACCAATCATGCACGTTCGCGGTCGGGTCACAGTGCCCCGGAACCAACTTGAGCTTGTCGTTGACCTTGAGTACCCCGTCCGTGTCCATGACGACGCCATGTTCGTCCGAACATTTGATGTACTCGACATCGTCGCGCCCATAGACGACCGGCAGACCGCTATCAACCGACTGTGCCTTGAGGCCGGCATCGACGATTGCCTTGTCAGCCTTGGCGTGACTCATAACGCTTGTCAGGATGAACAAGGCGTTCTCCCACTCTCCCTGGTCGATGCGATTGCCGTCCTTGTCCAGAATACGGCCGTAATCGGCGTCCATGAAAGCGTAAGACCCGCACTGCAACTCGTTATACACGCCCGAGTTGGATTCGAAGTAATAAGATCCGGTACCGCCACCCGAGACCAATTCGCATTCAATGCCTTCCGCCTTCAGCCCTTCAACAGCGTCCTTGACCATGGCAATCGCCGTGTCGAGCTTTTCTTTGCGCGCCTCGTAGCTGTCGAGATGCTGCATCGCGCCTTGATAAGCCTGGATGCCCGTGAATTTCAGATTTTCGGCGTCTACTACGGCTTTGGCAATCTCGATCACTTCTGGGGTTGTCGTGACACCGCAACGCCCGGCACCGCAGTCGATTTCCACAAAGACTTCCAGTAGCGTCCCGTGATCGACGGCCGCGCCAGACAGGTCTGCGACATTGTCCACATCGTCCACGCAGACGAGGATGCGGCTGCCCAGCTTTGGCAGGCTGGCAAGACGGTCGATTTTGGCGGGGTCTCGCACCTGATTTGACACCAGAACATCCTTGATGCCACCGCGCACGAAAACTTCCGCTTCGGAAACTTTTTGACAGCAAACACCAACGGCGCCACCGATCCTTTCCTGAAGTTTTGCAACGTCCACAGATTTGTGCATTTTCCCGTGCACGCGATGGCGCATACCATGCGCTTTTGCATAGTCGCCCATTTTTTTGATATTGCGTTCCAGCGCATCGAGATCCAGCACGAGGCTAGGGGTCTGGATATCGGCTTCATCCATTCCGGGCTTGGCCGGAATGTCATAGCCGACTTCGAATTCGTCGAGATTGGTCATGTCTTTCATTTCCGTGTTCCTATATCGGGATTGATGTCTGTCAGGGGTGGTCACACAGTCAGCCAGGGCAGCTTGTCTAGATCGACATTGCCACCGGTGATGATCAGGCCGACCCGCTTGCCTTTGAACGCGTCGGGATTCTTGAGGATAGTGGCCAATGGAACGGCTGAAGAAGGTTCCATCACGATCCGAAGGTGTTTCCATGTCAGCTTCATTGCGTCGATGATCTCTTGTTCCGTGGCCGTGTAGATTTCGGAAACGTGGTTCGACACGAAGTGCCACGTGAGATCTTTCAGGGGGACAAGAAGACCGTCGGCGATTGTCTTTGGAGCATCATCGGCGATAATGTGCCCTGCTTTGAAGCTGCGATAGGCGTCGTCGGCTTGCTCGGGTTCGGCTGCGATGATTGCAGTCTCGGGCGCTAAGGTCGAAAGGGTCAGACACGTCCCAGACACCATGCCGCCACCTCCGATCGGGGCAACAACCGCATCCAGGCCATCCGTCTGTTCTATGAATTCACGCGAACATGTGCCTTGCCCGGCGATCACCCTTGGATCGTTATACGGGTGAACGAAATCGCCGCCCGTCGCTGCTTGAACCTCGGCAAATGTCGCTTCGCGCGACGAGGTAGAGGGTTCACATTCCGTTATCTTTCCACCGTAGCGGCGAACCGTGTCCTTTTTTGCCTGTGGCGCGGTGCGCGGCATGACGACATTGCACGGTATGCCCCGCTTCATTGCAGCATAAGAGAGGCACGAGGCGTGATTGCCAGACGAATGTGTCGCGACGCCCTTCTTTGCCTGTTCCTCATCAAGGCCGAACACTGCATTGGTAGCCCCGCGCACTTTGAAGGCGCCCGGTTCCTGGAAGTTCTCGCATTTGAAGAACAGTTGCGCCCCGGTCAGTTCATTGAGGTAGTCCGAGGTTCGAATCGGGGTGCGGCGGATGTAGGGCTCGATCCGGCTGTGGGCGTCGAGCATATCTTCGTAGGTCGGGATATACATCGTGCAATCCTTCATCATGCAGCGTCCTTCTGCGCGATGGCTGGATGACCGCGATAATATTCCTGTGCAGCCGCAACGCCCGAGCCCAATTGGATGTTCAGTCCCAGATCGGCCATACACATTTCAGCTGTGGCGATGCCGGACAGCGCCATGACATCGGTCAGGCTGCCGAGGTGCCCGATACGGAACACCTTGCCGGCGACCTCGCCGAGCCCGACACCAAAAGCAACGCCATATTTTTCGGCGGCATGGGTGACGATGTTTGTTGCATCAAAGCCGTTCGGCGTGCGTATCGCGCTGACGGTGTCTGAATACACCGATGGGTTGGCTGCGCAAAGCTCCAAACCCCATGCGCTCACGGCGGCGCGAACACCTTCAGCTATGCGGTGGTGGCGGGCAAAGATGTTTTCTAGACCTTCACGCAGCAACATGTCGCAAGCCTGATTGAGACCGTTCATCAACCCGACGGCGGGCGTGTAGGGATAGGCATTGTTGGCGTAACCCTTGGCCATGTCATGCACGTCGAAAAACGTGCGGGGCAGGGTGCCGGTTTTGGTCGCTTCCATCGCTTTTTTGCTAAAGCCTACAATGGCAAGCCCGGCGGGCAGCATGAATCCTTTTTGCGATCCGGTCACCGCAACGTCTACGCCCCATTCGTCAAAGCGGAAATCCATGGATGCAATGGACGAAACTCCATCGACAAACAGCATGGCGGGGTGCTTGGCGGCGTTCAATGCTTTGCGCACGGCAGCAATATCCGATTTTACGCCTGTTGCTGTTTCGTTGTGCGTGGCCAGAACCGCCTTGATTTCGTGGTTCGCATCCGCGGTCAAAATCTCTTCGTAGTGGTCGGCGGGCAGGCCCTGGCCCCAAGGGGTTTCAACGATTTTCACATTCAACCCGTGACGTTGGCACATGTCGATCCAGCGATGGCTGAACATACCGTTGCGCGCTGCAAGAACCTTGTCGCCGGCTGACAGGGTATTGGTCAAAGCGGTTTCCCAGCCGCCGGTCCCGCTGGACGGAAAGATAAAAACCTCGGCGCTTTTGCTTTTCAGGATTTTCTGAACACTGGCACGCGCGGGATGCAGAATTTGCCCAAACAGCGGCGAGCGGTGGTCGATCGTGGGCATATCGCAGGCCTTGCGCAGGCTCTCGGGGATATTGGTCGGACCCGGAATGAAAACGGGGTTTTGAAAGCTCATGGGTGGTCTCCTTCCGTCGTTGACCAAACAATACGACCAAGGCGTTCGTCGGGAAATTATTTTGAAAACACTTTTCAAAATACAGACAATGACATTTATCTTATAGTTGTCAGAAGCTTACATTTTTCATATCATGAATTAAGCTTTCAAAACAGATCAAAGGTATTTTATGGATTTCCGGAACAATGAGCCTGAGTCCCGTCGCAAAGCCAGGGGAAGACCCCGAGGATGGGATGACAAGACCGCGCAAAATACCATCAAGTCCCTAGATAGGGCGATGGAGGTTTTCGAATATCTGAGCGAAGCGCAAGGGAAGGCTTTGACGACGCTGTCCGATGAAATGAAGCAGTCCCCAGCAACGGTTTATCGTATTCTGGTGACGCTGGAGGGCAGGGGGCTTGTCGAATTCGATCGTGATGAACAGGTCTGGCATATTGGCCCGCGCGCCTTTGTTATAGGCTCGCGGTTTCTTAGACGAACCAGCCTTGTTGATCGGGCACGGCCCGTCATGCGAAAGCTGATGGAAGCGACTGGAGAGACCGCCAATCTGGGTGTCGAGAGAGAAGGGGCAGTGTTGTTTCTGAGCCAGGTGGAAACACATGCCAGCATCCGGGCATTCTTTCCTCCGGGCACTTTGTCCCCGATGCATGCTTCGGGTATTGGGAAGGCTCTGTTGGCTTATATGGATGAAGATCGGCTGGATCGCTTGTTGGCCGCCGCCGAGTTGCAGGCTTTCACGGATCGGTCGATTACGCAGCCGGATGCACTGAAAGAGGATCTGGTAGCCATCCGATCGCAGGGCTACGCGATTGATAACGAAGAAAAGAACACGGGCATGAGATGCATTGCAGCACCCGTGTTCGATATCAATCGAGAGGCGGTGGCCGGGATATCGGTGTCCGGGCCAACAAGCCGTGTGAGCGAAGCCGAGATCGAGCGACTAAGCCGCCCCGTCATCGAGGCAGCCCATCAATTGACGCAGGCGATCGGGGGTGTCGTCACTCTGCCGCGGACCTAAGGCGCTGATGTCGTGGAAACGCTGCGGGTCCAGTCCGCAACGCCATGTGGCGGTTCACGTCCTTGTATAGCAAGTACCGGAATTTCCCTGGCCCACCTGCGTAGCATGCCTGAGGGCAGAAGGCGCGCAGCCACATATAATCCCCGGCTTCGACCTCGACCCAGTCATTGTTCAGGCGATAAACGGCCTTGCCCTCAAGAACGTACAGGCCGTGTTCCATCACATGCGTCTCAAGAAAGGGGATGACCGCGCCGGGTTCAAAAGTCACGACGGTCACATGCATGTCGTGTCGCAAGTCGTTTGGGTCTACAAATCGCGTTGTCGCCCATTTGCCATCCGTGCCCGGCATCGGTGTTGGCGCAATGTCGTTTTCGTTGAGAACAAGGATATCAGGTGTGCCCAGCCCTTCTACAGCTTCGTACGCCTTGCGGATCCAATGAAATCGCAAAGTGTCCTCACCGTGGTTTCGCAATGTCCAATCGGTTTCAGGAGGCAGATAGGCATAGCCACCGGGGGTGAGCTGATAGGTGGTACCCTCGGCGTGCAATGTCGCGGTGCCTTCGACCACGAACAAGACGCCTTGCGCCTCGGGATCGGTCTCGGGCTGGTCAGAGCCTCCGCCGGGCTGAACTTCCATGATGTATTGCGAAAAGGTTTCGGCAAAGCCGCTCAGCGGGCGCGAGATGACCCACAGTCGCGTGTCTTCCCAAAAGGGCAAAAAGCTGGTGACGATGTCCCGCATTGTACCCCTTGGGATGACGGCATAGGCGTCAGTGAACACGGCGCGATCTGTCAGCAACTGGTCTTGTCCGGGATGCCCACCTTTTGGTGCGAAATACGAATTACTCATGTGTGCTCCTGAAGAAAACCGTGCCTGTTAACATATGCTCTGGTTGTAGGGTTCCGACCAGACACAAGGGAACGACAGCTCTATCTTGAAAAATTTGACAATCGCGCGGGTTTTCAGGTGAAGCGGCATTCTCTGGCCCGTCGTGACAGTACACCCGGCTGATCCGACGTCTAGTGAACCGGCGATCCAGTTCGACCCCACGTCACACCATCCTTTCGTCCAGAATCCGGTATGACACACCGTATCGCGAAAAGAAAAACGGCGTACAGGATGCACGTACCTTTGGCACTTTCGGGACAGAACGACGCAACGGTTTCAAAGGTCGGGGAAACGCTGGCCGAACACCTGTTTTCATCTGACGTTCAGGTTGGCTAGGTGCATCAAAACTGGGGTAGGGGGCGGCGGTGCCGCCCCCAATCGCAAAAACTGAGGCACCTGAGAGGCGGTGCCAACAACAGACTCATCACGGAGGCCAAGGCCATGAAAACCGAAATTACCGAACTCTTTGGCATTGAACGCCCAATCATTCAGGGCGGGATGCACTATGTCGGGTTTGCCGAACTCGCAGCCGCCGTTTCAAATGCTGGCGGTCTGGGAACGATCACTGGACTGACACAGAAAACGCCCGCCGATCTGGCAAATGAGATCGCGCGTTGCAAGGATATGACCGACAAACCTATTGCAGTGAACGTCACGTTTCTGCCAACCGTCAACGCGCCGGATTACCCGGCCCTGATCAAGGCGATCATCGACGGTGGCGTCAATGTGGTAGAAACGGCTGGGCGCAACCCGGCGCAGGTTATGCCGTATCTTAAGGATGCAGGGATCAAGGTGCTCCACAAATGTACCTCGGTTCGCCATGCTCTCAAGGCGCAGGAAATCGGCTGCGATGCCGTATCTGTTGACGGGTTCGAATGCGGCGGGCATCCGGGCGAGGATGACGTACCCAACATGATCCTGTTGCCCCGCGCCGCTGATGAGTTGGAGATCCCCTTCGTCGCGTCCGGTGGTCAGGCCGATGGCCGATCGCTGGTGGCTTCGTTGGCTATGGGGGCGTCGGGTATCAATCTGGGTACGCGTTTCGTTGCCACCAAGGAAGCGCCTGTGCATCAGAACGTAAAGGACGCCATCGTCGCGGCGACCGAACTGGACACGCGCCTTGTCATGCGCCCGCTGCGCAACACGGAACGGGTCATGACCAACCCGGCGGTCGAGCGCATTCTGGCCAAGGAAAAAGAAAAGGGTGAGACAATTCAGTTCGAAGACATCATCGACGAAGTGGCCGGTGTCTACCCGGGTATCATGCAGGGCGGGGATATGGATAGCGGTGCTTGGTCCTGCGGCATGGTTGTTGGCCTGATCAATGACGTGCCGTCCTGCCAGGAGCTGTTGGACCGCGTCATGTCCGAGGCTGATCAGATCATCAGCGAACGCCTGGCTGGCTATAACGCTGCCTAACAGACAACCCGAAAATAAACCTGCGAAAGAAACGAAAATGACGAACGAAAATACAGCCACGCAAGGTGTCGCGACCGAGAAACTGGGTTCTACCCTGCGTATAACGATGTCGAACCCTGGCAAGAAAAATGCGATCGACCGGTCGATGTATCTTGGTCTGGCCGAAGCCCTGACAACCGCAGCCAAAGACCCTGAAATTCGAGTGGTTTGGCTGCGCGGTGCAGACGGTGATTTCACCAGCGGCAACATGGTGAGCGATTTTCACAACTCGGCCTCTGGTGAAAATCCGCCCGTCGTGGCTTTTCTTGAAGCGCTGATCAAATTCCCCAAGCCGATTGTCGCACAGGTAGAAGGAGTAGCCATCGGTGTTGGCGCAACAATGCTGATGCATTGTGATCTGATTTATGCGGCCGAAGGCACGCGATTCCGTCTGCCTTTTGTCAACCTTGGTCTGGTACCCGAAGCCGGGGCCAGCTACATCCTGCCGCGTCTGATGGGGCAGGCCAAAGCGGCGGAACTTTTGCTTCTGGGCCGGATGTTCTCTGCCCAAGTTGCGCTTGAAACCGGGCTTGTCAGTGGGGTTGTCGCCGCCGAGGATCTGGAAGACACGGTTTCAGCCGCGGTTTCCGAGCTTGGTGAATTGCCACCGAACGCTTTGATGAAAACCAAAGCGCTTCTGCGCCGCCCTCTTACGGGTGATGTCTGGATAAGGGTCACCGAAGAGTTGACGGATTTTGCTGCTCAGCTTGATCATAGCGAATTTCAGGAAGCCTATCAGGCGTTTGCAGAAAACCGAAAGCCGGTCTTCAAATAATCAGTCCAAGATTGTTTGTCTTTTATTTCCAACCCAAGTGCTTCGCGTCGGTTTCGGACACTTGGGTCATCAAGGCGAATTGAGCGCGATCCAGGATCTGTAGATACCGTCTACGGGCGTGAGGCGGAAAGACCACTCGAGCCAGTGAACTAAATTGAGCCGTACCATCTTCGTGTTTGCAGTCGCTGAGGCACGCGTTTTCCGACGTTTAGGCAATGTGAGCGAACGCCGTCCATTAGTCACAAGAGCGCGCGAGTTAGTCGCGCGCTCTTGGCGTGTTTCTCCAATACTGGCGGCGTCCATTCCTTCCAGAGGATCGTGAGGCAACGGCGGGAGTAAACACTCAGAAATGGCCTTCTGACATGCTCCGGTTGGATGTTGCAACGTCAAGTTGACTTTGGCCGAACACCGTGGAAGATCGCGTAGAAGACGGGCACCATGATCATTGTTATCATTGTACCAATGGTCAAACCCGCAGCGATGGTCGTCGCCATCGCGACCCAGAAGATATCCTGTAGCAATGGCAACACTCCCAAAATAGTCGTGGCCGCACCCAGCAATACCGGGTTCAAACGTGAAACCGCTGCCTCGACCAGAGCGTCGTATGGCTCCAGCCCACGTTGGAGGTTCACATTGACCTCATCCAGCAGCACGATCGAGTTCTTGATCATCAAACCAACCAAGCTCATCGCGCCCAGCAATGCCATGAACGAGAACGGCTGACCGAACGCGAGCAATCCGCCGGTGATGCCGATGAGGGCAAATGGGACGACCGTAAAGATCACCAGCGCCGGGCGGAACGCATTGAATAGCGCCACGATGATAAACACCATGATGACCACTGCAGGGCCTGAGCCGGGTATCAAAGCCTCTTGCGAGTCGGCGGTGCTGAAAGTCTCACCTCGCCATTCCAGATGATAGCCAGGGGGCAACTCGATAGCCTCGAATTGGTCCCGTACATCCTGAACCAAAGCGGGCAGTGTGACACCCACCGGACTCGCCTGAACGGCGATAGAGCGCTGGCGGTTCCAACGGACAATGGTGGGATCTTCAATTTCGACACCCACCCCATCCGTGACAGCGGCCAATGGCACGCTTTTGGTGGTGAAGGCAGGTGTGACCTGCAAACTGTCGAAATTTCCGGCTGCGGTTTGACGTTCTTCTTCAGTGCGGCGCAGGATGATTGGCAACAGGTCTTCGTTCTGGCGGTAAAGGCCAACAGGCATACCGTCAAATGCAACTCTTGTAGCGTTCGCGATATCGTTGCGGGAAGTCCCGGTCCAAATACCTGTGACCTGATTATAGTCTAGCACCAGTTTAGTCACGCGATTACGCATATCATGCCGGATATCTTTGGCATGGTTTGAAGCGCGCAGGATGTTCATTCCCTGTTCAGCAGTTCCGTGCGATCTGATCATTAGTTTTTGGATATGGGTATAGGGGGTCTGAATGCTTTTGACCAATGCTCAGGCTAGTTGATGCCAAGGTGTCCGCGGAAGCGGCATCCGTGTCGCAATACTAGTCTGTAGCTGTGCTGCAGTTGCCCTCAGCGCGTCGATTACAAATTCGCGCCGGTTGTCGATCAGGGCGGATGCGAAATGTGGGATTGTCAGCGAAGCGATAACGGATTGATCCGCACCGTGACGGATGGGCGTTGAAATCTCGCTGATCGCGTTGCTTTCAGGGCTGCTAAGCGAAATGTAGTTCTGCTCGGCACAGATTGCTGCTTGATCGGAAAACTCCTGAAGTGCGTCTTCGCTTTCGCCGGGCACGATGCTGCGAAGAAAGGTTAACCGGTCCTGTTCCCGCGCAAAATCTGAGAGAAAACATGCGCCGACCGAGGTCGGAAACACGGGGGTGGTGTATCCAACCTGAACCGTGACCCCATAGTTCTGCGAAGATGAAACGCTGTTGACGACGATCAACTCTTTTTTGCCATTAGGCACCCAAAGGTGGTTGGACAGCTCAATTTCCTCGGCCAACCGATTCATATACGGCTCGGCCAGTTCGGCCAGTTTGCCGTTATCCGTGCGGTCGCCGCCCAGCAAAGCCAACTTACCTGTCAATTTGAACAGATCGCCTTCTTGCCGCTCAATGTATCCGCGTTCTTCCAGCACGATCATCATGCGAAAGATCTCGTTTTTCGACCGCCCGATTCCCTGCGCCAGTTGCGACAGGGTAGGGGAAACGTCCGAAAGCGAAAGAAACTCAAGAATATCCAACCCCTTTTCCAGTGCGGGGGCGGAGTATTTTTGAAGTTTCGTTTTTTGCTCGGACATGGGCGGAACCTTTTCTTGTAGCTTTCCCAAAAAAAACAGCAGGGGCGCAAGCCCCTGCTTGTCCGGCCGGCCATCCCGACAGGGAGGAGAAAGGAAACCGGCCTGAACGGTCCTTACAGGCCGTTCTTCTTCAGGACGTCACCAGCATTTTCCGAAGTGATCGCCTCGGTGCCCATGACAACCGATTTTGGAACTTCTTCACCTTTCAGATGCTTCAGTGCCTGACGCAGGCCTTCTGCACCGGGGGTCGGGTACAGGAAGGTGGCCGACAGCTCGCCATTGGCAACCCAAGTCACGCCTTCGCCCGGAAGCGCGTCAACACCAATGAAGATGATGTCATCGGCACGGCCTGCGTCTTTGGCTGCCAGATATGCACCATAGGCCATCGGGTCGTTGTGGCCGTACACCATTGTGATGTCTTCATAGTTACGGAGGGCGGTCGACATGATGTCATAGGCCTGATCCTGCTTCCAGTCGCCCGACTGTTGATCCAGCAGGAAGGTAACGCCTTCTTCGCCCTCAAAGGCTTCGTGGAACCCGTTGGCGCGGTCGTGCGCGGCTTGCGTGCCCAGACCCCCCCAGATTTCTACGATAGTGCCTTTTGCAGCGCCCGCGCCACCCAGCTGGTCCAACGCGAACTTGCCTGCCTCGCGGCCGATCAGTTCGTTGTCGCCGCCAACCCACTGAACGAATTTGTCGGTGTCGACGTTACGGTCCAGAACAAAGACGGGGATGCCCGCGTCAGTGGCTTGTTCGACCACACCGGTCAGACCGGCGGATTCTTTCGGCGAGATCAGGATCGCGTCAACTTCCTGACGGATAAAGTTTTCGACGTCGGCAACCTGCTTTTCGGTGCGGTCGTTTGCGTCGGCGATGATCAGCTCGACATTGTCGTGTAGGTCGGCCTCGGCGCGCAGGTCTTTGTTGAACTGGACACGCCAGGGTTCAACCGTTGTCACCTGCGAGAAACCGATCACATAGTTGTCAGCCGCCAGTACCATCGAGGCCGAAAACGAAGTTGCGAGCGCGGTGGCAGCCATCAGGCTCTTGCCAAATGTTCTTCTTTTCATAGTCTACTCCTTAGTCATGATGCGGGTTACTCCAATGTTCCCGCGTTCTGATTGCTCTGACCTTGGTCCTCCAAGATTCGAGGTCAGAGCCTCCTCCCTCTGCCCGGGCGCTCTTTCGCCATGACAAAGATCTCTTCAAATCGCCCTTCCTGAAGCAGGACGGCGACCACGATGATGATGCCCTTCAGCACCAGCTGCGTGTTACTGTCGATGTTGTTCAATTGCAGGATGTTGCTGAGGAAGCCAAAGATCAGGACCCCAACGAATGTTCCCATGATTGCGCCGCGTCCACCCATCAGACTGGTGCCGCCGATGACCACGGCCGCAATCGCGTCCAGCTCCAAGCCAAGACCCGCATCCGGTTTGCCCTGGCGGAACTGCGCCACATACAACACCCCAGCCAGCGCGGACAAACCGCCCGCCAGCGCATAGGTGATGATCTTGTTGCGGCCCACATTGATGCCAGCCAGACGCGCGGCTTCTTCATTGCCGCCGATAGCCATCAGATAGCTGCCGAAGGTGGTGAAACGGGTGATCAGGAAAAAGATCAGCAGTACGGCAAGGAAGAACAGGCCCGGCACGGGTAGAACACCCCACAGCAATTGACGCAGCACTTCGAAATTCTCGGTCGCGTTGCTGCCGGTGTAAACTGGATAGACAGCGGTATCCTGCCCGGCAATCACACGCGCCAGACCCAGCGCACCCACCATCATTGCAAGCGTCACGATAAAGGGTTGCAGGCGGCCATAGACGATCAAGGCGCCATTTACTGTCCCCATCACGGCCCCAATGCAGGGCACCACAATCAGCACAGCCAGAACGCCAAACTTGGGCATCACCTGACCGGCCAGCCAAACCATCACACCGATGGCAATTGAAGCGGCAACAAGACGGCTTAGCATCCGTGACGGCGCGCTTGTGGTGGCCGCTGTGTCCGAGGTGCGGTTCAGGTTGCTTTGCACGAAATAAATCAGGGCGGCGATGGCTACAAACAGGACGATCCCGGTGGCAGGCACGCCAAAATAGCTTGCCGCCGTCCATCCTTCTTGCGTCAGCAACATCGCACATATCACGGTACCCAGCGCCATGACGGACCCGACAGACAGGTCGATACCAGCGATAAAAATCACCATCGTCATGCCGACCGCCACAATGCCCGTGACCGAGACCTGACGCAGGATGTCTGTCAGGTTGCCCAGCGACAGAAAGATGTTGTTGCCCTTGGACGAAACCGGTGAGGTCAACGCCCCGAACAGGATCAGAGCAACCAAGCCCCAGTAGAGTTTTGTCTTGTTCAGCAGCCGCATGAACACCGCCCTCGAGGTGCGGTTTTGTTCTAAAGTTGGGCTATTGGGTTCCATAACAGTCATGTCTTTTCTCGATTAAGGATCAAGCGCTTAGCGGAATTGCATCGCAAGTGCTTTGATCGAATCCACGGTCATTTCGTCGCGCGAAAGCTCTCCGGCCATCTGGCCCTCACACAGCACGATCATGCGGTCGCAGACAGCCATGAACTCGGATAGTTCCGAGCTTGCGAACAAGACCGAGATGCCCTGATCTGCCAGCCGTCCAACCAGATCGTAAATCTCGTCCTTGGCACCAATGTCGATGCCACGGGTAGGCTCATCCAGCAGCAGGACACGCGGTTGCGTCGCTAACCATTTGCCCAAAACGACCTTTTGTTGGTTGCCCCCGCTCAGCTTTCCGACCGGGTGATCTGGCCCTGTGGCCGCCACTTTCAGTGTTTCGATCGCCTTCAACGCCTGTTTGCGCTGCTCGACGTCCGAGTACCGCCCAAATCGCGATTGCAAAGGCATCAGCGGCAGCGCCACATTCGATGAGATTGACCGTTCGAGCAACAGCCCGTTCCCCTTGCGGTCCTCGGTGATCAGCGCCAGCCCGTTGCGAACCCCGTCTTGCGGTTTGACCGGGCGCAGCGGTTTGCCTTCCAGCGTGATCTGCCCGTGATAGTTCCCGCCGCGCGCGCCGAATAGTGTTTCCAGAAGCTCGGTGCGACCGGCTCCTAGCAGGCCACCAATGCCCAGCACTTCTCCGCGTTTGAGGTCGAACGACACATCTTCCAAAACTTTGCGGTTACCGGTCCAGGCCGACAGGTTCGCGACCTGCAGAACCACTTCGTCCTGCGCCGGGTTCTGGCGTTCAACGGCGTTAATCTCAACCGTGCGGCCAACCATCATTCGGATTAGTTCGGCGGATGTTGTCTCGGATGCCAGACGCGTTCCGATCAAGTCACCATCGCGCAGAACCGTGACCCGATCCGAGATTTCGAACACCTCATCCATCCGGTGAGAGATATAGACGACCGCGACGCCCTGCAGCGCCAGATCGCGCACGACTTCCATCAGAATATCCGCTTCAGCCTGCGACAGGGCCGAGGTCGGCTCATCCATGATCAGCAATCGCGCATTCATCAGCAGTGCGCGTGCGATCTCAACCAGTTGTTGTTCTCCGACACGCAGGTCTTTGACCGGGGTGTCGATATCCAGTGTGAATCCGAACCGCGATAGGGCCTGCCGTGCCTTCTGCCTCAGAGCCTTGCGGTCGATGAAGGTGCCGAATTTTCGCGGCTCATGCCCCAGCAAAACATTTTCGGCTACCGTCATTTCGGGGATCAGGCTCAGCTCCTGATGCATGATGACGATACCGTGCTGTTCCGCATCGCGGGGCGAGTCGAACGTGACGGTTTCCCCGTCAATCTGGAACGTTCCGAATGTCGGCTTCTGTACGCCGCTGATGATCTTGACCAGCGTGCTTTTCCCGGCACCATTCTCACCCATGAGAGTGTGGATTTCACCGCCGTCAAAAACCAGATCGACGTCTCGGAGAACGGATACACCGGAAAACGACATACCAATCCCGCTGAGAGACACGGTAATCTGACTTTCGGTTCCTTGTTGCGCCCGAAGCGCCGACTCTTGCTTCGCCATCACAGCGCCTCCCTTCGCCGATCTTAACGATTCACCGCAAAACGGTTTCATATATAAAACCACAGGCTTCAACAAAACGTCAAGAAGTATTTTGGACGGCGCTTCAAGCAGCGAATTATCGGCGTTGTCGTACCGGTTTTGACTCAGTGTGGACGCTGGTTGTCTGAAGTCGGCGTTTAGTATAAGTATAAGAAAAAGATATATAAATTTACTGTTTAGGCAAAAAACCTGCTGCGCATTTTCGCATCCTAGGTCCGCATTGGTCAGATAGTTGCCCGAAGCGGTGCTGCTCAGGTGATCCAGAATAGAAACCGTTTCACCAGTAAAGATAGAGTCGGGTTTTAGAAGAAGGATGAGCCCCGCTACGATGCCACAGGTGGCCTATCTTCATCCATCCGTCGGGCACGTCTAGGACAAAGGCTTTGGTTGCTCGATCCCAATCGAAATGGCTAGGTAGAAATTCTTAAACAACACCTTAGAGGACAACCTTCCGCGGGTGCAATCTGCCGAGCGTTTTCATAAGATGTTCTTGCGTAGCACTGTGGCAAGTTCGGAATTGCTCGCAATCAGGGACCCAGTCGCCAGAATGTCGGTGTTTGGCCAAAGGGGTTGAACCAATCCTCCGGCCTCGCGGACCAGTAGCAGCCCGGCGGCGATATCCCAAGCGCCAAGGTTGCGCTCCCAATAGCCCTCAACGCGGCCTGCGGCAACATAAGCCAGATCAAGCGCCGCCGCGCCGCCGCGTCTGATCCCTGCGCAGCTCGGCATCAGCCGTTCGATATCCGCCAATGCAGCTTTCAGATACGTCACCCGCGCGCCAGCAGGGACCCCGGTGGCAAAAAGTGCGTTTTGTGTGTCTCTCTCGCCGCTGACCCAAATGCGTCCACCGTTCAGATAGGTCCCGGACCCACGTTCGGCAGAAAATACCTCGTTCTTTGTTGGGTCGCACACAAGGGCGGCGACGATTTCGTCTTTGTCGCACAGCGCGATTGAGATAGCCCAATGCGGAATGCCCTTCACGAAGTTCGTCGTGCCGTCCAATGGATCAACAACCCAGTGCAAGTCGGTTCCTTGACCGAGGCGGCTGCCCGTTTCCTCGCCCAGCCAGCCGTAGTCCGGGTAGGCACAGGTCAGCTTCCGGGCGATCTGTGCCTCGGCCTCGCGGTCGGCCTGTGAGACGAAATCGCCCTTGGTCTTTTGTTCGACTTGCAGCGCGTTGCGGTTTGCAAAAGCTTGCTGCAAGCCGGTGGCGGCGCTTAACGCGGCGTCGGCCATGGCTAACAGGTGGTGCGACGCGTTTGGTGGAAGCCAGTGTTTTATGTCCAGCACCATGGTCAATCCCGGGCAAACCTGATCCGATGGCAAAGCGTTGATGAGGCGTCCAAAATCGCCTCATAGCTTTGTGGCAGATCGTCAAATTCCGTCTCACCCGAGATGAGAGCATCCAGAACCGGGTCTGCAAGTAGGTCGATGGCTTTACGCAGCCGTTTTCCATAGGTCCAGCGTGCGGCCATATGGGCCGGAATACGCCCGACCTGACTGCTGATTATCCGCAGGCGTTTGCGATGAAAGGCGCCCCCCAGTGGCACGGTGGTGGGTTGGGTGCCGTACCAGCTGGTTTCGACGATGGTGGCTTCGACCCCGGCTGCGGCGATTGCGGTCGCCAGCCCCGCAGATGTGGCCGAGCTATGGATCACCACATCGGAATTCTGCGGTACCTGATCGGGGTGCGCAAAGTCGCAACCCAACTGCTGCGCAATTGTGGCTCTGTCGGGGTTGGTGTCGACAAGGCAGACCTCGGTTCCGGGCATGCGGGCGTAGAGATACCCCGTCAGGGCCCCGACTACCCCAGCCCCGACGATGGTGACGCGGCTACCGGCACCGAGCTCCGCGTCCCACAGAATGTTCAGTGCGGTTTCCATGTTGGCGGCAAGCACGGCACGGGCGGGAGGGACCGATGGAGTGATTGGGATGGCCGCAGATGATGGCACGCTGAACTGCGTTTGGTGCGGATGCAGGGCAAAAACGAGCTCTCCTGCCCGAGGGCCGGACTGAATGCTTCCGACGGCGGCATAGCCGTATTTGACAGGGAATTCGAAACTGCCTTCCTGAAAAGGGGCGCGCATCGTTTCGAACTCGGCCTTAGGAACCTGCCCGCGAAACACCAAACGCTCGGTCCCGCGACTGATGCCGGAATATAGCGTCTTGATACGTGCGCCGTCAGGACTTTCGCCAAGGACCGTGTCCAAAAGCGCGGGTTTTCCGGCTTGGGTGATCCACAACGCGCGGGCCGTTTGGTCTGAATTGACTTTCATGGCGTGCCTTTGATCTTCGGGTTTGTGCCGGGGGCCGCTCAGTTTGTGTGGACGGCGGCCCGGCAGGGCAGGGGGTATGGCTTGATCTGCGCTGAGGCGGGTTCAAACGTGCAATCAAACAGCACATCCGAGCCCAACCCATAGACATCCGTCCGGGGCCGTAGTGCCTGAGACAGACGCTCGACCGGTGAGGTGGTCAGGCCCTGTGGCCCGGCGCCGATCAGCAAGGGCGCGACGGCGACATGTAGGTGGGTCAACAGATTTGCCTCAAGGAATTTGGCGATGGTGATGCCGCCGCCTTCGATCAGGATGCGGTTCAATCCCCGCTGTTGCAAGGCATTCAGGATTTGCGCGGGCGAAATCCAATGGGTGCGCGGCAGTGTAATCACCTCGACATGGTCGGGGCGGGGTTTGTCGACGGACTGGATGACAATGCAATGCGCTGACCTGTCTTGCATCAACCCGATATCGTCCGGCATGCGCCCGTTTGGATCGATGATCACGCGCACGGGGTTCTCACCTTCGACCATGCGCACGGTCAGACGAGGATTGTCGTGAAGAGCTGTCTTGACCCCGATCACAACCGCATCGGACAGCGCCCGCAGACGGTGCAGATGGACAAGGCCATCCTTGCCCGAGATATCTTTGGCATCGCCCGATACGGTGGCAATGCGCCCATCCAGCGACTGCCCAATCTGACCAATGACATGGCCACTGGACTTCGGTTGCGCCAGAGCGCCATAGATCGAAAGGGCCTGCTTTTCGCCTTCGCTCCAATCGGGGTCGCATAAGCATCCGCGACCGGCACGAACAGACAAGATACGGTCCCAGACCTTGGGTGTTACGTCAACGTCCTGCATCGTTATCTCCGTATTCCGGCTTGCCGTTGTTCATCTTGGGATCGCCAGATGATCGGTATGGCCGATGAAACCAAGCGTCTGGGACAGTGTCTTTTGTCGGGCGGCGGCCCAATCCTGGGCCTCGTCCTTGCCAACCTCATGCGCGGCCTGTGCAATTCCGGCCAACAGCTTGGCGTGCAGCGTGGTGTCCTCAGCACCAAGGTGCCAGGGGCTTTGGGCCGAACTGACCGCATAGCCATCTGCCGCGCAAACCCTTGCAAAGCGTGATCCGGCTTCGGGGCCAAGTGCTAGTCCCAGCCCCTTGTCGGTTCGCTGGTGCTGGTTAAAGGCTTGGGTGACGCCCTCGTCGTGTGGGTCTGCGGGGGACCAACGCATCACGCCGTCATAGTTGAGCGCCGTGTAAACCGGAATACCGGCCGCGCTGGCCCACTTGACTAGAGCGTCCACCCAGCTTTCGGGCATCAGGTCGAATAGGGCCGAAGCTGTGATCAGTCCGACCCGGTCCAGATCAAGACCGTCGATGCGGCTCAGATCGCATTGCACGCACTGCGCGTTGGGATGCCGCGAGGCCGCGATACGCAACAGGGCCGGATCATTGTCGACAAACCGCCAGTTGAGATCCGAAAATCCGGCACTGGCAAAGGCGCGCGCGGTCGAACCCGTGCCGCTGCCAAGATCAAGGATCGTCATCCCCTCAGCGACACAGCCCGCAGCACGCCGCAGCAGATCCTGATCCCGAGACCGGTGATCGACCGGTTCCCGCAGGCTGAGCCAGTCGGGTTCAAAGCCGATTTCAGAGGTCTGCTTCATACCACCCACGCGCGACATGGCTTTCGTGTAGCTGCACGCGGATACGCTTGAGGCGACCTTTGTCGCCAAGCCCTCTTGTCTTTGCGACATCGCGTAACTGTTCCCAGATATAGTGGCAAAGGAATTCGGTTGTAGTGATCTTGCCTTTGAAGGCAGGCACCTCGTCCAGATTAGTATAGCGCAGCGGGGCCAGCGTCTGGGCCAGGGCCTCGGTGGCCAGGCCGATATCGACGACCAGACCGTTTTCGTCCAGATCGGCGGTGTAAAAAGCGGCATCCACGACAAATGTGGCCCCATGCATCCCCTGAGCGGGGCCAAACACGGGCGAGGGCAAGGAATGTGCGATCATCACGTGGTCGCGGACTTCAACAGCAAACATGAGCTTTCCAATTCATAGCATCTGCATGGTGTAAATGAGGGCGCAGGTCATGACGCAAACCTTTCGATTACTTTGGCGAACTGGTTTGCGGTGTCCTGCCAGGTTGGCAAACTTGCGGCCCGCAAAGCCGAGGCGCGGGCCATGTGCGCAAGATGGTCGGGGTTCTGCAACAGCGCGCGCAGCTTGTGGGCAAAAGCCTCGGGTTGGTCCGGGGGGACCAACTCTGCCGCATCACAGGTAGTGTCCGGGACCGCGCCGACTGCGCATGAGACGACGGGCAGGCCGCGCAGCATCGCCTCGCTCAGGACCATGCCATAGCCTTCGTACCGGGTGGCCAGAGTAAAGAGAGAGGCGCGCTGATAGGCCGCCTCGATCGCTGTGCCACCGACTTCACCCACAAGCGTTACGCGGTCTTTCAGACCCGCCGTTTTAATCTGTGCCTGGAGCGCGGCGGCATAGGCGGGGTCTTGCGGCCGACCTATGATTTCTGCTTGCCACGGGATGTCCGATATCTGCTCCAACGCGCGGATCAGCACGTCATGCCCCTTGCGTTCGACCAGTAGACCAACGCTGAGGATAAGCGGGGGGTCAACCGGCGCTGAAACGGCGCGAGGACGTTCAAATCCGGGCGCAGCCACGGTGATCTTGTCGGCAGGCACCCCGAAATCGGATCGGAGCGTCCGTCCGATATGGGCGCTGGTCACGATGATATGCGCGACCTGTTCCAAAACTGCGGCCTCATTGCGGATTAGCGCGGCAGCTTTGGTCGGATCAGTGCCGGTTTCAAGACCAAGCGGATGGTGCACCAGTGCAATGACAGGCGCAGCAAGCGCGGCAATCGCGTCAGGCGGCATCGCGCCAAGGGCCAAACCGTCAATTATAACCGGGTCCGAGGCGGGTACGGCGTTCAACGCCCGCACAGCTCGGGACATGTCCTGCGGCGGGGCGTCGGGAAAGCTGCCGGGCAGTTCCAGATGCGTTGTCGCGCAGCCGCTTTTATTCAGCAGGTCCAAAACCGTGGCGTCATATATATAGCCGCCAGTGCGCTGGTCTTTGTCGCCGGGTATTGCAAAAACAGCACTCATCATACGTTTTCCAATGGTTTGCGCTTATGGGCATGGTCGGTTGAAAGAAGAAGAAAGCCAATCGCAGGTAGGGCGGCCAGCAACATGACAGCACCATAGCAAATGCCCATCGCTATTCCGGCCTCGGGCGTGGCACCAGCCAGCGGGAACAGCGCTGCGGCAGCGCCTTCGCGCCAGCCCCATCCGGCGATGGACAGCGGGACAATCATGGCACACAAGACCAAGGGCAGGATGGTATAGCAGGCCTCTGGCGGCAAGGGCGTACCGGTTGCACGGGCGCAGGCGTACAGTCCCAGTATCAGCAAAACCGCCGCGAAAACCGCAAGCGCCGTGATATCACGCCGGGACAGCAGCCCCAGGAAAAACCGGGTGAAACCCGCCGTCATCCTGAACTTTGCAAGCCAGATCACCAGACCCGCCGCAACGGCCAGAGCGGCGGCTATCAGCCAGCTGGTCGCCGCAGGCCATGCGATCCCGCCCGGTATCGACAGAGCCCAGAACAGACCGCCAAACACAATCGCCAGCAGCGCGGCCTGACCCAAAAGACGCTCGGCCAGCACCGATTGGGCTGCATTTTTCAGGTCGCCGTGATGTCGGGCGCGAATGGCGCGGCTGACATCTCCGACGACGCCACCGGGCAGGGCGGAGTTGGCAAGCAGGGACAGATAGTATTCTCGCACCGCGCCGAAATAGGACAGCTCAAGCCCAAGTGCGCCTGCGGTCAGTTGCCAGCGCCGTGCCATCGACAGCGTGCTGCATGTCAGGGCCACGAACGCGACCAAAACCCAGTATAGGTCGGTCTCATGGAGCCGCGCCCAGACATCGCCAGCCGCGCTGAACCAAAGAAGGCCGCCCAACAGCGCCAATGATCCCAGTATGCGCCCCATACGTCCCATCATGGCGCGGCCTTCGCCAATGGCTCGAAGGACGAGAATGCGCTCAGAAAGTCATCGCGGAATCGATCCATCCGCCGTACCGGCGTGTCAGGCGCGGGCAAAAGCCCGTCACTCAGCCCCCAATGGGCGAGATGCGACACCACCTCGGACGGGCCAATGACATGAAAGGGGACATCGCGGTTGTTGCTACCTGCCACAAATCCTGCGGCCTGATGATCTCCTGCAACAATGATCAAAGGCGCCTGCGCGCCCAGATTGGCCACATGGGCAAACACGGCTTGCAAGCTGTAATCGACCGACCGCCGATAGGCGTCCCGCACGGCGTCTCGGTCCTTCCACAACTCGCGGGGGGCGGGGCCTTGCTGGGCCATTTGTTCAAAAACCGAACCGTCTCCGATCTCCTCCCAAGGGATCATCCGGGGAACCGGGGTCCATGGTGCATGCGACGAGATCAATGCCACCTGTACAAAGCGCGGCTGCGCGGATTGGGGTAGTAGGTCCGGGTAGGCAGCAAGCGTGAATTGATCGGGCATCGTGACCCAATTGAACCGTTTGCCCTGGTAGGGAATGTCTGCGGCGGCAAACACGTGGTCAAAGCCCATGGCGCTGCTTTCCGGCCAGGCAAGCGTGATGGCGGGCATGATGGCTGCCGTCTGGTACCCAGCCCTTTGCGCATAGTGGAACAGCCATTTTCGACCGCTGGCGATCATCGCGTTGTATCGCCCGTTATCCGAGGTCCACAGCCCCGTTGCCAGCGTCCCATGCGCCAGCCAGCTTTCGCCGCCCGCCGTCGGAGAGGTCAGCCAGCCACTGCGCATGGACATGCCGGTTTCTCTGATCGCGGCCTCGGCGCTCCGCAGGGTTTGCTGATGCGTTTGTGCATAAAGCGGGTTGTCGAAACTGGCGCGCCCATAGCTTTCGATCCAAATCAGCAGCACATCGCGGCCTTCCAGCATGTCAAGCAAGCCTTGGGCCTGAAGCATCGGGTCAGACTGCGCGTTGCGGCGGAATTGGGCAAGATCGGCGGCAGTCGCCTGCATCTCGGCCCCGCGCTTGTAGATCAGGCGAGAGGTCCAGGCCGTACCTGGCGGGCTGGCTTCGAACCGCCACTGGTCAAGGTGGTGACCCACATCCGCAACGGCCCATGTACCGGCCATCAGCACACCTGCCGCCGCCGCCCCTCGCATCCAGTTTTGTGTGGGCAGATCGGCCCAGGCTTTCAACGCGAACTGAAGCAGGACAAACAAAAGGACTAGGGCTGCGCTGCCCAGCACCACCAACATAAGCGTCAGCGGCAGGCCCAAGCTGGTTGTCAAAAGGCCGAACCCGGCGTTGATCAGGAACAAATCGACGATGGGGTTGAACGTCCGGTTATAGGCGATGAACGTGCCATAGTCGGCAATTTTTACCAGCGTTGCGACAACCAACAACAGCGCAGTCACCGTCGCCAGTCCGCGCAACCGGCCAAGGGCGATCATCAGCGCAACGATCACAGGCAATTCCAACGGCCAGCGATTCAACGCGGCCCACGTCATCGTGCCGGGATGGTTGGGCAGGACCAGTACGCAAAAGATCAGGCCGGTTCCGAGGCAGAGTGTCAGGACCTGCTTCATTTCGATCGGCGCAACAGCCAGTGAATATCGGCCCCGAAAGAATAGCTGAGCGCCAAGGACGCCGTTAGTGACAGCGGCGCCAGCACAGCGGCAGGGGTCAGCGGGAAGACCAGCAATAGCAACGCCGCAATCTGGACCACGCAGACTGCTTTGCGGCGAAACGAAGGGGGCAGGTTCCCGCGCAGTTGCGGCCAAACCCACCCGGCCGCAACAAAAGCGTAACGCGCGAACCCCAAAATCAGCACATAGGCCTGCGCGGTCCCCGACAACATCACCCAAAGCGCAAGGACCGCTCCCAGCGCGGCGTCCGTTTCCATGTCGAACCGCGCGCCAAAGTCGGATTGCAGACCGGACCTGCGGGCAAACCACCCATCCAACCCATCCAGAGCAAAGGCAAACGCCCCAACCGCAAAGACCAGCCATCCAGAGACCTCGGTCGTGAAGAACAGGGCGCCGAACAGAAAAGCAACCAAGGCGGCGCGTAGCAGCGTTGTTGTGTTGCACAGCCCCAGCACGTTGTGCGGATAGCGGCTGACCAACCCCGCACCAGACAGGACCGTCGCGACCAGAAACGCGGACAATGCCCAGAACACCGAGGGCAAGGCCATCGACGCTGCCAGAGCCAACCCTGCGCCCATCACCACTGCCTGCCCGGCAAATACAGACACAGGCGAGAACGCTTGGGAATGGGTCACCGGGCCCAGGGGCCGATGCGCTTTCATGGTAGTTTCTTCGGGTCGTCTGTTACCATCATACTCAAATTAGTGCGTAATTCCGCTTTGGCTAATGTGATAACACTTGAAACGCCATTTTATTCACCAGATTTCTCGATTAGGACCTCGGCCTTCAAGGGCAGGTGGTCCGAGGCACTGCGAAGGGCCCGCGATGTGCAGACCTGCATGTCCCGGACGGCGCCTTCGCGATCCGTCAAAATCCGGTCCAGGGGCAATAGTGGGCGTTTGGCTGGAAAAGTTGCCCGTACCGGCCCGCTCAGCGACCTCCCGATAAGACGGTGCTGAAACATCGCCCCTCCCCAGGGCCGCCATTCATTCAGATCCCCCAGCAGTATGTTTTGCATCTCGGGGCGGCGACGCAGGTATTGACCGACGATCCGCATCTGAATGACGCGCAAAGGCTGGAACAGGGACAAATGTGTCGAGATAACACGAACGGGAATGCCGTCACACACGGCCTCGATGACAACCGCGCCGCGATAGCAATGGCCGGGCAGGTCCAGTACATCCCTGTGCGTGACGTTGAAGCGCGGATGCAGGAACAGAATGGTCCCCAGAAACCCATCACTGTCACGACCCCAACGCATGCCGGGCGCGTCATGCTGATAGGCAAGCCCGGTCTCGGCCGATATCCGGTTCATGTCAAGAAGACCTGCATGCGGCCTGCACTCTTCATCCGCCTCTTGCAGGGCAAAGATATCGGGAGCTAGGGGGGCAAGGTCTGATGCAACGGCCCCGTGGATGCGCGAAGGATCGACAAGGCCGTCATGCCCGCGAGCGCGGTGAATGTTCCAGGTGACGCAAATCAATCGGGTAGCGTACATTTGATGTTCTTTGTCGATGCGGAATGCGTACTATGTACAGGTAAGTCTTGCACCCTAACTCGACAACTTGACGAGGGCCACCGATGCGCCACCTAGCCTTAAGCTTTCTGATCGCCACCACCCCAGTCGCAGCCGTTGCTGAGATGGCCCGGTATGAGCTCGACCCCGATCACACAGCGGTTTACTTCACGGTCGAGCATATCGGTTTCGCAAAAACGCTGGGCATCTTTGGTGAGGTTCGGGGCAGCTTTGACTATGACACCGACACGCAGGAACTTGCGAATGTGCAAGTCGTGATCGCGTCCGACAGCGTCAACACCTTCCACGACGCGCGGGATGGGCACGTAAAGGCAAAAGATTTTCTTCATGTGTCCGAGTTTCCGGAAATCACCTTCACCGCCATGGCGGGTCAACCGGCCTCGGCGGATGCAGGTACCGTGACCGGAGACCTAACGATTTTAGGGATCACACAACCGGTGACGCTGAACGTAAAACTCAACAAAGCCGATACGTATCCGTTCGGGCACAAACGTATGGTTCTTGGCCTGTCTATCGACACATCGGTCCAACGCAGCGAGTTTGGGATGGCCTATGGCGTAGGAAACGGTCTGGTGGGTGATCAGGTGGATATCAACATCGAAACCGAAGCGATGCGGGTCGAATAACCGGTTCGCTTTTGTCTTAAACAACTTTGGCTTCGACATGTAAGGCACCGAGCAGCAATCGTTGCAAGCCATCAGAATCCGACTGTCAAAGTTTTCGCGAACGTCCTGGGCTCACACTAGGTCATCATCAACGCGTCGCAAGAAAGCGGCGCACTTTTAAGCGTTGTCGTCAAATCAGAACGCAATTAGCCGGCTCAATCCAGCCTAGAAATGCAATTGCCAGTGGGCAAAAAGGCGCATTCGATAGGCATCCAGAGCCCACTGGCAAGGTGGAGCGGAAAAAACACCTTGGTGCTAGTCTTTCTGCAACTGGCCCTTGCCAGTGAGGCACAGGGAACTTCAAACACTTACTCTAAAAGTTTGTGAGAATACCCGATTGTCTTTGAGGATTGGAAACCTTCCACCCAATCAACGGTAAAGGCATAGTCATCCTCTGTCAGGGGCTTGTGGCACGCCATGCAGGGCGCTTCATTTACGCCATTTTTGTTGCTGCCATCAGCTTCGAACACGGAATACCGCCAGTTGTCATTTCGATAGATATCGGGCACGCCATCACCCCACCCGGTTCGTTTTTCCATCGCGGTGTATAACTTTCGTTCACCAGCGATAAGACGGCCTTCGGCATCTTTGAGCAGATTGCCATCGGCGTCCTTCTTGGCGTCGAATACTTCCACAAGGAAATAGGCTCCGGGTTCAAAAGGCCCTCCATCCGCCACTCCGGCAAGTGCAATGTCGTTACCGCTGAAAAACCGCACTTGCTTGCGATCGTCATAGTCTTTGCGATGATATCGGGTGAAAGTTGTTTCGTAGTCCTCTGGAAGCTTCAAGAGTGAACCGTCCAAACCAGTTTCATTATTCGCGACCGCGCCGGCTTCACCTCCGGGCAGGCTGGCAAAATAAGTAGCCAGGTTCTCGATATCCGCGTCGGTCAGGTTTGCGGCAATTGCATTCATCAGATCGTTCTTCCTCGTCCCTGATTTGAATGCCTTCAATTGCGCCTTGATATAACCTTCTTTTTGACCTGCGAGGTTTGGAAAATTATCTGCGGTGCTGATCCCGGCATTGCCATGACAGGCGGCGCATTGACCAGCTGTCTCACCACCAGCCTGTAGATCGCCTGCATGCACTGCAATACCCATTGAAGCGCTGAATACGGCGGCTCCTAGAAGAGCTTGAGCCAAAGAGTTCATGAGGTGTCCTTTCACTGGCTAACAACATCCCAAAGACCGATAAAAAACCGTCTGTAATTCGAGGCAACAATAGGCCCGTAGCAGAGGCCCGCAATGGATGTCGGGATCACAACTTTGCACGAAATCAAGAGATCGGCTCGGTGGGTTTGCCTCTTGATGAACCTGCTATCCTGTTCCGCTGTTTTGTTTTGCTACTTGCGCCTGACCATCTCGGTCGGGATAGGAGAGCCAAACTCCTTCTACGTGTTTCCTTTCATTATTGGTGCGATCCTTAAAGCGTTCAAAAAATAACCAGGCTGCACTTATTTTAACTTTTTTGTTGCCGAAACCGGTTTCGGAGCAAACAAATAGCTTCAATGACTGCGAATCTTTCATATCCACCGCGTGACCAATCCGGTCCAGCAACCGTCTCGGGCCGGGTAAAATTGGACGAATTGGCTGCGCATCTGGGCTTGTCCAAAAGCACTGTTTCACGCGCGCTCAACGGGTATCCGGATATCTCTTCGACGACGCGCGCACGTGTTGAAAAAGCGGCTCGGGTATTGGGATACCGCCCGCTCAGCCATGCGCAGGCGATCCGAACCGGGCAAGTTCGTGCGATAGCGATGGTTATCAACAGCGAGGAACCGGATCAGCACAATCCCTTCTTGCAGGACTTTCTGGCCGGAGCCTGCGAAGCAGCAAGCTGCCTGGATTGGACCATGACGATTTCCACGGCGACCTCCGAGAAAGACACACTAAAAGTTCTTAGCCGCCTCTACGAAGAACGGAAGGCCGATGGGTTTATTCTACCGCGGACAGCGGTGAAGGATGCACGTATCGGCCTGCTGCGCAGTCTTGGGGTGCCTCATATCCTGTATGGTCGTACCGGCTATGGACAACCGAACGATTGGGACGAGACTTCGTGGTTCGACATTGCCGGGGAAAGCGCGATGCGCAATGCCGTTTTGCGGCTGAGCAATTTGGGGCATACACGCATAGGCTTTGTCGGGAGCGATCCCAAGTTCAACTACGCGCATCTACGCCGTGACGGTTATGCCGAGGGTCTGCACGCTGCTGGCCTGCCATTGGATCCGGATCTGATCCAGGAGGGCGCGCGCACGCGCGAAGATGGCGCGGCGCAGGGACGGGTACTGATGGCCTTGGATCAACCTCCAACAGCGATTGTCTTTGCGACCGATCTGGCCGCACTGGGGTTCTGCGCGGATGTGCAGGATCAGGGGCTCGAGATCGGGCGCGACGTTTCGGTGATTGGGTATGACGGCATTCCGGAATGCCGTTACGCGCGACCTGCACTGACCACATTTTCCGTCGATTCCCGCGCGGCCGGTGTACGGCTGGCGACACTACTGATCCGACAAATCCGCGGCGAAGCGGCTGCAGACTTGCGAGAACTGGTCGAGGCCACTCTGATCGAAGGTGGCTCTGACGGGCCACCAAAACTGACGTCACACGAATTGGCGCAGAAACTAAACCATCTGACGTGAACACAACCGGGGAGGAAACCGATGAAACTAACACCCAAAGCTGCGAAGTTGATGCTTGGCTCGTCACTTGCGCTGGCGCTGACAGCGCTATCAGTGCAGGCCGACACAATCCGTTTTTGGACAACTGAAGAGCAGCCCGAACGTCTGGCCAAACAGCAAGAGATGGCGGACCAGTTCAAAGTCGAAACCGGCACCACAGTTGAGGTGATCCCGGTCACCGAAAGCGATCTGGGAACGCGCGCTACTGCCGCATTTGCCGCCGGGGACCTGCCGGACGTGGTCTATCACACACTGCAATACGCTCTGCCCTGGGCCGAGGCTGGCATTCTGGACACCGAAGCCGCGACCGAAGTGATCGAAGAACTGGGCGCAGACACTTTTGCACCCGGTGCTTTGGCGATGGCTGCGTTCAACGGCGAAACCGCCTCGGTTCCAGTCGATGGCTGGACGCAGATGGTCGTTTACCGCAAGGACCTGTTCGACGAGGCGGGTTTGGAGGCCCCCGACAGCTTTGCGGATATTCAGGCCGCATTGGAAGCCTTGCACAACCCGCCGGAAATGTACGGGTTTGTCTCAGCCACCAAGGTTGACGAAAACTTCATGAGCCAGGTGCTGGAGCACGTGTTCCTCGCCAATGGCGTCAGTCCCGTTGGCCCTGATGGGTTCCAACCGCTGGACGAAGCCAAGACCACCGAAGTTTTGGATTTCTACAAAGCAATCTCCAAAGCGTCACCTCCGGGTGAGCTTTTCTGGAAACAATCGCGCGAACTGTATTTTGACGGCAAGGCCGCGATGATCATCTGGTCGCCATTCATACTGGACGAGCTGGCCGGTCTGCGTGACAGCGCCCCGCCAACGATCAACGACGACCCGACCTCGCGCGATCTGGCCGGCAAGACCGGCATCGTGACCAAACTGTCGGGTCCGTCGAACCCTGATGGTGCGGCTTGGGGGGATGTGCGGTACTTTGGTATCACCAATGATGCCGATACCGATGCAGCGATGGAGTTCGTGAAATACGCCATGGACGAAGGTTACACCCAGACGCTGGCCATCGCGCCGGAAGGCAAGTTCCCGGTCCGCCGTGGCAATGCCGACAACCCAACCGCGTTCTCGGAAGCCTGGGCAGAGTTACCTGTTGGTGTCGATCGCAAGGCCCCGCTGGGTGATCTGTACGAACAATCCATGATCGACGAAATCGTTGGCGGCCTGGATGTGGCACAGCGCTGGGGTGTGGCTGAAGGCCAACTGGCGTTGGCATCGAAGATGATCAACAGCCAGGCCATAAACCGCGTCGTGCGCCAGTATATCGACGACGAGATCGACGCGGCCGCAGCCATCGCGGCAATGAACGACGAGTTGGGCAAGGTTCAGTAACCACCCCGGCACCTGCAGCGGCGTGCGCGCCGCTGCCCCTAAACCCTTCGAGGTAAACTATGACTTCGGCCACCCCACCGACCGGAACCGGGGCGTTAGCCAAACGCGAGGCGCGTCTGGCCTGGACGCTGCTGGCTCCGACCATCATCAGTGTGTCGCTGGTTGTGATCCTGCCCCTGCTGGCGATCTTCTGGATCAGCTTCAAACCCTTCACCCTGTCTGACCTGCGCCCTCCTGCACCGGTCGTGCGTGAAAGCCTGCGTGGATCGGGTGATGATCTGCGGATCGAATACCGCCTGCGCAACTCCAGTCAGGATATTGCGATTGATGGCGTGACCGTCCGGGATGTCCTGCCCGATGGCGTGATGCCACTCGGCGACCTTGCAGCCCCTTGTGCGTTAACCGGGCAAGAGCTGTTCTGCGACTTTGGTACGCTGGAAGGTGGCCAACGCGAGCGTATTCGCGTCCCTGTTGCGGTCGATGGTGACCCGGATGCGTTCGAAGATCTGGTTGAAGGGTCAGAACCAACAGTCACTGGCAGCGGCCCCAGTGTTCTGACGAATTTCGAGTTCAGCCTGGAGAACTTCGCCCGTGTGTTCGACGGCGACGAGTTCTGGGGCGTGCTGTGGGTTACGCTGTTTTACACGGTTTTCGGCACCATCGGCGCACTTGTCATGGGGCTCTTTGCAGCCCTGCTGCTGAACAAAAGTTTCAAGGGACAAGGGTTCATCCGGGGTCTTTACCTGTTTCCCTATGTGGCCCCCGTCATCGCCGTGGCCTTTGCTTGGGTAACACTGTTCGACCCCTTCTCAGGCTCGGCCAATGCGCTGCTTGTGCAGATGGGGCTAAGCAGCGAGCCGATCAACTTCTTCGGGGAACGCCCGCTGGCGCTGATCATGGTCACCGTCTTTGAAATCTGGCGCTACTTCCCGCTGTCCTTCCTGTTCATTCTGGCGCGGATGCAGTCCATCGATAGCAGCATGTATGAGGCAGCGGATATGGATGGCGCGTCACCGTTCCAGAAGTTCTGGCTGCTGAGCATCCCGCAACTTCTGGGCATCTTGTCGGTCCTGTTCCTGCTGCGCTTCATCTGGACGTTCAACAAATTCGACGACATCTTCCTGTTGACCGGTGGCAATGCAGGAACCCGCACGCTGACTGTGAACGTCTATGAACAGGCCTTTGCGGTGTCGAATATCGGGGCGGGTGCGGCTGTGGCCGTGGTCATATTGCTGTGCCTGATCACCTTCAGCTTAGTCTTTTTCAAGTTCATAAGCCGTGAGGAGGGTCTTTGATGCGACAAGGGTATATCACTAGCCCGATCCTAGGCGCGCTTTGGCTGGTTGTAATCGCTACCACCATCGCGATCACAATGTCCTTCGCCACGGGTGCTGCTTTCCGTCCGCAGGTTCTGCTGAGCGTCATCTGGGGCGCACTTGCGGGTTTGGCATATGTCCGCTTTCCGGCCCGCCATGCCTCTGCGCGTCTGGGCGTGTCGGCCCTGTTGGGTCTAACCTGCCTGACCAGTTTTGGCCCGGTTCTGATTGGCTCGGACACCACATTGCAGGCCGTGCTGGTCACTGTGGTGGCGATTGCTGCCGTTATGCACCTATCGATGGCGGAAATCCTGAAAGAACTGCCCTTTGGCGAACTTACCCGTCATGAATATGAAGACGCTGTGATCCGGTTCTGCACTGGTTTTGGATACATCTTCTTCACGGCCATCGTCGTCATCCCCTTCTACGTGATGGTGATGACCAGCCTCAAATCTCAACAGGCCCTCTTGCAGAACCCGCTGGATTTCTCGCTGGATTTGGATCAGGGCTGGGCGCTGTTTCGCAGCTACACAGAACTGTTCCGCGACTTCAATTTCGGCTCGTACCTGTGGACGTCCTTCTACGTCTCGGTGCTGACGGTCTTCATCACACTGGCGTTCAGCATTCCAGGGGCCTATGCGGTCGCGCGGTTCCGGTTCAAGGGCCAAAAGGCATTCTCACGCTCGATTCTGCTGATCTACATGGTGCCGATGATCGTTCTGGCGCTGCCGATCTATATAGCATTCTCGCTCACTGGCTTGCGGAATTCGATCCTTGGCATCGTCATGATCTACCCGGTCACCACTATCCCGGTCGCGCTATACATGCTGCAGGGGTATTTCCGGGGTCTCCCGACCGAGGTGGAAGAGGCTGGTCTTATGGATGGTCTCTCGCGCCTGGCAGTGATCTGGAAGATCACCCTGCCGCTCAGCCTTCCTGCGCTTGCTTCGGTGTCGCTCTATGTCTTCATGATCGCTTGGAACGAATTCCTTCTGGCCTTCATGCTGCTGGACGATCCCTCGAAATTCACCCTAACCCGAGGCGTCACAATGCTGAACTCCTCGGAAATTCCACGCCAACACCTGATGGCCGGCGCGGTGATTGCAACCGTTCCGATTATGGCCCTGTTTCTGGGGCTTGAACGTTTCATGACCAAGGGCCTGACTGCAGGTTCGGTCAAAGGATGACAGACATGAACCACTTTACTTCGCCGACGGATTCCGCGCGCAATATCCTGATTGCCAACGATCGGGGCGGCTATACGATCCCAACCAGCGGGCTCTATCCCTACCAGTGGAACTGGGACAGCGCGGTCGCCGCGCTGGGTTTTGCCGAGTTCGATATCGACCGTGCCTGGACTGAGCTTGAGACGCTATTCTCGGGCCAGTGGGATGACGGAATGCTCCCACATATCCTGTTTCACAAACCGGATCCGGGCTATTTTCCCGGGCCGGATGTCTGGGGCGGAACTGGGCCAATTGCCTCGTCTGGCGTAACCCAGCCACCGCTGGCGGCCACCATGGCGCGGCGGATATGGGAGAAAGACCCCGCGGCTGGTGAAGACCGCCTCCGCGCCCTGTTCCCGGCCATGTTGGCTTGGCATCAGTGGTTTATGAGATGGCGTCTTGATGATCAAGGCGCGGTCTGCACCACCCACCCGTGGGAGGCAGGGCGTGACAATGCACCGGACTGGGATGGCGCGATGGCGGGCATTGATGCCTCGGACGTGGGGGAATACCAGCGCCGCGACACCAGCCACGTGAACAGCGCCGACCGGCCCACCAAATACGACTATGACCGCTACATCAAACTAGTGCAGATTGGGCGTGAAGCGGGCTGGGATCAGCAGCAATTGCTGGAGAAGAACCCGTTCCGTGTTGCCGACCCGACCATGAGTTTCACAGCCCTACGCGCCGCCCGCGATCTGTTGACGATCAGTGAGGAATTGGGGATCAGTGCTGAAGGCCTTAGTGCTGACGTGGACCGGCTCGACGCCGGTGCAAAGTCACTATGGAACGAAACATTGGGAGCCTTTGACGCTCGAGATGCGCATACGGGCCAGTGGGCTGAAAGCGTCTCAAATGCAAGCTATCTGTGCTGGTATGCAGGCATCGAATCCCAGCAAATGTTGGACCGATTGAAAACTGTTCTGACTACGGTTCCGCACCCGATCCCCAGCTATGATCCCACATCGCCCAAATTCGATGAACGTCGATATTGGCGCGGGCCAACATGGGCGTTCATGAACATGCTGGCGGGGTTCGGTCTGAAGGATATGGGCCACGGGGTTGAGGCCGAAGCGCTGCGCCTGAAAACCGGTCGTCTGATCGCAGGCCACGGGTTTGCCGAATACTACGATCCGATTACCGGGAGTCCTGCCGGTGGCAATTCGTTCACATGGACCGCCGCCGTCTGGCTGCATTGGGCAGGGAGAAACTGATGGGCAGCATCGAACTCAAATCCGTCGAGAAATGGTTCGGCGAAGTGCAGGTGATCAAAGGCATCGACCTAAAGATCGAAGAGGGCGAGTTTGTCGTCTTCGTTGGCCCGTCGGGCTGTGGTAAATCGACCCTATTGCGGATGATCGGCGGGCTCGAGGACATCTCGCGCGGTTCGCTACTAATCAATGGGGATGACGTCACCGATAATCCACCTTCAAAGCGTGGGCTGACCATGGTGTTCCAGTCCTATGCACTTTATCCGCACCTGACCGTGGCTGAAAATATGGGGTTCTCGCTGAAAGTGGCGGGTGTATCCAAGAACGAGATTGCCGAACGTGTGGGAAAAGCCGCCGAGGTCCTCAAGCTGGAATCCTATTTGGAGCGCAAACCCAAAGACTTATCCGGCGGCCAGCGACAGCGCGTGGCGATCGGTCGGTCGATTGTGCGTGACCCCACCGCCTTCCTGTTCGATGAGCCGTTGTCCAACCTGGACGCGGCCCTCAGGGTCGAAATGCGGTATGAGATTGCCAAGCTTCACCAGAGCCTCAACCGTACCATGATCTACGTGACCCATGATCAGGTCGAGGCGATGACACTGGCCGATCGTATCGTGGTGCTGGAATTCGGTAAGATCGCACAGGTCGGCACCCCACGCGAATTATACGAACGCCCCGCCAACCTATTCGTTGCGCAGTTCATCGGCAGCCCGAAAATGAACGTCATTCCCTGCACCGTGTCCGGTGATCAGTTTCAGCTGGAAAACGGCGGAGGTGGCCCGTTTGATCGGACTGGTACGGCCACGATGCTGGGCATCCGTCCGGAACATATAAGTGTCGTCGAACCTGGCTCTGGTCACAGCGACGGCAAGGTTGAGGTGGTCGAGTATCTTGGCGCCGATATGTTCATCATCGTCGATTGCGGGTTTGAAGAGAAAGTGACGGTTCGCCTTGGCGGGGACACACAGATTAGGGCCGGAGCGCAAATCGGCTTGCATTTTGCACCCGAGAAACTGCAATTTTTTGACGCAGCAGGGCAGACGATCAGTCCCGATGACCGGACGAAGCAATTCTGAGGTGGTCAGTCCGGGTGGGCCTAAAGATCGCTCTGCCCGGTTGTTAAGCCGATGCAGTCAATAGGCCGTTCCTGGCAGAATCAGAGATCTTCAGGCTGCCCGGCGACGGGTTTTGTCGCGAGTTTCTTCGAAGGCAACGTAGGTTGAGCAGGAAAGGTGACTATCCTGCCAATTGCGCGAACCGTTGAAACGGATGATATCCGGGCGTGAATTGACCTTTGCGGATCATGTTGACCAAGTCTATGACTGTCATTCCTAAGCTTAGCATTGGAGGCGATAAGGTAGTTGGTATTGTCGATCTCGATCCAGTGGCCGGCGAAATAGATCAACACCACATCGGCCCCCGCCGCCTTGTCGGAAAAATCACGAAGAGCCAGCCGCATGTAGCGATTGTCCAGATCGTAGAGCTCGGTCACATCAAAGTGGATACGCCCCAGTGCTGCGGCGACGTCCTGCGCGTTATTGGATGTGTTGGGAAGGTTCGAAACATAGTCATATTGTGCGTTTCTGATCACAGGCGCCATGCATTTGGCGCCCAAGATATCCGCCAACGCAATAACCGGTCCGCATAACAAAAAAGGCCCAGCAAAAGCCCGAGCGGCGAAAATCCAGAAAAAGCAATACGCAGCAACCTAGGTCCTGACCCTAGCACAATTTGCACCGCCGCGCGACCTTGGCGCAGTGCTGCCGTGGGCGGTTTGACCAGCAAGAAGATGCGCTACCAAAACCGATCAGCGATTACTGTTTATCAAGGTTTTCACGCACTTTTCCGGACAAAGATGCTGCGCGCTGACAAAAATGACGGGCCTAGAAGTTTTAGCGACTACGAAAGGCTCCGTTCTGTCGCCCAGCAATTCGCCCCAAAACAACCGCGCTCAGCAAGCCATTTCCTGACAGATATCCGCTGTCGCCCGTACCCGAGACACCGCAGGCGGCGCCTCCTCCAGCATAAAGGTTCTGGATCGCAGCACCATTTGCACGAAGCACCCGAGCTGAGGCGTCGATCTTCAAACCACCTTGAGTGTGAAACAAGGCACCGGTGACACGTACGCCCTTGTAGGGCGGGGTCAGAGGGTGTGAACTGAAAGAGCGACCAAACCAGTCTGTACCGCCTTCCGATATGTCCCGCAGCGTTTGTGTCAGGGCGTCAGCAGGCAAGGCGAGGCGGGCCGCGAGGTCCTGAATTGAATTTGCCGAATGGATGGCCCCAACTGCCTCGGCTTGTTTGAAATCCTCAAACTGGCGCGCTATCGCCGCGATGCGCTCGTCGAAGATGGCAAAGGCTTCACCACCGGGTTGAGACAGCACAGCACGGGCGGCTTCGGAATAGCCCTGCGCCTCGTTCCAGAAGCGTTGGCCGTCGCGGTTCACCTGGACGCCACCTTCGGTGATGACGGCCCAGGTTATCAGGATGCCATGTGGATGGGCGACATTGCCGTGGCCCTGAAAGGCACCGAGGTTCTGCAGGTCGGCCCCCAATGCTTCACCCCACAAAACGGCCTCACCCCGGTTGCCGCTGTGGCCGAACCAAAGGGCCTGTTCGATCTGGGGCATATGTTGCGCGACCAGTTCGCGATTGCCGCCGAACCCGTTGCAGGCAAGGATCAGACGGTCACAGTCGATGGTTTCGACGCTGCCATCCGGGCCGGTGACGGCGATGCCGAGGATCTGGTTGTCGTCTCTATACAGCACCGTTGCGCGACGGTCGCAGATGATGTCCAGACCCGCGTCTTCGCAGGCGCTGCGCAGGGCATTGATCAGTTCCTCGCCCGAGCGGGCCGGAAGGCCGTGCATCCGTCTGCGGGAATGTCCGGGATAGTCGAAATCCGTCACAACCGAAAAGGGTAGGCCGTACCGATCGGTCAGCCAGTCAATGACCTCTGCGGCATTCCCTGCCAGGAGGTCAACCAATGCCTGATCGTTCTGATGATGGGCTTTTGCCTGAATATCGTTTGCAAACAGCGCGGCAGAATCGGTGATCCCCGCGGCCTGTTGCAATCGGGTGCCCGCAGCTGGGATCAACCCCGCGGATAGGGCGGTTGAGCCGCTGGGGACCGGGTCAGCCTCGATCACTAACACATCTTGCGCCTGTTCGGCGGCAGACAGGGCCGCGACCATGCCGCAAGCGCCAGCGCCGACAATCAAAGTGCCGGTCTTCAGATCAAATTGGTTGGGCAGGGCGCTTTCAACTCTGGGGGTCGTCATAGCGCGCGCCGGCTTCCAGCATATCGGCGGTTCCGATAACTTCGTTCAAGCCACCGAAGTCGAACATGCGATCCGCAAAGGGTTTGTTGGAGCCGTTTTCGGCAAGGCTTTGGTAATAAGCCTGTGCTGTCTTGGCCAGCGCCCGCACGATACCGCCAGGGAAGATGACGATGGAATAGCTCTGCTCCTCCAGATCGCTGGCCCCGAGAATGGGGGTCGCGCCCCCCTCGACCATGTTCGCCAATAGGGGCACACGGTGGGCGAATTGGTCGGCAATGGCAGTGAGTTGCTCTCGGCTCTTTGGAGCCTCGATGAACAGCACATCTGCGCCTGCCTCAAGATAGGTTTCGGCGCGGTCGGTCGCGGCGGAGAAGCCTTCGACCGCGATAGCGTCCGTTCGCGCGATGATCAGCGTATCGGCACTGGCGCGTGCATCGGCCATGGCGGCGATCTTTCCGGCCATCTCCTGCGCCGGGATCAGCGATTTGTCCGACAGGTGCCCGCAGCGTTTGGGATAGGTCTGGTCTTCAACTTGTAGGGCCGAGGCTCCGGCGCGTTCGTAAAGCCGCATGGTGCGCTGCGCATTCAGCGCGTTGCCAAAGCCGGTGTCCGCGTCGATGATGACCGGCAAATCAACCCGGTCGGCGATCAGGGTCATGGTGTCGGCCATTTCCGAGGCAGTGGATAGCCCGATATCGGGACGACCAAGCCGGGTATAAGCCACGGCGGCCCCGCTGAGATAAAGGGCCTCGAACCCGGCCTTTTCAGCAAGAGAGGCGGTCAGCCCGTCATAGACACCAGGTGCGACAAGAATTTTTTGCTGTTGCAGGCGGGATTTCAGGTTCATTCTGCGCACTCCAGCCAGTTCAGCGCCTCGGCGCAGGTGCGTTGATGTGTGACCGTGCCCAGTGACAGGATCGTGGCCTCGTGAACTTCATCCCGGAAGGCCGCACAGCCGTCGGTCAGCATCACAGTTTCAATATTGCGCAGATGCGCGTCGCGCAGGGTCGAGGCAACGCCGCCGTTGGTAACGATCCCGCCAACGATCAGGTTTTCGATTCCCACGGCGCGCATCAGGTATTCCAACCGGGTCTGGTAGAAGGCAGAGTAGGCAACCTTTTCGATGACGAAGTCGCAAGGTTGCAGCGCGTCGACCAATGCGTGACCGAACCCGCCGGGGGCAAAATCGCCCTTGGTCAGGAAGGGGCGCAACTGTTTCAGGTGTGGGGCGATCAGCGGCTCGCCATTGCGATTGGGCACCAGCGTAAACTGGGCCGAGAAATAGCGCCCTCCGGCCTCTTGCAGCCGCCGTGCCAACGGCGCGATGCGGTCGGGCAAAGCCGCAATGGCGGGGGCCGATTGCCCGGCGCGGCCATAGGCGCCTTCGGGATGCAGGAAATCGTTCTGCAGGTCGATGGTCAGAAGGGCCGTCTTTTGTGGGTCCCAGGTGTTCGGATCGCTCATTCACGCCTCCCGCGGTTCGATGATCGTGTTGCCGTAGGCATCCACGCGGCCTTGCAGATGCGGTTCGATCAGCACCGTTGTATCGGGCTGGGTCAGGATCGCGGGCCCTTGCACAATTGTCCCGACCGGCAGGGACAGACGGTCATAGATCGCCGTGTCATACCAGTTTTGGGCAAAGTGGACCTGCCGCTTTGCCATTGGCTGTACCGGGCCTTGCGTTGAAGGGGCCAGCGTGGACAGGTCGAACTTCGGCCGTTTGCCTGTAACCGCGCTGCGCAGGTTCAGGATGCGGCGCACACCGTTCTTCAGAAGCCTGCCATAGGTGGCGTTGTAGGCCGTGTCGAAAGCCTGTTCTATGGCCGCGCTGTCCGGCGGATTGACCTTTCCGTCCGACACGGTGACAGTCAGCGGCACCGGTACCGTGTGCGTTTGTCCCACATAGGCCATGTCGAGCTCGAACGAGATTTCGCGTGCCTCGAACGTGGTTCGGGCGGCGTCCAGCAAGGCCATACCCTGATCGACGTGATCCTGCATGAAAGCCCCCATCGCGGTGCTGTCCAACTGCGATACCAGCGTGTTGATCGTTTGTACGAAATCCTGCCGCATATCCGCAATCACGCAGCCCATCGCCGAGGTTACGCCGGGATAGCGCGGAACGATGGCGCGGGCGATGCCGACCTCGGCCAGCATGGCCCCGGCATGCAGTGCTCCACCACCGCCGAAGGGCATAAAGACGAACCGCTTGGGATCAAACCCGCGTTCGATACTGACCAGTCGGATCGCGCCTGCCATGCGAGAATTGGCGACACGCAGGATGGCCTCGGCGGCCTCAACCGTGGACAGGTCAAGTGGCTGACCCACATGAGTGTCAATCGCCTGACGGGCCGCCTCGACATCCAGTCTTTCCAGTTTGCCGCCAATGGGATTGTCAGGGTCGATCCGGCCTAGCACCACATTGGCGTCGGTCACAGTCGGGCGGTCATTACCTAACCCATAAGCCACCGGGCCGGGGTTTGAACCGGCACTTTCCGGGCCGATATTCAGCAACCCCCCCTTGTCGACCCAAGCGATCGAGCCGCCGCCTGCGCCGATGGTCGTGATCTCGATCATCGGGTTGCGCACGACCATGCCAAAGTCGATCGAGGTCTGCGCAGACAGCATCGTCTGCCCTTCGGCAATCAGCGATACGTCAAAACTAGTGCCGCCCATATCGCCGGTGATAACATTGTCGAACCCCGCCGATTGCGCGATGTAACCGGCTGCGATGACCCCTGCGGCTGGGCCAGACAGGGCGGTGCGCACCGGCAATTGGCACGCGGTAACAACGCCCATGACACCCCCGTTGGATTGCACGATCATGAACTCACCATCGAACCCGCCCGAGTGCAGTGCGTTCTCAAGCCGGTTCAAGTAACCCGAAACCTCGGGCTGAAGATAGGCGTTCAGCGCAGTGGTGGAAAATCGTTCAAATTCCCGGATTTCCGGCAGGATTTCCGATGACGCGGACACATGCGGATTTGGCCAGATCTCGCGCACCGCTGCCACAGCCGCGGCCTCGTTTTCGGGGTTGGCATAGGCGTTGGCGAACAGGATCGCAATGGCCTCGCAGCCCTGATCGCGCAGTTGATTGGCCGCCGCGCGCACGGCGTCCAGATCGACCGGGGTGCGGATGCTGCCGTTGGCTAAGGTGCGCTCGGGCACTTCCAGCCGGTCGCGCCGATCCACGACGGGTTCGAAATCACCGCGCAGGCCCCATGTGCGGGGGCGGTCGCGGCGGCGCATTTCCAGCACGTCACGCAGGCCGTGGGTGCAGATCACGCCGGTTTTTGCGCCCTTGCGCTCCAACAAGGCGTTCGTGCCCGCGGTGGTGCCATGCACGACCACTGCAATTTCGGACAGATCTGATACCTCGCGTCCGATCCCGTCTAGGAAACCACTGGACTGATCCGGGCGGGTGGTGGGCACCTTGGCGACGGTTGCGGTGCCATCTTCTTCGTTCAACACGAAGACATCCGTGAAGGTACCGCCAACATCGACGCCAATCATATGTCCGGTCATTGCACCACCTCCCGCCAGGCGGAACCATAGGCCTGATCCGCCTGATCGGGGCTGACTAAACCGCGAGAAACGTCTTTGGCGATGTCTTCCGGCGCACGGCGTTTCGTGGCACCATATCCCCCGCCACCGGGGGTTTCCAACCGGACGGCTTGCCCTTGGCGCAACTTGATCCCTCGCATTTTCGACACCAAAGGCGGCGCTTTCCAACCATCATCCTGTTCGTAAGTGAAGACGTTCATCGCGCCATCCTGACCTTCGACGATCCCCTTGGGCGCAAAACGTCCGCGTTCTCCGAACAAAAATGCCTCGGCCCCGTTTTCTTCCAACACTTCGATTTCATAGACAGCCCCAAGACCGCCGCGATGCGCCCCGGCCCCGGCGCTGTCCGGGCGCAGGGCCCATTGCCGGAACATAACGGGATAAGCGGCTTCAAGGATTTCCATCGGCGGGATCGTGGCGGTGGAAATTGGCGCATTGCCGTGATTCAACCCGTCGCTTTCGATCGAGCCGCCGTGCCCACCGCCGTAAAAGCTGAACATTACCCAAGGCTGCCCGTTCGACCGTTTGCCCGCAATCGACAGAGCGTTGATCGTGCCATAGGCATTGGCCACCACCCGGTCCGGCGCGGCCTTGGCGAAGGCGGAAAAGACCACGTCGATCATTCGTAAGATGGTTTCAGTATATCCGCCGGTCGGGGCCGGGAACTTGGCCGAAAGCAGACTGTCATCGGGCACAATGACCTCGATGGGCCGCATTACCCCGGCATTGGCGGGCAGGGATGGGAAGACATGCTTGATGGCGACATAGGCCGTTGCGACAGTCGTCGGCAGAGCGATATTTACCGGCCCTGCACATTGCGGCGAGGAGCCGCTGAAATCCAGAACCATCCGGTCGCCCGATATCTCAAGCGCCATATTGATGCGCAGGGGCGTGTCCGTGATGCCATCATTGTCGAGGAAATCCTCGGCCTCCCACCGGCCATCAGGCAGGTCCTGCAACTCGGCTCGCATCAGTGCCTCGGCCCGATGGCCGAGCGCATCCAGCGCGGCTGATACGGTGTCCGCGCCGTATTCGTCCAGCAGCTCATCCATTCGCCGAACGCCCAGATCAAGCGCCCCCAACTGGCCGTTTAGATCGCCCATGGCGGATTGGGGCAGGCGGGTGTTGCGCAGCAGGATGTCAATGATGTCCTGATTGACCTCGCCCTTCCGCGCCAGTTTGACGGGCGGCAGAACGAACGCTTCCTGAAATACGTCCGTTGCGGCGGGGTTGTAGTTTCCGGGAACCGCACCGCCCACGTCATGCCAGTGCCCGACCGAGGCGAGATAGCAAAATAGCTGACCATCGCGAAAATAGGGCCGCACCAATCGCATGTCCGACAGATGCGTGCCGCCGATATGCGCGTCGTTGAAAATATAAATGTCGCCATCTTCCAGATCACCATCGGCGGCGGCCTTTTCGATCACCGCCTTCACCGCGAAAGACATCACGCCTACAAAAATCGGCAGGCCCGATTTTCCCTGAACCAACGTGTCACCAGTTGTGGCCGAGTAAAGCCCGTGGCTGGCGTCATGCGCCTCGGCAATGATGGGGTTAAAGGCCGCGCGGAACAGTGTTGCGTCCATCTCATCCGCGATTTGTTCCATGCGACCTGCCAGAACCGAAAGAGTGATCGGGTCAATCTCGCTCATGCCTGTGCCCTTGTTTCTGCGATGTCGTTCCAGACATCCTGCTGCGTGATCAGATTGTCGACGACCTCGAACCGGTCGATAAAGCGGATGCCTTCGAAAGGGGTCCCATCGGGCCATTGCCCGGACAAGGTGCCCCGGCAATAGACAATCGCGGCGTCGCTTACGCCTTGCATTGCGTCGAAGCCTTCATAGCTCTTGGCGATGCTGCGATAGCGCGGCGCCGCCCAGTCCATCAACTCGGACAAGTCGTGCATCGGTTGTGCTCCCGGGAAGTGCATCACGAAACCCGGTGCCAGTCGGGTCTTCGCTTTGTCGAGCGCGCGTTCTCTCATCTCCGTCAGAAATGCACGGACGATCTTTTCGGGGTCATCCTTCGCTGGCGCGGGCTGTCTGGTCTGGCCACCCCGGTAGTAGTCTTCAGGTGGGAGGTCATGGATAAGCACCGTGACGAGATCAGGCGGAGCAGGCACGACGAATCGCACTGCGTCAGTCAATGCTTGGCCAAGTCGTTGTTTTTCCTTGACGCTATAGCCTTCTATCACATGTAGCTCGACAATTGGCACGCCGCTTACCCCTCACAATTGGTATTATTTGTAATACAGCTTTATCAGCAATAGTAAGACTATTTTTGAAAGATCCATAATACTAAAGCTTGATTTTATAAGTGTCCCTCTTACGATTGCCAGTGCTGGGAAAGGGGAATCATCGGGTGAACCAGATCAAAGCGGCCAATCTTCCGGACGGAACCAAGGCGCAGCGCGTCTACCTGTCTCTGCGCGATCAGATCACCGAGGGGCAGTTGTCGGCAGGGGAGACCCTGCCGGGCGAACAGCGTCTGGCTGAGAAGTTCGGCGTGTCCCGCGTAACCATCCGGCGTGCGCTTGAGGCGCTGGCAGGCAACGGCCTGATCGAACGGCACGCGGGCAGTGGCACACGGGTATCGGGCCGGTCGCCGCATGGGGCGCGGGCGGCGATGGACTTCAACACCTTGATGCCGCAGCTTGTGGAAATGGGCCAAAGCACGACGGCCCGGCTCTTGTCGTTTTCCTATGGGAAAGCGCCCGAGGCGGTGGCGACAGCCATGGGTCTTCAGGACGACCGGCAGGTGCAGATTGCTACGCGGGTCCGCCTGACAGACGATGTGCCGTTTTCTCACCTGACAACATATGTTCCTGCTGAAATTGCCCGGAATTACTCGGAAAGCGATCTTGCCACGACACCGTTGTTCAAACTGCTGGAACGAGGTGGCGTGCAGATCGAAGAGGCGCACCAGACGGTGTCGGCAACGCTTGCGGGCCCCGATGTGGCCGAGGCTTTGAGCGTCGCGGTCGGCTCGGCACTGCTGTCGTTGAAACGGATTGTGCGGGATGTCGAAGGCAATGGGGTCGAATACCTGTCTGGTCTTTACCGGCCCGACATGTTCCGCCTTGAGATGCCTCTGGCGCGGGTCGGAACCGGGTCAGCCCGTCATTGGGAACCCGCCATCGGCCGCAGCGAGGTCGAGGAATGACCGCCCCGCGTACAATGCTCGACAAGCTATGGGCCTCGCATGAGGTGCTGCGGCGCGACGATGGCGTGTCGCTGCTGTGGGTGGACCGGCATCTTGTGCATGAAGGCTCGCACCATGCCTTTGCCAAGCTGGCAGAGCGCGGATTGCACGTGGCCGAACCGGATCTGACCTTTGCGGTTGTCGATCACTATGCGCCGACGCGCGATCGCGGCCGGATTTCTGATCCAAAGATTGCCCGCATGATCCAGACGTTGCGCAGCAACGCTGCCCGGCACAATCTGCGGATTTTCGATCTGGATGATCCGACACAGGGTATCGTGCATGTGGTCGGGCCGGAACTTGGGCTGACACTGCCGGGTCTGCTGATCAATTGCGGAGACAGCCATACATCTACGCACGGCGCGTTTGGGGCTTTGGCTTTCGGGATTGGCGCGACCGAGGTTGCGCATGTTCTTGCGACGCAAACCGTCTGGCAACGCAAGCCCAAGGCGATGAGGATTACACTGAATGGTCAATTGGGTCCGGGCGTCTCGGCCAAGGATATTGCGCTGAACTGGATTGCGATGCTGGGCACAGGTGGTGCGCAAGGTCACGCAGTGGAATATGCGGGACAGACAGTGCGGGACTTGTCCATGGAGGGTCGCATGACCCTGTGCAATCTGTCCATTGAAGGAGGCGCGCGTTTCGGCATGGTGGCCCCTGACGAGGTGACGTTTGCCTATCTCGAAAATCGCGATCATGCGCCGGACGGCCCGGATTTTGAGGCGGCCCGCCGGACGTGGCAAAACCTAACCACAGATGAAGGTGCGCTATTCGATCGTGATGTTGCGCTGGATGCGTCCAGCATTGCTCCGACCGTGACATGGGGCACAAGTCCGGAACAGGCACTGCCCATATCAGCATCGATCCCGAACCCTGACATGATGGACCCTGCCAAGGCAAATGCCGCCCGCGATGCGCTGGACTATATGGGATTGGCAGAGGGGCGCGCGTTGGACGGCATCCCTGTGGATCAGGTGTTCATCGGATCCTGTACAAATGGCCGCATCGAAGACCTGCGAGAGGCCGCGTTGGTCTTGTCCGGACGCCGTGCGAAAGTGCCGGGTTTGGTCTCGCCGGGATCTGCGCGTGTCAAAGCACACGCCGAAGCGGAAGGGCTGGACCGTGTTTTCATAGATGCCGGATTGGAATGGGCCGCATCCGGCTGTTCCATGTGTGTCGGAATGAACGGCGATCTGGTAGGCGAGGGCAAGCGCTGCGCTTCGTCGACCAACCGTAACTTTCGCGGCCGGCAGGGGCGCGGCGCGCGTACGCATCTGATGTCTCCGGGGATGGTGGCTGCAGCCGCTGTGACGGGTACGATCACGGATGTTCGACCATTTTTGCAGGGCAGGGCTGCGTGATGGCCGGGTGGAGCAAGCATACGGGCCGGGCCCTGGCGTTGGCTGTTGACAATATCGACACCGATCAACTGATCCCAGCGCGGTTCATGTCGGTTCCGCGTAGCGATGGGTACGGAAGGTATCTGTTGCACGATATGCGACGTACCGCCGATGAAGAATTGCACCCGGACTTCCCGCTCAACCGGCATGAAAACATCAGTATTCTGGTAGCAGGTCAGAATTTCGGTAGCGGTTCATCCCGCGAGGCAGCGGTATACGCTCTGGTCGATGCTGGGATACGCGCCGTCATTGCGCCCAGCTTTGGCGACATCTTCGCCAATAATGCAATCAACAACGGTTTACTACCCGCACGGGTAAGCAATTCGACGCACGAACGCCTTATTCAGACACTGACAGACGCACCCGCAGAGCTTTCGATTGACCTGCCCGAAGGCCGGATCACTTTTGAAGGCCGCACTGAGAAATTTGAACTGGACGACGGATGGCGCGTCAAGCTGATCAATGGCTGGGATGACATTGACCTGACACAACAGCACGCGCAGACAATCCGTGCTCACCGACACCACCGCAGTCAGACCGCGCCTTGGGCATGGCCTGCACTTTGCGAATAAGCCACGTCGCGCAAAGACGACGCAACAGGCCAAAAGGCCACGAAAACAAGGGGCGCATTCAGAAAACTGCCCCAACAACATGTGGAGGAAGACTCATGAAACTGAACTCATTGGCTGGCCTGTTCGCCGGAGCCGTGATGGTTGCCGGAGCAGCCAAAGCGGAAGAAACAATCTCTGCCGTGCACGCCTTTCCTGAAACTCTGATCTACACCCAGAGCTTTCTGGATTTTGTAAATAAAGTGAACGAGGCGGGTGAAGGTGTCATTCAGATTGACGTGCGCGGTGGCCCCGAGGCCATCGGCATGTTCCAGCAACCTGACGCGGTGCGCGATGGCATTGTCGATATGGTTTATACGCCGGGCTCTTTTTACGGCGGTGCGCTGCCTGAAAAAGACGCGATGGTAGCCTCAAACCTGACCGCGATTGAGACCCGCCAGAATGGCGGGATAGAGCTGATCGATCAGATTCATCAGGAAAAAATGGGTCTGAAATATCTCGGCTGGTTCGACAGTGGTGTTTGCTACAACCTCTGGACCCGGAATGAGCCCAGCTTTGACGCCGATGGCAATCTTGAGGTCGAAGGGCTAAAGCTGCGCGGCAACAACGTGTATAATGCGTTCTTCACCAACTATCTGGGCGCGCAGGTAATCGACTTGCCAACGGGTGAGGTCTATTCAGCCCTGCAACGCGGTGTCGTGGACGCGACCGGCTGGACCCAGATCGGTCTGATCGACCTGAAATGGAACGAATTTTTGAACTACCGGATCGAGCCCTGTTTCTTCTCGACCGATCTGGGCGTCATTGTGAATCTGGAGCGCTGGAACTCGCTGTCGGATGAGGCCAAGACGATCCTTCAAGACGTGGCGATCCAGCATGAGAAAAACAGCGTCGAAGCCCTGCGCAGCAAACGGGATGATGATTTCGCCGCGCTGGACGCTGCAGGCATGACCGTAGTCAGCTTGGAAGGTGAAGCCAAGGCGAACTACCTTGCCGCTGCGCGTGAAAAAACGTGGGAGCGGATGAATGGCCTTATGGCAGAACAGCCGGGTGGAACCGACAACTATGATCGCCTGATCGAGTTGTTCTACGATCTCGACGCAGCAAACTAAGACCAAGGACAGGCCCGCGGAAACCCTGCGGGCCTGACCGGAATTTGGGGCAATGCAGGCATGACCATGAAAAAGGCGTATGATGCGATGCTTTTTGGCATGGCCATTCTGGCGGGGCTGTTGCTGGTCTGGCTTATGCTGTCTGTTATTACCTCGGTGCTGATGCGCAATGCAGGGCTTCAGCCTTTTGCGTGGCTGTTCACCTCGGCCGAATACGGGCTGTTGTATATGACGATGCTGGGCGCTCCCTGGCTGGTGCGCGAAAAGGGCCATGTACATATCGAGCTGGTTACGGCTGCTCTGCCATTGCACCTGCGCCGGATCGTCAGCCGTTCGGTCGCAGCTGCCTGCGTGCTGGTCTGCCTGATCCTTGCGTGGCAGGGGGGCGATCTGGTTCTGACTAATATCGAACGCGGGGACTATGATACGCGCGCCTACTACTTCCCCCGCTGGATGCTGACCATCGCCTTTCCTCTGTCCTTTGGGCTGATGGCGATTGAATTTTCACGCTTTGTGTTTGGCCCTAACCTGATGCACAGCGGCGAAGCAGGGATACACGAATAATGGAATGGTACGAGGCCCTTGCCCTGCTGTTGGGCTCGATCGTGTTCCTGATGGCCATCGGAATGCCGGTTGCGCTGGCCTTTCTGGCCGCGAATATTCTGGGGGCGTGGGTATTCATGGGCGGCGAGCGCGGGGTGACACAGCTGCTCAACAACGGGCTGGGGGCGTTGACGAAATACGCCCTGATGCCCATCCCGCTGTTTCTGCTGATGGGTGAGATTTTCTTTCACACTGGCCTTGGTGGGCGAATGTTCAACGCAATCGACAAGCTGCTTGGCCGATTGCCCGGGCGGCTCAGCTATGTGACTGTTCTGGGGGGAACGGCCTTTTCTACTTTGTCCGGGTCGTCGATGGGGTCCACCGCGCTGCTGGGGTCGTTGATGGTGCCCGAGATGAAGCGGCGTGGTTACAAATCGCACATGAGCATCGGCCCCATTTTGGGCACGGGCGGCCTTGCGATCATCATCCCACCCTCGGCGCTTGCGGTTCTGCTGGCCACGCTGGCGCAGATCGACGTCGCTGCGTTGCTGATCGCGGGTGTCATTCCCGGCCTGATCCTGGCCGGGTTCTATATCGGAACGATCTGGCTGCAGACCCGGATCGACCCGACCGCCGCACCGGCTTATGACGTCGAACCGATGTCGATGGGGTACCGCCTGAAATTGCTGATGACCGAGGTGGTTCCGATGGTCGGCGTCATGGTCGTGATCATCGTTCTAATGATCAAAGGCTTTGTCACCCCGTCCGAGGCGGCGGCTTTCGGGGCATTGGGTGTACTGATCCTCGCTGCCGTTTTTCGCTGCCTGACATGGGAGGCGATGAAGAAGTCCGTCATTGGCGCGCTCAAAGTAACGCTGATGGCTTACCTGATCGTCTTTGGTTCGGCGACGTTCAGTCAGCTCTTGGCCTTTTCCGGCGCGTCCCGAGGGCTGGTCAATTGGGCGATTGCGTTCGATCTGGCCCCTCTGGCGATGCTGACGGTGATGTTCGCCGTCCTACTGCTGCTGGGCATGTTCATGGAGCAAATCTCGATCATGCTGCTGACGGTACCGATCTTTTTCCCGCTGGCCCAAACGCTCGGGTTCGATCCGATTTGGTTCGGCCTGATCATGTTGTTGTCGCTGGAAATCAGTTTTACGACGCCGCCCTTTGGGCTGCTGCTGTTCGTGATGAAAGGCGTCGCCCCACCAGGCACTACGATGCGCGAGATCTATACCTCGGCCTTCCCGTTCATTTTCTGCTCGCTATTGCTTGTGGTGCTGCTGATCGCCTTCCCAGGGATCGCGTTGACCTTGCCGTCCTTGTGACATTTTGCGCGTAGGCTGACACTGTTTTGCAGGGCGCAATCACATAGATCACACCATCTCGAATCCGGTATCGGTTTGCCCCACAACCAACATTGTCGAGGTCTCGGCAACTTCGGGAAGGTTTTGAACCGTGGTGGTAATGAACAGACGCAGGTCCTCGATATCCGGAAACCAGGCTTTCAGGATATAATCTGCCGCACCGGTCACCATCAGGCATTCCGAGACCTCGGAACTCTGTTTTACAGTTTGTTGAAAAACCGCATGGCCGTCTGGGTTGTGTTTCGCCAGTTTCACTGAAATCAGCACACAGATTTGTTTCCCAAGATTTTCCGGCGAGATGTCTGCGTGATACCCGCGAATAATCCCGGCCTGCTCAAGCTTTCTGACCCGGCGGGCGCAGGGCGTCGGTGAAAGCCCAACAATTTCGGCAAGATCACTTATGGCAAGGCGCCCATCGCGCCGTAGTTCCGCCAGTATGCGCTTGTCGATACTATCCGGGTCGAACATTAACGTTTTCCTCTATTGTAATGCTAAAAATTAGCACAAATCATCAATATTGACAGGGATAAAAGCGAAGAACGCCGAGAAAGCGCGCGCGACTTTGGCTATCCTCCCGAAGAACCGATCAGGAGACTTAATGTGAAGTTGGAAAACAAACTGGAACGTGTGGGCGAGCCGGTTGTCGAGCCCGCAGCCTTTGCCGGTTGGTTGTCTGAGACAAATGAAATCACACGAGCTTTTCTCGCGGCCGGTCAAATTCCCAGTCTGCTCAACATAGCTGGGGGGCTACCTGAACCTGCGACCTATCCCGGTCCCCAGATCGCAAAACTGGCCCAAAGGGTTATTGAGACCCACCCGACCGAGACACTGGGATATGGTCCGATCGAAGGCCTCCCGGAATTGCGCAATGCCATTGCGCACCGGTTTTCCACCAAAAACGTAAAACTGACTGCCGCAAATGTGTTGATAACAACTAGCGGCATGCAGGCGCTCGACCTGTTGGGAAAGGTCTTGCTGAACGAAGGGGATCTGATTGCGGGGCAGTTTCCGACCTATCTGGGAGCTCTTGACGCATGGCGACCCCGTCGCCCGCGCTTTCGAAACATGGATCTGAATGCCGCCGCGTTCGACCCGTTTCAAGCCATGAAAGGCGCAAAGTTTGCCTATACTGTGCCCAATTTCTCTAACCCGACAGGACGATTGGTCGGATTGGAGGCGCGTCGTACCTTGCTGGCCGCGTCCCGTCAAACCGGGGCATGGCTTGTCGAGGACGATCCCTATGGCAGTCTTTGCTACGACGGTCCTTTGCCCCCGAACCTGCTTGATCTAGCGCTTCAGACTGGGGAATTGTCCAACACCGTCTATCTGGGCACGATGTCGAAGCTGATCTCCCCCGGTCTACGCGTGGGTTGGGTGATTGCGAGGCCCGAGATGATCTCCGCACTGACACTTGCCAAACAAGGGTCGGACATGTGCACAAGCGGTATCACCCAGCGTATTTCGTATGAAATCCTGAAATCCGACTTGATCAAGGCAACACAATCGCAGGTCCTGGACATGTATCGCAGGCGTCGAGATGCCCTGTGTGCGGCTCTGAATTCCTATCTGGCGGAGTGGTTCGAATGGGAGGTGCCCGCAGGCGGCATGTTTGTCTGGGCTCGTGCGCGGGATGAGAGTATCGACACGGACCGCTTGTTTGAAATTGCGCTGGACGAAAAGGTTTGTATTTCGCCCAGCAGCGTTTTTGATGCCCATGGGGAAAACCGGCAGGGGATCCGTCTGAATTTCACCTTAAACGACGAGGTCAAACTGACCGAAGCCGTCCAACGATTGGCGAAAGCTGTTCAGCGTCAACTTGCCGAGAAAGGGTAAAGAATGTCGGTAACCATACATCCCGAAAACATTCCCTTAAGTCAGGACCAAGTCGAGGCGTGGCAGGGTGTGCCCGCCAGTATCGTGGCCGACTTGCAGCCATCCTGTCTGATCGATCCGGCGATTCAGGTAAGAACCTTGGGTGCCGGACCGCTGCATCTGCTGGGGCGGGCCCGGACTGTCTCGGTTTCGCCACCTGATTTCGGGGCCGTCATTCACGTTTTAGACCATGCAAAGCCCGGCGAAGTTGTTGTGATTGCCGCCAACGGTGAAACCGAATTCGCCATGATAGGTGAAATTCTGGGCGGGCACCTGAGGGACCTCGGCTGCAAAGGGGTTGTTGTAGATGGGGCCGTACGTGACATAGACACGCTGGGTTCATGGGAGGATTTTCCTGTCTTCGCCCGAAGCATTACGCCCCGTGGCCCCACCAGCGCTAACGATGGAGAAATCAATGCATCAGCCTCTTTCGGCGGATGCAAAATAGCTTCGGGTGACCTGATTTTGGGTGACCGTGACGGACTTGTGGTCCTTTCTCCGGTTGCTGCCCGTGATCTTCTATCCGACGTGAAGGACAAAATCGGCAAAGAAGCGGAATGGGTCGCAGGGCTCAAGGCGGGTAAGAACGCCATGGATGTGTTTGGCCTTTGAACTTCTGGGCCGTTCCGAAACTGAGACGCACAGACGGCGTCGCGGAGACGGGTTCAATCCAAGGAATTTTACCTCTCTAACTCGTTATCTTATGAAAGGAGACGCATGTCTCGTTAGCGCGCCTTGCTTCAGTAGTAGATCTTGTAATCCATGTTATGTTAAAAACAGTGTGTTATTTAACGCCAACAAAAAAGTTCACTGGTCAAACAGCTGAACACGACCTTACTGATCTTATCCTTAGGCTCTCAGCGACAATACCCGTGTCAGTCAGTGGCGGTGAAAATGGTAGTATCCGTTTCCATTGAAGGGATGATGCGGTTCAGGCTGATACAGCCGGTTCGGATCATGCGGTGGATAGTGACAGGCTGGGTCTTGTGGTGAATGGTAGCAATACGGCCCGGGGACTGGGTGATAAGGATGGTAGTAGCGGTTCCAATACGCAAACCAGGGATAGGCTTGATAGTGGTTTTCCCAATAGGCCTGGCTGAACTCTGCAATGGCAATTCCCAATGCGGCTGCGATGACGGGGTTCATCACCTTGGTCTGTCCCTCGCTATCAACCAAAATGTAGTTCGAAGCGATCCAGCCGCGCGCCGAATTCCAGGAGACGTCGCACCAAGTATAGCCCGGTTGACAGCCATAAAGCTCGATCGTTGCGTCTTTCGGTAATGTAGCCACCACGGGATAGTTTGTGCCTGGCCCTGCGCGCATATGAACTGAGGTGGTTGTGTGCGCTTGAGTTTCGGCAAGTGCCGCGCTCAGCGAGAATGCCAGAAAGAAAGTGGCCGCCAGAAAGGCACAAAAATTCGCATAATTCGATCCAATCCAAATTCGTATTTTTGCACTACAACCGTCAAAAAGACGCTCGTCAAGTTAACCTTTCAGGCGATCACGAAAGCGGATTTTCTCAAGGTTCGGACCCCGTATTTACGCCTGTCCTTGCAGACAAGTTTGAGTCTATTCTGCCGAGCGCAGTAATTTACCAATTCAATTGATCGGACCTGTTTATGCCAACGCTTTTTCATGCCCCATTCACATGTTCATTGGCTGCGCGGTTCGCCGCAGCCGAAGCAGGTGTCGAACTGGAAATTGAGCCGTTGCACCTGCGCAGTAAAAATCTGGCGGCAGGTGGTTCGCTCTATGACGTGAACCCCTTGGGGCAAGTGTCGGTTCTCAGCTTTGACGATGGAACCAAACTAACCGAAACCTCGGCAGTCATTGCCTGGATTCAGGCACAGTCCAAAGACAATGATTTCCGGATATCGCCTGACAGCCCGGAGTATTTTCAGATGCTGCGCTGGCTGGCTTTCTGCGCGACGGAACTGCATAAGGGGCTGTTTCGTGTGGTGTTCTACAAGGAAGCCACGGATGAAGTGAAAGATCGTGTACGAGCTCTGGCACCGCTCAGGTTTCAGATAATTGAGGATCATTTGAACGGGCGCGATTATCTGTTGGGTAACAGGTTTTCGGCGGCGGATGCCTATCTGACGTGGTTCTTCGTTTTGTCGGATCATGCAAAAGTTGATCACTCGGCCTTTCCAAATCTCAACGCCTATCGAGCCCGTGCCTTGTCGCGCCCGACTATTGCCGCTTTGATCGATGACGACCGGGCGCTGGATCGCAGGCTAAAAGAACTGTTTTCCGCTTAAGTCTCCAAGTTTGAAACCAAGGGAAATTGGTTAAATTGCGAGCGAACTGAATCGAAACCAATCTGGTCTTGGCAAGAGCCAGTCAGGAGTTATGAAAACCCCATCCCCGACCAGAAGGCGTACTTCAATCAGGACCAGCTCATAGCCTGCAGGGCAACTGATCCAAGATCATGAAGGTGATCGCCAGAAGTCGGGGATGGGCATCGCGTCAGCCGTTATTAGGGAAAACTTCGACGCGATATCGCTTAGATTGACGAGGAATTTTCAAACGTGTTCGGTCGACCCCATTCTGTGAAGCAACCTGTCGCTAGTTGACCGGAGAGCCACATCAACCGAAGGTGCCAAGTTAAAGACGAGGATATACAAGCCAGGTCAACTCGACAGAACATTGGCCTGCCAGTACGTCTCAATCGCCTGACAAAACGTGTCAGAACCAAGATCTGATCAAGGAATTTAGGATAGGAAAGGTCTAGACGCCGCTGTCTCGATATGCCGATGCTGTCATTCCGGCCTGCTCGCGGAAGAACCGACCAAAGGATTCCGGGGTTTTATAGCCGCAAAGATGGGCCACGATCTGGATCGGCATGTCTGGCTGGTTCACCAAATAGGATTTTGCCAGTTCGAATCTTGCGCGACGGATATGATTGCCGAACGTGTCGTTGTGGTCTTGAAACGCGCGAAACAGGGACGATCTGGAACATTGGATTGCATCCGCGACCGAGTCGGCCCTGAGATTTTCGTCCCAAAGATTCAATGCGATGTAACGCGTCGCAGCAGTATGAAGTGCGTGCGTTTGCGCAGGGGCGCCCGCAGGTGGCGGATCAGAACCCAGGCGCGACAAGGCCCCCAGAGCCAGGCTTTGCAACGAGTCAATCAGATGCAGAGTTTCAACTTCAGAAAGCTTGGTGCACTCCTTGGCCATCATATGCAACTGACTTTCCAGGAAGGGGGCCAACCCATTGGGTGCCATTTGGGCAACCCCCCTGCCCGCGGGACGGACCTCGCCCCCTAACCGATCTCGGATCAGCTCCATCGGAAGGGTCATGTAGACATGCGAATGATCTCGTGTGCGGGTTGAAACTGGGACTGAACCGTCCAGAACAACCAGGTTCGACCCCGCCGTTACCGTCTGGCCGTCGCCATCCTTAGTCTCAAGACGAACGGCCCCGGAAATTGTCGAGCTAAGAACCAAATAGTCCCCCGTCGGTTGACCGAAATAAGTGGTCGTATCGTCTGAACGGGTAAATCCGAAGGTCGCGCCCGAGGGCGCGCCAAAATAGGAAAGCTGGCCTTTGTAGTTGGCCTCGCGCGATCGGTCCGACGCGTCCATAGAAATCCACGGGTGCAGGCTGCGCCAGAATTCAAACTTTTCCTTGGGGCGGAATTTTTGGGTCGAAAGATGGACGAACCGATTTTCGGCTGCGTTGGCGTTTCCGTCTGAAATGGCCCGCTCCTTCGATCCTGCGGGTCGAACCCGGGATCGACCACATTACCTTTGCGAATTCCCAAAAGTTAGGCTGCGCAACAAGAGGTTGTCTACCCTTTGATACCGGGTTCGAAATTCAAAATAGCTTTCTCACAGCTATGATTTAGTCGTTCCAAAAACCTCAAACAGAACTCGGTCGGGCGGCACGTCCGCGTTCTCAAGCCCCGATTTCAGATCGGTTACAAACCCAGATGGGCCGCACAGCATGTAGTGGGCATCGCGTCCGACACCCAACGCCAGAAGGTCGGTGGCCGAAATCCGACCTGTCGCGTCAAAGTCCTGTCCCAGCTGGTCTGTGCTGTCGGGTGTGCTGTAGAAGATGCGTTTTCTAAGGGTGCGGTTTGTAGCCACAAGCTGTGCAACCTCGTCCGCCATGGCGTGGTGGCGCCCGTTGCGCGCGGCATGTACGAACCAGACCGGGCGTTGACTCCCCTGCCCCGCGAGCTGGTGCAGTATTGCCAGCATCGGCGTTAAACCGACGCCTGCGCTGACCAGAACCAAAGGCGCATCACCTTGGGGAATGATGAAATCCCCGGTGGGCGGCTTGGCTTCGACAACATCTCCGATGGCCACGTTATCATGCAAGAAACGTGAGGCGACACCACTGGCCTCGCGTTTGACAGTTATCCGGTAGTGGCCGCCTCCTGCTGTTCCTGACAGGGAATAGGTGCGGCGGACCTTTTTGTCATGCGACGGGATATCCAATGCGATGGGCAGGTGCTGACCGCCTTGAAACAACTTCAGCGGATCGCCGTCGGTTGCCGCAAGATGGAAGGACGTGATCCCCTCAGCCTCGACAACCTTGTTGGTGACGAGCAATTTCCGGGATGGTGTCGGTTGCGCTGACCATCTGAGCGTCAGCGCCTCGGGCCGGTCGATCACGGCGTCGAACTCGACTTCTATCATGCGCAGAATGTTCGGATCGCGCGCTTCTTCGGGAGACCAGTCAATCGTGGCGCGCCCGGTCAGATGCAACAGTCCACCGGTTTCGAAATCGACAAACAGCAACCCGACGCGAGGGTCCTGGAGCAAGTTGCCAATCGTATTGAAAAAGTTGTTGCCCGAGTAATCGGGGATGCGCAGACGGTTTGGGCTGATCACGCGAACAAATCCCGGCTCGCCCCCCCTGTGAGACGCATCATACCCGTTCGAGGCCGCCCCTTGTTGTCCTTGCTGACCAGAGCCAATGAACAAAGTGTCGGCGGCTTCAATCCGCTTGATCTGTGCGGAATTGAGGCTTTCCGATGTTAGTGGCCGGACGGGCTGGTTGGGTTGAACCCGCCACCAGTCCCGTTCGTTGATATATTGGGGGCAGTTGCCGAATGTCTGACGGATATCTATGGCGAGCCCACTATCGGTTGGCCGCGTTCTGCCGCTGAACCGGTTGCGTCGCCTTGTTGCAAGCTCGATTCCGACCACGCCAATATCGGCTCCGGCTGTCAGTGTCTGCGCCAGCGGGTCGAATGGATCCGGGGTTGTGTCCAAGGTTATTGTGTGGGCGTCAGGGGACCGGACAAAGCCATCGCGCCCTTCGATAATACTCGCCCAGACCCGGCCTTTTGTGTCTGCGGACGCAGCAACCAGAAAGGGTTGCGCCTGATAAAAGGTGCGGTGCTGGTCGGGCATGAACTCTCGGATGAAAGGCGCGCCTTTTGTGGCGATATAGCCAACGCCCGCGCGTTGCTGCGCGGCAAGTTCGCCTGCGTGGAACGGAGTTGCGGCATCGGTCATCGTCCTGATCCCTTCGGTTGCCAAAAGTCCCAAGGCCAGACATGCCGACCTTGGGGCGGGTTTGGTTCAGGCCACAAGGCCAGCGGCGGTTGCGGGCATGGCTTCGAACCCGTTCAGCGCCTCGAATCGGGCAATCCAAGCGCGCACGTTCGGATAGGGTTCAAGCGAGACATTCCCCTCGGGCGCATGGGCGGTGTAGGAATAGGCGGCGACATCAGCGATGGTGGGTTGATCCCCGACCAGCCAATCGTGGCCTTCCAGACCCGTTTCCAGCTTTTGCATCGCCTTGGCAGCGGTGGTTGCCGCGAAGTCAACGTCCAGCGGGGCGCCAAAGACAGTAATCAAGCGCGCCGCGCATGAGCCAAAGGCGATTTCGCCCGCAGCCAGGGTCAGCCATTTCTGGACTTCAGCTTCCCCGACCGCATCGCTGGGCATCCAGTCCGGCGCGTATTGACGGGCGAGATACACCAGAATTGCATTCGAGTCCGAGACAACCACATCGCCATCTTCCAAAACCGGTACTTGGCCGTTGGGGTTCATCGCCAGAAACTCGGGCGTCTTATGCGCGCCAGCGACCAGATCGACAAAGACAGCCTCATGCGGGATATCCGCCAGCTTGGCGAAAACCAGCGCCCGGTGAGCATGGCCTGACTTTGGGAAATGGTGAATGCGAACTGGGTTAGACATGTTGTGGCTCCGATCATTGAATAACTGTGAACTGGAGCGACAGATAACGCTTGCACGGGTTGATGATAATTGCCACTTTTGGTGGATGATTAAGCCCTGAGAGGGCGCAATAGCCATGGATAAGATAGACCGAATGCGCGCATTTGCGCTGGTGGCCAAGAACGCCTCTTTCACTGCCGCCGCCCAGCGGTTGGGCAAATCTGCGCGACTGGTCAGCAAATACGTGGCTGATTTGGAGGACGCGCTGGGGGTGCAACTGCTGAACCGGACCACCCGCAGCGTGTCTCTGACTGATGCGGGCGCGACCTATCTGGCTATGTGTGAGCCGCTACTGGACGGGTTTGACGAGTTGGAGGAAACGGTCAGAAATGCCCAGACATCCTTGCAGGGCGTTATTCGAATCTCGGCGCCGACCGGGTTTGGCTCTGTCCGTCTTGCGCCGTCTCTGGCTGCTTTCGCCACCCTACATCCCGAGGTCGAGATTGATCTGCAACTATCCGACCGTCGCGTATCGATCATAGAGGAAGGGCTAGATCTGGCCGTCCGCATCGGTCCGATGCGCGATAGCTCGCTAAAGATCCGGCAGTTGGGGCCGATGCCCCTGATCATCTGTGCGGCGCCCGCGTATCTGGCGCGTGCTGACGTGCCTCAACATCCATTGGAGTTGGCAAACCATGATTGCATTCTGGACGGCAACATGTCCGAACCCGCCTTGTGGCGGTTTAGTATTGATGGAGAGGATGTGGCAGTACAGGTGAATGGGCGGTTGAAAGCGAATGCTCCGGCCGCGTCAGCACAGCTTGCGGTCTCTGGCGCGGCAATCGCGCGATGTCCGGCCTATACGGTCGCCAGAGAACTGCAATCAGGTGCATTGGTCGAACTGTTCCCCGACCATCGCGTCACCCCCTATGTCGTCGCCGCCTTGTTCCCTCAGAACCGCCGCCTTACCACCCGAGTCCGTGCTTTGATCGATCACCTTGCCGGTGACGAGTTGATCTGCAACGTGGGCGTCTGACAGGTTGCAGATCGCTACTTCGACATCGAGTTCGACAAGATGCGCCTTTTTTCCGCCATGGCTTCTCGACGCCGCCTTTCCAGACCGAGTTTGAAGGATTCCTCGACGAAATCGATGTGATCGTGCGCGGCTTTCTGTGCACGGGTTTCGTCGCCGTCTATGACGGCCTGCCCCAGTTCGCGATGCTGTTCCATCAACTGTTTGCCGGTTCCGTCGATGGTTTTCAGAAAATCGCGATTGTAAAAGACGCCTTGGCGGGTCAGTTCATAAATTGACGCCATCATGTGGATCAACGTTGCGTTCTGGCTTGCGTCGACAATGGCTGCGTGCAGCGCGAAATCCGCCTCTCGCGAAGCCAGAGCATCCCCTTCACGCCAAGCGCGTTCATCCTCGGCCAGGATTTCAGAGATCCGCTCCTTGTCTGCCGAGGTTGCACGACGCGCGGCCAGACGGGCGGCAAACCCTTCCTGTTCGCGGCGGTATTCCAGATAATCAAAAAATGCCGGTTCGTGCCGTTCATAGAGCGCCAGCAAAGCAGGCAACATGGCGCTTCCGGTCAGGGCGGCGACAAAAGTGCCTTCTCCGTGCTGCGTGGTGACAAGACCGCGTTCTTCCAACGTATGCAGCGCTTCGCGCAGTTTTGGGCGTGAAACCCGCAGCATTTCGGCCAGCTCTCGCTCGGATGGTAGCTTGCGACCCTGTTTCAACACGCCCGAGGCAATCAGATCTTCAATCTGCGCAACCACCGCGTCTGCCAGTGATTCGTGGCCAATCGGTTCAAAAATCGCAGTTGGGGTCATGTCGGGCCGCCTTTCTGATCAGGGTCCTGTACATAGCATTTGGTAAAATAAGTTAACCTTTGAATCCTTACTATTCAACTTAATATTTGCCGCCAGGTTGTATTCCCGGAAAGTACACTTTTCACTGTTTTGAAAAAGAAAAATCGCAAAGAAACTGAAGTCAGGTGCTCTTGCACTCTTTCCAGTTGCGAAAAATTTCAAACCGATGGGCAGTTGCGTGATCAAACCAGTGGTAAATAAAGTTGTTGACTGAGTGCTATGGTAAACTTTATTGACCACTCAAGGCGCCAGACAACCTTGCGTCACAGATTGATTGGACGTTGCGTCCGAAACATCCCGGAGGAGAATTCATGAAAAAGACCCTGACGAGCCTTGCGGTTGCTGCCAGCCTGATGGCTGCACCCGCGCTTGCCGCTGATAAGTTGCTGTTGAAAACCCCGATCGCATTCTCGACCGAATTGCCCGGTCTGGGCTCGCCTATTCCGCGCGTGGCCGAACAGCTTGAGCTGATGTCGGGCGGCACGTTGAAGATGAAGGTCTATGAACCCGGCAAACTGGTCCCGCCGTTTGAAATTCTGGACGCGGTGTCGACTGGCAAGATCAACTCGGGCTACACAACCGCCGGCTACTGGGCGGGTAAAATCCCGGCTGCACCGCTGTTCTCGGCGGTACCTTTCGGCCCCGAAGCCGGCGAATATATGGCGTGGCTCTACTATGGCAACGGTATGTCGCTGTATCAGGAAATGTATGACCAGGCGGGCTATAACGTCCACGTCATCCCCTGCGCCGTTATCGCGCCTGAAACATCAGGCTGGTTTGCATCCGAGATCAACAGACCCGAAGACCTGAACGGCCTGAAGATGCGCTTCTTTGGTCTGGGCGGCAAAGTCATGCAGAAACTGGGCGTTGCCACTTCGCTGCTGCCCGGTGGTGAGATCTTCCCGGCGCTGGAAAAAGGCGCGATTGACGCGACCGAATTCTCGATGCCTGCAATTGACGCCCGTCTGGGCTTCCACAAGCTGGTCAAGTACAACTACTTCCCCGGCTGGCACCAGCAGGCGACTGTGTTTGAGCTGATGATCAACAAGGACGTTTGGAACGAAGCCAGCGAGCAGCACAAAGCGATCATCGAAAATGCCTGTAAGGCCTCGATGACTGACAGCTTTGCCGAAGGTGAGGCTATTCAGCACGCCGCACTGATCGACAACGTTGAAAACAACGGTGTCACCATCAAGCAGTGGTCGCCCGAGATGTTGGACACGTTCCGCGCGACCTGGGAAGAGGTTGCAGCGGAAGAGGCTGCGAACGACGCCTTCTTTGCCAAGGTCATGGATGACATGACCCAGTTCCGCGATGGCTATGACCTGTGGAAAACCAACGCGTTCCTCCCCCGTCAGTAAGCTGAATTGCTGACGCTGCCGGGGCGGCGGCCTTCCTCTGCCGCCCTGGTTCTCTCAGGATTTATACCTGCAATCCCTTGACCGCGGTTAAGCCGGTCAACCGAGCGAGGATTACACATGGCCACGCCTAAAGACCTCAATGATCCGGTCGAAGCCTATGAAGGCCTCCTGGAGCACCCCGATACAGACCGCCAGAAAATTGCCGTTGCCATCGACTCGAGCGTAAAGGCTGTTGGGCATGTCGTGATGTGGGCGAATGTGCTGCTGATGGCAGCGATCTTTTCACAGGTTTCGCTGCGCTACCTTTTCAGCCAGAACTATCCCAAGCTGGATGAGATCCAGTGGCATTTCTACGGCATCGTCACGATGATCGGCATTTCCTATGCCCTGATCACCGACAGCCATGTGCGTGTGGACGTGCTGCATATGCAGCTTTCCCGACGCGCCCAGCGAGTAATCGAAGTCATCGGCATCCTGACCCTGCTGACCCCGTTCATCTATCTGATGATCGACCAGGGGTTTGAATATTTCTACGAAAGCTTCCGCGTCAACGAACGCTCTGACAGCCCGACTGGCTTGCCGGCACGGTGGGCGTTCAAGGCCGTCATTCCGATCAGCTTCGTGCTGCTGGCGCTGGCCGCCCTCGCTCGGCTGATCCATGACGGCCACGCGCTGATCTACGGCCCCGAAAGCGAACGTGAGGGCGCTTCCCTGCGCCGCATTCTGCTGGTACTGGCCGTCTTTGCCGCCGTCTGCGTTGGCCTGACCTTCCTGGTGGAGACCACCGAAGAAAAGCTGGTCATCGCCATGTTCCTGACCTTCATCGCGCTGCTCTTCACCGGCTATCCGGTTGCATGGGTGCTGGCGGGTGTCGGTGTCGCTTATTGCGGGCTGGCTTATTTGTTCGACAACGACCTGATGCTGTGGACGGGGCTGGAAAGCACCTTTACCGGGCTGGATTATCTGACGCTGGGTGCGGTGGTGAACCGGGTCTACGCGACCATGTCCAATGCGGTTCTGGTCGCCTTGCCGATGTTTATCTTCATGGGTCTGATGCTGGACGAATCCGGCGTGGCCGAGCGCCTGATGTCTTCGATGCAGCGCCTCTTTGGCACAGTGCGCGGAGGTTTGGCGATCACCGTGACCCTGATCGGGATCATCCTTGCGGCTTCAACCGGGATCATTGGTGCGTCTGTCGTGTTGCTGGGCGTGCTCTCGCTGCCCTCAATGATGCAGCAGAAATATCAACCTACGCTGGCGGCGGGCGTCGTTTCCGCGTCGGGCACGCTGGGTATTCTAATCCCGCCCTCGATCATGCTGGTCATTATGGCCGACCAGATGGCCCTGTCGGTGGGTGATTTGTTCATGGCCGCCGTCTTCCCCGGAGTGATCATTGGTGGCCTCTACCTGACTTACATCTTCATCTTGGCGCTGGTGAAACGCGACGCGGCCCCTGTCCCCGAGGGCGCTACGGCCCCCGATTGGGCAGCCGTCAAAGACGTGTTGATCGCTGTCATCCCGACGCTGCTGCTGATCCTCGCGGTGTTGGGTTCGATCTTTGCAGGCCTGACCACGCCAACCGAGGCCTCAGGCATCGGTGCATTGGGTGCGACCCTGCTGGCCTTGGGCTATCGCAAGCTGAACTTCCAAAAGCTGTGGAACGTGCTGGTGTCGACCTTCAACACCACCGCCTATATCTTTGCGATCTTCCTGGGCGCGACCGTGTTCTCTTATGTGCTGCGCGAACTCGGCGGCGATGAGTTGATCGAACATGTGGTGCAATCCACCGGGTTCGGTGCAAGTGGCACGGTGCTGTTCATCCTGTTCATCGTTTTCCTGCTGGGCTTTGTACTGGACTGGATCGAAATCACCCTGATCGTCCTGCCCCTGATGCGCCCGATCGTGAATGGGCTGGGCATCGACATCCCCGGCTTTGGCGTCTTGGACGAACCCGCGCTGGTCTGGTTCGTGATCCTAGTGGCAGTCACGTTGCAAACCAGTTTCCTGACACCTCCGGTTGGCTTTGCCTTGTTCTATCTCAAGGGCGTTTGCCCACCAGAGATTAAACTGACCGACATCTACAAGGGCATCATCCCGTTTGTCCTGCTGCAACTGACCGGGCTAGCGTTGGTCTTCCTGTGGCCCACATTGGCCACCTGGCTGCCATCCGTCGCGTATTGATAGGAGGAAGAGACATGCGTCTGACCGATTGCCATAACTTCCGCGATTTCCGCCAACTGGCCAAGCGCCGCCTGCCGGGACCGATCTTCAACTATATCGACGGTGGCGCGGATGATGAGGTGACGTATCGCGAGAACACCAACGCCTTTGATCGCTGCGATCTGCTGCCATCGGTGTTGCGCGGGGTCAAAGACGTGGACATGTCCGTCACCGTCATGGGGCAAAAGCTGGACATGCCGATCTATTGCTCTCCCACCGCACTGCAGCGCCTGTTCCACCATCAGGGCGAGCGCGCCGTGGCGGCGGCGGCCGAGAAATACGGGACCATGTTCGGCGTATCCTCGCTGGGCACCGTTTCGCTGGAGGAACTACGCCAGAAACACAAAAACCCGCAGGTCTATCAGTTCTACTTCCACAAAGACCGGGGCCTGAACTCGGCCATGATGCAGCGCGCCAAAGAGGCGGGTGTCGAGGTGATGATGTTGACCGTAGACAGCATCACCGGCGGCAATCGCGAACGTGACCTACGCACGGGGTTCTCGATCCCGTTCCGGCTAACGCTGGGCGGCATGATCCAGTTTGCGATCAAACCGATGTGGGGCATCAACTATGTCGCGCACGAGAAATTCCGCCTGCCGCAACTGGATGAACACGTGGACATGAGCGGCGGGGCTAGTTCCATCGGCGGCTATTTCACCGAAATGCTGGACCCGTCGATGAACTGGGACGATGTGGCCCAGATGGTGCGCGAATGGGACGGTCAGTTCTGCCTTAAGGGGATCATGACCGTCGAGGACGCCCGCCGCGCGGCCGAGATCGGCTGCACCGGGATCATCCTGTCGAACCATGGCGGACGTCAGCTGGACGGCTCGCGCACACCTTTCGACCAACTGGCCGAGATCGTGGATGCGGTGGGTGACAAGCTGGACGTGATGATGGACAGCGGCATTCAACGCGGCACCCATGTGCTGAAGGCGCTGTCTCTGGGGGCCAAAGCGGTTGGTGTCGGACGGCACTATCTGTATCCGCTGGCCGCTGCCGGTCAGCCCGGTGTCGAACGCGCGTTGGGGCTGATGCGGGCCGAGATCGAACGCGACATGAAGCTGATGGGCGTCACGCGAGTTGATCAACTGTCGCGCGCCAATCTGCGGTTTCGCGACCCGGTGACGGTTCAGGGACAGGCGCATCGGAACGCGGCATGACCAACGATGCCCTCATATCCGACTTCCGCGCAATCGTCGGGTCACGCCATGTGCTGACCGGCGCACGCGCCACCGAGCGGTTCCGCCGTGGGTTCAGGTCGGGTGAAGGCGAGGCGCTGTGCGTCGTACAACCCGGCACCCTGCTGGAACAGTGGAAGGTGCTACAATCCTGTGTTGCAGCCGACAAGATCGTCATCATGCAGGCCGCCAATACGGGCCTGACCGAAGGGTCAACACCCTCAGGCCGCTATGACCGCGATGTGGTTCTGATCAACACCCGCCGCATGGATACTCTGGTGCCGCTGAACAACGGCGAACAAGTCGTCAGCTTTCCGGGTGCCACACTTTTTGCCTTGGAAAAGCTGCTGACCCCGCTGGGGCGCGAGCCGCACTCGGTGATCGGATCCTCGTGCATCGGGGCGTCGATTGTGGGTGGGGTCTGCAACAATTCGGGCGGTTCACTGGTTGAACGCGGGCCGGTTTACACCGAACTGTCGGTCTATGCCCGCATCACCGCAGACGGAACGTTAGAGCTGGTCAACCACTTGGGCATTGATCTGGGTGAAACGCCGGAACAGATCCTGTCAAATCTCGATACTGGTCAGTTCGAGCGCAATCCGGGGGCCACGAATAAACGCGCCTCGGCCAGTGACTACGCGCAAATCGTGCGCGACGTGGATGCTGAAACGCCTGCGCGTTACAATGCGGATAAGGCGAAGCTGTTTGAATCTGCGGGTTCAGCCGGAAAAATGGCTGTGTTTGCCGTACGTCTGGACACTTTCGCCAAGAACGAGGCCGAACAGGTTTTTTATATCGGAACCAACTCTCCAGACGATCTGGCCGAGTTGCGCCGGCATATCCTGTCGCAATTCGCGTCCCTGCCAGTCTCGGCCGAGTACATGCAGCGCGACGTGTTCGACATCACTAAGACCTACGGTAGGGACACGGTGTGGATGATCGACAAGTTGGGCACAGATCGCTTGCCGATGTTCTTTGCGTTGAAGGGCGCAGTTGATGCACGTTTGCGGCGCATCCCGTTTTTGCGCAATTTCACCGACCGGTTCGTGCAGGCCGCAGTCAGCCTCCTGCCGCAGGTCCTGCCCAAGAGGATGATCGAATACCGAGACGCCTTTGAACATCATCTGATCCTGAAGATGAAGGACGATGGCATCGAGGCGATCCGCGACTGGTTGCCCGGCTTCTTCGAAGGACGCGATGCAGGTTTCTTCGAATGCACGCCACGCGAAGCTAAGATCGCGGGCCTGCACCGGTTTGCAGCCGCTGGTGCTGCGGTGCGCTACATGGCGATTCACGCAGATGAGGTCGAGGACATCATCGCGCTGGACGTAGCCCTGCGCCGCAATGATCGTGATTGGCTTGAGGTTTTGCCGCCCGAGATCAGCGATCAGATTGTTCACAAACTCTACTATGGCCACTTTATGTGTCACGTGATGCACCAGGACTATGTGGTGCGCAAAGGGGCGGATCCCAAAGCACTGAAGGCTGCGATGCTGAAGCTGTTCGACGCACGTGGTGCTGAATATCCGGCGGAACATAATGTCGGGCATCTCTATAAGGCCAAACCCGACCTTGCGGCGCATTACACGTGTTGCGATCCGACAAACTCTTTCAATCCGGGGATCGGCAAGATGTCAAAATCCCGCAACTATGGCGAAGGGATCAAGTAAATCGCCTAAGGCTATGCGTGGCGTTTTTCAGATAGTTTAATGTTAAACTTTTCCTGAGACGCATAGCTGGTATTCCGCTCAGGCCTATCCGTACGCTGAAAATTACGCTACGTAACAAAGTGAGTTAGGTCAAAGTTTCTGACTAATTGGAGGGATTAAAAATGACACGTACTGCACTTGTAACCGGTGGTAGCCGGGGTATCGGCGAAGCGATTTCCAGAAAGTTGAAGGCTGAAGGATATAATGTGGCCGCGACTTATGCAGGCAACGATGAAAAGGCCGCCGCCTTCACCGCCGAGACAGGTATCAAGACTTACAAGTGGAATGTTGCCGATTACGAAGCCTCGGCCGCAGGTATCGCGCAAGTCGAAGCGGACCTCGGACCCATTGACGTTGTCGTGGCCAATGCAGGCATCACTCGCGACGCACCATTCCACAAGATGACCCCGGACCAGTGGAAAGACGTGATCGACACCAACTTGACCGGTGTGTTCAACACCGTTCATCCAATCTGGCCCGGTATGCGCGAGCGCAAGTTTGGCCGTATCATCGTCATCAGTTCGATCAACGGTCAGAAAGGTCAGTTCGCGCAAGTGAACTATGCCGCAACCAAGGCGGGCGATCTGGGTATCGTCAAATCTCTGGCGCAAGAGGGCGCGCGGGCTGGCATCACCGCCAACGCGATCTGCCCCGGATATATCGCAACCGAGATGGTCATGGCCGTACCCGAGAAGGTGCGCGAGTCGATCATTGCACAAATCCCGGCGGGACGGCTGGGCGAGCCCGAGGAGATCGCCCGTTGCGTGGCCTTCCTTGCCTCGGATGACAGTCAGTTCATCAACGGCTCGACCATCTCTGCCAACGGCGCGCAGTTCTTCGTCTGACGCGCGGACACACACAAGAAAGGACCCTGCCATATGAAAGACCTTGAACCCGACATCGACCCAATCGAGTCTCAGGAGTGGCAGGACGCCATCGAAGACGTCATCGAACGGGATGGCGCCAATCGCGCGCATTTCCTGCTGGACAAAGCGGTGCAAAAGGCGCGCGCTGCTGGGGCGACCCTGCCGTTTTCGGCAACGACGCCCTATCAGAACACCATTCCTGTCGATGATCAGTATGCCTTTCCCGGCGATCAGGACATGGAATGGCGCATTCGCACGATCAACCGCTGGAACGCGATGGCCACCGTGGTGCGGCGCAACAAGGTCAGCAGCGAATATGGTGGCCACATCGCCTCATTCGCGTCGTCGGCGGTCATGTATGACATTGGCCTGAACCACTTTTGGCGCTCGAAATCAGCGATCCATGGCGGCGATCTGGTGTTCTTTCAGGGCCACGTGATCCCCGGCATCTATGCCCGGTCCTTCATGGAAGGCCGCATCAGCGAAGAGCAGTTGGAAAACTTCCGCTCGGAAGTCAGCGGAGGAGGTCTGTCCAGCTATCCACACCCGTGGCTGATGCCCGATTACTGGCAGTTCCCAACCGTTTCGATGGGTCTGGGCCCGTTAATGGCGATCTATCAGGCGCGGTTCATGAAATACATGCACAACCGGGGCCATATCGACATGGCCGACCGCAAAGTGTGGTGTTTCCTAGGTGATGGTGAAATGGACGAACCCGAAAGCCGGGGCGCTATTGATCTGGCCGTGCGCGAAGGGCTGGACAACCTTATCTTTGTCATCAACTGCAATCTGCAACGCTTGGACGGCCCGGTGCGCGGCAACGGCAAGATCGTGCAAGAGCTTGAGGGTGATTTCCGCGGCGCAGGCTGGAACGTGATTAAACTGCTCTGGGGCAAAGGCTGGGATCAGCTTTTGGAGAAAGACACCACCGGTCGTCTTCGCCAGCTGATGGATGAGACGGTCGATGGAGACTACCAGACCTTCAAATCCAAGGACGGCGCTTATATCCGCGAACATTTCTTTGGCAAGTACCCCGAAACCGCGGCGCTGGTCGAAGACTGGACCGACGATCAGATTTGGGCGCTGCGTCGGGGCGGACACGACCCTGAGAAAGTCTTTACCGCGTTCAAACGCGCAACCGAGAATGAGGGCACGCCAACCTGCCTGTTGGTGAAAACCGTTAAAGGCTATGGCATGGGCTCGGCTGGCGAAGGTCAGAACACCACACACCAGCAAAAGAAACTGGCCGAAGATCAACTGCGCGCCTTCCGCGACCGGTTCCAGATCCCGGTCAGCGACGAAGATCTGCCAAACGCGCCGTTCGTGTCGCTGAACAATGCACAAAAGGCGTATCTCGCAGACCGGCGCAAAGCGCTTGGAGGTGAGTTCCCCAAACGCGACAGCACCGCACCTGCGCTGGATATCCCGGACCTGTCCAAGTTCGAAGCGCAGCTCAAGGGCACCGGCGATCGTGAGATTTCGACCACCATGGCCTTTGTCCGCATCTTGACCACGCTGCTGCGTGACAAAGGGATCGGCAAGAACGTGGTTCCGATCGTGCCGGATGAAAGCCGCACTTTCGGGATGGAGGGGCTGTTCCGTTCCGTGGGCATCTATAATCCAGCGGGTCAGAACTATACCCCCGAAGATGCCGATCAGATGATGTTCTACAAGGAAACGACCAACGGTCAGGTCCTGCAAGAGGGTATCAATGAGGCCGGAGCCATGGCCGACTGGATTGCGGCGGCGACGTCCTATTCCAACCACGGCGTGGCGATGATCCCGTTCTTCATCTACTACTCGATGTTCGGGTTCCAGCGGATTGGCGATCTGGCCTGGGCCGCAGGCGACAGCCGCGCGCGGGGCTTCATGCTGGGCGGCACTGCCGGTCGGACCACGTTGAACGGCGAAGGTTTGCAGCACGAGGATGGGCACAGCCATATCCTTGCGGGCACCATTCCGAACTGCATCACCTATGACCCGACCTTCAGCTATGAGGTCGCGGTGATCATCCAGAACGGCCTGCAACGGATGTATGGCAATCAGGAGGATATCTATTTCTACCTGACCCTGATGAACGAAAACTATGCCCATCCCGATATGCCGATGGGCGCTGAAGAAGGCATCATCAAGGGGCTCTACCGGTTCCAGGAGGTCAAAAAGCCGGGCAAGAAGCACGTCAATCTGATGGGCTCGGGCACCATTCTGGTGCAGGCGATGAAAGCCGCCGAGATGCTGAAGAAAGATTTCGGCGTGACCTCGGATATCTGGTCTGCAACCTCGTTCAACGAACTGGCCCGCGATGGTCAGGACGCGGCGCGCGCGAACCGCCTGGACCCGCTGGCCGAAGAACGTGTTCCGTATGTGACTGAGCAGTTGTCTAAAGCCAAAGGCCCGATCATTGCGGCCACCGACTATATGAAGAACTACGCCGAGCAGATCCGCGCCTTTGTGCCGGGCCGCTACACCGTGCTGGGCACGGATGGCTATGGCCGCTCGGACAGCCGGGTGAACCTGCGCCGGTTCTTCGAGGTCGACGCCAACCACATCGCGGCGGCGGCCATGGTCGATCTGTACCGCGAAGGTGCTGTGACCAAGGCCGAGCTCGAGAAAGCGCTCAAGACATATGAAATTGACGGCGACAAGCCGAACCCCCGGTTGGTTTAAGGCCACGGGGCACGAGGAGACATAGACATGGCAATCGAAGTAACAGTCCCGGATATCGGGGATTTCTCGGACGTTCCCGTCATCAGCATTTTGGTTTCGGTCGGTGACACCATCGCCGCCGAAGACCCGCTGATCGAGTTGGAAAGCGATAAGGCAACGATGGAGGTTCCCTCCCCGGCCGCTGGTGTCGTCAAGGAAATCAAAGTGGCCGAGGGCGACAACGTGTCTGAAGGCGCGCTGATCCTGCTGCTGGAAGGTGAAGGGGCCCCGGCTGCCCCGGCTGAGGCAGCCCCCGCCTCTGCGGCCGCTCCGGCCCCGGCCGCAGCACCTGCTGCCCCGGCACCCGCACCCGTTGTGGATGGTGGGTTCGGCAAGGCCCACGCCTCGCCATCGGTGCGCGCCTTTGCACGCCAGTTGGATATCGACCTGTCCAAGGTCAACGGCTCGGGCCGTAAGGGTCGCATCCTGCGCGAAGACGTCACCAAGTTCCTGAAAACCTCAACCGCGGCGGCCCCGGCTGCTGTCGGTGCGGCGGGCGGCATGGGCATCCCGCCGATCCCCGTTGTCGATTTCTCGAAATTCGGCCCCGTGGAAGATGTGGAAATGCCGCGGATCAAAAAGCTGTCGGGCCCTGCCCTGCACCGGTCCTGGTTGAACATCCCGCATGTGACGCATAATGACGAAGCGGACATCACCGATCTGGACAAGTACCGCAAGGAAATGGATACGATGGCCAAGGAAGAAGGCTATCGCGTTACTCTGCTCAGCTTTGTCGTCAAAGCCTCGGTAAGTGCGTTGAAACAGCATTGGGAATTCAACTCGTCCATCCATCCCGATGGCGATAAGCTGATCCGCAAATCCTACTACAATATCGGTTTTGCGGCTGACACACCCAACGGGCTGGTGGTTCCGGTCATCAAGGATGCGGACCGCAAGGGGATTGTCGAGATTTCCAAGGACCTGATGGAGCTGTCCGGCAAGGCCCGCGCAGGTGAGCTGAAGTCAAACGACATGCAGGGCGCGACCTTTACGATCTCGTCGCTGGGCGGTATCGGCGGCACGCATTTTACCCCCATCGTCAACGCACCCGAGGTGGCTATCCTGGGCCTGACCCGCTCGAAAATGGCGCCGGTCTGGAATGGCGAGGAATTTGTGCCGCGCCTGATGCAGCCAATGTCGCTCAGCTATGACCACCGGGCCGTCGATGGCGCCTTGGCCGCGCGCTTCTGCGTGACGCTCAAGACGCTGTTGGGCGATATGCGCAAGCTGATGTGGTAAGGAGAGATCAGATGGACGTCAAAGTACCCGATATCGGTGATTTCTCCGATGTGCCCGTGATCAGCATTCTTGTCTCGGTCGGCGACACCGTCGCCGCCGAGGACCCACTGATCGAGCTGGAATCCGACAAGGCCACGATGGAGGTCCCCTCCCCCGCCGCAGGCAAAGTGGTCTCGATTGCCGTGTCCGAAGGCGATAACGTCTCGGAAGGTGCGCTGATCCTGACATTGGAAGCAGCCGATGGGGCCGCGCCCGAAGCTGCTCCGGTAGAGGCACCCGCCGCGCCGCAGGCCGTGGCCGCCACCGGCACGGCGACCGGTCAAGGCGATGTGCATGCCGAGGTAGTTGTGCTGGGCTCTGGCCCCGGTGGTTACACCGCCGCTTTCCGTGCCGCCGATCTGGGCAAAAAGGTGGTCATGATCGAACGCAACCCGACACTGGGCGGCGTCTGCCTGAACGTGGGCTGTATCCCTTCGAAGGCGCTGCTGCACGTGGCCAAGGTTATCACCGAAGCCGAAGAGATGGGCGCACACGGGGTTAGCTTCGGAAAGCCCAAGATCGACCTGGACGAGCTGCGTGCCTTCAAAGACAGCGTTGTTGGCAAGCTGACCGGCGGTCTGGACGGTCTGTCCAAAGGCCGCAAGGTTCAGATCGTGCGCGGCTATGGCCGCTTCTCGGGCCCGAACATGATCGAAGTTGTGGGCGATGATGGCATGACCACCGTCTCGTTCGACCAATGCATCATCGCTGCGGGCTCTGAACCTGTTGAATTGCCTTTCATCCCGCATGACGACGACCGCGTGATCGACTCGACCGGGGCGTTGGAACTGGCGGATGTGCCCAAGCGGATGCTGGTTCTGGGCGGCGGTATCATCGGTCTGGAAATGGCCTGTGTCTATGACGCTTTGGGGTCGAACATCACCGTGGTTGAACTGATGGATCAGATCATCCCCGGTGCCGACAAGGATATCGTCAAACCCCTGATGAACCGCATCAAGGGCCGGTATGAGAACATCTTCCTCAAGACCAAAGTGACCGCGATTGAGCCCTTGAAAAAGGGCCTCAAGGTCACGTTCGAGGATGACAAGGGCGAAAGCTTCACCGACACGTTCGACAAGGTTCTGGTCGCCGTGGGTCGCAAACCCAATGGCAAGCTGATCGACGCCGAAAAGGCGGGTGTTGCGGTGGATGAACGTGGCTTCATCGCCGTGGACAACCAGCAGCGCACAGGCGTGCCGCATATTTTCGCCATCGGTGATCTGGTCGGCCAGCCCATGCTGGCACACAAGGCCGTGCACGAAGGTAAGGTCGCCGCAGAAGTGGCCGCCGGTCACAAACGGTTCTTCGACGCCAAGCTGATCCCCTCGGTCGCTTATACCGATCCCGAGGTGGCATGGTGCGGGTTGACCGAGACCGAGGCCAAGGCCAAAGGGATCAAGGTCGAAAGAGGCGTGTTCCCTTGGGCTGCATCCGGCAAATCCCTCTCCAATGGCCGGTCCGAAGGCATCACCAAGCTGCTGTTCAATCCCGAAGATCAGCGCGTCGTGGGGGCATGTATCGTGGGCACCAATGCAGGTGATCTTATCGCCGAAACCGCGCTGGCCATCGAGATGGGTGCAGACGCAGTCGATCTGGGCCACACGATCCACCCGCACCCGACGCTCAGTGAGACGGTGAACTTTGCCGCCGAGATGTTCGAGGGTACGATCACAGATCTGATCCCGCCCAAGAAACGTCACTAAGACCCGGGCAGCGAGGTCAAAAAGAAGTTGAGCGGTATGCGCTCAACTCCCTCCCTTTGCCGGTAGGTGCGTGGCTAGAAAAGCGGTTAGTGCCGCCCAGTATTCGGCCCCATCCGCACTGACGAGAGCCGACGCCCCGTGCCGACCCCGCCCGTCTGGTTGAAACCCGGTGACGGGACCGGCGATTTTGGAGGCGAAGGGCTTCCACTGACCGGCCTCATTCCGGGCCGAGGTCAAAAAGACCGGATCTTTTAAATCACCCAGCCGTTTGGTGACATAGGTCTTGCCACCGAAATACTCACCCGGCGAAAAGGCCATGACAGCATCGGCGAATTTGCGATCCTGCGCGGCGAGGACAAGAACCAAACCCGCGGAATACGAGGACCCGAGAACTCCGACATGACGCGCGCCCGCGTTCTTACGCGCCCAGGCTGACGCAGCCTGCATGTCGGGGATCGCTTCGGTGTATGCCACGTTGCCGCCTGCCTTGGCGGCGGTTTCGTTCTTTACGCCGTTGAACTTGCCACCCGAGCGTTGATCGACGGCCAGCGTTGCATAGCCAAGTTCGTTCAGCCGCTTGGCAATATCACCATATTCGCCCCGGCTGGCCCCGGCCATGTGATAAAGGACAAGGACGGTGTCATAGGCGGCACCGGGCTTTTGAAAATCGGCGGTGACAACAACTCCGTCCGCCGCCTTGAACCGCACGGTTTCGGCAAACGCGGCGCTGGTGGCAAGAAAAAGGGCTGCAAACGCAAGAAGCAGTCTGGTCATGGAATTCTCCCAACTCGGTCACGAGAACTCTAACACCCCTGCCCCATGCGCTGCGGTCACGTTTTCAGGATCAGGCTATTCGACCGCGAAGCAATAGAACAGGCCAGCGCCACCAGACCGGGGCAGATCGCCCTCGCCACACCCGCGCGAGCCGTGGGACGAATTCCACGACACCATGTTGCGCGCATCGTTCAGCCCAACGCGATCATGATGCCCGACAATGGCCGATCCGTCGGGGCTGTTGCTGGTCCAGTTGCTGCATGTGCTGTCTCCACCCGAGGTCGAGAAATGCCCCGCACTGTCCGAGCCGGTCAGAATGTCATGCCGGTTGGGCTTGCTGCCCCGCCCGTTCACCGGATTGCCGTTTTCATCCAGCGCGGTTTGCAGGCTGATATTGACCGCGTCCGAATGCAGGCTGTCGACATCCTGCGCAATCATTTCCCCCTTGGCATTATACCACGGGCCAGTCCCGATCCGGTCCCGCGCCGATATACCGTTGGTGATGGTCATCGGGTCGGTGCTGCGGTCGATCATCATGCTTGTGCTCAGATATGCCGCCCATGTCTTGGATGAACCGGCGGCGGCCGCCAATGCGTTGCAATGGGCGTCGGCCCCTTCCAGACCGCCAAGATTGGCACCATCCCCTTTCCCGACGCTGGTGATGAAGAATGACATCTTTTCGGTATCGGTGTCGTCTGCCTGAACGGTCCCCGCGATGGCGGTCGATGCGATCACAAGAAGCGGGAGGATGGATTTACGGTCTGGGAACATTGCATTTCACCTTTTCTGTAAATTTCTACCCCATGCTAAAATTGAAACTGCCGTGGGTCTATGCCGTTGATCACACGAAAACGTCATCATCGCCTATAGCGACCCCTTACCTGCCGTGGCTTGCGGATGGACGCGTTGTCGGGAATGCTCTACCACCTTTCCAACACCAGCCCGGACCCGAACAACCGGGCACCGTGTCAGAGGAGGAGCATCATGGCTGCGCAGGGTCAGCAGATCTCGGTACAGGAGGCGTTTTCGCTGGCTATGGCGCAGTACCAGAAGGGTGCGCTGGCACAGGCCGCGCCGCTTTTATCCAAAATCATTGCCGCCACCCCCAAACATGCAGACGCGCATCACATATTGGGCCTGATCGCGTTCCAGACCGGAAAAACCGATGCAGCCATACAGGCGGTTCAGCGCGCGGTTCAGTTGCGCCCTGACAGCGTTCAATACCTTGCCAACTACACAGAAATTCTGCGGAGTGCAGGGCAATTGGATCAGGCCCGCGCTGCCGGGGAACAGGCAGTCCGTCTGGAGCCGGGGCATGCGGCGGCGCAGTCCAACCTCGGTCTGGTTTATTATGACCTTGAAGACCTTGAGAAAGCCCGCGCCGCACAAGAACGGGCGTTGGCTCTGTCTCCTGATTTGGATAGGGCTTTGAACAATCTGGGCAGCATCGCCCGTGATCAAGGGGACCGCGCCAAGGCAGCCCAACTTTACCGTCAGGCGCTTCGGCTTCAACCGGCCTCGTCCGAGACTGCCAATAACCTGATCTCGGTCCTGATTGAGCTTGAAGATGTGGCCGCCGCCCGCTCTGTGGCCGAAGCGCATGCCAAAATTTCTCCGCGCGATGCAGAGCTGCGCCGCAATTTTGGCCGTATCGCGCTGTTGGAATGCGATTTGGATGAGGCCGAGAAAGCCTTTCGCGCCGCCATCTCTTTGGATGGGGCAAAGACAGAAAGCTACGTGGGTTTGTCGCAGGTTCTGTTTGAAAAGAACCACCCCAAACTGGCGTTGATCGAGGCAGAACAAGCCTTGAAACTGGACCCCGAAAGCGCGGTGGCTTGCCATCAGATGGCTTTGGTCCAAGCGCATTTGGGGGACGAGGATAGCGCACGTGCGCTTTATACCAAAGCGCTTGCGATCAAGCCGGACATGACCTCCAGCCAGTTGGCGCTGGGGCATTTGGCGATGGAACAGGGCGACTTCGACGCGGCGCGGGATGCGTTCACCGCCGCCGCCGAAACCTCGGATGATCCGCTAAGCGCGCAAATCGCCTTGGCGCGGCTGGACAAGATCACCGAGGATAGTCCGGTGTTTCAAGCCTTGGAGGCGGCTTTGACAAAGGCCGCCGAGATGTTGCCGCAAAAGGCGGTCTCGTATCGGTTTGCGATGGGGGAATGCTACGAGAAGCTACAACGTTATGACGAGGCCTTTGCGCAATTCGAGGCGGGCGCGCAGTTGAAGCGGTCTTTGATCTCCTACGACGCGACTGAGACGGACAAGCTGACCGACGATCTGATTGCTACCTTTACAACCGACCGGATCGCACAGCTTCGCCGCCATGGCGTTACTAGCGCGAAACCGATTTTCGTGCTGGGAATGCCTCGGTCGGGCACCACGCTGACGGAATCCATTCTGGACGCCCACCCGCTGGTGGTCGGGGCGGGAGAGTTGAATGATCTGCAACAGCTCTTTGGTGCGCTGCCTGACGGGCGCAACAACGTAACGCACGCTCTTGGCGGTCTGTCGGGTGCCGATCTGACACGCCGCGCCGAAGACTACGTGGCCATTCTGTCCCGTCTGGGCGGTGAAACGCCCCATGTGGTCGACAAGATGCCAGCGAATTTCCAACTGGTGGGCCTGATCCATGCGTTAATGCCCAATGCCCGGATCATTCACGTTACCCGCGACCCGCTGGATATCTGCCTGTCCTGCTACACACGCCTGTTCGAACGCAGCCAGTTGCACAGCTATGACCAAGTCGAGTTGGGGCGTTACTACAACGCCTACACGCGGTTGATGAGGCATTGGCAGACGGTGTTGCCGCAAGGTGCCTTTCATACGATCCGGTATGAGGCGCTAGTGGATGATATCGACACAGTCGCGCGCGGGCTCATCGACTATTGCGGGTTGGACTGGTCAGAAAGTTGCCTTGAATTCTATACCGGCAAACGCCGGGTCCGCACCGCCAGCGTGCAGCAGGTGCGTCAGCCTCTCTATGCGACGTCTAAAGAGAAGTGGCGCCGGTACGAAAAACACCTGCAACCTTTGATCAAAACGATCTTAGAGAACCGCCCCTGAACGACACTGTCCGCAACTCTTGTGGTTCGCAACAACGCATTGGGCTAAACAAACTATGAACAGTCGCAAGTTCTGCGGCACCGGCGGCGCCCCAAATAACGATCAGAGATCATGCTAAAACAATCTATTGGGACTTTTAGCCTTTTTGTCTGCATGCTTTTGGTGACTTCTGCGCAGCCGCGCGCAGATACGGATGCGCTGTTTAATTCCATCAACGACCGTCTGTCATGGATGAAGGGTGTCGCCGCGTGGAAGTATCGAAACGAGGTCGACGTGGAAGACCTCGCGCGTGAAGCGGTGGTTCTGCAAGCCGCTGTGGAAGCTTCCCAACAGGCCGGTCTGGCCGGCCCCAGTGTCCAGATGTTTTTTCGCGCTCAGATCGAAGCAGCAAAGGCTATCCAGCGGTGCTGGCTCAGCCAGTGGCAAAGCGGCGACTCTCCAGCACCAAACCCGCCTGATCTTGTGGCTGATATCCGTCCTGAATTGCTGCGGTTAGGTCAGACTATCCTGACCGAATTGGGCAACGAAATTTCTGAAAACGGCAAAATAGACGATGTAGACCACGCAGATTTTGACGTGGCCCTGTCGGTTCCCTGTCTAAGTGATACTGCCAAATCTGAAATTTTCGACGGGCTCAAACAAGTGACCTTGGCGCAGTGATCTAACCGTCGGCGATCTGCCTGCTATTGGACAAACGATCCAATGCGTACTTCCGGTTTCACGCTTGATACGACTGGCTCAGAGGCAACATTGCTTTGATTCTTGCAAACAATGCAGCCGCCACAGCCCTATCGTCGCCGAAATCCGGAGTAATCAGCTGAATTTCAAAGGTTTGAGAGTCAGGGCACAACAAAACCACCACATCTGCGCTGGTAGTTTGCTTCGTGGCCAAAAGGCTGCGGAGTCTTTTTGGGAAAAGCTTCTCCAATCGCGTGCAACCCGGCGTAACATCATGATTAAAAGGCCATTTTATAAACCTGAGTGTTGACCTGCTACCAAGCGCAAACAAGGTTCCAGCAACCTTGCGTCTACCTCAACGACTATTTCAAATTAACGATTGTGGCCAAATCTTGTCGGAATTTGTTCATTTTGGGTTCATCATTGGTTCATTTTGGTGTAAAGTTCTGTTTGTTTTTCGACGTTTCAACGGTTCCAACACTTAATGAGTTGTTCAGATGGGTATGAGTTTTGAGGATTTGAACGAAGGGCAAAACAGAGCACCTTCACACAAGAAACCACACTGCGATCTAATGAATTCCGGTGGCCTGCCTGAGCGGTTTCGGCGCGACACTAGAGGCGGTGTTTTGGTTCTGGTTGCGATAATGGTCATCCCGATGATGGCCTTCATCGGATATGCCTTCGAATTAGCGCTGACCGAGGACACACGGGTTAAGCTGCAAAACACAACCGATGCAGCCAGCCTGGCGGCAGCTGATTTGGAGCAAACGCTCGATCCCGAGGATTTGGTCGAAGATTTTTTCGCCAAGGCAGGTTTGGCAGACAATCTGGATAACGTAACTGTTGTCAGCGGCATTGCGGAGAGAACCGTATCGATCGAAGCCAGTGAACGTCTCCCGGCATACCTGTCCCGTGTTGTCGGCAACGAAGCTTGGGATGTGTCCGTCGCCGGCGCCGCTACGGAATCGCGTCAGGATTTGGAAATTGCCGTGGCGCTGGACAACTCAGGATCAATGTCTTGGGCACCGGGCGCGACGTCCGGCCCAGCGTCAACGCCGTCTCGGATGGATCTTTTGATCCCTGCTGCTCAGGCTTTTGTTGATGCGGTGCAACCCAGACCTGGACAGCCGGGGCGAACAACGATATCGCTCGTACCCTTTGCGACACAGGTTTCGGTTGGCGAAGCTCTGTTGAGCAATTTCTCGGCTACGGCAGAGCACAACCTGTCCCATTGCGTGACGTTCAGCGACGAGGTTGATTATCAGACCACGGCGATTTCAACGACGGATTTTTTGAACCGGACAGCGCATCATGCTCCAAGCACGGGGGCTCGTTCGGTCACCAGTGGCACGGTCGCCTGCCCCACAGACTCGGCGACCCGTGACATTGTACCGTGGTCAGAAGACCCCGAAGTCTTGAAAGCGCGCATCAGAGCAATGCAGCCGGGCGGCTTTACCTCGATTGAAATGGCGACGAAATGGGGGGCCGCTTTGTTGGACCCTACGTTGCGACCGGTTTTGTCATCTCTGTCGACTGAGCCGGGGTTTGAATATCTGTCTGGTCCGGCCGTGCGCGGTGTCCCCGACGAATTCACCAGCGATGAGACAGTCAAGTATCTGATCGTCATGTCGGATGGAGAAAACACGCAGAGCTATGACGTCAAGCCGCCGTTTAGGACCGGTAATTCACCTGTGGTCCAGGTACGTGGAACAAACAGGTTCTATTATTTCCAGAACCGCCCCAGAACCCGCAACGATTTTTTCGAAATATCTACAGCCCGGTGGGTGAGCCGACCGAACGGAACGCTGGTTCAATTGACTTGGCCAGAGGTATGGGCCCAATTCCCGGTATACAGATTTGCCGAGCTTGTTCTCGCCAGAGTTGACAGACGCAGGAGCGCTGTCGGCCACTACAACCGGATTATCGACCAAACGGTAAACACCTCGAAAAACCCGCGCACGTCGGCAATCTGTCAGGCAGCGAAAGATAACGGCATCACTATCTTTACCATTGGTATGGATACCTATGCCCAGGGTGACGCAACTTTGCTGGATTGCGCTTCGTCCCCCGCCTTTTTCTATGACGTAAATAGCTTGGACATCGACTCGGCGTTTCAATCGATTGCGCGTCAAATCAACCGCCTGCGCCTTACGCAGTAGTTGAGTTGGAGTGTTTGAATCATGATGAATTTCGCAAAAATCCCCACCCCTTCTGCGGCAACGCACGGGCGTGCAAGCGGGACCTTTTTTCAGCGCATCCGGGCCTGGCGCAAAAACGAAGATGGTGCAGTCCTGGTCGAATACGCGCTCTGTCTGCCATTGCTTTTGCTGATGCTCTTTCTGACGCTTGAGTTTGCCCATCTGAAGATGCGGCAGATCTCTCTCGATCGGGTAACCGACCAGACATTTCGCGAATTGCGACTGGGTCTGATCCCCAACCCAGACCACGACAGCGTCAAAGATGCGATGTGTGCCAAAACGCTGGCCCGGATCATTCTCTGGGATTGCTCGGAAAGCCTGTTGTTGCAGGTGCGCGAAGTTGAAAGATCGGTTTGGAATCTGGATCTGGGTCAAACCAATTGCCTGGATACGACTCCCGAGGACGGCTATATGCCGCCGATTGATTTCACGGCAGGTATCGAAAATCAGTTGATGATTGCACGCGCCTGTTTGATCCAGCGCTCTCTGTTTCCCCCGATGGACGCTTTGCGGTCTTTGCCACGCTATGATGAGTTCGGCAATTTCGCCCTTGTTTCAAAATCTGCCTTTGTGAACGAGCCCTTCTGATGTTTTCCAAACTCAAGACACATGCCCGCGCTATTCATTGTGCAATCCTCCGCTTTAAAGATGACACAAGCGGCGCAGCACTTGTGGAAATGGGGATGGTGCTTCCATTTTTGATTCTACTGACCTCTGGCGGCCTTGTGGTCCAGGACGCGATCCGGGTGTCTTATATCCAGTCGAAGGCGACCTATACGGTATCCGACATGGTTAGCCGTGAAGACAGTTTTATTGATGCCAACTATTTCGACGGGATGGACAGTGTCTTCAGGTTCCTGACTGATAACGGCTATCCAACCGAGCTACGCATATCGACGGTCGAATGTACCGAAAATTGCGCGGATGAATCGCAACGGGTGCTGGAGTTCTGTTGGTCCGAATCCACTGACGGGCTGTTGGACCTGACAAATGACGAAATAGACTTGTACGCAAGTCGCATTCCGTTATTCGCGCAAGGCGACACGATGCTGATGACCGAGTCTTTTTTGGACTACACTCCTTTGCTGGGTGATTTTATCATCTCGCCAAGCAGATACGCCTCGATTGCCTTCACGCGCCCCCGAATCGCACCTCAAATCAAATTTGATGTGGGCGCTGTAGATGTGGACGGGAACCCCATTGTTTTGGATTGCTTCAACAACTAAAGACTTATTCGATAACTTGAAGTGGCCTTTGTTCAGCCGCTTTCGGACCGCAAGCAAACACACAAGCTATGCCCTTGGCTTTTGTTTTCAGCTGCTTGTGTGGGCTCGATGACGAGTAAGGAAACCCGAAAAACGTTCCAGCCCCAGCTTTAGATCTGCCGCCGGATTAGTATAGCCCAGCCGCAGCCAGCCTTCCATTTCCAGCGCGCTGCCTGGGGTCAGCATCACGCCTTCTTCTTGCAATAGCGCGACGCATAGATCGCGCGATGTCATCGGCAGATCGTATTTTAGCAGCGCGGTGGTGCCGGACATAGGCTCGACCCAGCTCAACAGAGGTTCCGACGCGATCCAGTCCTTTACAATCTGAAGGTTCTCGCGCGTGATCCTTTGGCTGCGGGCCAGTATCTTGTCACGGTTTTCCAGCGCGATTGCGGCCAGAAACTCGTCCACGACACCGACCGAGATGGTGTTATAGTCGCGATGGATCATCACCTGGTTCAGCATGTCTTTTGGTCCGGCAATCCAGCCCACGCGCAGCCCCGCCAATGAAAACGTCTTTGAGGTGCTGGCTGTGCTGATCCCCTTTTCGTAGATATCCGCGACCGATGCGGTAAACCCGCCGCCTGTCTGGTCGGTGCCGCGATACACCTCATCACATAGCAGCCAGGCGTCCACGCTTCGGGCGATATCCACGATTTGGTCCAGCAACGCACGATCCATCAGCGCACCGGTTGGATTGTTGGGGTTATTGATCGCAATCAACCGCGTATCTGGGCGGATCATCGCGCGCAGCTCGTCCAGGTCGGGCAGGAACGCGTTTTCTGACCGCAGGTGCAACAGTTGGATGTCTGCGCCAATGCTTTTGGGTATCGAATAATGCTGCTGATAGGTCGGAATGACCGAAATCACGTGATCCCCACGCGACACCAGCGTTTGATGTACCAGTGCATTGGCACCGATGGTGCCATGGGTGGTCAGGATATTGTCACGGTTCAGGGTTTCGTACATGCCGCTGATTGCATCGCGCAACCGATCCGACCCTTCGATTGCGCCATAGGACATCTTCATCGCCGACAGGTCATTCAGAATGCTGTTGTGTTGACCAGACATCTCAAACAACTCGCCCAACGTGATGGATTCCACACAGGTTTCGGCCAGGTTGAGCTCGCAAGTTGTCTCGAACTCGTTCATCCACATTTCAACGCCGAACGGTTTGATGTGCATTGTCGCCTCGTGGTTTTAGTTCGTTGCTGTCCAAGGGGCGCGTTGCGCGGCCCCTATAGTGGTTACTCATCGGCCTTGTAGTAGCCGATGACATCATTCTCGGTCGTTGCACCAAGCCCGTTGAGCAATCTGTTGGAATAGTTGAAATAGGCGCAGACCTGATTGACCTCGAGGATCTCTCCGTCAGAGCAACCTGCGATTTTCAAAGCCTCAAAGTCCGACTTCACCATTCGGCCGACATCGGTGGTCAATTTGCCCGCGTATCGCAGCAACGCCAGTTCTTTGCCCTCGAACTCATCCTCGGGGCGGTGCGCCTTCAGGGCAGTAAAGATGCGGTCGCTGCGGGGTTGGTCTTTCAACAGGTTGCGCACATTCATGAAGTGATGGGTCAGCGAATAGGTGCAATCGTTCAGTATCGAAGTATAGCTGGCCACAATCTCAAGAAACCAAAACGGCAGCTGGTTGTCGTCGGAATGCAGGACCGAGCGGTACAGCGTGACATGCCCGTTCATCGTTTCGGGCCGCAGGGAATGGACGCGCATGACGGTGTCGACCGTGCCATGCGGGGTGCGAGCCTTGTCCAAAAGCTCTTTCAACCGGCCTTCGGCCTGATCATCCGAAACCATTTCGATCCAAGCGCTCATGCCGGGGCCTCCTGTCTAGAACGACCTCAGGTTATGGGCGAAGGCAACGCGGGTGTCAGCAGATATTTTTCCTGCAAAGTCATTTTTGCTAGATCACAGGATCGTGAGCGGGATAGTCTGCACTGTGAAATCGCGCAGGAGCCACCATCATGATTCGTCCGAACCAGAAAGCGGGCGCTGAAAACCTGTTGTTCAACTGCGCCGGGCTGTCGTCAGGCGACCACCTTCTTGTGCTGCGCGAAGACCCCGACTACGCCTATTACGATTCCGAGATCGCTGATGTTATTGTGGAATGCGCCCGTCAGAACGGCGTCAGGGCGTCGGTGCAAACCATACCCTTTGACCCGATGGAAGCGCGATTGCCGCAGTCCGTCGTGGCTGAAATGAAGGCAGCCGATCGCACATTGTTCCTGTCGCGCACGGGTGATCAGCTTCGCTTTAATCCCGAGATTTCGAATATCCGGCCGATCATGTCCTATGCGCTGGATGTCGAGATGTTGGGATCGGGATATGGCTCGGCCGATTATGCGGGGTTTGTCACGCTCAAGAATGCGGTGAACACAGCGCTGGCGGATGCGACGCACATTCATGTCACCTGCCCGCTTGGCACCGATTTCTGCGGACCGGGCGCTGCATTCCCGACCGCCAGTGCGGCGGATGTCAGCGTGACCCGCTTTCCAATGTCGGTCTTTGCGCCGGTACCTTCGGCGGGGTTTTCGGGCGTGGTCATACAGGATGGGTTTCTGGTCGGGACCGGGTCGAAATTCTACGAACCATATGGCTGCGATTTGCAGGAACCGCTTGCGGTCGCGTTTGAAGACAACAGGTTAACGGGCTTCTCGGGCCATCCAATGGACGTGCATTGCGCGCAGATGCACTACGAGAAGGTCGGCCAGATGTTCGACCTAGACCCGATGACAATGCATTCCTGGCACGCAGGCATTCACCCTGGCTGCGCCTACCCCACCCTCGCGCATGAGAATTACGAACGCTGGAGCGGCTCGGCCTTTGGCAACCCCCGTTTGATGCATTTTCATACCTGCGGAAACTATGCGCCGGGTGAGATCTGCCTGAACGTGCTGGATCCCACAATCCGCGTCGACGGCGTGGCCGTGTGGGAGCACGGCGTATTCCGGCCTGAGCTGATTGAGGGCGGCTCCGATATTCTTGAGGCCTATCCCAGCATCCGGGCCGTGTTCGACGTCCCTGCGCAACAGGTCGGTCAAGGCCCGAACGGCCGGTTGTCAGCCGGCTAGTCGCGCGGCCTCTTCCCCGGCGATCAGTTTGGCGACACGGGCCCGGAACCGCATGGCGCCTGCGTCCAGCCCCAGATTGATATACCCTGTCTTACGGCGCGCCATGCCGGTCTGGACATGTTCCAGCACCTCTTTGTCCTCGTTGAACGCCATGACTGCACCGTCAAACATACGCTGAGACATGGCCGCGTCATCCGCATGCATGTTGCGATGCTGGAACCAGAAATAGCGTGAGTTCTCACCATCGACCGGCGTGATGAAGTTGTACGAAATATTGACAAACGCGTTTGCTGAAAAGGGCCGGTCCGCCCCGCCCTCGCCCGTTGGAGTATAGACGGACATATTAATCGCCGTCGCGGGCAGGCGGCATTCGTAGTGCTGCTTGCGGTCACAGCTTGGGCCAAAGGGCAAGATTGGAGCGTAATATGGCGGCGCGGGCTCATCCGCGATCCAGCGCGAGACGATGACTCCGTCTTGTGTTTCCTCCAGATCCAGCGGGCGGTTGTCGGTTCCGGCCCCGGCGAATGAGGTCAGGTGCACCCAGGCCACATGGCTGGGGTCAAGCAGGTTGTCGATAATATAAAGGTAGTGACACGCCATTTCCATCGCGCCCTTTTGGGTTTTACCCCAGTCCGGGTTGTCGAAATTGGGGATGTCGATGATGTCATCTGTGCTGGCCTGCTCCGGGTTGCCCATCCACAGCCACAGAAAGCCCCAGCGATCCTCGGCCGGATAGGCATGCACTGCGGCGCGGCGCGGGGGGTTATCCAACTGGGTCGGCGCACTGACGCATTCGCCGCCACAGCCGAAGGTCAGCCCGTGATAGCCGCAAACCACGTGGTCGCCCTCGATTGTCCCTTGGGACAGGGGCAGTTTGCGGTGTGGGCAGGCATCTTCCAGCGCGATGGCTTTGCCAACGGTGTCGCGGTAGATGACAATCTCTTCGTCCAACATACGCAGGGCGGTCAGGTTGCGACCAAAATCTTCAGACCGTCCGGCGACATACCAGGTGTTGCGAATGTAGCCTTCAGCTCCGGCCAGATCAGGGCGCATGGGGGTTACTCCGAAAATTCGTCAAAGGCTTTCAGTGCTTTGGCACTGTAGGCAAAGGATGGGCCGCCGCCCATATAGGTGGCCATGGACAGGGCCTCGCACAGTTCGTCGCGCGTGACCCCCAGACGGACCAGGGACTTGACGTGGAACCCGATGCAACTGTCGCAGCGAGTGGCGATGGCAATCCCCAGAGCAATGAATTCCTTCGTCTTTTCGCTGAGGACGCCGTCGGTTTTCGCCGCCTTGCCCATGATACCGAAGCCGCGCACGGTGTCGGGGATTTCTTTTGACAGGGTGCCGATATTGGCCTCGGTCTCGGCCATGAAGTCTTTCCAGTCCATGACTGTTTCTCCTTATCCGCGCTCATCCGCGCCCATGCGGCGTTCCAGCCAGCGTACGCCCGCGCTGATGATCAGAACCAGGATCAGGTATTCGAAAATCAGCAGCGTATAGATCTCCAGCGGGCGGTATTCCGTCACCACCAACTCATTCGCGCGGCGGGTCAGTTCCTGCATCCCGATGACGCTGGCAAAGGCGCTCATCTTGACGATGTAGATGAACTGGTTGGCCAGCGGCGGCAGAATGCGCCGGATCGCCTGCGGCAGGATCACATAGCGCATGGTCTGCACATAGTTCAGCCCGATGGTCTGCGCCGCCTCGCGTTGGCCGCGCGCGATGGATTGAATGCCCGCGCGGTAAATCTCGGCCGTAAAGGCGCTGTCGGAAATCGCCAGCGTGATGATCGCGCCCCAGAAAGGATCGATTGGGATGTTCAACCCCATGGACTGGAACACGATGGGCAGGCCGTAAAACACCCAGAACAGCATCGGCAGCAGAGGAATCGCGCGAACGAATTCGACATAGATCCGGTTGACCCAGCGCCAGCCGCGTTTCTCTGACAGGCCGGGCAGCGCGACCATCAGGCCGAGTACGATCGACAGCACGGCGGCGATCAGCGAGATCTGGATCGTCGCCCACATGCCCGAGATTAGGAATTTCACATTCGTCCAGCCCGATTGCGTGGTCGGGTCGATCACATACCAGCCCCAAGTCTGGGACGAAGAACAGCCCGCCAGCAACAGCAAGGGCACGATCAGCAGAAGTTTTTTCATCGGCCTCTCTCAGTGCTGTAGAATCTGCGACAGGAATTTGCGGCAGCGCTCGGATTGCGGGTTGGTGAAGAAATGTTCGGGGTGCCCTTCCTCGACAATCTCACCGGCATCCATGAAGATCATCTTGTCGGCCACTTTGCGGGCAAAACCCATCTCGTGCGTGACGACAACCATGGTCATCCCCTCTTGCGCCAGTTCGACCATGACGTCCAACACTTCGGAAATCATCTCGGGGTCCAGGGCCGAAGTCGGTTCGTCGAACAACAATACGCGCGGCTCCATGCACAGAGAGCGGGCAATTGCGACGCGCTGTTGCTGGCCACCCGAAAGCTGAATGGGGCGCTTGTCGGCCTGATCGGGGATATGGACGCGGTCCAGATAGTGGCGGGCTTTTTCCTCGGCTTCCTTGCGGGACAGGCCTCGCGCCTTGATCGGGCCGAGGGTCAGGTTTTCAAGCACGGTCAGATGCGGAAACAGATTGAATTGCTGAAACACCATGCCAACCTCGGACCGGATCGTGGCGACGGATTTGGGATCGTCGGTCAGCTCGACCCCATCCACCCGGATCGCGCCTTTCTGGTGCTTTTCCAACTGGTTGATACATCTGACAACCGTGGACTTGCCCGACCCGGAAGGGCCGCAAATGACGACCTTTTCCCCGGCATTCACGGTCAGGTTGATGTCTTTCAGAACATGAAAGTCGCCGAACCATTTGTTCACGCCCGCAAGTTCTATGGCGGCTTCTGACATTGGCCGACCTGCCCCTTTTTGTTGATATTAGAATATTTTCTTGAGGTTATCTTTGGCTTTGCGCTTAAATCAACCACGAAAGCGGCCACGAAGTCGAAACACCACCAACAGGAGAAGTCCATGAAGAGTATATGCAAAGCCGCCGCCATTGCGGCGCTTAGTCTGGTCGTGACGGGTGCAGCCCACGCGCAGTCGGCCCTGAACGAGGTGCTGGATTCCGGCGTGCTGAAGGTGGGTACGACGGGGGATTGGAACCCTATGTCGCTGCGCGATCCGGCGACCAATAGCTACAAGGGCTATGACATCGACATCATGAACGAACTGGCCGCCGATCTGGGGGTTGAGGTCGAGTATGTGCCGACCGACTGGAAAACACTGGTCAATGGCGTCGTGGCAGGCAAGTACCACCTGACGGGCTCGGCCTCGATCTCACCGCCGCGCATGAAGGTCGCGGGGTTCTCGGACAGCTATATCTCGGTCGAACTGTTCCCCTACACAACCAAGGACAAGGCTGACAAGTTCGACGGGTATGACTCGATCAACCAGCCGGGCGTCAAGGTCGCCACCACTTTGGGCACCACCTTTGAAAAACGTGTGCGCGAATGGTTCCCGAATGCCGAGATCAAAGTGGTCGAGGCCCCGGCCCGCGGCTTTCAGGAGGTGATCGCCGGGCGTGCCGACGTGTTCATCACCTCGAATATCGAAGGCTCAACGCTGGAAGAAAAATTCCCAGTTGTGCGAGTCAAGAATGCGGGCCCACGGTCACCCTCGCCGATTGCGATGATCCTGCCGCAGGGCGATCAGGTCTGGATCAACTATGTGAACAACTGGATCGAAGTCAAAAAAGCCCAAGGGTTCTTCGACCAGAACCGCGAGAAATGGGGGCTTTGAGCCGCTCAAAGCTCAAAAGCCCGGCTGCATAAGCCGGGCTTTCGTTTCGGTGCGCGCTCGGCGCTGGCAACGCCAGAAGCCGGGCATTGATTGCTTGAGGTCAGAGGCCGATCGCGTCGAGTCCGGCCTTGGCGCATTGCACGTCCTCTGGCCCTGCTGCGCCAGATACGCCAATCGCGCCGATCAGAACTCCATTCTCGTGAACCGGTATCCCGCCCTCCCATGCGCAAATATTGGGGCGATTGACCATTCCCAGTTGGAGCTCTGGCCCGGACAGCATGCGTTTTGCGAAATCCTGGGTGGATTTGCCAAGAACCGCGGTTCGGGCCTTGTCCAATGCAAATCCAGCAACAGCCGCAGGCGCGTTGTCCATCCGCCCCGCCGCCAGCATGTGACCGCTGGCATCAACGACGATTGCGGCAACTGCCCAGCCATTTTGCTGAGCGTGCCCTATGGCCGCCTGAACGGCTGTGGACGCTGCGCTGCACGTGATCATCTTTTTCGAGATCGAAACCGACATCTCTTCCCCATCTATAAGTCAAAGATCAATTCGTTGGTACCCTGCTGAACCCGCTGATCATCCTGGTTCAGAACATCGAAGTGGAACGCGATAATCCCGCGCTTGCCAGACGCGGTGATGCGTTTTGCCGTCACCGTCAGAACAGCTCGTATCCTGTCGCCCGCAAATACCGGGTTTTCAAAACGCCAATCCCAACCCAACGAAGCAAGACCACCCAGTTTTGCTTCGGCCTGGAATTTCAGCCCATCGACCACCGAAAGCACCAAAAGTCCATGGGCCACCCGAGACCTGAAGCCCCGAGCGCGCGCGACGTCATCATCCAGGTGCAGCGCGTAACGGTCCCCGGTCAGGTTCGCAAAGCTCGTGATCAGGTCCGCCGATATCTCGGCCGTTTCGGTATGTATAAGATCACCGGTTTCCAGGTCATGAAACCCGTAGGTGCCGGCCTTTAGGAGCCCAGTCATGCGGGAACCGGAGCGTCCTCGCGCAGCAACCCTTTGGTTTTCAAATCGGACCAGAAATCGGCCGGAATGTCGTGGCTGAACCAGTTGAGGTTCTGATCCAACTGCTCGACCGTCCGTGTTCCAGCCATGAAGGTCGGTACCGCCGGGTGGGCGACGACAAATTGCAGCGCGGCTGCCGGCAGTGGAACATCATACTCGGCGCAGACGGCTTCGATTTTACGGACCTTTTCCATTATGTCTGCCGGGGCTGGCGCATAGTTGTACTTGGCCCCTTCTTTGGCGCCGGTCGCCAGAATGCCTGAGTTGAACCCCCCTCCCACGACAACGGCGGCGCCGCGCTCTTCACACATGGGAAGGAATTTATTCAAAGCATCCTGTTCCAGTAGCGTATAGCGTCCGGCCAACAGAAAGCAGTCAAAGTCGCGCTGTTCCAAGGCGGCGTGGCAGACTTCCCATTCGTTGACGCCTACGCCAATCGCCTTGACAATGCCTTGATTGCGCAGGCTTTCCAGTGCCTTCCAGGCCCCATCCATTGCCTGCTTGAACACTTCGGGCTGTTCGTCGCCACGGGTGAACACGTCGATATCGTGGATAAAGCAAATATCCATCCGTTCCAGCCCCATGCGTTGCAGACTGTCCTCGAACGAGCGCATCACACCGTCATAGCTGTAGTCGAAATGCATGGTGAAGGGGGCAGCATTGGTCCAAGGTTCAAAGTTGATATCCTGACGGCGCGCCGGTTTCAGAACACGCCCAACCTTGGAGGACAGGATGAAATCGTCCCGATTCTTCCAGCGCAGGCTTTGACCGGTGCGCAATTCGGACAGGCCGTGGCCGTACATTGGTGCCGTGTCGAAATAGCGAACACCAGCATCCCACGCGTGCTGAATCATCGCGTCCGAGGTTTGCTCGTCAATCTCGCGAAAGATGTTGCCAATCGGCGCAGTGCCAAAGCCGAAGGTGGATACTTCAAGATCTACGCGGCCGAATTTGGCCTTGGAATTTGGTGTCATGCAAACCTCCCTTGCGCAAACCGGGGCGGTCCGATCTGCCTTCTTATAAGTAACTGTTTGGTTATTTATATCAATTCACACTCTCGATCAAGCCACTTGACGCGGGCACCTAGGACATCATATTAGTAACTGATTAGTTACATTTGGGGACGCCACCATGTTTCTGACCGAAACACATATCCAGGTCCGCGATATGACCCGCCAGTTCGCACAGGATGTCATTCGCCCCGCCGCGGAAGAACTAGATCGCGATTCTCGTTTTCCCTCTGAAATCTATGACCAAATGGCTGAACTCGGCCTGTTCGGTATCGGCGTACCTGAAGAATTGGGGGGGGCCGGATTCGACACTTTGACCTATGCCTTGGTGATGGAGGAATTATCTCATGGTTACGCCTCAATCGCGGATCAATGTGGCCTTCTTGAACTGGTGACGACCCTACTGGTGCGCCACGGGACGGCCGAGCAACAAAGCAAATTGTTGGGGGAATTGCTGGCCGCAAAAATGCGCCCTGCCTATTGCATCACGGAACCCGAAGCGGGCACCGACGTGTCTGGCATCCGTACTACGGCGGTACGTGATGGCGACGGCTGGGTGTTGAATGGCGGTAAAATCTGGATTCACAACGCGCCCGTTGCGGATGTGGGTTTTGTTCTGGCTCGAACCGACCCCGAGGCCGGGCATCGCGGCATGTCGATTTTCATGGTCGACCTGCATGCTAATGGCGTTACGCGCGGCCCGAAAGAGATCAAGATGGGCCAGCGCGCCAGCCAGGTTGGCCCGCTCTCCTTCGACGATGTGCGCCTGTCCGCCGATGCGCTGCTGGGCACAGAAGGGCGCGGGTTCCACATGATGATGAGCGTTCTGGACAAAGGCCGCGTAGGCATCGCTGCTCTTGCAGTGGGGATCGGTCAGGCCGGTCTAGAAGCCGCAACGGACTATGCGAAGCAGCGCAAACAGTTCAACAAGCCGATCTCAGATTTTCAGGGTGTCCAGTGGTTGTTGGCCGATATTGCCAAAGACGTCGAAGCCGCCCGTTTGCTAGTTCATTCTGCCGCTTACAAAATCGACGCAGGTCAGGATGCAACCAAGGCATGCTCTATGGCAAAATGCTTTGCCGGTGACATGGCTGTGCAGCGGTCCTCGGATGCGGTGCAAGTCTTTGGTGGATCCGGGTATATTCGCGGTTTTGAGGTTGAACGGCTTTACCGCGACGCCAAGATCACCCAGATTTATGAAGGCACCAACCAAATTCAACGTATGATCATCGCACGGGAACTGCTTGCAAAAGGGGCTGCTACATGAGCAGACAGGTTGCATTAGTAACAGGATCGTCCCGCGGGATTGGTCTAGCGGCTGCCATAGCCTTGGCAAAACAAGGGTTTGCCATCGCTGTGAACGGCCCGGAAGCGGACGCAGAGTTGCAGGCCGCGCTGGACAGGGTTCGCGACCTTGGTGTTCCGGCCGTGGCGGCTGCGTTCGATGTCTCGTCCATCGACGCTCATGAAGCGCAACTGTCGTCCATCGAATACCAGCTGGGCCCTCTGACGACCTTGGTCAACAATGCCGGCGTTGGCGTTCTTCAGCGCGGAGATCTGTTGGAGGTGTCCGAAGAAAGCTATGACCGCTGTATGGAAATCAACACCAAGGCAATGTTCTTTCTGTCTCAGGCCTTTGCCAAACGTCTGCTGGCGCGGGATCGCGATGCAAACGCGTTCCATTCAATTGTCAACGTGACCTCGTCAAACGCGTCCGCAGTCGCGGCGCCGCGCGCGGAATATTGCGCGTCAAAAGCGGCGGCGGCTATGGTGTCGAAAACCTTCGCCGTGCGGCTGGGTCCCGAGAATATCGCGGTCTACGACGTGCAGCCCGGACTGATCGCGACCGAGATGACCGCCCCGGTGATCGACAGCTATGAACAGCGCGCCAAAGATGGGTTGGCCCTGTTCCCGCGTGTCGGTCAGCCCGAGGATATGGGCAATATCATCGCCTCGCTGGCCAGCGGCAAACTTCCCTATACCACCGGACAGGTGATCTCGGCCGATGCCGGGATGCTGGTCCCCCGTTTCTGAGGTCGACTGATGAAGATCAAACTGCCTGATACGGCCGGAACGCTGCATGACTATGCCCTTGTCGGCACTCCTGTTGCGCCGTCGAAGCTGACGCCCAATTCGGCCCGCGTGCTGTATTCCGCTGCCCATGTCGTGGCGGACCCGTTTGGTGATCACGACCCTACAGGTCCCGCTCAGGTGGATTGGGCCAAGACCATGGAATTCCGCCACTATTTGGCTGGGATGGGTATGGGCATCGCCGAAGCGATGGACACCGCCCAACGCGGCATGGGGCTGGACTGGACCGGAGCATTAGAGCTGATCCGGCGCACGAAAGAAGAGCTGCCGGATGCCCTGGTCGCCAATGGCTGTGGGACGGATCATCTGGACCCGGCAGAGGCCACATCGCTGGACGATGTCCGCCGCGCTTATCTGGAGCAGGTCGAAGCAATCCAAAAACTGGGCGGACGCATTATCCTGATGGCGTCTCGGGCGCTGGCCAAGGTGGCGACGGGGCCGGATGACTATATCGCGGTTTACTCCGACGTGCTGGAGGCCTGCGATCACCCGGTCATCCTGCATTGGTTGGGCGAGATGTTTGACCCTCAGCTTGCTGGATATTGGGGCGGCACAGGTTTTGACGATGCGCTGGACACCGCGCTGACCGTGATCCGCGCCAATCCGGACAAGGTCGACGGTATTAAAATCTCGCTATTGGACGCGGAAAAAGAGATCATCATGCGCCGCCTTCTGCCGGACGGGGTCAAGATGTATACCGGCGACGATTTCAATTACCCCGAACTCATCGAGGGTGATGAGCAAGGCTTTTCGCACGCCCTGCTGGGGATATTCGACCCCCTCGCCCCGGCGGCGGCCTATGCGGTCAGCAAACTGAGCGAAGGTGATACCGCGGCCTTCCGCGCGACGTTGGACCCGACCGTTCCACTTGCCCGGCACATATTCCGCGCGCCCACGCAATACTACAAAACTGGCGTGGTGTTTCTGGCATGGCTGAACGGGTTTCAGGATCATTTCGTGATGTTGAACGGCGCGCAGGCGACCCGGTCTTTGCCCTATTTCACCGATTGCTTCAAAATGGCAGATGAATGCGGCTTGTTGCGCGACCCTGATCTGGCGGTTTCGCGCATGGGGCATATGCTGAAGCTCTACGGGGTCTGATTTTTGCGCGATTTCTCTGACGATCATTCTGCGCTGGCGCTGAATACGGCTACGTTAGGCCACAATCTTGATGGCCATGGTGCCGGATGGTCGCCCGAGCAGGTGATCGACGCCTGCGCGGCGCGCGGCTATGGCGGCATCACCTTCTGGCGGCGCGAGTTGAGTGGGCGCGAGGTGGAAATCGGCGACCGGGTGCGCGCGGCAGGGATGCAAGTGGTCGGTCTGTGCCGGACGCCATTTCTGACCGGACCGCTGGCCTTGCCCTCGGACCAGCAGATTATGGATGATTTCTACCTGTCCATTGATCAGGCCGCAGGCCTTGGGACGAACGTCCTGACTATCGTCACTGGCGGACCAGAGCCCGGAACCAAAGGTGTTCTGGACAGTCAGAAAATCCTGGCCGACCGGGTGGCGCGGGCGGCGCCCTATGCAGCGGACCGAGGCGTTAACCTAGCGCTGGAACCCCTGAACCCCGCGACAGCCGGGAACCGGACCTGTCTGATGACAGCGGCGGATGCGCTGAATGTTTGCGATGCTGTTGGAGCAGAAAATGTGGGCGTTGCCATCGACGTTTACCATGTCTGGTGGGACACTACGCTGGCCGACACGTTGGCCCGCCGAGCGCAAGGCCGCATATTGGGATATCACCTGTGTGATTGGCTGGCCGACACGACCGACGTCTTACTCGATCGCGGTATGATGGGAGACGGCGTCGCCGATCTGCGTGCCCTGCGTGATGCGGTAGAATCTGCCGGCTATTACGGGCTGTGCGAGGTCGAGATTTTCTCGGCCGAAAACTGGTGGAAACACGACCCCGATGAGGTTCTAAACACGATCGTCAGCCGCTTTCGCGCCTGTTGCTGAGCGTCACGCAGGCCCTGCCACGGCGGACTGACCTGCGCTGTCGGGTGCTACATCTCGATGTCGCAGACAAAGACGCCGTCCGCGCCGCCCTCCAGTTTGGCCACAATCCGTCCGCCAATTTCTTGATGGGTGGGGTCCACAAGGTAAGCGTCACGCACCGAAATGTCCCGAAAATCAAACCAGAACATGTCGTTGAACCCCCGCACCAGGGGCGTTTCGACCGAGATATTCTTACGGTGCTGAAAATCCAGAATGCCGTCGATATGGCCCGAAAGCGCGGCCAGATCATCGTAGAGCGCTTGTTTTTCACCCTCTGACACGGTGTCAGCAAAGCGCAGGTGGACAAGGTGGCGGATCATGCTTGTGTCCTTTGGATGTTACTTCCAGAAATCTGCTTTTTTGCGGGCCTTGAAGGCGGTCAACCCGGTCTGAAGCTCGGGCTGCATAGCGGCAGCGCGGCCAGCCAAAACTTCGAAAACGCGTTCACGCTCTTCGCCCTCGGCGGCGTTGATCAGCATTTTGACCAACTCGGTCGCAATAGGCCCACGATGGCGCAGCGTTTCGGCCAGTTCGGTCGCGGCAGCCAGACCTTGGCCTTGTTCAACGACCTGATCCACCAACCCCAGACGCTCGGCCTCGACCGCGTCGAACTGAGTTCCGAACAGTGCCATGCGGCGCACGGTTTGCGCTCCGAAACGACGCACGGTGCGTTGTGTACCGGACCAGCCCGGAATGATGCCCAAGGCAGGTTCGGGTTGGCCAATTCGGATATGCGCCTCGGCGATGCGCAGATCGGCGCAAGCGGCCAGTTCCAACCCACCCCCCAACGCATGACCGTTCAGCACAGCGATCACCGGCTGCCGCAGCCGCGCCAAAGCGTCCAAGGCCTGGTGCCCGTCGCGCAGCCAGTGCCGCGCAAATCCATCGGGCGTATGATCGGCCCAGGCATCAATGTCTCCGCCTGCGCAAAACGCCCTGCCTTCGCCGGTCAGAATGACAACATGTGCATCCTCTGCCCTTTCGATCTGACGACACAACGCCAAAAGATCAACCATCATCGCTTCGGTCAGCGCGTTCAGCCGGTCCGGGCGGTTGATCGTCAGCCGCGCTATGCCGTTTTGGATATCGAGCAGGAAATGGTCCATCACGCCGACTGCAACTCCAATCCCATCAATGCCGGATCAAACAGATCGGCATCCATGGTTTTCAAATCCTCCGAGACCAGCAAGGGAGTTGCTGCCTGATCCAGAATATCCCGCTGCAAGTCTAGGCCCGGTGCAATTTCGGTGATCATCAGCCCATCATCGGTCAGTTTGATCACACAGCGCTCGGTCACATAGGTCACGTCCTGCCCCTGCATCTGCGCGCGCTGGCCCGAGAAGGAAATCTGGTCAACCTCGTCCACAAACTTGGCCACTTTCCCCTCTTTCAGGATGGTGATCTGCCCATTCTCGACCGTCATTTTTGCGCCCGCATTGAAATTGCCCGAGAACACGATCTTGCGCGCCCGCGCCGTGATATCAACGAATCCTCCGGCCCCCGCCGTGCGGTGCGGGATGGCCGACAGGCGCGAGACATTGACCGAGCCGTGTTTGTCCACCTCAAGGAAGGACAGAAGCGAGGCATCAAAGCCACCCGCCTGGAAGTAACAGAACTGATGCGGTGACGGCACGAACGCCTCGGCATTGGCCGAACAGCCAAATTTGAAATCCAACAGCGGCACACCGCCCACTGCGCCCTGCTCAATCATCCATGTGACCGAGCCATGCAGCCCCTCTTCGACCAGAATGCGCGGAACGTTGGCTGAGATGCCGAAACCGATATTGACGGCCCAGCCGTCTTTCAGTTCTTTCGCGACGCGGCGGGCAATGACCTTGCCAATGTTGAACTCGGCCGTGCGAAAGCTTTCGATGGGACGGGTCAATTCGCCCGAGATTGCGGGGTCGTATTCTGTGGCAGTGGTCTGCAACTGATCGGGCGCTTCGACAATCGCGTCCACCAGAATACCCGGCACATGTACGTCATGGGGACGGATACTGCCCGCCGCCGCGATCCGCTTTGCCTGCGCGATGACCACACCGCCATTGTTGCGAGCCGCCAGTGCCATTTCCATCGCGCCTAGATAGGCTCCTTCATGCTCAAAGCTCAGGTTGCCTTTTTCGTCAGCTGTGGTCGCGCGGATAATGGCAACGTTGGGGGCCATGGATTTGAAATACAGCCAATCTTCGCCCTCAAACTTCATTCGTTTGACAATGGGCTCGGCCCGCGCCGCTGCATTCATGGCGCAGCCTTCAATCTGAGGATCGACAAAGGTGTCCATTCCCACTTTGGTCAGAACACCGGGCCGTTTGGCCGCCGCTTCGCGCAGCATGTCGAAGATGATGCCTGAGGGCACGTTATACGCCCGCACCTGCTCGCCCGTGATCATCTGCCAGATCAAGGGCGGTTCAGCATTGCTGGGACCTGACGGATACGAGCCACCAATGATCCGCGTCAGCAGACCAGGTTTGGCAATATGATCGACCCCTTTGGTGCCAAAGAAATCTCCGGCCGCGATGGGATGAATGGTGGTCAGGTTTGTCGGCGCGTTTTCCTCATCGAAACGTTCGCCCAAACCCTTCAGAACCGCATCGGGACAGCACAGACCGCTGGACGAATTCACCGCCACAGTCGCCCCATCTGGTACGAGATTGGCTGCTTCGCGCGCTGTCATCTGCTTTGTCATGCGATCCTCACGAAAGTAACTAATTGGTTATAAGTTTATGCCTTGGCGGGCGTCAAAAGGCAACTGAAATTACCAAAACGAAGGAATTGACCTGAATACAAGTAACTATTAGGTTACTTGCAAACTTGTCCTTTGGGAGGATCATCGTGAACATATACTTTCAGAATACCAATCAACGTACATTTGGCACTTTTCCACTGACCGAGAAAGAGCTTCGCGACGCAATGGGCATCGCGGCTGAGGTTGGGTATCGTTCCTTCGATACAGCACAAATGTATGGAAATGAAAAAGAAACCGGTGACGCGCTGGCCGATCTGGGATTGCCCCGCGAAGAGATCTGCGTGACAACTAAAGTGCACCCCGACAATTTTGGCGCAGCAGAGTTCTTGCCTTCGGTCGAGGAAAGCCTCAAGAAACTGCGTCTGGACTATGTCGATGTTCTGTTGCTGCACTGGCCGCCGATCGGAGGGGATATCGCACCTTCGCTGCAACTGCTGGCGCAAGCTTATGAAAAGGGGTTGGCGAAGAATATTGGTGTATCGAACTATACCGCCCAGATGATGCGTGACGCGGTAAAAATCATTGATGCGCCGATTGTCTCGAACCAGGTCGAGTTTCATCCTTTGCTGAATCAGGATGTCCTGCTGGCCGCTGCCACCGAGACAGGTATTCCGCTGTCGTCTTATTGCTCAGTCGCGCGCGGCGAGGTGTTCAAGCATCCGCTTTTTGCCGAGATCGGCGCAGGCTATGGAAAAACGGCGGGGCAGGTCGTGCTGCGTTGGATTCTGCAAAAAGGGGTGTCGATCAACACCATGTCCACCAAACGGGCCAACATTCAGGCCAATTTCGACGTTATGGATTTCACGCTGTCCAGCATCGACATGGACCGGATCGACGCGATGACCCAAACCGGATACCGGATTGTAACCGAAGATCTAGTGCCGTGGGCCCCCGAGTGGGACTAAGGAAAAAAAGCGGTGCCGGGATACGGCACCGCCAGTTTGGGGAACGCTTTCAAGTTCAGTGATTGCCCCGGATCATGTCCGATGCTTTTTCGGCCATCATGATTGTCGGTGCGTTGGTGTTTGATCCGATCAGGCTGGGCATCGCCGAGCTATCGCAGATTCGCAGCCCATCAACCCCGCGCACCCGCATTTGCGGATCGACCACCGCCATCTCATCCACACCCATTTTGCAAGTACATGTTGGGTGATAGGAGGTACGGCCATATTGGCGGGCATAGGCTTCGTATTCGGCCTGTGTTTTCACGTTGTCACCGGGGAAGTGAATTTTGCGGATGTAGTTTTGAAGGCTTTTCTGCCGAAAAATCTCGACGCTGTGCTTCACTCCTTCGACCGAGATTTTCAGATCATCCGGGTGACCCAGGAAATTGGGATCAACCAGCGGCATATCCTCGACCTTGTTCGAACGTAGACGTACGGTGCCGCGCGCCTTGGGACGGACAGTATACGAATTCAGCGTAATGCCCGAACTGCCTTTGGGCACACTGGGAACCCCGGCCTCGGCACCGGCCCCCGCAAGGAAATGAAATTGCAGATCCGGCACCGTGGCCGTGTCGTCTCCATACCAGAACGCCCCGCCTTCAACCACGTTCGAAGTAACAGGCCCTGAGCCGAACAGGTAATACTGTATTCCAGCCCAGGCCGCCCAATGGGGCTTGTTGTATTTGTCCAAACTATAGTGCCCGTTCAGTTCGGCCACGATATCGATGCCGAAATGGTCGTTCAGGTTCTCACCCACACCGGGCAAGTCTTGTTTCACCTCGATCCCGTGCTCGCGCAGATGCGCGGCGGGGCCGACACCCGACAACATCATCAGCTTGGGTGTTCCAATAGCGCCCGAAGTGATCAGCACCTCCTGATCCGCCGATGCCGTCTCAACCTGTCCGCCCTGATCGAATTCAACACCGGTCGCCCGGCCATTTTCGATGACAATCCGATGCACCTGACACCCAGTTTTGACCGTCAGGTTCCCGCGCGACATCGCAGGTTTCAGATATCCTACAGCAGCCGAGCAGCGTTTCGCATTCCAAGTGGTCGTCTGGTAAACGCCTGCACCTTCCTGAACCGCCCCGTTGAAATCCGGGTTATAAGGGATGCCCGCCTCTTGGCACGAGCGTACAAAGGCGCGGGTCATCTCTTGCGGGTCTGGGATGTTGGACACACCCAAAAGCCCTTCGGTCCCGTGCCAGTCTCCGGACAGGATCGCATTGCGTTCGGAGCGAATGAAGTATTTCTGGATATCCTTGAAGGCCCAGCCCTCGCACCCTTCCTCATTGGCCCAACGGTCATAATCGACCGGGTTGCCGCGCGTGAACACCTCGGCATTGATCGAGCTTCCACCACCGATCACCCGGCCCTGAGCATAGGGGATTTCGCGATTGTTGGCGTTGACTTGCGGGACGGTGTTAAAACCCCAGGTATGCGGCCCGTCCGTCATCTTGGCAAAGCCCACAGGCATGTGGATCAACGGGTGCTTGTCCTTTCCGCCCGCCTCCAGCAGCAGCACCTTGACGGCGCCGTCTTCGGTCAGGCGATTGGCCAAAACACAGCCCGCTGATCCGCCACCAACGATGATATAGTCAAATCCGATTGCCATTACTCTACCCAATGTGACCGTTTGCCGATCTCGACATGGATCGACTTGATCTGCGTATATTCCTCGACGCCATGCATCCCGGCCTCGCGGCCCCAACCAGATGCCTTGAATCCGCCAATCGGCAGTTCGGGTCCCCCAGCCAGGGTTGTGTTGACCCAGAACCGTCCCGCCTGAACACGGCGAGAAATCGTCAGCGCCTTGTCGATATTCTTGGTCCAGACACTTGCCGCCAGACCGTATTCAGTATCGTTGGCAATCGAGATCGCTTCGTCAATCGTGTCGAAAGGGATGACGACCAGAACCGGTCCAAAAATCTCTTCCCGCGCGATGGCCATGTCGTTGGTCGCATTGGTGAAGATGACCGGGTCGATATATTGCCCACCCGCGATTTCGGGCGTTCCGCCCCCGATCAGCAGGGTCGCGCCCTCTTCCTGACCCTTGGCGATGTAGGACAGGATGCTGCGGTTCTGCGCGTCTGTCGTGATCGCGCCCGCCTGGGTGCGCTCGTCCAACGGATCGCCCACGCGGACCTTGCGCAGCTTGTCCGCGACCATGCCTGCAAACTTTTCTGCAACCGAGCGTTCAACGAGCAAGCGCGCGCCGGATACACAGCACTGGCCCGTGTTGAATGCGATGCCGAAAGCTACGCCATCGGCTGCGTCTTCTAGGTCGGCATCGGCAAAGACGATCTGAGGGTTCTTGCCCCCAAGTTCCAAGCCTAGCTTTTTGAAATTGCTCTGCCCCGACGCTGCAACGACCGATCGACCAACAGCGGTCGAGCCGGTAAAGGACAGCATATCCACATCCATGTGTTCCGCCAGCTTCTGGCCGATCACGCTGCCTGATCCGGTGACCACGTTGAACACACCATCCGGCAATCCCGCTTCCGACAGGATCTCGGCGAGCAATAAGGTCGTGGCACTGGTCACCTCGGAAGGTTTGGCAACGATCGTGCAGCCCGAAGCGAGGATATAAGGCACCCGTTCGCAAAGGATCAGGAAAGGGAAGTTCCAAGGCGTGATCAGGCCAACCACGCCAACGGGCTCGCGTGTGACAATCCCCATGGCGCCGTCGCCACTGTTGTTAAAGCTGTCACCGTGCAGAGCCCGCGCCAAACCTGCTGCAAATTCGAACATGCCAACGCAACCGCTGACCTCGCCCCGCGCTTGGCTGATGGGTTTGCCGTTCTCCAGCGTCTCCCAATAGGCAATTTCATCGGTGCGCTGGCGGATCAACTCAGCGGCTTTAAGCAAGACCGCCGCGCGGTCGGCCCCGGACAACCCACACCACCGGCGGTCGTCGAAGGCCGTGCGGGCCGAAGCGACAATGGTGTTCAGATCGTCCTCTGTACAACGCGGAATACGTGTAACTGGCACGCCATGTCCGGGCGAAGACCGCTCGAACAGATCGCGGTCTCCGGCAGGTACCCAGCGGCCCTCCATGAAGAACCCGAACTCACGAGGCTCGGAGGGTGGCGTCAGTATCTGTGCGTTTTGGTCCATCATCTGGTCTCCGAAATAAGCGCGCGTCAGGCCGAGGCGTCCAGCCCGTCGCGGAAATCATTCCACCCGCCATCCACAGAGGACGGCGCATCATGCCATTGGTGCAGGATATCCCCGGTTGCGGGGTCCTTGTCCGGGATAGGCAGCATCATGATCCGCTTGGCGGCGGCCTGAAACATCTCGGGCGTCAGGAAGGCTTCCTGAATGTTGTCCCAGTCGCGACCCCCGGCGTAGCCGCCGACCATCATGATATCGTCGGAATGACCCACCATCTCGTGGCTGACTCCGGCGGGCATGACGATGACATCGCCCGCCTCGATCCTGACCCGGGTCCAGCCCTCGACGGACAGGTTGAACTCCATCCAGCCAATCGCGCAGCCCAGACATTCATGCGAAGTCGAGTGGAAATGGGCGTATTCATAGACACCTGGATATTCCCAATTGTTCCCCCAGCCATTGCTGCGAAACCTGGCCTTGACCGCATCTACGCCGCCACCGGGTATTGCGCCGCGATGGATCAGCAGGGGAAACCGGCTGTTTGGGATCATGCCTTCGGGTTTGGATGTGTAAACTTCTACAGTCATGTGCGCTCCTCCCATTGCGGCTAGTCTGTTAATGCTATCTGCGTCTTGAGGTCCTGCGGACGGTCGACAAAACTGTCAAAAGCGGCCTGTATCTGATCCAGTGGATAAGATGCGCCGGTAAAGTGACAGGTTTTGATCCGCCCATAGGTCAACAGCGTCAACGCGTCGTGCATATCCTGCCCCATGCCCGCGACCGAACCCTTGATCGAGTTCTCTTGTAGAATGGTTTGAAGAATATCGACAGGTAAGGTCTCACCCGCCCCGGTGATACCGAAAGCCGCGATGTGACCGCCTTTGCGGATCAGGCGCGTCGCTTGTTGGTAAAGCGCAGGCAGTCCCACGCTTTCGATCACCACATCCGCACCGCGTCCATCTGTATGGTGCAGAACAGTGTCTTTCAGCTTTGTGGGGTCGCTGACACCCACGTCTGCACCGGCCTCCAGCGCCATTTTGACGCGCTCCTCGGACAGATCGGCCACGATGATCGGTGCCGCTCCTATTGTGCGAAGCAGTTGTACATGCAAGTTGCCGATAGGGCCCGCGCCCAGCACGACAACCGATTGACCGAAACTGATGTTCGCCTTGCGCGCGCAACGCACGACACAGGCCAGCGGTTCAGTCAGGGCAAGAACCCCGGCGCTTACATCACCGGGCGCAGGGATCACCAAGCGCGCGGGCACCGAGATATATTCGGCAAAAGCCCCATCCATCGTGATGCCCATTTGTTGCATATTGGGGCAGTTCAGGATCTCATTGCGGCGACACCAATAGCAGGTACCGCAACCGATATTCATATCGACCACCACAGGCGCGCCGATGGTCAGCCCCGTGACACCCTGGCCAAGCTCTGCAATCGTTCCGGTGAATTCGTGACCGGGAATCATGGGCAGGTTCTCGGCCGCGTAGTGCCCGTTGAATATGTGCATGTCCGTGCCACAGATCCCGACCCGAGAGATGCGGATCAAAACCTCGTCGCGACCTGGGACAGGACGGGGCACATCCTGAACTTCGAACTGGCCGGGTTTCACCAAAACGGCCGCTCTCATGGTTCCGGTCATTTCACGACCCTCAGCTTTGTGCGGTCGATGGTCAGCGCGATAGCCGTGATCAGGATCAGGCCAAACACCATCTGCTGCTGGGTGGCGTCCACCTCGAAATACAGCATCGAGGATCGAATTACCGCCACGATGAGTGTACCGATCAGCGTGTTGATCACCCCGCCTACTCCTCCGGTCAGTGGTGTGCCACCGACCAGAACCGCGACGATTGCTGGCAGCAGGAACCCGTTCGCCAGAGTGGGAGAGCCTCCGGAGAGTTTGACCGAGAACAGCAAGCCTGCAATCGCCGCAAGTCCACCGGACAGGGCAAAGGCCATGATCTTGATGCGGTTAACATTCAGCCCCGAGGCAACAGCAGCCGGTTCCCCTGCCCCGACAGCCTTGAGCGCGCGCCCAAAGGTGGTGCGCGACTGCAGGAACCACGCGCCCAGAACCAGCACTGCAGCAATGATCAATTCCGCGGGCAAACCAGCGACCGAGCCGGTCATCCAGCCAAAGGTCGAATCCCGCATCTCTGCATCCATGAACAAGGCCCGTTGACCCGACATGTATTGTGCGGCCGAAAAGGCGATGCCGCCCACTGCCAGGGTCGAGATAAAGGACGGCACAAATAGCCGAGTCGTCACAAAACCAGAGACAGCGCCCAGAACAATGCCGGCCAGAATACAGATCAACGCCGCGCCGATACCAAAAGTCGGCAGGGCAATTGTCGCCACAACCGTGGTCATATTGGCCACCGACTGTGCCGACAGGTCGATCCCGCCGATATAGATCGCGAAGGTCATCCCAAGCGCCATGATGAACAGCGGCACAATGTCGGCCATCATCGAAATCAGGTTCGCCGGGCGCAGAAAATTAGCATCCGCAGCCCCCACGACCAGCACAAGCGCCAGCAGCGTGATCCAGGGCAGATGGGGTTTGATGCGTTCAAAGCTCATGGGTCCGGCCTCAGATCATGTGGTGGACAAGGTCATAAAGCGACGGCTTGTCCCCTGGGCTGCAATCGAAACGTTTTTGGGCAACACCGTCTTTGAGAACGATTATGCTGTGGCTGAGGCCGATGGCCTCTTCCAGCGTATCTGCCACCAAGATGATGCCGACGCCGTCATCCGACATCTCACGCACCATGTCATAGACATCTTCCTTGGCGCCGATATCCAAACCGCGCGTCGGGTGATCCAGCAGGATGATGTCTGATCCCGCCGAGCGCCATTTGGCCAGCACCACCTTTTGCTGGTTGCCGCCCGACAGCCCGCCGCAATCCTTGTAGACATCGGGGGTTTTTATCGCCAAACGGTCGATCCATTGCTTGGCCAGAGATTTCTCCTCACCAATGCGAAGCACGCCGGAATTGGCATAGTTGCCCATCTGGCTGAGAGTCATGTTCTCATACACATTCATCCCGGCCACGATGCCTTCGACCTTGCGTTCGCGAGGGATGTAACCGACCCCATTGGCAACCCCGGCCTGCGCGTTAAACTTGGTAACCGTTTCCCCCTTGAGCACGACCGTTCCTGAAGACGGAGTTTCCAGACCAAAAATCGTGCGCAGGATCGCCTCACGCCCCGATCCCTCTGTACCGACAAGGCACAGAACCTCTCCTGGGCGCAGGCCGAATGAAATATCGGAGTATTTTCCGGCCACAGAGACATCGCTGAAGGCTACCAACGGTTTCGCCTCGGCCTTATAGGGCTTTTGCTTTTGTTCGCGGTAATATTCCTTGTCGACGTCGCGGCCCACCATCTTGTGCTGGATTGCATCCACATCGGCGTCATCATGGGCGACAACGTCCACAACCTCGCCGTCCTTCATCACATAGATACGGTCTGACAGGTCCAGAACCTCGTCCATGCGGTGGCTGACAAAGATGAAGGACGCCCGCTTGGTGAGTTCCCGCACGAGGCTGAACAGCAGCTCGACCTCTTCTTTAGCCAGTACGCTGGTCGGTTCATCCAGCAGGATGACCAGATCGCCGTCGATCCGCTCTTCCAGTGTCAGAACCTTGGCCAATTCGACCAGCTGACGCTGTGCAAAGGAGAGTTTCGAGGTCGTGGTCGCCGGGTCGATATCCAGCTTGACCTTGGCCAGTTGCTTGCGCGCGGCCTCGGCCATGGCTTTCCAGTTGATCACTCCATAGCTGACGAATTGCTGCTCGAACCCCAGAAAGATGTTTTCCATCACGGTCAGGTTGGTGATCAGGGATTGTTCCTGAAACACCATGCCGATGCCGTGATCCATCGCCTGACGCGGGTTCTGAAAGCGAACCTTGGTGCCATCGATGGTGATATCGCCGCCATCGGGCTGATAGGCGCCGTAGATGACCTTCATCAGCGTGGACTTGCCCGCGCCGTTTTCACCAACGAGGCCCACGATCTCACCGCGTCCGATCTTGAAATCCACGGATTTCAGCGCGTGGACGCCTGGGAATTTCTTGTCGACATTGATCAGTTCGTACATCTGCCGGCCCCTATTTCACGAAGGTTACGGATTTACGGTCGGTCGACAGTACCACCGCGGCGATCACCAGAATGCCCAAAACTCCGTCCTGCACGTAGCCGGGCAACCCGATCACAACCATGCCGTTGTTGATGACGTTGACGATCAAGACCCCGATCAGAGTGTTCCACACACCCCCGATCCCGCCCCACAGCGCGGTGCCGCCGACAACGACCGAAGTTATCGAAACAAACATGAAGTTCGACCCGGTCGCGGTTTCCGCAATCCCGATCCGACCCACAGCCAACAAGGCCCCAACCGCATAGAAAATACCGGCTAGTGCAAACCCCATGATCCGCACGCGATTGACGTTCAGGCCCGAGGCATGGGCCAGTTCCTCGCCTCCGCCGACAGCGTAGAAATTCCGACCCAGCGTGGTGCGGGACTGGATGAACCAGGCGATCAGCAGGAACAGCAGCGCGACATAGCACATGATAGGAAACCCGAACCAACGCTCGGTCAGCAGGGACCGGAACAGGTCATCCTCGACTCGGATACGGTCACCGCCCGTCAACAGCAGCGCGAACCCAGTGCCAACGAAACCCATTGCAAGTGAGGCCATGAACGACGGGATTTTCAGCAGGACATGGACCAGCCCGTTCACGAATCCTATGGCCCCACCAACCAACAGCGCCAGCGGGATCGCCAGCCACGCCCACGACGCCAACGTGCCGCCCAAGGCGATAAAGGCAAAGGCAAACACCACAGCGCAAACCGACACCGTGCCCTCCATCGACAGGTCAATCGAGCCCATGATGATGATGAAGGTCACACCGATTGCGACCATCAACGCCGGTGCGGACGAAATCCCGATCCGCGCGAAATTGCGCAGCGAAAAGAAACGGGGTTCCATCATTGTGAAAAACAGGACCAGAACCAAAAGGACAATCAGGGGCGCCCATTTGATCAGAACATCCCGTGTCAGCACATTGCTCACGTGCTTTCTCCCACTGAGTGAATTGGTGGGGGTCGCTGTCGCCGCAGACCCGCGTGAGCGGGCCGGATCACGTCCGGCCCGCCATCACTTTATTTATACTGAATCTGGCCGTTCGACGTGGACCAGAAATCCTTCCAGTCATAAGTCGGGACGCTGTCCAGATATTCAGCCTTGAACGCCTGTGCGTCTTCTGGGCGGACCATGATGGTCGGGCCGTAGAATTCGCGGTGCTCGTTGGGCTCTTCAGACGGCTTGAAGTGACCGGTTGCGGCATAATAGGCCAGCGCTGCCGTGATGCCGCCACCCCAATGCGGGTTGGTAAAGACAGTGGCCAGAATCTTGCCTTCGCCGACCAGTTCAACCGCCTGCGGGTTACCGTCATAAGATACGATGGGCATATCCTCGATACCTTCCGCACGCAGCGCTTCCAGCACGCCATAAGCAATGGTGTCGTTGGCGCAGTGCACACCTTTGATGTCGTCGCCATAGCGGGTCAGGAAAGCGCTCATGACCTGATTGGCTTTCTGAGTATCCCAGTCGGCAGGCTCGGCTGCCAGCAATTCTGCGTTGGGGTAGTCTTTCAGCGCGTTGTTCAGTCCAGCCAGACGCTCGATCGCAGGGTTGTTTGACGCGATACCGCCCAGATGAACAACCCCACCGGAACCGCCCATTGCATCCAGAAGAATTCGCGCCGTCTGTTCGGCCGGGCCTTCATCGGACCAGCTCATGTGGCTGACATAGTTATCGCCGAAGTCCCAGGGGTGCAGGTCGTCGGTCTTGTTCCACAGCGTGGATACATAAGCACCTGCCTCGACACAGCTTTCCACCACCGGACGCGCATTGGGCGCATCATTGGTGTCGATGGCCAATGCCAGTTCACCATTGGTTTTGGACAGCAACGCCTTGACGTCCGCCAAGGATTTCTCAGAAGAGCCCTCGTTGATCAGGTGAGTCAGGAAGTCCTTGGGCTTGCCCAGGCTTTCGACAAACGCCTCGCCGCCCGAAACGATCTCGTTCCAGTATGGGTTGGTGCGGTTGCGATAGGACCATGCAACTGTCGGGTCGGTAATAGCCGCACGCGCCATGCCCCCCAACATGCTGGAAATCGCAGCACCACCAACGCCATAAGCCGATGCAAGCAACAGATTACGACGCGTGATCGTCTCTTGTTCGATGTATTTTTTGATAAATGACATTACGTCCTCCCGTTTGGATCCGCAGTCAGAAGCAAAGACACGCGCGTGCCGCTCCCCCTCGGCGCAAGCTACACACCCTCTCAGGTGCGAATTTTATGCACTAACTAGTTACTTCTTTACGAGAGCATGTGTCAAGCGTTAAGAAAAGGAAACCCAGATCGCAAATTGGGCTGCGGTCGACTGCAATATTGCGCGGCTGGATGGTTTCGCTGGAACAGGATTTGAAATATTGAAGTTGCAGAGAAGCCAGTAACAAAAAGTATTGAGGACCAAGGACGTGGGCGAACCAGAAAAGAAGGGTAGAAAGCGGGATGCCCAGGCGACCAAGGCCCGAATACTAAATGCGGCCAAAAAAGAATTCGCCAAACACGGATTGGGTGGCGCGCGCGTTGACGAAATCGCCGAGCGCGCAGATGCTAACAAGCGGATGTTGTACCACTATTTCGGCAGCAAAGAGGACTTGTTCCGAACCGTTCTGGAAGAGGCCTATCTTGATATCCGCAGCGCCGAGCGCAAGCTGAACCTCGAAAGCTTGTCGCCGTCAGACGCACTGGAATCCCTGGTGCGATTTACGTGGAAATACTACCTCAAAAATCCCGAGTTCATTACTTTGGTCAACAGTGAAAACCTGCATCGCGCCCGGCATATCAAATCGCTGACCAGCTTGCAGGATTCGACCCGAGGACTTGTCGATATGGTCGAGTCGATTCTGAAGCGCGGTCAGGAAACTGGCGAATTTCGCGCGGGCATTGATGCAACCCAGCTCAACATTACGATTGCGGCTATTGGCTATTACTATCTGACCAACCGCTTTACGGGATCATTTCTGTTTCAGCGCAACATGATGGACGAGCAAGCTTTGGAAGAACGTCTGAATTTCAACGTCGAAAGCATTCTCAGGATCGTTCAGGCACCCTGAGACAGTCGATGTCGATGATCAGGCCGAACAGGAATTCAAATTGCGGTACATCCGCACGGCTGAGCGTGCCCAAACGTAGCTGACGCCCGATCGGCCAGAGTCGGGCGCCAAGGTTCTGTCGTCGGCAGACAAGAAAGCCTTTTAATTTACCCCGGCCAGGGCAAGGAATAGGTTTTGACGTTGGTGAAGAATTTCATCGCTTCGATAACGCCTTCTTTGACCCCGTTGCCGCTGTCCTTAATACCACCGAAGGGGGACATTTCGATGCGGTATCCGGGTTGTTCCCAGATGTTGCAGGTGCCGACGTTCAACCCGTTAATAAAAGCGATGGCGCGATTGAGGTCGTTGGTACAAACGCCCGAGCTGAGGCCAAATTCGGTCGAGTTCGAAATGGCCATGACCTCTTCGTCATTATCGGGCACGCGGACGATGGGAATGATCGGGCCGAAGGTTTCCTCCATCACCAGCTCGCTGTCATGGGGCACCTTGTCCACCACGATGGGCGGCAGCAGCGCACCTTGGCGACCAGGGTGATAGAGGATTTCTGCGCCCTCGTTCTCGGCCTGATGGACGCGATTCTCGAACAGTTCAGCAGCCTTGTCATGAATGACACAACCAAGTTCGGTATCCGGGTCCTGCGGGTCGCCAAACTTGATCTTCTTTGCCTTCTCCAGCACCAGCGGCACGAACTTATCCGCCACGCTGTCCTGCACCAGAATGCGCTTAATCGCGGTGCAGCGCTGGCCTGAATTCCCGGTGGCTCCAGCCACGGCGATAGTTGCTGCCTTATCCAGATCGGCGTCCGAGAGGTCATTCAGAACGATCAGCGGGTCATTGCCTCCCAGTTCCAGCGCCTGTCGTTTGTATACTGCTTTGGACGCAATCAACTTGCCGACCGGTACGCCGCCCGTGAAGGTTATGATGTCGATGTGGTCATTGGTGATCATCTCATCACCAATATCCTGCGGCCAGCCAGTGACCACCTGGAACATTTCGGGCGGCAGACCGGCGTCATAGAGGATATCAGCCAGCGTCAGGCACGTTAGAGGCGTCAATTCGGTCGGCTTGCACACCATGCAATTGTTGGTGGCGATTGAGGGCGCAATCTTGTGGCTGACCATGTTCAGCGGGTGATTGAAGGGCGTGATCGCGCTAATCGCATTCACGGGCTCGCGCGTTGTAAAGATCTTGCGGTCCTTGCCGTTGTGGGTCAGGTCGCAGGAAAAAATCTCACCGTCATCCTTCAGTGCCTCGGCGGCGGCGAATTGATAAACGTCCTGCGCGCGCTTGGTCTCATAAATCGCGTGCTGGTGGCAGATGCCAAGCTCCAGCACCAACCACTTGGCCAGGTATTCGCGGCGCTCTCCGATCAGCTCTCCGGCACGCTGCAGGATTTGGCTCCGCTCATAGCGGGTGAGTTTCGGTTTAAAGGCAGCAGCAATCTCGAACGCCTTGCGGGCATGTTCGGCCTTACCTGCGGGGACGTGCCCAACCACCTCGTTGGTGTAAGGGTACAGAACTGGCACCGTCTCGTCGGTAAAGACTATCTCGCCGCCGATACGCATCCCTTCATTTCTGATCTCGGTCATGGGCTGATCTTTCATAACTTATTGTGCCGCCGCTGTAGTGGCGTAGAAAAACGCATCAAAGTTGCGCAGATCGGGCGCGTTGCCCAGATCAACGACCCGGTTGACGATGAAGGGTACCTCTTGCTCGGTCAAGCCGCCATGGCTGCGCAGCGGCTCTTTCAGCGCGGCAAGATCGTGACGGTCGGCCGAGGTTCCAATCGTCATATTCTCGCCTGAGATCATCACGATGTCACCAATCCGGTCGGCGGGCAGCTCAAAGCGTTTGATTGCCTCTTCCTTATCCACCACCAGGATCAACTCGTCCCTTGCGTCCAGCTTGGCCATGATCTCCGCGCGATCCGCGCCCTCGGGCAGATAAGCGGTAGCAAACGCGCCAAGCGCGCCGTGATGGACCACATATGGGTCAGTAATCGGCAGGATCACGCGGGCCTGACCTTCGCCCAGCCATTCATCCATCAGATCCTGCGCGTAGATCACATTGGGCTCACCCGCAGCGTTGTGCTTGGGCTTCATGCCGTGGTCCGCGGTGACGACAATGGCCGCGCCCATCTCATCCAGCTGCGCTAGGTATTTGTCGAACATGGCGAAGAAATCCAGTGCGCCCTGCTGTTCGGGGGCGAACTTGTGCTGGATGTAGTCCGTGGTCGACAGATACATGATGTCGGGCTTGAACTCTTTCAGCAGCTTGACGCCTGCGGCAAAGACGAATTCGGACAGATCCGCCGAGTATACCTCGGGCACCGGCATGCCCAGCCATGCACTGGCATTGTCGATGCCATGCTCGGCCTTGGTAGTCTCGCCCGAACGTTCCGAAGAAAAAGCCACCGCGCGGTCTTCGTCGAATTTCAGGCCCGCGCCCAGCAGCGCGCGCAGCTTGTCCTTGGCCGTGACCATGGCAACACGATAGCCTGCATCATAGAATTGCGAAAAGATGGTCGGCGCGCGCAGAAAGCGCACGTCGTTCATCATCACCTCTTCGCCGCTGTCAGGGTCGATCAGGTAGTTGCCGCAGATACCATGGACAATCGGCGGACGACCGGTGGCAATGGACAGGTTGTTGGGGTTGGTAAAGCTGGGGATCACCGAGTGGGCCAGTCGGTCAGTGCCAGTCTCGCGAATACGTTTAAGTGTCGGCATCAGGCCCTTGGCAATGGCCACTTCCAGATATTCCGGCTCGCACCCGTCCAGGCAGATGGCGATGGCGGGGACTTTGGGGGACGGGTAGACGCGCTCATTCGCGGTCACGGGAGTTTGAATGGTCATAGGCGTGTCCTTGTCTCTTATGCGGCCAGTTTGGCGCGTTCTTTCAGAGCCTGCGCCGGAGGTGTCGCGCTGGCGACCCCCATTTGGGTCAGACTGTCTTTGGCGGCGGCCACAACCTGCCGCATCACATGTTCATCCATCTGTCCGATGCAGCCGACGCGGAAACTGTCCACTAGAGTCAGCTTGCCAGGATAGATGATAAAGCCCTTGCCCTTCATCAACTCATAGAAGCGGTCAAAAACGAACTTCTCGTCCGCAGGGCAAAAGAAAGTCACGATGATCGGGCTCAACCAACGGTTCTGCAACAGCGTCTCAAACCCCAATGCGCGCATACCCGCAACCATCGCATCGCGGTTGCGGCTATAGCGAGCGCCGCGCGCGGCAACACCACCTTCGGCTTCATGGGCTTTCAGCGCTTCCAAAAAAGCAGCAACCACATGGGTGGGCGGGGTAAATCGCCACTGGCCGGTCTTTTCCATATGCGCCCATTGCGCATGCACATCCAGCGATAGTGAGTGGCTGTTGCCTTTGGCCGCCTCAAGCTCCTCCTTGCGGGCGATGACAAAGCCAAAACCCGGCACGCCTTCGATGCATTTATTGGCCGATGACACGACAGCTTCATACCTGATGTCCGAGGGCTTCAGCTCAATTGCGCCAAAAGCAGACATCGAGTCGATCAACAACTTGCGCCCCGCTGCGTAGACAGCTTCGGAGATTTCTTCGACCGGGTTCAAAATGCCGGAACTTGTTTCGCAGTGGATAGCAATCACGTGGGTTATCGCGGGGTCATGCGCCAGAATCTCGGCCACTTCCGCGCCGCGCGGCGGCAGGTAGTCGCCCTTGTCCAGCACCACATGTTCGCGCCCCAGATAAGCAAGCGTCTGCGCCGAACGCTGCCCATAAGCCCCATTCGCCAGCACCAGCGCTTTGCCTTCTTTCGGAATGAACGAGGCCAGCATCGCCTCGACCGCGAATGTGCCGCTGCCTTGCATGGGAACGCAGTCAAACGCATCCGCACCTTCGCCCAGCAGCGCCAGCAACCGACGACGCATTTCACGCGTCATGGCTCGGAAATCTTCATCCCAGCTTCCCCAATCCCGCAACATCGCCTGTTTCACCGCGTATGAAGTGGTCAGCGGGCCGGGTGTCAGAAGATAGGGTTCGCCCATTTGCGGCTTCGGGATCGCTGTGTCGTGTCCGGTCATATCAAGATCCTGCACCAGGTTTTCACACCTGATTTGCAACGAGGTTTGCCATATGTAAAATTGCTATTATCAATCTATCAATAAATCTGGCCTATATATCGAGCTGCAGTAGTTCCTCATGCGTTACAGTCAACTTCGTGCCTTTCATCATGTGGCCTTGCACGGCGGGTTTTCTCGCGCGGCAGAAGCGCTGTTTCTAACTCAGCCTGCTGTCTCGGAACAGGTCCGACGGTTGGAACAGGACCATGACCTGCTTTTGTTTCAGCGTGAACGCAAGCAGGTGGTCTTGACCACCGCCGGAGAGCGTCTGTTCCGGTTCACAAAGCAATATTTTGAGACCGAGGCGCAGATCGAAGATTTCCTGTCGGAATCTCGCGCAGCCATTGATGGAGAGTTGCGCATAATCGCCGACTCCGCGCATCACCTGACTGACTATCTGGGGCAGTTTCGGGCCGCGTACCCCAACATCACGATCACCGTCTGCAGTGGGAATACGAACGACGTTTTAGACGAATTGCGAGCCTATAATGCGGAAATCGGCATTGTTGGCAGCCCCTCCCCCGGAAAAGACATGACCTTGCTGGACCTTGGTTCAGCCCGGATCGTCGGATTTGCCGCACGCGAACGTGTCTCGGATGATCTGCTGTCTCTGTCGATGTCCGAATTGCAGAACCATCCTTTGGTCTTTCGCGAAAAAGGGTCCAAAACCCGTCAGAAACTAGAGGATGAAGCCCGGCGCGCCGGAATCACACTAAATCCCGCCATTGTCGCTGAAGGGCGCGAAGCCGTGCGCGAATTGGTCGCCTCGGGGGCAGGGATCGGGTTCGTTTCCCAGGCCGAATTTGGCCGGGATGATCGCATCCGGCAGATCCCGCTAGAAGGGGTTGATCTGCAAATGGGAGAAAGCATGATTCATCTGACGCAGCGGGCAGATGTCCGTGTGATCCGCGCCTTCATGGAGTTTGTTGCACGCATCAGAAATGAAACTTCTGTGTGAATGAATGGCCGGGTTTTGCTACCCGACCACCGTAGGAGGTCAGGTGCGATGAACCCATGATGTGCCGGCCGTTGGCGAACTTCACATGCGCCCGTTTGCCGTGCTGGGACATCTCGGACATCATCCACTGCATGTATTCCTCGCCCGACATGCCGCCCATGTCGTAGTGCCCCATGGCGATCAGGGCGGCGAAGTTTTCAACGACACTGTCTCCGACCTCGGGGATCATGTGCTCAGCCCCTTCGAAATTCATCTTTTTCCAGGCGTCATTGCCAAAGACGTAATTCATGTCCCCGTCGCACAGCACCATGCCTTCATCCAGCGCCTGAAAAGCGTCCAGCTGCATATCCCGCGCTTCCTTCAGCGAGGTCGTGTCTGTCATCACCAAAATGGTCTCGCCCCGTGTGGTCGAGGCACGTTCGGCCAGGATGTGGCGCCCGTCCCTGAATTTCATCTCAACAGGGATGAACTGTTCGCTATGGGCGCGCATGATCGAGCGTTGGGCGCTTAGCGGGAAGCCGTCGCAAGGAACGTCGTTCAGGGCCTCGAGCTTGTCATACAATTGGGCGATGCGATCCGCCCGCGATAGCGATTTCAATTCGTCGCCCGAAATACCGTAGAAACGGCTGAACGCGTCGTTGCAATGGGTCAGGCGATGGTCTGCATCTTCGACCGCGACGCCCACGGGCAGGTTTTCGATGACGTCTTCCAGAAGGTTTTCCACCCGCGCCTGATCGGTGCGATCGCGGTAAACCAGCAGGTACCCGCCCTGATCGGTCTTGTGCCACGAGGCCAACAGTTCACGCCCGTCAGACAGCCGGATTTCGCGGTATTTGGCCCCGTTTCGCACGTTTTCAACCGCCAGCCGCGCACGGTCGTCTGGGTCGACGCCGTCCTCCAGAACCCAGAATCCATCCAGCGCGAGACGGAGCCAGATCGCCTCAAACGACTGGCCTGGTTCGAAACGGTTGCCATCTCTTTGAAAGAACTCAGACGCGCGGGTGTTGAAGACCTCAAGATTCATGTCGCTGTCGAACAACATGATCCCGTCATCCAAAGCGTCCACCGCTTCACGCAACATGTTCCGCGCGCGTTCGGCGGCCTCCATCGTATCGCGGGGTGTCACCTCGGTCGTCGAGACCAGATATCCGCCAATTTGGGCGCGTTTGGCTGAAGCCTGAAATTGTCGCCCGTCCCGCAATTTCCATGCCATACCCTGCTCGCAAGATGTAATGGCTCTTCGCAGATCGGCCTTGAGCCCTAATTCTTCCAAACCATCCGGGGTTTGGAAATGATCCAGAGACCAGTTCTCGAATGGTATCTTGTCCACTTTCCCGCTAAACCGAGATGCAGTTTCACCACCGAACGCGATATCCGCAAAGCTCTCGTTAACCAGAACAAAATTCAGATCTTCATCCAACAGCGCCATACCGCAGGCGACGCCGGAAAACGCATCTTCCAGCAAGGCAATGGCCGCATCGGCGTCAAGTTCGGAGCGTAGGGCAAAATCTTCCAAAACCACCGTCCTTTGCGAGCGTTCGACTGGCGAACAGGTTAAAGAACCATGACAGTTTTTCCATTTGATGTCGCTATTTGTATCAATTGTATCCATGCATGAACCCAAACCGACGGCGTTGAATTAGACAGAATTCAAACCTGTAAGATCGCCCCGCATTGAGCAGACAATCCAAGATCGAATTCGGATGTCATGATTGTTCTGTTTCTATGTCTCAGGGGGATGTCGGGTCATGTCTCAATTGTATGTCCGGACTTTACCGTCTCGAACGGCCAGTGTTGCACCCCGCAGGGTGCGCATCGCGCGCCACGCCTGCCCCATGGCCTCGCCGACCAATCACAGGGCCTACACCTGGACCTTCGAGCAAAAATCATGTGCGGATGATAAAATATTTTTATTGTATACAACTTGCATTTTAAGGTATCTGGCCGAAAGACAACCCCTATTGTGGCGAATCTGATTTCACAGATCGCAGGGGCGCGCGATGAGAGGACCTGAGATGAAAGATGCATCCCGGCGCAAGAAAACCCAGCTCTATGAGCATTTGAAAACAGCGGTGATGACGCTTGCACTGACGCCAGGGGAAGATTTGGACGAAGCCACGTTGTCAGAAGAGTTCGACTTGTCCCGCACGCCCTTGCGTGAAGTGTTCCGACTGTTAGCGGGCGAAGGGTATCTGGAGCTTCGCGAAAACCGCGGTGCGCGGGTAACCGGGATGTCATACACGACCCTGCGTGATTTCTTTCTGGCAGCGCCGATGATTTACGGGGCAATTCTGCGCCTTGCGGCAAAGAATGCCACAACTGCTCAACTTGCCGATCTGAAAGCCGCACAGGAAGACTTCAAGGCGGCATTGCGCTCGGGTTCGGGTGCGGACCGGGCAATGGCCAACAACCTGTTCCACGAGATTACCGGCACCATGGCAGATAACACCTATCTGTTGCCGTCCTTCAAGCGACTGCTGATTGACCACGCCAGAATTGGCATGACCTTTTATCAGCCGCAGGACCAACACATGGCCGAAAACCTATCAGTCGCCAGCAGTCAGCACGATGCCATCATCGCCGCCATCGAGGCGGGCGATGAGGCGGCTGCCGCGCAGCTGGCCATCGACCATTGGAACCTGTCCCGCGACCAGATCGAGCTGTTCGTCACGCCCGCAGGGCTTGATGTACCGCTTGGATCTTTTGCGCGCAAAACCCCTGCATGAGGATGTAAATGACACCCCTGTTCAAATTTGAAGGGATCTACACGCCCGTCGTGACCCCATATCACGAGGATGGCAGCGTCAACTGGGACGCGCTGTCGGATGTGATCGAGTATCTCATCGAAAACGGTGTGCAAGGCCTGATCTCGGGCGGGTCCACCGGCGAGAACTATGCGCAGCCGGTGGCCGAGCGCCTGGAGCTGGCGAAGTTCACCCATGAACGATTGAATGGCCGCCTGCCGCTGGTCGTCGGCACCGGTGCGATGATGACGCCGGATTCCATTGCGCTGGCGACAGGCGCGCGTGAGATTGGCGCAGATGCGATCCTGCTGGCCAGCCCGGCCTATTCGGTGCCCACCGACCGGGAAAACGCGCTGAACGCGCTGACCATCGACAAGGCGGCTGATCTGCCGGTGATGCTGTACAATTATCCGCACCGAACTGGCACCATGATGGGCGAAGAGTTTCTGGATCGCGTGGGTCGCAGCCGCAACTTCTGCGGCATCAAGGAAAGCTCGGGCGATATCAACCGGGTACACCTGCTGGCGCGTGACTATCCGCATATCCAGCTGGGCTGCGGCATGGACGATCAGGCGCTGGAATTCTTTGCCTGGGGCGCGCCGTTCTGGGTCTGTGGTGGGTCGAACTTCCTGCCAGCGGAACATGTGGCGCTGTACAATGCCTGCGTGGTCGAGGGAAACTTTGACAAAGGCCGCCGCATCATGTCGGCCATGCTGCCGCTGATGCATGTGCTGGAACAGGGTGGCAAGTTCATCCAGACCATCAAGCATGGCGTCACCATGAACGGCATCGACGCGGGCATCATGCGCCCGCCGCTGAAGGGTCTGAACAAGGATGACAAACGCGCGCTGGAACAGGTCACGCGCGTGTTGAAACGCAAAATCGCTGATATTGTGGCGGAGGGATAAAGCATGAGCTTGCTGACACAGGACGAATACAAATCCATCGCCGCAGGTCTGGACCTGCCCACCGGCGCCTTTATCGACGGCAGCTTCCGTCCGGCGATCTCGGGCAAGACCTTTACCAGCACCAACCCGGCCACCGGCGAGACTCTGGCCGAGATTGCCGCATGTGGCGCGGAAGATGTGGATTTTGCGGTCGAAAAAGCGCGCGACACCTTTGACGATGGCCGCTGGTCGAAACTGCACCCGTCCGAACGCAAGGACATACTGATCCGTCTGTGCAAGCTGATGACCCGCAATGCGCGGGAATTGGCGGTGATGGAAAGCATCGACAGCGGCAAGACCATCTATGATTGCGAGACCGTGGATGTGCCCGAGACGATCCATTGCCTCAAATGGCATGCCGAAGCGATCGACAAGATCTATGATCAGGTCTCGCCCGCCTCGGACGATCACATCGCCATGGTCGTGCGCGAACCCATCGGCGTGGTGGGTCTGGTGCTGCCGTGGAACTTCCCTCTGCTGATGTTGGCGTGGAAGATCGGCCCGGCGCTGGCGGCGGGTTGTTCGCTGGTGATCAAACCAGCGGCGGAAACCACGCTGACGGCGTTGCGTGTGGCCGAACTGGCGATGGAGGCCGGTGTTCCAGCCGGTGTCCTCAACATCGTTCCCGGAGGCGGGGCCAATGTGGGCGAACCCATCGGGCGGCATATGGATGTCGACATGGTGTCCTTCACCGGCTCGACCGTGACCGGCAAACGGTTCCTGACCTATTCGGCGGAAAGCAACGCCAAAGAAGTGGTGCTTGAGATGGGCGGCAAGAACCCCGCCATCGTGATGGATGATGCCGAAAACCTGGACCGCGTGGCCCAGCATCTGGTAAATGGGGCGTTCTGGAACATGGGCGAGAACTGCTCGGCCTCGTCCCGCCTGATCGTGCACAAGGACGTTAAGGCCGAGCTGCTGGAGCGCATCGCGCATCATGCTAAACAGTGGAATATCGGCGACCCGTTGGACCCGGAAACCCGCATGGGCGCGCTGGTATCCGAGGGGCATTACACCAAGGTATGCGGCTATCTGGACCAGGCCGAAAATGTGCTGATCGGCGGCACTGCCAAGGATGGTTTTGTCGATGCCACCGTGGTCGAAGTTGCAGACAACAATGCCGTTCTGGCCCGCGAAGAAATCTTTGGCCCGGTTCTGTCGGTGATCGAAGTCTCGGGCTTTGACGAGGCGATCGCGGTCGCAAATGACACCGAATACGGCCTGTGTGCGTCGATCTTCACCGCCAATGCCAAACGCGCCATTCGCGGTGCCCGCGCCCTGCGGGCTGGGACTGTCACAGTCAACAGCTTTGGCGAAGGCGACATCTCGACCCCGTTTGGCGGGTACAAACAGTCGGGCTTTGGCGGCCGCGACAACTCGGTCCATGCCCATGATCAATATACCCAGCTGAAAACCATCTGGATTGATCTTGCCGATGACGCCGATGAGGCTGTGAATTGACGCGGTACACCGCTAAAACCCTGCCGGTCCAACGCGGACCGGCTGCTTGGAACACGATTCTGGGTCCGCAAGCTCAGCCGACGGAGCTGGACGAGGATCAGACTGCTGATTTTGTAGTTGTTGGGGCGGGCTTTGCGGGGCTGACAGCCGCACGCCGTATCAGACAGTTGCAACCCGAGGCCAAAGTTGTGGTCATTGAGGCCGGTCGGATCGCCGAAGGCGCAGCAGGCAGAAACTCGGGTTTCATGATCGACCTGCCGCATGATCTGGCCTCGGACGACTATGCAGGCAGTGGTGACGATCGCAAGATGATTGATCTGAACAGACAAGCGATCCGTTTTGCCCGCATGGCCGTTGAGGAATATCAAATCGACCCAAACTATTTTGACCCGGCGGGCAAGGTCAATGGGGCGGTCAGCGACACGGCTGAGGCGCACAACAAAAGCTATGCGCAGCACCTGACATCGTTGGGCGAAGAAAGCCAGACGTTGGATGCTCGGCAAATGTATGAACTGACCGGCTCGCACCACTATACGTCAGGGCTTTACACGTCAGGTACGGTGATGTTGCAGCCCGCCGGTTATATCCGCGGGTTGGCGGACGGTCTGGTCGGGCAAGGCGTGCGTCTTTTTGAAAACAGCCCTGTCACCGGCTTTGCCCGCGAAGGCAAAGACTGGCGCGTGCAGGCAGAGAAAGGCAGCATCACGGCACCCATGGTGATCCTGACCGTCAACGGCCACCTTGAAAGCTTTGGGATCGAGCGCGACCGTTTGATGCATCTGTTTCTGTTTGCGTCGATGACCCCGGAATTGGGCAGCGATGCGTTGGAGAAACTGGGCGGCCAACCCCGCTGGGGAGTGACCCCGTCCGATCCCATGGGCACTACCATGCGCCGGATTGACACCGGACAAGGCGGCAACCGCATCATCACCCGAACCTGCGCCGCCTTACGCCCCGGCATGACCGCTACCGCTCGCGACCTGACGCGCGCCTCAAAGGTCATGCAGCGCAAATTCGACGCGCGCTTCCCCCAGCTTGCTGGCATGAAGATGCAGTACCAATGGGCAGGTCACCTGTGCCTGAGCCTTAACGGCGTTTCAGTCACCCGCGAAATCGACACCGGGGTCTATTCCGGCTGCGTTCAAAACGGGCTGGGCACTGCGCGCGGAACCCTCACAGGTATCGCGGCGGCAGAACTCGCCTGCGGTCACAGTTCAGCCATCTCACAGCACTTCTCGGCAGAAGCTCAACCAAAACGACTGCCACCGCAACCCTTCAGAGAAATCGGCGGCAACGCCGTGCTTCGGTGGAAGGAATGGCGCGCGCGTGTAGAATAGTCAGGGCGCCGGGCGGATCCGCTCGGTTGCCCGCAACATTGTTTTCCCACCTCGAAAAAAAAGCCCGCCTATTGAGGCGGGCCAGTACGGGGAGAGACTTTTCTCAGTAAGTCTGGTTCAGTTCATCAGCTGCAGGGATCTCACGTTCACGGCGCGCGATGTAATCCAATAGCTCTTCGTTCTTGGCTTCGTCCAATTTGGGTTCTTGGTACTCGGCCAACAGTTTTTTGGCGTGTTTCAACGCGCGTTCGGTAATCTCGACACTGCCTTCTGCTTGCCATTGCTCGATCGAGTTGTTGTCGAACAGTTCCGGCATGAAGAACGCCTCCTGGAAATTGTCTTGCGTGTGCGGATGGCCCAAGTAGTGACCACCGGGCCCAACATCTGGAACCGCGGCAAGCGCCTGATCGAAATCGTGCCATTTGGGGCCTTCTGCCATGCGATAGGCCATGGCGCATTGTTCCGCATCGACGATGAACTTGGCGACCGAGCAATGCATTCCCGCCTCGTTCCAACCGGCGGAGTGCCAGATATAGTTCGCACCGGCATGGATCACCGCACTGAGCGTTGTTGCGGATTCGTAGCCTGCCTGCGCGTCAAAGGTCTTGGCACCGCCCAAAGTGTTCGAGGTGCGCCACGGAACATCATAGAACCGCGCCATCTGACCGATCATGAAGTTCATCAGGCTGATCTCGGGTGTGCCCGCCATCGGCGCGCCGGATTTCATCGACACAGTCGACAGATAGTGACCCCAGATCGCCGGGGCCCCCTTGCGGATCACCTGTGTATAGGCCAGCGCCGACAAGGCCTCAGCCGTCAGCTGCGCCACGGTGGCGGGAACGGATGCCGGCGTGTTTGCGCCACCCAGCACAAAGGGCGAGCACAAAACGGGTTGATTGCGTCGGCTGAAAGCGCGCATCGCGCCCAGCATGGTTTCATCCCATACCAGCGGGCTGTTGCCATTGCAGTTCCCCGTGGTGACGGGATTGTTGTCGATGAACTCATCGCCGAACAGGATCGCGCACATATCCATCACGTCTTCGGCGTTTTTGGGCGAAGTGGTCATACCCATGAACATTTTGTCGGAATATTTCATGGACGAATATGTGATGCGCAAGTGACGCTGGCTGATCGGGTGATCGTAGGGCTCGACAATATGGTGGGCCGAGCTGTGCAGCGCCGGCATCATGTGGCTGAGCTTGTGGAACATCGCTAGATCTTCCAGCAACGGGTTTCGCCGCACATCCTCCAGATCTCGCAGGAAGGGCGCGCCGGTCATCGGCACGAAGACCGAGTGCTTGCCGCCCAGCTTCACATTCTTTTTCGGATCGCGCGCGTGATATGTAAACTGCGCCGGGATGGTTGCGATCAACTCGCGCACCATGTTGCGATCCAGATAGACCAGTTCGCCAACGACCTTTGCACCGGCCTTCTTCCAGTCGTCCAGCGCGATCGGATCGCGGAACTGGACACCGACGTTTTCCAGAATGTCCATAGCCGCATTGTCGATCAACTCGACCTGGGCGCCGCCCATAACTTCGCAAACCGGCAAGTTGCGGGTCAAGCCGGGAAGCATGTCGAACACCGGAGCGGTACGAATGGCCCGCCGGGCAGAACGACCGCCAGAGCGGGAACGGGTGCGAGTTTCTGTGGTCATCGGGATTCTCCAGAATTTTCACAGAATATGGCAGTTGCCGAACGCGGCTGCGTCAAAATGAGCGAAGCATATTTGATAGATGCGACATGATGGTGCCGCGTGCGACACGACAAGGGCCCGGGACTCGAATCAACCTTCGAAGCCCCGGGTCGGCCATGGCGTTTGAAGCTAGTCTATCTTGTTGCGCTGCGCATGAGGCGAAACGCCAAAATGGGCACGATAGACTTTCGAAAAATGACCGGGGCTTTCATATCCGCAGGCCAACGCAATATCGGTGATCGAATCCTCGGTCTGCAACAACAGCGTCCGTGCGCGGTCCATGCGCATTTCGACATAGTATTTTTTTGGAGTCGAATTCAGGTATTTTCCGAACAACCTTTCAAGTTGGCGGGTCGAAATGCCGAGCTGCGTTGCAATAACCGAAGGCGAGACCGGCTCGTCGATATGATCGCGCATGACACGGATCGCGCCGACCAGATGTTTGTTGCGCATCCCATTTCTGGATTGCAAGGAAACGCGCTGTTCAGCGGTGGCGTTACGAACGGCGACATAGACCATCTGGTCTGCGACATCCAAGGCGAGGTCTTCACCGTGATCCGCTTCGATCAAATGCAGCATCAGGTCCGCGGTCGCCGTGCCTCCAGAGGCGGTGATGTATTTTTCGTCCGCGACAAAGACACTGCGCACCAGATTCACATCTGGAAACTCTTCCATAAAGCTGTCGTGATATTCCCAGTGAATGGCGGCTTTCATACCGTCCAGAAAACCGGCCTCTGCCAATATCCATGCGCCCGAGCACAGCGCACCAATCTCTGTTCCTTTTGCACGTTCACGCCGCAGCGCCGCCAACAAGGGGCGGCTGACATGATTGCGCATGTTGATGCCAGACAACACCAGCAACCTATGACATTTCGGGACGACAGAAAAATCCCCGTCCACCAGCGTTTCAGAACCGTTCGACGACGTAACCGATACCCCATCTTCCGAGCGCAAGGACCATTCGTATAGTTCCTTACCACTGATCAGGTTTGCAATTCGCAAAGGCTCGACTGCACAGGAAAACGCCAGATGCGAAAACTCATCCGTCAGAAAGAACACAAACTTTTGGGGTGGGGACATAAACGCCTCAATCGCCGCCTGGTCGCGCACCAAAACCGTTAAGGGTGCACTTCTGCGCTATATCACTGTATTTTCTGCGTCAAGCGCGCAAAGTGTTCAGGACAAAATGTGGACGGTCGAGGGTTCCGTTCACGGGTCACACCATTCCGCGTCGGCTCTTCGGTATAGCAGCCCGCTTCTTTCAGCCGGTACTGGAAAATATTAGATGTAAGGCGAGACGGTTCCTTTTTTGCAGGTCTATCCGGCTTCTGCTTGCGCGGTGGCAAGAAGCCATTCCTTGACCCTCTGCGCATCATCAGACAAGGGTCTTCTCTTCGACCAGATAAGGTAAAACCCCTTCCCCGTTGTCCATTGCCATTCCGGTCTGGCCGCCAACAGACCTTGCTCAATCAGCCGGTCTGTCAGGTGTTTCCAACCGAAGGCAAAGCCCTCACCGGCCATAGCAGCCTGAAGGACCAGAGCATAGTCATTGAGACGCAGACCCGTTTGCGGCACCGCTGTATTGACCGAAAAATTCGCGAACCAATCTCGCCAACTTGGACGTTGACGAATGGGCTCTTCCAAGTGGATCAAGCGCTGGGTCAGCAGATTGGGCAAGCTACGCAGATCAACAGCCGCCGCCATGACGCGCGGTGATGCAACCGGATAGATCACCTCGGGCGCGATAAGGGCGCTTTCGCATTCCAGCCAGTTCCCGTCCCCCTGCCGCACTGCAAGACTGATGTTTTCCGCGTCGATGTCGGGGTCCCGGTCGCTGGACTGCAATCTCAGGTCAATTTGCGGGTGTTGCTGTTGCAAGTCAGCAAGGCGCGGCATGATCCAATAGTTATTGAAAGCCGTCGAAGCGCTGAGAGTCACATATCCGGTCTGACCAAGCTGTTGGATGGATGAGACAGAAAGAGCGAGCTGTTCAAAAGCGCGGGTTACATCGGCCAGCAACCTCTCGCCTGCCGTGGTCAGGACAACCTGACGGTGGCTTCGGGTAAAAAGCGCCGTTCCCAACCCCTCCTCAAGACGTCGGATCGCGACACTGACCGCCGGTTGTTGGACGTTAAGCTCTTGTGCAGCCCGCGTGAAGGATTGAAGCCTTGCGGCAGCTTCAAATACCACGAGATGCCGCGGAGATCCGAGAAGTTTCCAGAGTTCTTGCATAAATACTGTTTATGCTACGCATTCTTTTTTTCAAGCATCACAGCGCCATTTCAAGGCCTTAATATGTCGAAAAAGAATGGAGTGTTTCACTATGGCTCGGCGTTCGCGTCAATCCCGGTCCCACAGTTCAGAGCCCGGTTCGATTCCGGCCTCCCCATATATCCAGCGCAAACTGGCGTTTTTCGACCCTCTGACCGAAGAGGCCCTGACGCGGCTTGAGGCACAGGTTGACTGGATTTTTCAGGATGTAGGCATCGCATTTCGCGACGATCCGCAGGCGCTGGATTTGTGGCGACGTGAAGGTGCGCGGGTCGAAGGGGATATTGTGCGGGCCGACGCACAATGGATTCGCAGCTTGTGCGCCAAGGCACCTAAGAGCTTTACCCAAATCGCGCGCAACCCCGAACGATCAGTGGTGATCGGAGAAGGCAATCAGGTCTTTGCACCTGTCTACGGCGCGCCCTTCGTACGCGACCTTGAGGGCGGTCGCCGCTATGGCGACATTGACGCGTTCGAAAAGCTGGTCAAACTGACCTACATGCACCCATATCTGCATCATGGCGGGTTCGTCACCTGCGAGCCCTGCGATGTTCCGGTCAGCAAGCGCCACCTGGACATGATGTTTGCGCATATGACCCTCAGCGACAAACCGCATCTGGGCGCAATCACCGAGATGAGCCGGGCGCAAGACAGTGTCGACATGGCCGAGATTGTCTTTGGCGCGGACTTCATGCGCGAAAACTGCGTCATCATGGGCAACGTGAACACGAATTCTCCGCTGCTGGTCGACCGCGTTGTCACCGAAGCGGCGCGAGTCTATTCGACTCGCGGCCAAGGCATGATCGTGGTTCCGTTCATCTTGTCCGGCGCAATGGGTCCTGTCAGTACTGCCGCCAGCGTCTCACAGGCCATGGCCGAGGCGATGATGGTCTGCGCCTATGTGCAACTGCTGCGCCCCGGCGCGCCCTTTGTCTTGGGCAATTTCCTGTCATCCATGTCGCTGAAATCCGGCGCACCGACCTTTGGCATGCCTGAACCGGTGATGTCGAACTATGCGATCGGACAACTGGCCCGTCGGGCTGGCCTGCCACTGCGCTGCGGCGGCTCGCTGACCGCCTCCAAGATCGAAGACGCGCAAGCCGCCTACGAATCCGCCGATTCCATGCACTCCACCATGCTGGCCGGAGCCAACTTCGTGCTGCACTCAGCCGGTTGGCTCGAGGGTGGCCTGTGCACCGGGTTCGAAAAACTGATCATGGATGCCGACCGTCTCGGCTCTTACCAGAAAGTGCTCAGCCAGGGCCTGGATACTAGTGACGAGGCCTTTGCACGCGACGCCTATGGCGAGGTCAAGGCCGGAGGACACTTCCTGGGCTGCGCCCACACCATGCGAAACTACCAGACCGCGTTCTATGAGCCCAGATTGAGCGACAGCGAAAATGTCGAAAGCTGGGAAGAAGGCGGCTCCAAGGACATGCGCCGCCGCGCCTATGAACGCTGGAACCAAATGTTGAACGACTACCAGCCGCCTGAGATGGACGAGGCCAAGAAAGAAGAACTGGCCGCCTATGTTGCCAAGCGCAAAGAAGAAATCCCAGACGCCTGGTACTAGCACCGGGATCTCTTCATCTGGCCAAAAAATCCTCGGTGGGAATCGCGCGCCAGCGCGGCGGGGGCAGACAGCCCCCTTCCCCAGCTAAACGAAAGACACAGGACCCTCTCATGCCCGAGATTCAAAAAGATGAAACCACATCCGGCAAACAACTGCCCTCCCACGCCAAAGTCGTCATTATCGGCGGCGGCGTTGTAGGCTGTTCGATCCTGTTCCACTTGGCCAAGTTCGGCTGGAAGGACGTTGTCCTGCTGGAACGCGATGAACTGACCTCAGGCTCCAGCTGGCACGCGGCGGGTCAGATCCACACGATCAGCTCGGACCCCAACATATCGCGCCTGCAAAGCTATACCATCGATCTGTACAAAGAGATCGAGGAAACCTCGGGCCACTCGGTCGGCATGCACATCACCGGCGGTTTCTACGCGGCCTCGACCAAGGAATGGTACGATTATCTCAAGCGCGAGCGTTCGAAAGCGCGTTACATGGGCCTGCATCAGGAATTCATCAGCCCGCAGGAACTGGCCGAGCGTCACCCGCTGATCGATCCCAAACACTACCACGCCGCGCTCTGGGATGAGCAGGACGGCGACGTGGACCCCTCAGGCGCGACCTACGCCTTTGCGAAATCCGCCCGTCACCACGGCGCGCAATACTTCACCCATTGCGGTGTGACGTCGATGACCCAACGCCCTGATGGCAGCTGGGATCTGACCACCCCCAAAGGCGTCATTAATGCCGAGCAGGTCGTGAACTGCGGTGGCCTATGGGCGCGTGAGGTGGGCCATATGTCGGGCATCCACCTGCCGGTGCAGCCGATGGAGCACCACTATCTGATCACCGACGCGATCCCGATGATCAGGGACCGCATGGAGAGCCTGGGTGAAGCCGGTCGTCTGCCTGCGGGTATCGACTATGAGGCCAACATTTACTTCCGTCAGGAACGCCACGGCATGCTTCTGGGCACCTACGAGCCGAAATCGACCCCGTGGAAGGTCGATGGCACGCCTTGGGATTTCGGCCACGAGCTGCTGCAACCCGATCTGGACCGCATCGCCGACCGTCTGGAAATGTCGTTCGAGCGTATCCCCGCCATCGGTGAATCCGGCATCAAGGACACCATCAACGGCCCATTCACCTTTGGCCCAGATGGCAACCCGATGATCGGCCCGGTTCCGGGCATGAAGAACTACTGGGTCGCCGTGGGCGTCATGGCAGGTTTCTGTCAGGGCGGCGGCGTTGGCCTGACCATGGCCGAATGGATGATCGACGGCGAGCCCTCGATCGACGTCTGGGCGATGGACGTGGCCCGCTTTGGCGAGTTCGCAACACCGGACTGGGGCACCATCAAGTCCTCGGAAAACTACGAGCGTCGCTTCGTGATGACTTTCCCGAACGAAACGCTGCCAAAGGGCCGGATGCAGAAAACCACCGCGCTCTATGATCGTCTGATCGAAAAGGGGGCGGTGATGGGTCAGGGCTTTGGCCTGGAAAACGCGCTGTGGTTTGCTGACAACGCCGAAGACGCGCATGAAACCCCGACTTTCGAGCGGAACCGCAGCCACGACTATGTGGCGCGCGAAGTAAAAGCCGTGCAAGAGGCCGTGGGCGGCATTGAGATCGCCAACTTTGCCAAGCACGAGTTCAAGGGCGCGGGGGCGCGAGACTACCTAAACCGCACTCTTGCAGGCTATGTCCCGAAACCGGGCCGTCTGGCGCTGACCCCGATGCTGACCGAAAAAGGCCGTCTGTACGGTGACCTGACCGTGGCGTGTCTGGGCGATGACCATTTCATGCTGTTCGGATCGGGCGCAATGCAGGATGCGCACCGCCGCTGGTTCGAAAAGGACCTGCCTGCGGACGTGAGCTATGCCAATGTCTCGGATGACTGGCACGGGATCGCGCTGTCAGGCCCCAAATCGCGCGAACTGCTGGCCCGTATAACCCGCGACGACGTCAACGCCGATGCGCTGAAGTTCCGCGATCTGCGCCAGACCTTCGTAGGCGGCGTGCCGGTGATCCTGAACCGTATCTCGTTCGCGGGCGAGCTGGGCTTTGAGATCTACTGCAAGCCGATGTACCTGCTGCGTCTGGCCGAGGCGATCGAAGAGGCCGGGGCCGATCTGGGCTATCGCTGGTACGGCGCACGCGCGTTGATGTCGCTGCGCCTTGAAAAAGGCTGGGGCGTCTGGACCACCGATTTCCGCCCTGACTTCAATGCGGTCGAATCCGGCATGGATGTCTTCATCAACTGGAAGAAGGACTTTGTAGGCAGGGAAGCGACCGAGAAGTTCAAGGCAGACGGCGTGGCACGAAAGCTGGTCACCATGACCATCGACGTGGACGGCATCGACGTCTCAAACGACGAAGCGATCCTGAAAGACGGCGAAGCGGTCGGCTATGTCTCGTCCGGCGGTTACGGCCACCGTGTCGGCAAGTCGATGGCCATGGGCTATGTCGCCTCGGACAGTGCGGCACCGGGAATTAAGCTGCAGGTGGAAATCCTGGGTGAGTTCTACGACGCCGAAGTTCTGGGGGGACCTGCATACGATGCCAACGGTGCAAATATGCGCGCATAGCCGAGGCATTTGTATCGCGAAAGCCGAAGTCGATCCGTCAATCTGTCGAGATGAACCTGCGTCCAGCCGCCAGTAGGCTGGGCGCTTTCTTGTTCGACCTCTAGGGCGATCTACCAAAAAGCTCATAGAGTTCGATTGTGGTTTTCACCCCAACTTTCAGTTGAATGCGCCCCCTATGAATTTCGACCGTGCGCGGGCTGATATTCAATTCTGCTGCGATTTCTTTGCTGGTGGTGCGGCCGGGGTTGCGCAGAATATACTGCAATACCTCGTCTTCCCGATCTGTAAGGCGCCCTCGCTTTTCCGCAAGATCCAGCCGTCGCGCTTTTTGCTGGCGCAACTTCTCTCCTAACTCCCAAGCCACTGCGATCCGGTCTGTCAGAACGCTCAGGTCAAAGGGTTTTTCCAGAAAGTCGATCGCCCCCGCCTTGGTGGCACGGACAGATTCCGGGATGCCGCCATGCCCCGAGATGAAGATGATCGGAAGGGTCGAATCCTGCCGGACAAGGTAATCTTGCAGTTCAAGCCCGTCCATGTCGGGCATCCCGTAGTCCAGGACAAGGCATCCAGCAGCATCTGCGTCGACCTGATCCAGAAAGCTCTTAGCATCCGGGAAATGCGCAACCGTCATGCCGCGCCTGCGCAAAGAACGGGACAAGGCAATACGAACATCATCATCGTCATCAATGATATAGACGGTCAATTCGGTCATGTATCTTCTTTCCCGGAACGGTCGCTGCGCCGCAAGGTGAAACAGAACCGCGCGCCCGACAGAACAGACGGGTCATGCCAGATTTCACCGCCATTCGTCTTGATGATCGTGCGACAGATCGAAAGACCCAATCCCATGCCTTCGGCCTTTTGTGTGTCGAAGGTGTTGAACAGTACCACATCGGGACTAACCCCGGGCCCGTTGTCTTCGACCCGGACTTCGACAACATTTTCTGCGGCATGTGCAGTGATCACGATAGATCCGACCCCGGCTGAGTCTCTAGCCAAGGCGTCGATCGCATTGCGCAGCAAATTCACGAGGACCTGAGCGATCTGGGTCCGGTTTCCGATCACCGGCGGCAGGTCTACCCGATCATATCTCAGCGCTAAATCATGGGCTTTGGCTTCGGCCTCCATCAGGGTGATGGTCTGCGCGATTAGGCCACCCAATTCGAAAGGTGTTTGCCGCCCCCGGTCCTTGCGGACCATATCGCGCAAGGCACGAATGATGTCACCGGCACGACGCGATTGACGGTCAACATCGCTGAGAATTTCGGTCAACTCCGGGTCCGTCTCGCCCAGTTCGTCCAGCGTCATAATGGCCGCATCGACATTGTATGAAATCGCGCTGAGCGGCTGGTTCAGCTCATGCGCCAAGCCCGATGCCATTTCCCCCATCAGGTTCACTCGTGCCACATGGGACAGGTCGCGGCTCAGACGACTGGCCTCAGCCTCGACTAGCTTGCGGTCACTGACGTCGTCGATAATGGCCACCGCATGATCTGGCGCGCCACTTTCGTCGCGAATTAAAATCGCGTTCACACGCAGCCAGATATTCGACCCATCCTTTCGAACAAAGTGATTTTCAACGATAAACTCAGAATCCTGCAATAGCGTTTCGCGGAGTGTCACAGCGATCTGCTTGCCATCTGCAGGCAGGATATCAGCCAGCGTCATCTTTTCCAGCTCACCCGGCTGATACCCCATGATATCGCAAAGCTGCTCATTCACCCGCAGAAACCGGCCGGTTTCGGGAGAAATCTGTGCCATCCCACGCGACGCCAAATCAAAAGTGCGCCCATAGGCCGCCTCAAAACGCTGCCGCTGCCTCACCTGCTGCGCCAGCGCCGCGCCGGTATCCTCGAGCTCGCGATAGGGGCTGTGCAGGCTTTCTCCGGCCGGGATCTCTCCACTGGACAGGCGGCGCGTCTGACTGGCAAACATGCGCACAGGGGCATAAATCCGGTCCGCCAGCGCGAGACCGATGGCGCCCGTCAGAATCGCAATGGACAGGGCAATCCAGATCCCTTGCACCCGGTTCTTTTTGACTTCGCCAATAAAATTATCCTCGGCGGCATAGAGCCCGATCAGCCAGTTCAAACCGGGCTCCGAGACATCGATCAACATGGCAACATAGTCCTGACCGTCCAACTCGAAATCAGTATGAACAGGTCCGGTGATCTGACTGCTGCCCCTCAGCGCCAAAGCACCAAAGGCCTGGCGGGCCAATTCGTCGTCAATCTGATCCACCATTGGCAGTTCAGGATTGTCAAAATCCGCGTCCTGGTCGATCAGAACAAGAGTTGGGTGGGCAAGGACAGAACCATCCTCGTTCAAAACCAGCGCGGCCCCGCGGCGCTCTGACCAGATATCCAGCAAGAACCCCGACAGGGCGTCAATCTGAATATCCACCCCCAGAATGGCCCGTATGTTTCCCTCGTCATCCAGAACCGGCACCCCATACGTAATCCCCGGCTGGCGGGTGGTGAAGAAGATATAAGGCTGGGTCCAGATCGGGGCCTTCGCCTCGGATACCATCCTAAACCAAGGCCGGGTGCGCGCCTCATAAGTATCTGTCTGGGATTGCGCCGTTTCCAAAAGGGTAAACCGGTCATTGCGCCACTGAAAACTTGCCGGATGCTCGGTCAGTTCAGCGGCAAAGGGCGGGATCACCTTTGTGCGATACCGGCCTGGCTCCTCGGTCCGCATGACATAAACGAAGCGCCCGCTGTGGTCTGCCAGATAGATGCCTGCCAATTGCGGAGCCACCTGAATTTGCTGAAAGAAATGGCTTTCCAGCGCCGAAGTGTCGTTGATGTCCAGCACATCGTTTTCCGCCAGCCGCCTGGTGGCATCCAATACTTGCTGTGCCGGATTGAGAAAGTTCCGCACCTGGCCAATGACATTGACGCTGACCTCGTTCAGAGAAATCCGCGATTGCCGTAGCAGGGCTTTTTCCGAACTGACAAAAGTCGACAATGTCACGGACAGCACCGCTACGAATTGCAGCCCCGCCAGACATAGCGCCAGCGTCGCACGCAGTGATCTGCGCCTGCGGGCCGGCTCTGAGTGATCTTGATGGAAGGGTTGCTGTGCTGTCGTGTCCAATAGTCAATCCAGACGGTCTTTTCACCTGGGCCGTATCGCGGTGGCTGCTCTTTGAATCACCAGCCTATACGTAATCTACCGTATAGACACGCCTTGTCTGGGTTCGCTTAGTTCCTTGCCATCTGAATGGCTGATTCCAAACGACGTTTCGGGTGGATCAGTCATTCTCACAAGGATCAAAAAAACTGACAACAGGAGTGTCAAAGTGCTCAAAAAATCTTCTATCACAGCCTTCGCAACCGCCGCATTTTTGTCGCCTGCGGCTTATGCTGAGGAGTTTATCACGATTGGCACGGGTGGTGTAACGGGCGTTTATTATCCGACGGGTGGCG
>NZ_JBQGAD010000003.1:0-396451 GCF_056542685.1 Ruegeria sp. AB6 | reverse complement strand
GCGCGCCGCAGGCGCGCTGCCGGGCCCAACTCGATTGACGGCATCTTTGATGCTGGCAATCGGGGCGGGAGAACCCTCTAAACCCGGTCGAATATTGCGGACAGACGAGTAAACTCGTCCTCGATTCCAAATGGGGCATTTACCACGAACATCCCCGACCCGATCATACGGTGCCCCTCGCGCGCGGCTGGAAAGCGCACCTCGTGGCATGCTGCTTTGGGCAGGGTTTGCGCCCGCAGCGCCGCAATCATCGGCTTGTGTCGCCCATCGGTCAAGATCGGATACCACAACGCGATGACCCCAACATTCCACTTCCGGTGCACCTTGGAAATGAACCCCGGCAGGCGATCATATTCCGATTTCACCTCATAGCTTGGGTCGATCAGCATCAAACCCCGCCGAGGGGTAGGCGGCAGCAATGAATGCGCCAGCGCATAGCCGTCCTGCTTGTAGACCTTCGCTCCGAACCGCGAAACGGCCAGTGAGAGCGCCTCATATTCCTGCGGATGCAGTTCAGCCAGATGCAAACTGTCGTGATCACGCAGCAAATTGCCCGCAATCAGGGGCGATCCCGCATATGCCTGCGCCCCGTGCGTTGCCTGAACGCTTGTCAACGCCTTCGACAAAGGATGATCGGCACCAAACCACCCGTCACGCCGCGCGCGCTCAATTCCTGCCGCGGCCTCACCGGTGCGGACCGCTTCAGCAGCGTCCAGCTTGTACAAGCCCCGCCCCGAATGGGTCTCGACATAGGTCAGGGGTTTGTCCTTACGCGCCAGATAATCCAGCATCCACGCCAGCAAAGCGTGCTTTTGCACGTCAGCCAGATTTCCAGCATGGTAAATATGTTGATATGAGAGCATGTTGCCTTCTAAAGTCCCTATCAATAAGGCGGAAAGGTGCTGATTGACGCGGAATCAGCCCTTTTACCGGGCGAGATGGCACCCTATAAGACATCCGTCCCGGAACCGTCGAGTCGCGGGCAGTGGTAATTTTGACGAACGGGATCATTAAAAACATGGGAATCTTTGGCAATCTGGGCGGCTTGTTCACAGCGGACATGGCCATCGACCTTGGGACAGCGAACACGCTGGTTTATGTCAAAGGGCGCGGTGTGATCCTGTCGGAGCCTTCGGTTGTCGCCTATCACGTCAAGGACGGTGTCAAAAAGGTGCTGGCCGTCGGTGAAGACGCCAAGCTGATGCTGGGCCGAACCCCCGGCTCGATCGAGGCGATCCGTCCGATGCGTGAAGGCGTGATTGCTGATTTCGACACTGCCGAAGAGATGATCAAGCACTTTATCCGCAAGGTGCATAAACGGTCGACCTTTTCGAAGCCTAAAATCATCGTCTGCGTGCCACACGGTGCGACACCTGTTGAAAAGCGCGCCATCCGTCAGTCGGTTCTGTCGGCAGGCGCGCGCCGCGCGGGCCTGATTGCCGAACCGATTGCAGCCGCCATTGGTGCAGGCATGCCGATCACCGACCCAACCGGCAACATGGTTGTCGATATCGGCGGCGGCACCACTGAGGTTGCGGTTCTGTCGCTGGGCGACATCGTCTATGCGCGCTCGGTCCGCGTGGGCGGAGACCGTATGGATGAGGCGATCATCTCGTATCTGCGCCGCCAGCAGAACCTTCTCGTGGGCGAATCTACTGCAGAACGTATCAAAACCACCATCGGCACCGCCCGGATGCCAGACGACGGTCGTGGCCAGTCGATGCATATCCGGGGCCGTGACCTGCTGAACGGCGTGCCCAAGGAAATCGAGATCAGCCAGGCTCAGGTGGCCGAGGCGCTTTCGGAACCTGTTCAACAGATTTGCGAGGCGGTGATGACCGCGCTGGAAACCACACCGCCCGATCTGGCTGCGGACATTGTGGACCGTGGCGTTATGCTGACCGGGGGCGGAGCTTTGTTGGGCGATCTGGACCTTGCGCTGCGCGAACAGACTGGTCTGGCTGTGTCGATTGCCGATGAAAGCCTGAATTGTGTGGCTTTGGGCACCGGCAAAGCGCTGGAATATGAAAAACAACTGCGCCACGCGATTGACTACGAAAGCTAAGGCGCGCACCCTTTCGGGGTAAAAACTCGGGCAAGAGCAGCACGGGAAGGTAACCTGTGGCAAACGACCGATCACAGCGCGATGAATACACGGCCCCTCTGCGCCGCCTGCTGTTGGGGATCGTGGTGCTTTGCCTGCTGGGAATCTTTCTGGTCTGGCGCATTGACAGCCCTCGGGTCGAGCGGTTTCGGGCGCAGGTGGTGGACCGCGTGGTGCCGTCGATGGAATGGGCGATGGTGCCAGTCACCGCAGTTGTAAACCTTGTCCGCGATTTCCAAAGCTATCAGCGGCTGAGCGCACAAAACCAAGAGCTGCGCAGCGAATTGCGCCTGATGCGGGCCTGGAAAGAGGCAGCGCTGCAGCTTGAACAGGAAAACGCGCGCCTGCTGGACCTTAACAATGTGCGGCTTGACCCGCGCTTGACCTATATTACCGGGGTTGTGATGGCCGATAGCGGCTCGCCCTTCAGGCAATCGGTGTTGCTGAATGTGGGCGAACGGGACGGCATCATGGATGGCTGGGCCACGATGGACGGGATCGGCGTCGTCGGGCGAATTTCCGGCGTCGGCCCCGATACTGCGCGAGTCATTCTACTGACTGATGCGTCCAGCGCCATTCCAGCAACGATCCAGCCTTCGGGTCAAACCGCGCTGATCACCGGCGACAATACGCCTTCGCCCGCTGTGGAATTCCTGGAAAACCGCGAGCTTGTGCGACCGGGTGATCGGGTCGTGACATCGGGCGATGGCGGCGTGTTTCCTGGCGGCCTGCTGATCGGACAGATCGCCGCCGACCCCGGTGGGCGCCTACGTGTCCGCCTGTCTGCCGATTTCGAACGACTGGAATTTTTGCGCGTGCTGCGCTTCCATTCGGCTCCACGTATCGAAGATTCCGGCGATGTCGTCGGCCCCAGACGCCCCGAAGCCGCCCTGACCCCATCGGAGGTCGGCGATGGATAGTCAGACTTCGCAGCTTTGGGCCAAACGCGGCTTGTATCTGTTTCTGGCCCTTCTGATCCTGTTTTTTCATCTGCTGCCACTGAACGCGCGGCCAGATCGCTGGCCCTTTCCTGATCTGATCATTGCGCTGACATTTGCCTGGGTGTTGCGGCGTCCCGAGTTTGTGCCCATCCCTCTGATCGCGGTGGTGATGTTGTTGGCCGATCTGCTGCTGCAACGTCCTCCGGGTCTGCTGGCCGCGCTGGTTGTGATGGGCGCGTCCTATCTGCGCAACGCAGCACCCGGCTTACGTGACGCCGGGTTCATGGGCGAATGGACCAGCGCCGCCGTCGTCATCACGACTGTTTTTGCCCTCAACCGCGTCATTCTTGCTATTCTGTCCGTGCAACAGGCAGCATTGGGTCCGGTCGTGATACAAGTGGTTCTGACGATTGCGGTTTATCCGCTGATTGTTCTGCTCAGCCAGAGCGGATTCGGCGTGCGGCGGGTTTCGACCTCGGAGTCCGGCGCAGTAGGAGCCCGCCCATGAAGCCACGCAAGCAGAAATCGCAGGGATTGGCCTATAAAAGACTGCCCCGCCGCGCCTTTGTTCTTGGCGGGTTGCAGGCCGTGTTTATTGGCGGTCTTGCCGCACGGATGCGGTATATGCAGGTGGATCAAGCGGATGAATACCGCCTGCTGGCCGAAGAAAACCGCATCAATATCCGCCTGATCCCACCGACACGCGGTCGGATTTACGACCGCAACGGGCAGATCATCGGACAGAACTCGCCCTCTTACCGGATCGTGATGGTGCGCGAGGATGCGGGCGACGTAGACGCCGTTATCGCCAGACTGTCTGACCTAATCCCGCTGACCGATGATGAGATCGAGCGCGCCAAGACCGAGATGCGCCGCTCGGCCCCGTTCCTGCCGGTCACGCTGGCCGATCAGGTCACTTGGGAAGATATCTCGAAAGTCGCCGTCAACGCCCCCGCCCTGCCCGGTGTCACGCCCGAGGTCGGCATGACACGGCAATATCCCAGATACGAGGACTTCGCCCATGTCGTTGGCTATGTCGGCCCGGTCAGCGACTATGACCTCAGCCAGATTGAAGACCCCGAACCCGTGCTGCGCATACCTCGGTTCCAGATCGGCAAGGTCGGGCTAGAGGCCAAACAGGAAATCAGCCTGCGGGGTAAGGCCGGGGCCAAACGAGTCGAGGTCAACGCCACTGGCCGTGTCATGCGCGAGCTTGACCGGCAGGAAGGTACCGCCGGGGCTGATCTGCAACTGTCTGTCGATGCAGATTTGCAGCAATACGCGCAGGCACGTCTGGCGGGCGAAAGCGCCGCTGCGGTCGTGATCGACTGCGAAACCGGCGATATCCGGGCGATAAGTTCAGCCCCCAGTTTTGATCCCAACCTGTTCGTGCGCGGCATCTCGGTCGCAGATTACCGGACCCTGACGCAGGACAATTACCGCCCGCTGGCCAACAAGACCGTGCAGGGCACCTATCCACCGGGATCAACTTTCAAGATGATCACCGCCATGGCCGCGTTGGAAGCCGGAGTGATCGGGCCATCGAACACCGTCTATTGCCCTGGCCACCTGAAGGTTGGCAGCCGCCGGTTCCATTGCTGGAAACGCGGCGGGCATGGCACAGTCGATCTGGAAACCTCGCTCAAACGCAGTTGCGATGTCTATTACTATGACGTGGCCCTGCGCACGGGGATCGACAAAATCTCGGACATGGCACGGACTTTTGGGCTGGGCATCAAGCATGACATCCCTATGTCCGCCGTGGCCGCAGGGCTGGCGCCCAATCAGGACTGGAAGCGGCGCGTGCATGGCCAGGAATGGCTGGTGGGCGACACTGCCAATGCCTCGATCGGTCAAGGGTTCATGCTGGCCTCGCCGCTGCAACTGGCCGTAATGACCGCACGGATTGCGACTGGGCGATCTGTCTCGCCGCGTCTTGTTCGGTCGATGAACGGGGTCGAGCAGCCCTCGGGCGCAGGTGAGCCGCTAAACGTCAACCCGCGTAATCTGGAACAGGTTCGGCAGGCGATGTGGACGGTGTCGAACGACCGGCGCGGTACGGCTTATCGCAGCCGCATCATAGCCGACGATTTTCGCATGGCGGGCAAAACCGGTACAAGCCAAGTACGCAACATCACCAAGGCCGAGCGCGCCGCAGGTGTGATCCGCAACGAGGACCTGCCGTGGGAACGCCGAGACCATGCTCTGTTCGTCAGCTTCGCGCCCTATGACAAGCCGAAATACGCGATTGCCGTGGTGGTGGAACATGGCGGAGGTGGGTCGAAAGCCGCAGCCCCTGTGGCGCGGGACATCATGTTACAGGCGCTCTATAATGGAACGCCGCCATTGGACGCCTATCCGGTTGCCGACCGCGACCGGATCAAGGAACTGCAAAAGAAGCTTGAAGGCGATCGCCGTCCCAAAGCGCGCCCGTCCGAAAAGGACCGCGCATGAGCTATCTTGAGTATACGGTCAAATCCACGCCCTCGGGGTTCCGCAAGTTCTTGTATATGAACTGGCCCCTGACTCTGCTGCTGATCAGCGTGGCCAGCGCCGGGTTCCTGATGCTGTTCTCGGTTGCAGGAGGGTCATGGACCCCTTGGGCCGAACCGCAGATGGAGCGGTTCGGGTTGGGCCTCGCGGTGATGTTCATCATCGCGCTTGTTCCCATCTGGTTCTGGCGCAACATGTCGGTTGTGGCCTACCTGGGCTCAATTGGCCTACTGATCGTGGTCGAACTGTTCGGGACGATTGGCATGGGCGCACAGCGCTGGATCGACCTTGGCTTCATGCGCCTACAACCGTCCGAGGTGATGAAGGTTGCCCTTGTGATGGTGCTGGCCGCCTATTACGACTGGCTGCCCTCGCACAAAACCTCGCGCCCGCTGTGGGTGATCCTTCCGGTGATCCTGATCCTGATCCCCGTGTTCTTCGTGCTCAAACAACCCGACCTTGGCACCTCGATCCTGTTGCTGGCTGCAGGGGGCGGGATGATGTTTCTGGCAGGGGTCCACTGGGCCTATTTCGCCGCTGTCATCGCCGCCGTGGTCGGGCTGATCGCAACCGTTTTCAACAGCCGCGGAACCGAGTGGCAGTTACTCAAGGACTACCAGTTCCGCCGGATTGATACCTTTCTGGACCCCTCCACCGACCCGCTGGGCGCGGGCTATCACATTACTCAGTCCAAAATCGCGCTGGGATCGGGTGGCTGGAACGGGCGCGGCTTCATGCAAGGCACACAATCGCGGCTGAACTTCCTGCCGGAAAAACATACCGATTTCATCTTCACCACATTGGCCGAGGAGTTCGGCTTTGTCGGTGGCATTACCCTGTTGATCCTTTATGGCCTGATCATCGTGTTCTGTCTGGTGACGGCGCTGTCGACCAAGGACCGGTTTTCGTCGCTGGTGACGCTGGGCATCGCGCTGAACTTCTTCCTGTTCTTCGCGGTGAACATGTCGATGGTGATGGGACTGGCCCCAGTCGTGGGTGTGCCCCTGCCTATGGTCAGCTATGGCGGCTCGGCCATGCTTGTCCTGATGGCGGCCTTCGGTATTGTGCAAAGCGCGCATATCCATCGTCCTCGCTGATTTGAAAGGCCCCCGATGCCCGTGAACGTCCTGTTTTCCGCGCGACCTGAATTGTGGCCCGTGTATGAACCCCTCTTGTCAGACGGCTTGACCAATGCGGGGGTGGATGCGGCGATCGGAACGCAGATGGACCCGGATCAGGTCGATTACGTGGTCTATGCGCCAAACGGTGGGCTATTGGACTTCACGCCGTATTCGCGGCTGAAGGCCGTGCTCAGCCTGTGGGCCGGGGTCGAAAGCATCGCAGATAACGCGACCCTAACCGTTCCCCTCGCTAGAATGGTGGATTTCGGCCTGACGCAAGGCATGACCGAATGGGTGGTCGGCCACGTGCTGCGATACCATCTTGGAATGGACCGCCATATCACTGTTCAGGACGGCACATGGATACCCGAGGCCCCACCGCTGGCCCCTGAACGCACCGTCTGCATACTGGGCCTTGGCATGTTGGGCGAGGCATCCGCGCGGGCACTTGCTGTATTGGGTTTCAACGTCACGGGCTGGAGTCGGTCGCCCAAGGACATCCCCGGTGTCACCTGCCTCCACGGCGGAGACGGGCTACGCGCGGCGCTGACCACAGCTGAAATCGTCGTTCTGCTGCTGCCCGACACACCGGCGACCGAGAACCTGTTGAACGCGGAAACACTCGCCCTGCTGCCTAAGGGCGCATGTCTGATCAATCCGGGCCGAGGCCCTCTCATCGACGACAGCGCTCTGCTGGATGCGCTGAACGCCGGACAAATCGGCCACGCCACGCTGGACGTGTTCCGGGTTGAACCCTTGCCAATCGACCACCCTTATTGGGCGCATCCGAACGTGACGGTCACGCCGCATATCGCCTCGGAAACGCGGCCAGTGACAGCCGCGCAGGTGATCGTTGAAAACATTCGACGCGGTGAGGCGGGTGAACCCTACCTGCACCTCGTCGACCGCGCTTTAGGCTACTAGCCCGCGCCCTTTCAGCAAAGCCTCAACCCCCGGCAACCGGCCCCGGAAGGCCAGATACAGGTCTTCGGCCTCGCGCGAGCCTCCGGTGGACAGAATGTTTTCCTCCAGCGCCTTGGCGCGGGCGGGGTCAAATGCGCCTCCAGCCTCTTCAAAGGCGGCGAAGGCGTCGGCGTCCATGACCTCGGACCACATATAGCTGTAATAGCCCGAGCTATAGCCGTCGCCGGCAAACACATGCGCGAAATGCGGGGTGGCGTGACGCATTCCGATGACCGGGGGCATTCCCAGACCCTCCAGCACCTTTGCCTGTTTCGCCATCGGATCGGCGGGGGCCGCGCCATCGTGGAATTCCAGATCGACCAGCGCCGAGGCGACATATTCGACCGTCTGAAACCCCTGATCGAAATTGGCGGCCTTTAGCACCTTGTCCAGCATGTCTTGCGGCATCGGCGCGCCGGTTTCGGCATGGGTGGCGAACTCGGCCAGAACTTCGGGCACTTCCAACCAGTGTTCGTAAAGCTGGCTGGGCAGTTCTACGAAATCGCGCGCGACAGACGTACCCGATATGCTTTCATAAGTCACATCCGACAGCATCTGATGCAGCGCATGGCCGAATTCATGAAATAGCGTCCGGGCGTCATCATAAGACAGCAGCGCCGGATCGCCCTTTGCAAAATTGCAGACATTGATCACGACCGGAGCCTGCACCTTGGGAAACTTGGCCTGCGACCGCATCGCGCTGCACCACGCGCCGGATCGCTTGGAGCCCCGCGCGAAGTAATCACCGATGAACACCGCGATATGCTGGCCGTTGCGCGTGACCTCCCACGCGCGGCAATCGGGGTGGTAGAGGGGCACGTCCAGCGGCGCGAACTCCAACCCGAACAAGCGGTTGGCACAGGCAAAGGCGGCCTCGATCATCCGGTCCAGCTGCAGGTAGGGTTTCAGCGCGGCCTCATCCAGATCATGCTCGGCCTTGCGGCGTTTCTCGGCATAATAGCGCCAATCCCACGCGGCCAGAGGGCCGTTGACCCCATCCGCCTGCATCATCTGCGTCAGAATCTCGGCATCCGCATCCGCGCGGGTCTTGGCGGGCTCCCAAACCTGCATCAACAGATCGCGCACCTTGTCCGGCGTGCGGGCCATCTCGGTTTCCAGCTTGTAGGTGGCGAAATTGGCATAGCCGAGCAGCTTGGCGCGTTCTTCGCGAAGGCTGAGGATTTCGGCGGCATTTTCGCGGTTATCCGTCTTGCCCCCATTCGCGCCACGCGCAGTCCAGGCCTTATAGGCCACCTCGCGCAGATCGCGGCGGGGCGAGAATTGGAGGAATGGGACGATGATCGAGCGGGACAGGGTGACAACGGGACCATCTACACCCTTTTCCTGCCCGGCGGCGCGGGCGGCATCCACGACGAAATCTGGTAGACCTTCCAGATCATCCTCGGACAGGTCCATGAACCACGCGCGCTCGTCCGCCAGCACGTTCTGGGTAAAGGATGTACCCAGCGAGGCCAGCCGCGCCTTGATTTCCTGCATCCGCGCGTCTGCATCCCCGGTCAGGGCCGCGCCCGCGCGCACGAAGCCCCGATGGGTCAGCATCAGAACCCGCGCCTGTTCTTCGGTCAGGTTCAGATCATCCTTTCGGTCCCACAGGTCGGCCACCCGCTGAAACAGCGCTTTGTTCGAGGAAATGCCAGAGAAATGCGCCGCCAGCTTGGGCGAAAAGTCCCGCTGCAACTCTTCTCGCGCCGGGTTGCTGTCAGCCCCGGCCACAGTGAAGAAGACGGACAGGACCTTGTCCAATTGCTCACCCGCAGCCTCAAGCGCCTCAACCGTATTGGCAAAGCTGGGCGCGTCGGGGTTGTCCGCGATGGCGTCGATCTGCGCGTTATGCGCCTGCAAGGCCGCATCCAGCGCGGGCGCGAAATCGGTGTCGGCAATCGTGTCGAAGGGCGCGATTTCAAACGGTGTGGTCCAGTCGGACAGGATCGGGTTGGTCATGAAACTCTCCTTTGAGCACAACCTAGGAACACAAGGGGGCATGATCCAGTGCGCGCGCTCACTTACCGCAAATCGGACAATCGGCGCGGCGCGACAGGGTGATCTTGCGGCTTTCCCCATAAAGCGCGTCATAGATCAGCATCTCACCGCGCAGAGCCTGCCCAGCCCCGGTGATCACCTTTATCGCCTCCACCGCCATCATCGAGCCCACAACGCCGGGCAGAGGGCCAATCACGCCAGCCTCGGCGCAGGAAGGCGCCAGCCCTGGGGCCGGAGCCTCTGGGAATATACACTGATAGCAAGGGGCATCATGGGCGGGATCAAAGACGCTCAGCTGCCCTTCCCATTGCGACAGAGCACCCGAGATCAGCGGCTTGCCCAGCGCAACCGCCGTGCGGTTGGCCAGATAGCGAGTGTCGAAATTGTCAGTGCCATCGAGGATCAGATCGAAATCGGCAAACAAATCCTGCGCGATCTCATCAGTCAGACGGCGGTGGTAAGGCAGCACGATCACATTAGGGTTTTGCGCCTGCATGGCCTGCTGCGCCGAGAAAACCTTGGGCATCCCGATATCCGCGTCGCGGTGTATGACCTGACGTTGCAGATTGGCATTTTCGACCTCGTCATCGTCGATAACACCGATGGTCCCAACCCCGGCGGCAGCCAGATATTGCAGCGCTGGCGCGCCCAGCCCCCCGGCACCGATAACCAGCACACGGGCCTGTTTCATCTTTTTCTGACCCGGCCCACCCAGTTCCCGCAACACGATATGGCGGGCATAACGTTCCAGCTCGGTTTCAGAGAATTGGTCGGATGGCATGGCGGACTCCTTCGTGGCGGGCGTCGCGCGGTTGCGTAACGCTTTCAGCACCCTTCCATAAACCAGAACCAGAACCGCGAAACCAGCCAGGATCAGCCACATCGCCGCAGAGCCGCCAGTCGCCTGACGCAAGGGGTGCCCGTCCGGTAGAACCAGCTGCGCCGTGATCACGCCCAACAGCAACACCCCGACGGATGTCATCCGCGCGGTGCGCGACACGCCAGCCAGATAGCCAACGCCCCACAGCCCGGCAGCCAGAATGAAAACCAACAGCATCAGCCGCGCCCGGTCGAGCCGAACCCACCCGCGCCGCGTTCGGTGTCGCTGAGCGTATCGGTAGACTCAAATGTGGCCTGAACGACCGGAGCCACGACAAGCTGCGCAATGCGTTCGCCGTGGGTGATCTCGAACACCTCCTGCCCGGCATTCAGCACGATCACACCCAGCGGGCCGCGATAATCGCTGTCGATCGTACCCGGCGTGTTGGGTAGCGTGATCCCATGTTTCAACGCCAGCCCGGACCTTGGACGCACCTGCACCTCATAGCCATTCGGGATTTCGATCCGCAGGCCGGTGGGAACCAAGGCGCGCTGTCCGGGGTTCAGCGTTATCGACGCTCCATCCGGTAGGTTGGCTCGAACATCCGCGCCCGCCGCACCAGTGGTTTCGTAGGACGGCAACGGTACTGAGGGGTCAGAGCCGTCTTCGCGGATCACGCGAATTGCAACCATCTTGTTTCCTTTTCTCTCACGCGGTCAGCGCGTCGGCGATCTTGCGCGCCAACCGCTCGGCCACAGCGTCCTTGCTCATACGTGGCCATTCTTCGGCCCCTGCGTCCGAAATCAACGTGACCGCATTCTCGGACCCGCCCATGATGCCGGTGGCGGGACTGACATCATTGGCCACAATCCAGTCGCACCCCTTACGCGCGCGCTTCGCGGTGGCGTGTTCGATCACACTATCGGTCTCGGCGGCGAAGCCCACGACCAGCGCGGGGCGACCCGTTTCCAGATGCGAGACGCGTTTCAGAATGTCGGGGTTTTCCGCAAATTCCAGCGCGGGCAGGCCGTCGCGGGTTTTCTTCAGCTTCCGGTCCGAGGCGCTGGCCACCCGCCAATCCGCCACAGCCGCCGCAAACACGCCTGCATCCACGGGCAAGGCGGCGTCCACCGCATCCGACATCTGTTGCGCGGTGTCGACCGCAACCACCTGTACGCCTTGGGGCGGAGCCACATCCGCCGGGCCGGTGACAAACACCACCTCGGCCCCCAGCGCGGCGAGCGCCCTCGCCACCGCCGTTCCTTGCGCGCCCGAGGACCGGTTGGCGATATAGCGCACCGGATCGATGGGTTCATGGGTGGGGCCCGAAGTGACCAGAATACGCTTGCCCTGCAAGGGGCCGCCGCCCAGATGCGCCTCGACCGCAGCAACGATTTCAAGCGGCTCGGACATACGACCGGGGCCGTATTCGCCACAGGCCATGTCGCCCTCGTTCGGGCCAACAAAGCGGACACCATCCGCCTGCAGTTGCGTCAGATTGCGCTGCGTCGCGGGGTGATCCCACATCCGCACATTCATCGCAGGGGCACACAGAACTGGCGTGTCGGTCGCCATCAGCAGGGTCGAGGCCATGTCGTTGGCCAGCCCGCTGGACATTTTGCCCATCAGATCGGCAGTGGCCGGGGCAACCACTACAAGATCGGCAGAGCGGGAGAGTTGGATATGGCCCATCTCGGCCTCATCGGTCAGATCGAAAAGATCGCGATAGACCTTCTCTCCGGCCAAGGCAGACACAGACAAAGGGGTCACGAATTCCTCAGCCGCGCGGGTCAGAACCGGGGTTACGGCCGCGCCGCGTTCGCGCAGGCGGCGGATGAGATCCAGCGATTTATAGGCTGCGATGCCTCCGCCGATGATCAGCAGAATTCGTTTCGATGCCAGCATGTTCAGCCCTTCCCGTCCCGGTCGGCCCTGACATTAGGCAAGCAGGCCAGACAGTTCCAGCGGTTAATTCTGCGTCTGGAATGCCAGACAGGGGTCTTCGCGTTCGACCGAAGGGCTGTCGATCACCGCGTCAAACTCGCCTGAGATCGCGCCATCCTCGGACTGCCCCAACACAAAGACTTTCAGGCCGGGGCGCAGCCGGGACGTGAATGTCGGAATCCCGCGATCCTTGCGGGCATGCCCATTACCAGTGATCACAGCAATCGGCCCGCCTGTTTCGTCATCGGCACGCAAGATCGAACGCGTCAGAACCGCGTCGCGCAAACGTTGGATGGCCACCATCTGAGGCAGCGCCTCTTGCGGGAGCGCATCGCAATGCGCCGCCAGTTGATCTGCCTCGCGTTCAGCCTGATCCGCAGCCGAAAGAGGCACGGTCAGCCCATAGCGCGCCGCATCCGCGCCCAGCGCCGTGGCAGCACCCCGTTCCATTGCAGCGCGCGCCGCCGCACGGGGAACCATCGCCCCATAGACCGGCGCATCGGTAGCCTGAAAGACCGGGTAATACATGCTGAGGGACGGCCACCCCATCTCGGCCCATTTCAGGATACGGTCCAATTCCTCGGGGTTGGTCGCAGCTTTCTGAGCCAGCCGTTGCGCGCCCTCTTCGGTGACCATTTCCCAGACCACGGCCGAGGGGTTGATGATCTCCAACGCCTCTTTTTGGACGATGTGATGCTGTGGGTTGTCGTGGATTTCACCCAAAATCACTACATCCGCCGCGCGCATTGCGTCGGCAACATCATCAGGAATCAGTCCATCGGCCCGGCCTACACCGGCTGTAACTACAAGCGCACACAGCAGAATCGCAAACTGTCTCATGCGATGAAGTGTTGCACCTCGCGCGATTGCGCTTCAAGGTTCTTGCGCATTTTGACGAAAGCGGCGGCTTCTAGCTGACGCACACGCTCTTTCGACAGACCCAATTCCTGACCCAGACTTTCCAATGTCCGCGCCGGTTCCCGCAATTTGCGTTCGCGCACGATGAACTGCTCACGATCGTTCAGGGATCGCATGGCAGTTACCAGCCATTCACGCAACTGCGCGGTGTCATGGCTGTTCTCGACGGTTTCGGCGGCCTGCTCGCGCTCATCCTCCAGCGCGTCAATCCACTCGCGCCCATCCTCATCTGCGGATTGCACTGCATTCAGCGAGAAATCCGACCCTGAAAGGCGCCCCTCCATCATCTCGACATCACGCAGAGGGACACCGATTTCAGTGGCGATCATCTGATGAAGCTGGTGCCTGTCCAATTCCATCCCTTCCGTCGCAGCTTCACGCTCTAGCCGAGCCTGCACGCGGCGCATGTTGAAAAACAGCGATTTCTGAGAGGACGTCGACCCAGTACGCACCATCGACCAGTTGCGCATCACATAGTCCTGAATGCTGGCTTTGATCCACCAGACCGCATAGGTCGAGAACCGCACACCCCGGTCCGGGTCGAATTTGTCGGCGGCTTTCATCAGGCCCAAACCGGCCTCTTGAATCAAGTCATTCATCGGCGCGCCATAGCGTTTGAACTTGGCCGCCATAGAGATCGCCAGCCGCATATATGCGGTGATCAACCGATGCAGCGCCTTTTCATCGCGGTGGTCACGCCATGCATAGGCCAATTTCAATTCGGTCTCCGCGTCCAGCAATTCGGCCTTCATTGCCTGCCGTGACATCGAAAAATCGTTTGCGTTATCCAGTGCCATGGAAACCTCCCCTTTTCGCAGGCGCACCCCGGCCTTGCCTTGCCGACCTATGGTCGATACGCAGAACGAAACCGGGTGGATCACATGGAAGGTAAGAATAGTGTATCCGGATTTAACCTTTGTGATAGGCGGAGCTGCCTCGGGCAAGTCTGCATTTGCAGAACAACTTACTGTTTCAACAGAAAAAAGTCGCATTTATCTGGCGACATCACAAGTGTTTGATGACGAGATGCACAAAAAGGTGAAGCGGCATGTCGCCCAGCGCGGCGATGGCTGGACCACCATTGAGGCCCCGCTGGACCTGCGCCCGTCGCTGGCCACGCTGGACAAAAGCCAAGTTTGCCTGATCGACTGCGCCAGCATGTGGCTGACCAATCACCTACTGGCTGACAACGATCTGGATCAGGCGCAGGCGGACCTTTTGGATGCTCTGGCCGGATGTCGGGCCCCGGTCATCGTCGTCTCGAACGAGGTGGGCCAGGGCATTGTCCCCGACAACGCCCTTTCCCGCAGGTTCCGCGAGGCGCAGGGAAGGCTGAACATCGCGCTGGCGGCGCAGGCCGATCTGGTGGTGCAGGTCACGGTGGGCCTGCCCTTGGTTTTGAAAGGGCAGCTTCCATGACCCGGCTGCACCTTGTCCGCCATGGGCCGACCCATGCGAAAACCATGGTCGGCTGGTCCGACCTGCCCGCTGACCTCAGCGACACAGTGGCGCTCCAGCGCTTGCATGACCATCTGCCGTCTGATGCGGTTGTGATCTCGTCCGACCTGTCCCGCGCCGCCGATACGGCTTCGGCCATTCAGGGGACACGCACCCGCCTGCCCCACCACCCCGACCTGCGCGAGATCAATTTCGGCACTTGGGAGCTGCGTGGGTTCCGAGAGATTGAGGCCGAAGACCCCGACCTCGCCTTTGCTTATTGGGACAATCCCGGCGACGTGCGCCCCCCGGATGGCGAAAGCTGGAACGAGGTGCGCGCACGGGTGGATGCCGTGATCGACCGGCTGATGGCCGATCATACAGGGCACGATCTGGTCGTGGTGGTGCATTTCGGCGTGATCTTGACGCAGGTGCAGCGCGCGCTGGACGTGACCGCGCAAGAGGCGTTCAGCCACAAGATCGACAACCTCTCGGTCACGGAACTGACTCATCACGGGGATCGCTGGTCGGTCGGGCGGATCAATCACCTGGCGTGATGCACCTGCGCACAATTCACTGATTTACCGCCGCGTCATGCCGCGCCATTCTGTCCACATGACTTATGATCTGTTTATCGGGGACCGCCTGTTTTCCAGCTGGTCCATGCGCGGCTGGCTGATGCTAGAACGGTTCGGCCTGCCTTACAAAGCCCATATGATCGGCCTCTATTCCGGCACCATGGCCGAGGATATGAAGCCACTCGCCCCCGCCCGTTTGGTGCCCGCCTTACGCCTGCCCGACGGGACGGTGGTAGGCGAAAGCCTCGCCATGGCCGAAACTCTGGCCGAACGACATCCCGACGCCGGGCTGTGGCCTGCAGATCCAGTCGCCCGCGCCACCGCGCGCTGGTTATGCGCCGAGATGGTGGCCGGGTTCACCGCCTTGCGCGGCGAATGCCCGATGCAGTTGCACCATTGCTGGACTGGGTTTGAACCCTCAGCAGATACCCTGCGCGACCTTGACCGGATCGAGACCCTATGGGCCCATTCTCGCAGCGTATCCGGGGCCACCACCGGTCCGCTGTTTGGCGCCTATTCCCTGGCGGATGTCTTCTATACGCCGGTGGCCGCGCGGATTATCGGTTATGGATTGCCGGTCTCGGACGCAACCCGAGCCTATTGCCTAGCTCTGCTGTCGGACCTGTCCGCACGCCAATGGCGCGCGATGGGATTGACTGTGACCTATGACCCTTTCCCCTACGCACTGGGATTGGCAACACAACCCTGGCCAGTCGGGTCGCTCCCAGCCCGCGCCGTGGATGCAGGCCCCTCGGTCAACGCCACCTGCCCCTATTCCGGCGACCCTGTGACGGATTTCCTTGAACTGGACGGGCGCATCTGGGGCTTCTGCAACCCGTTCTGCCGTGACAAAACCGCCGCAGACCCTGGCGCTTGGCCGAAATTCTCTGACATGGTCGCAGGCGTTAACGATTCCTAAACCGGCGGCGTGCCAGCAACGACCTGTTAACCAAAAAGGTCGTTCATGGTCGCCCGCTCTCATACTGTTGCTTTCCAAGGGGTCGAGGCCCGCCCGGTCGAGGTACAATGCGCCGTCTCGCCAGGCCTGCCCGCCTTTTCCATCGTCGGCCTGCCTGACAAGGCCGTGTCCGAGGCCCGCGACCGCGTGCGTAGCGCGCTTGGCTCCATGGCCATCGCGCTGCCGTCCAAACGCATCACCATAAACCTCTCGCCCGCCGACCTGCCGAAAGAGGGCAGCCATTTCGACCTGCCCATCGCCGTCGCGCTGCTGTCTGCATTGGAAATAATCCCTCCCGATGCTGCCGAAGGCGCGGTTTCGCTGGGTGAGCTGTCATTGGACGGATCGCTCGTACCCGTCGTCGGCGCCCTGCCCGCCGCCATGACCGCCGCCGCCGAAGATCGCGCACTGCTGTGTCCCAAGGCCTCCAGCGCCGAGGCTGCTTGGGTCGATGCTACACAGGTTATCGGGGCCACATCACTAGGCGATGTGGTGCGGCACTTCTCGGGTCAGGCACCCTTGTCGGCAGCCCAACCCGGCGAGGTCAGCCTTGCGCCCAGCGCGCGCGACCTGCGCGATGTGAAAGGGCAAGAGCGGGCCAAACGCGCGTTAGAGATCGCCGCTGCCGGGCGGCATCACCTGATCATGATCGGCACACCGGGGTCGGGCAAATCGATGCTGGCCGCGCGTCTGCCGGGAATTCTGCCGCCTCTGACCCCATCCGAGGCACTGGAAACCTCTATGATCCAGTCGCTCTGCGGATTGCTTGACGAAGGCGGGATCAGCCGCACCCGCCCATTCCGAGAACCGCATCACACCGCCTCGATGGCTGCGATTGTCGGCGGTGGTCGAGGCGCGAAACCCGGTGAGATTTCCTTGGCTCATAACGGGGTTCTGTTCATGGACGAATTCCCTGAATTTCCACGCACCGTTCTAGAAACCCTGCGCCAACCGATTGAAACGGGCGAGGTCATGGTGGCCCGCGCCAATGCCCATGTGAAATACCCCTGCCGCTTCATGCTGGTGGCCGCCGCCAACCCCTGCAAATGCGGCTACCTGACCGACCCTGCCCGCGCCTGTTCCCGCGCGCCGGTCTGTGGCGAGGATTATCTGGGCCGCATCTCTGGCCCGCTGATGGATCGGTTCGACTTGCGGATCGAGGTGCCTCCGGTCGGGTTCACCGATTTGGACCTGCCGCCTTCTGGGGACAGCTCCGCCACCGTTGCCGCACGGGTCGAAGCCGCACGCGCCGTGCAGGCTGAGCGGTTCGAGGGCATGGAGCCCCGCCAGAACGCGGATATGGAGGGCAAGCTGCTGGAAGAGATCGCCGCACCCGACGCCGAAGGCAAAGAGCTGTTACTGAAAGCCGCGGAACGGTTCGGCCTGTCGGCGCGCGCCTATCACCGCATCCTGCGGGTCGCGCGCACCATTGCCGATCTTGAGGGCGCGCGGGATATCCGCCGCCCCCATGTGGCCGAGGCGCTGAGCTTTCGTATCAGCGCCCGGGCGGCGTCTTAAACCTTGGCTTCAATCGCCTGCCAGATTTTTTCAGCGATGTTGACACCGTCGAACCGTTCCAGCTCCTGAATGCCGGTGGGCGAGGTCACGTTGATCTCGGTCAGGTAATCTCCGATCACGTCGATGCCGACGAAAATCTGGCCTTTTTCCTTCAGCAAAGGACCAATGGCGGCGCAAATCTCCAAATCCCGGTCGGACAGGCCAATCTTTTCAGGGCGACCGCCCACATGCATGTTCGACCGCGTCTCGCCCTTGGCTGGCACGCGATTGATTGCGCCAACCGGCTCACCATCCACAAGGATCACACGTTTGTCGCCGTTGCTTACATCGGGCAGGAACTTCTGAACAATCAGCGGCTCGCGCGAGAAACCGGTGAACAACTCATGCAACGAAGTCAGGTTGCGGTCGTTGGCATCCAGCCGGAACACGCCCGCACCACCATTGCCATAAAGCGGCTTGAGGATGATATCGCCATGCTTTTCCTTGAAAACTTTGATTGTCTGCAGATCGCGCGCAATCGTTGTCGGTGGCGTCAGATCGGGGAAATCCAGCACCAGCAGCTTTTCGGGGTAATTGCGCACCCAGAACGGATCATTGACCACCAGCGCCTTGCCCTTCAAACGGTCTAACAAATGCGTCGAGGTGATGTAGTGCATATCGAACGGTGGATCCTGCCGCAGCCAGACCACATCGAAATCGGCCAGATTAACCTCACGCTCAGGCCCCAGTTCAGCCGGGTTTCCTGCCACACGCTGCACCGTCATGTCATGGCCGCGTGCTTTTATGCGCCCTTCCTGATACGCCAACTGATCCGGTCCGTAGAAAAACAGCGAATGCCCACGTGCCTGCGCCTCTTCGGCCAGTCGGAATGAGCTGTCTGCATTGATATCCACGGCCCCGATTGGGTCCATCTGAAAGGCGATTTTCATGGCGTGTCCCTCAGTTTCACGCCAGATACATGGCCCAGCGGGCCCGAGGGTTCAATGGGGGTCAGGCTTGCCCAAAGGCGTTTTCAACGATTTTGACTGCGCCAGTTGCATCCACCAGCGCTGCGTCAAAGCGCACATTCGTCAGTTGTCCTGCGGGTTCATTTTCCAAAAACTGTGAAGCAGAGGCGCAGATCCGTTTCATCTGACGCTGGTTGATCCGTGCCGCAGCTCGGTCAAAACTGCTGCTTTTCTTAACTTCAATGAACACAAGGCAGTCACCATCCCGCGCGATCAGGTCAATCTCCCCTCCGGCCCCGCGCCAGCGGCGATGTGCGATGGAATAGCCGCGACGTTCATAGTCCGTAGCCACCTGCAATTCAGCGGATTGGCCTGCCTGATAAGAAACTGAACTTCGAACAGCGCGTGCGGACATGTCATCCCTTTCTCAGCTTCAGAGCCTTTTGATAGATCGGGCGACGGGGCAGTTTGAACATTTCCGACACCAGATCTGCCGCATCCCGAACCGAATGGGTTTCCAAGGCTTCCTTCAAAGCCTGTTCTACGTCCAATTCATTAACAGTTTCCGAATGCCCGCGATCCACAAGCAGGACAATTTCGCCTTTGACAGTCTGTCCGCTTAAATCAGCGGCCAACTCGGCCAGAGTTCCGCGTTTCACTTCCTCGAATTTCTTGGTCAGTTCCCGGCACATTGCCGCTTGTCTTGTGTCACCCAATACTTCGGCCAAGTCCGACAGGCAGGCCGCAACGCGCTTGGGTGATTCGTAGAAGATCAGTGTGCCCGGCACATCGCGCAGCGCCTCGATCCTTGACTTTCGCGCGTTCGACGTGTTGGGCAGGAATCCAGCGAAAAAGAAGGCATCCGTGGGCAGGCCAGCAAGCGTCAGCGCCATCAAAGCCGCCGAGGGACCTGGGGCGCAGGTGACGGTGTGCCCCGCTTCGGCCGCCTGGCGGCCAAGGTCATAGCCCGGATCGGCAATCAAAGGCATCCCGGCTTCGGACGCGTAGGCCACCGAGCTGCCATCCGCCAGAGCTTGCAGAATTTTCTGTCGCGCGCCAGCGCCGCTGTGATCGTGATAGGCCAGAATACGACGGCCTTTCAGCGGAACACCGTGTATCTCCATCAACCGGCGCAGGCTGCGGGTGTCTTCAGCCGCGATCACATCTGCCGAGGCCAACACGTCCAGTGCCCTGAGCGTAATGTCGCGCGCCGTGCCGATCGGAGTGGCAACAAAATACAGGCCCGAGCCCAATCTAACTTTTTGGTGATTCAAAGCTGGACCCTCACAGCGTGACGTTTATTATCGCGGCCTAACAGAATGGCGGAGCATCAAGCCGCTGGGACAGGGAGTTTTCTTTTAGATGTTTAGCGTTTGCAAGCCCGTTCGCAAACTGGCGAAATCCGCCATCGCATTGGCAACCGCGGCGCTTTTGACCGCCTGCGTCCCCGGCGGAACCGGTGGTGGCCCCTCGATCAACACGTCCAAACCTGTTCCCGTGGCCCTGCTGGTTCCAGCAGGTTCAGCGAATTCGGGTGACGCAGCGCTGGCCCGTAGCCTGGAAAACGCGGCCCGCCTGGCCATGGCGGACTTGCAGAATGTGCAAATTGATCTGAGGGTCTATGACACGCAAGGCAACTCGGGCACAGCCTCGGCTGCGGCGCAACGTGCGGTGGCCGAGGGGGCCAAAATCATCCTGGGACCGGTTTATGCGCAGGCCGCAAACTCGGCCGGTTTGGCGGTTTTGAACAACAACGTCAATGTCCTGTCCTTCTCGAACAATACAAGCATCGCAGGTGGCAATGTCTTTGTTCTGGGTCCGACTTTTGACAACACGGCCAACAGGCTGGTCAATTTCGCTGGATCGCAAGGCAAGAACGGAATGGTCATCGTACATTCCAACGATGCCGCAGGCCAGTTGGGCCAATCCGCAATTGCCCGCGCGCTGAGCACCAGCCGGGTGAACAATGCGGGCACGGTCGGCTATGACCGGTCGCAACAGGGTGTGATCAACTCGGTGCCGACGATCAAGGCAACCGTCGATGCCGCAGGCGCGGATTCGATCATCCTGACAGCGACCACAGCGGGGGCTCTGCCGCTGCTGTCCCAGCTTTTACCCGAAGCAGGCGTGTCGCCGGCCATAACGCAATATATTGGCCTGACCCGCTGGGACATCCCGGCACAAACACTAGAGCTGCCGGGTGTGCAGGGGGGCTGGTTCGCATTGCCCGACCCTGCCAAGGCGCAAGCCTACCGCCAACGTTATAACAACACCTATGGCGAAGCGCCTCATCCGATCAGCGGGTTGGCCTATGACGGTATTGCCGCGATCGGCGCTCTGGTCAGTCAGGGAAAAGCAGACGCGCTGACGGCTTCGGCCCTGACCCAGAATGCCGGTTTCCAAGGTGTCGGCGGCATCTTCCGCCTGCGCCCCGATGGCACCAATGAACGCGGTCTGGCAGTCGCCACGATCCAGAATAAACAGGTAGTAGTGATTGACCCTGCCCCACAAAGCTTCTCTGGCGCCGGTTTCTGATCGACCGGCCCTGACGCTGACCCCCAAGGGTGAGCTGATTTGCCCGGCCGAAGATATTTTCGACAGTGCCGCCGTCATGGCCGATCTGTCGGAGGCCTTTGAAAACACCGCAGATAACAGCGCGCGGCGATCCGAGACTGTGCGCGTCCTGCGTGCCGCGCAAAAGGCTGGGCGTCAGGCCATTGCCGACGCCTTTGCCCAGCGCCCGTTCGACGCGCGCCCTTTAACCCATTCCTACACCTATCTGACCGATGGGCTGGTCTGTACGGCGATGCAGGTGGCCAGCCAGGATCTGCACCCTCTGGCGACGCCAACGCAGGGCGAAAGGATCGCGGTTCTGGCGGTGGGCGGCTATGGCCGGGGTGAAATGGCCCCGTCCTCGGATGTCGATCTGCTGTTTCTGACCCCCTACAAGATCACCGCCTGGGCCGAGAGTGTGATCGAATCCATGCTGTATATCCTGTGGGATCTGCGGCTGAAGGTGGGGCATTCCTCGCGCACGATCAAGGACTGCCTGCGGCTGGGGGCCGAGGATTTCACCATCCGCACGGCGATGCTGGAACAGCGCTATTTGGCTGGTGAAACGACACTGTCAGATGAACTGAACACCCGCTTGCGGGATGAGCTGTTCATAGGCAGCGAACGGGCCTTTATCGAAGCCAAACTGCAAGAACGCGACGCCCGCCACAAGAAGCAGGGCCAGCGTTATATGGTCGAGCCCAATGTCAAAGAGGGCAAAGGCGGTCTACGTGATCTGCAATCGCTCTATTGGATCGCCAAGTATATTTATGGCGTGCAAGACGTGGCCGAACTGGTGCCGCTTGGCCTGTTCACACCCGATGAGTTCAACACATTCGTGCAGGCCGAAGATTTCCTGTGGGCCGTGCGCTCGCATCTGCATCTGGTCACTGGACGCGCAACCGAACAACTGACCTTTGACATGCAGGTCGAGGTGGCCGAGCGCATGGGATACGAGGATCGCGCCGGTCGCCGGGCGGTCGAGGTGTTCATGCAGCGCTATTTCCGCGAAGCAACGAAGGTGGGTGAGCTGACCCGCATCTTCCTGACCAAGCTGGAAGCCACCCATATGAAAGGCGCGCCCCTGCTTGAAAGGATCTTCCGCCGTCGTCCACGGGTCAAACCGGGTTACAAGATGGTACATGGGCGTCTGGACGTGGCGGATGCCGACAAGTTTCTGGCCGACAAGCTGAACCTGCTGCGCCTGTTCGAAGAAGGGTTGCGCACGGGGATGTTGATCCACCCCGATGCGATGCGGCTGGTCAGCGCCAATCTGAAGCTGATCGACGACGACATGCGCGAGGACAAGGAAGCCCAGCGCATCTTTCTTGATCTGATGTTGAAACACGGCAACCCCGAACGGGCCTTGCGCCGGATGAACGAGTTGGGGGTCCTGTCGGCCTTTATCCCCGAATTCGAGCACATCGTCGCGATGATGCAGTTCAACATGTATCACAGCTACACGGTGGACGAGCACACCATCCAGTGCATCGTGAACCTCGCCCAGATCGAACGCGGGGAGTTGGTCGAGTCACTGCCGCTGGCCTCTTCGATTCTGAAAGAGGGTGTGAACCGCAAGGTTCTGTATGTTGCCCTGCTGATCCACGATATTGCCAAAGGGCGGCCCGAAGATCACTCGATCCTCGGCGCACAGATGGCCCGCAAAATTGCACCTCGGCTTGGGTTGAACAAGGCTGATTGCGAAACGGTCGAATGGCTGGTGCGTTATCACCTGCTGATGTCCGACATGGCGCAGAAGCGCGATATTTCCGATCCGCGCACGGTACGCGATTTCGCGAAGGCCGTGAAAACAGTCAAACGGTTGGACCTGCTGACAGTTCTGACGGTCTGTGACATTCGCGGCGTTGGGCCGGATACGTGGAACAACTGGAAGGCCACCCTGTTGCGGGCGCTGCACGCGGAAACCAAACGTGCCCTTGAAACCGGAATGGAAGACCTCAACCGTGCCAATCGCGGAGCCGAGGCCAAAAAGACCCTGCGCGCCGAATTGGCCGACTGGTCCAAGGCTGACCTGAAAACCGAGACCGGTCGGCATTACGACCCCTATTGGCAGGGCCTTAACCTGTCGACGCATGTTGAATTTGCCGAGATGCTGCAGGCACTTGACCGCAGTGGCGACGCGGGCGCGATGGAGATTCGCCTGCAACCGGACGAGGACCGCGACGCCACCCGCGCCTGTTTCGCCATGGGCGACCATCCGGGCATCTTTGCACGGATTGCGGGGGCCTTGGCGCTGGTTGGGGCAAACGTGGTCGATGCGCGTAGCTATACGACCAAGGATGGTTATGTCACGGATGCGTTCTGGATACAGGACGCAGATGGCCGCCCATTCGAAGCCAGCCGCCTGCCACGCCTGACGCAGATGATTCACAAAACGCTGAAAGGCGAGGTCGTGGCGCGCGAAGCGTTGAAATCCCGTGACAAGATCAAGAAACGCGAACGCGCCTTTAACGTGCCGACACATATCATCTTCGACAATGACGGGTCTGAAATCTATACGATTATCGAGGTCGATACCCGCGACCGCCCCGGTCTGCTCTATGATCTGGCACGCACGCTGGCCGCAGCGAATGTCTATGTCGCCAACGCGGTGATCGCGACCTATGGCGAGCAGGTGGTGGACACGTTCTATGTCAAGGATATGTTCGGGCTGAAATACCACTCCGAAAGCAAGCAGCGTGGGCTTGAGGCCAAGCTGCGCAAAGCCATCACCGATGGCGCCGAGCGCGCGGAATCATGAAGCAAATCCGGCTGTTCTCGGGCCTGTTCACGGTCGGGTTCTGGACCCTGGCCAGTCGGATATTGGGGTTCCTGCGGGAAATCCTGCTGACGGCTTTTATCGGGCCGGGCCCGGTGATGGACGCCTTTGTGGCCGCCTTCCGCCTGCCCAACATGTTCCGCCGCTTCTTTGCCGAAGGTGCGTTCAACGCGGCCTTCGTCCCGATGTTTTCCAAACGGCTGGAAGGGGACGAGAACGCCGAAGGTTTCGCACAGGACGCCTTCAACCTGCTGGCTGTGGCCGTTTTGGCGCTGGTTGGGCTGGCGATGGTGTTCATGCCCGCACTGGTCTGGATCACCGCCGAAGGGTTTTACGGCGACGACCGGTTCGATCTGGCCGTGGATTATGGTTACGTGGTTTTCCCTTACATCTTGTTCATGTCACTGGCAGCACTGTTTTCGGGCGTTCTGAACGCCACGGGCCGCTTTGCGGCCGCTGCCGCAGCGCCCGTTCTGCTGAACATTTTCGCCTGCACCGCCATGATCGCCGGAGCACTGTCGGGTGGCGAAGTCATCCGCTGGCTGATCGCCATCATCCCCTTGGCCGGTGTGGCGCAGCTTGCGCTGGTCTGGGTCGCGACCGAGCGCGCGGGTATCCGCATCCGCCCCGGCCTGCCGAAACTCAGCCCTGAGATGAAGCGTATGGTCCGCATTGCCGTCCCCGCCGCGCTGGCGATGGGGGTGACGCAGGTCAATCTTGTGGTGGGGCAGCTTGTGGCCTCAAAAACCGAAAGCGCGGTCAGTTGGTTGTTTGCCGCGGACCGGCTGTATCAACTGCCCTTGGGTGTGGTGGGCATCGCCGTTGGAATCGTGTTGCTGCCTGACCTGTCTCGCCGCCTGCGTGCGGGTGACAAAGACGGCGCCCGCAACGCCTTTTCCCGCGCCGGAGAGTTCACGCTGCTGCTGACCCTTCCGTCAACAGTGGCCTTTGTGATCATGCCGATCCCTCTGGTCTCGGTCCTGTTCGAGCGTGGACAGTTCACCGCCGAGGATACCGCCGCCACCGCGCTGGCCGTGGCGATCTATGGCATCGGCCTGCCGGCTTTCATGTTGCAAAAGCTGCTGCAACCGCTGTTCTTCGCACGCGAGGACACAAAATCTCCGTTCCGCTATGCGGTGGTGGCGATGGTGGTGAATGCGGGGCTGGCCTTTGGGCTTTATCCACTGCTGGGCTGGATCGCGCCTGCAATTGCGGCCTCGGTCGCCGGGTGGGCCATGGTCGGACTGCTGGCGCTAGGGGCGCGACGTATGGGCGAGGAGGCGCGTTTTGATGACCGGTTCAAACGTCGGGCATGGCGGATCGTAGCCGCATCGCTTGGGATGGGCGTTGGCCTATTTGCCGCCCTTTCCCTGTTCGGGTGGGCATTTCACCTGCCAGGTTGGCGTTATGTGGCACTGTTGGCCCTCATCGTCGGTGCGGCAGCGTTGTATTTTGTGCTGGGCCACTTTCTGCGCGCCTTTGAAATCACCGAGTTCAAAAAGGCACTGCGGCGGTCCTGATCAATCGCGGCGGATACCCCCAATGATCCTTGTCCAACCGCCGGGACCAACCACAAATGACAGAGCAAATCCTGTAGCGAACCCGCCCAGATCCGCCACCCAATCCAGCGTTCCGCCAAAAAGCAGGCCAAACACAAGTTGGATGCCCATCAGAACCGCGATCAGACTGAACGCGCGCGACTGGTTCTCACCGACGAGCGACAGCTTGCGCCACAAGATCCACGTGAACGCGCCGATCAGGCCGTAGACCGGAGGGAACCCTCCCACCAAGGGATAGCGCGGGTCCAAGAGCAGTGCATAGACCAGCGCACCGCCAATGCCCGAGACAACAAAGATCACAAGCATCGCAACACTGCCAAAAACCTCGGCCACCATCTTGCCCATGGCCAGAACAAAAACACAGACAAAGACCGTCTGCGTGAAATTGGCCGAGACAAACGGGTAAGTCACAAAGCGGATCAGGTGTTCAAACGGCCAGCGCCCGTTTTTCATCATCCAATCGAAAATGTCCGGCGAAAACGCGTAGTGCTGCAAGGCATCCAGCCGCCAACCAATCGCTCCTGGCCCGCCGACCAGACCACGCGCGCCCAGCATGAAGATCACCTCGATCCCGAAAATGAACAAGACCAGCGCCACCACCACGGGCGGCAAAGTGTTCACGGCGGGTGTATAATGCTCACTGCTCATTGGGCTGGCCTTTCGCGGCTGTTGACGTCCCTTTGCCTCATGGGTAAGCGACGGGGGCTGATTTTTCCAGACGGGAGTTCCCTTCGATGACCGACACCCAGTTCACACCGCGCGTGTTTTCCGGCATCCAGCCGTCGGGGAACCTGCACCTTGGCAACTACCTGGGTGCGCTCAAGCGGTTCGTGGATATGCAGGGCGACGATTTTGAGACCATCTATTGCATGGTCGATCTGCACGCGATCACCGTCTGGCAGGACCCCACCCGCCTGCGCGAAAAGACCCGCGAGGTTTGCGCAGGCTTTATCGCTGCTGGCCTGGACCCGGAAAAATCCATCCTGTTCAATCAAAGCCAAGTGCCCGAGCACACGCAACTGGCCTGGATTTTCAACTGCATCGCCCGGATGGGCTGGATGCAGCGGATGACGCAGTTCAAGGATAAGGCCGGCAAGAATGCGCAGAACGCCTCGCTGGGTCTGTTTGCTTACCCAGCGCTGATGGCGGCGGATATTCTGACCTATCACGCGACGCATGTGCCAGTGGGTGAGGATCAGAAACAGCATCTGGAACTGACCCGCGACATCGCCATCAAGTTCAACCATGACTATGGCGTAGAGTTCTTCCCTGTCACCGAACCCGTCATCGGCGGCCCTGCCCCACGCGTGATGAACCTGCGGGACGGGTCGCGCAAGATGTCGTCCTCGGACCCGTCGGATATGACGCGGATCAACATGACCGATGACGCCGACACAATTGCCAAGAAAATCCGCAAGGCCAAGACCGACCCCGATGCTCTGCCATCGGAAGTGGATGGCCTGTCCGAACGTCCCGAGGCGCGCAATCTGGTGAATATATACGCCGCGCTCAGCGACCAGACTGCCGAGCAGGTTCTGACAGAGGTCGGCGGCAAGCAGTTTGGCGAGTTCAAACCGATGTTGGCAGAGTTGGCCGTGTCGAAACTTGGCCCGATCTCGTCCGAAATGGCCCGCCTGATGGGCGAAGAGGCCGAGATTGATCGAATTCTGGCCAATGGTGCAGAAAAGGCGCGCGCTGTTGCCGCCCCGATCCTACAGCAAACTTACGAAATCGTGGGCATGGTTGGCGCAAAACGGGGCTGATTGCTCTGGACGTTGCCGTTACGTCTTCCTAGGTTTGCCGCAAAGCTTGGGAGGGCGTCATGGCAGTCGGCAAAAATATTCGCACCTATTTCGAAGGTCAGTGGCATGACGGGGATGCGCCCATCATGCGGGCAGCCGATCACGGCGCTTGGCTGGGGTCGTCCGTCTTCGATGGAGCCCGCTATTTCGACGGTCTGGTCCCCGATCTTGAGGCGCACTGTGCCCGCGTGAACCGCTCAGCCGAGGCTTTGATGCTGACGCCGTTTGTGACCACCGAGCAGATGGTCGAGATCATCCGCGAAGGGCTGGAAAGTTATGCGCCGGACGCAGCGGTTTATATCCGTCCGATGTATTGGGGCATCGACGGCGACCGCACGGCGATCGTGCCGCTGGAGAACAGTACGGGCTTCGCGATTTGCCTGGAAGAGATTCCAATGGCGCCCGAATCTGCGTCGGTGACACTGGGCTATACGCGCTTCCGTCGCCCGGTTCTGGAGTCGGCGGTTGTGAACGCCAAGGCAGGCTGTCTCTACCCCAACAACGCGCGAATGTTGCAAGAGGTTCGGTCCAACGGTTTCTCAAACGCGCTGGTCGCGGATGCGTTGGGACATGTGGCTGAAACCGCGACCGCCAACATCTTTATGGTCCGGGATGGCGAGGTGCTTACCCCCACCCCGAACGGCACCTTTCTGGCCGGAATCACCCGCGCGCGCCATATCGAAAACCTGCGTGCAGACGGTGTGACCGTGCACGAAGCGATCCTGAGTTTCGAGGATTTCCACAAAGCTGATGAGGTCTTCATGACCGGCAACATGAGCAAAATCACCCCGGTCACGGCGCTGCAGGATACGCAATATCAGGTCGGGCCTATCGCCCGCCGTGCGCGCGAGTTGTATTGGGATTGGGCTGCCAGCACGCGATAGGCTTCGGTTGCCAGCGCGCATCAGGTCGGGCATGATCGCCCGAAATGAATGAGGACACCCATGCGTAAGTTCCTGGTGGTTTTGGATGACAGCCGCGAATGTCTGAACGCAATGCGTTTTGCAGCTATGCGCGCGGCGCATACGGGCGGTGGCGTGACGATCCTGTCGGTCATTCCCCCCGATGAGTTCAACCACTGGATCGGCGTGGCCGAAGTGATGCGTGAAGAAGCCCGTGAACGTATCCACGCCCATTACGAGGTTTTTGCCAAGTGGATGCGTGACAAACAGGGCGTCGACCCCGAATTGGCCATTCGCGAAGGCGATCCCGTACCGCAGATCATCGAACACGTGCAATCCGACCCCGAGATTGGCGTGCTCGTTCTGGGTGCAGGTGTCGAAAAGAAAGGACCCGGCCCGCTGGTCACGCAACTGACCAAGAACTCGGGCAGCCTGCCAATTCCGATCACTATCGTTCCGGGTGACCTGAGCAAGGAAAAGCTGGAAGCGATTACCTAAGGGTCAACCATGACGCGCAGCATTCAGTTCTGGTTCGAGTTCGCCTCAACCTATTCCTACCTCAGCGCGATGCGGATCGAAGACGCCGCTGGTCGCCATGGCGTTACGGTCGATTGGCAACCCTTTCTGCTGGGGCCGATCTTTGCTGCGCAGGGCTGGAACGACTCGCCTTTCAACCTCTATCCCGCCAAAGGTGAATACATGTGGCGTGATATGGAACGGCTGACAACGCAACGTGGGCTGCCGTTCCAACGGCCTGGCATGTTCCCTCAGAACGGTTTGAAAGCGGCGCGTTTGGCACTGGCGATCAAGGATGCGGCCCAAAAGGCCAAGTTTGTGCGGGCGGTCTATTCTGCTGAGTTTGCGGACGCTCAGAATATCGCCGACGATGACGTTCTTGCCGGTTGCTTGAGCGCGGTTGGGTTGTCTGCGGATTTCATGGTCCATGCACAGGACCCGGCGATCAAGGCGGCCCTGATCGAACAGTCCAAAACCGCGCAGGCCAAGGGGCTGTTCGGTGCGCCCAGCTTTCTGGTTGGGGATGAGTTGTTCTGGGGCGACGACCGTCTGGACGATGCGATAAAGTTGGCGACTGAAATTTAGAATCGTTCCAAATCTTGACTTCCCGCGCGTGGACCCGCATATCAGGGACAACTGAAACGGAGCCGCGCCATGTTCATCCAGACCGAATCCACGCCGAACCCAGCCACCCTGAAATTCCTGCCCGGCCAGACCGTGCTGGAGGCTGGAACTGCAGACTTTCCATCGGCAGACGCGGCAGAGAAATCACCTCTGGCCAACCGGATTTTCACCGTCAGCGGTGTGACTGGCGTGTTCTTTGGCAATGATTTCGTGACCGTCACCAAATCGGAAGACGTGCAGTGGGACCATATCAAACCAGCTATCCTTGGCGCGGTGATGGAGCACTACCAATCCGGCCAGCCGGTCATGGCCGCGGATGCAACGACGGAGTCGGGCCACGCAGAACATACCGGCGAAGACGCCGAGGTGGTCAACCAGATCAAGGACCTGCTGGACAGTCGTGTGCGCCCTGCAGTGGCTCAGGATGGTGGTGATATCACCTTCCACGGATTTGACCGCGGCGTTGTCTATCTGCACATGCAGGGGGCCTGCGCGAACTGCCCGTCCTCGACCCTGACACTGAAAATGGGGATCGAGAACCTGCTGCGTCACTACATCCCCGAAGTGACCGAGGTACGCCCTGTTGCCGTCTGATCCGATCATTCTGGCGTTTGACACATCGGCCGCGCATTGCGCGGCCGCTTTGTTAGGCGGGGACCAGTTCGTCGCAACCCGCGTTGAACAGATGACACGTGGCCAGGCCGAACGTCTGATGCCCCTGCTTGAGGAACTGCTGGCCGAGGCAGACTGCACATGGCAGGATCTGTCGGCCATCGGTGTCGGCATCGGCCCGGGCAATTTCACTGGCATCCGCATATCGGTATCCGCCGCTCGTGGCCTTGCATTGGGTTTGGGCATCCCTGCGGTCGGAGTCTCGGGGTTCGATGCGCTTGCCGATGGCGCAGGCGGCGCGCTGCCTGCCATTCGTGCCCCTCGCGATCAGGTCTATGTGGCGCCTGCTGGTCACGCGCCCGCTCTAATCCCGCTTGATCGGGCAGAATCACTCGGCGCGCTGGTCTTCAATGACGACGCTGAATTGCAGGTCCGTGGCATCGCGCATGTGACCCGACAGAGATGGCAGAGCAATGATGGCCCTCCGGCCCCGCTGTATGTGCGGGGCGCAGACGCCGCTCCGTCCAAGGACCTGCCTCCGGTCCTGCTGGACGAATGACCCCCCGCGCCTTGGCCAGCATCCACGCGGCGGCCTTCACGCAGTCGCGACCGTGGACCGAGGCCGAATTCAACGACCTTTTGCAGAATCACTTTACCCATGTGGTTGGAAACGAACACTCTTTCGCACTGATTCAGGTCATCGCAGACGAGGCCGAACTGCTGACAATAGCGACCCGCCCTCAAATGCAGCGTCAGGGATTGGCACGGACGCGGATGGAAGAATGGCACGCTTTGGCTAAAACTTTGGGCGCGACGCGAGCTTTTCTGGAAGTGGCGCAAGACAATGCTGCGGCAATTTCCCTGTATGAAACCTGCGGCTATCGCCCCTGCGGATTGCGACGGGGCTACTATGTGCGCGAAAACAATAAGAAAATTGACGCCGTTGTGATGGAATGTGACTTGACCTGAACGACGTATCAAATTTTTTTCGACCAGTTGGTCAAAAATCAGTTGACCCCGGCTGTTGCAAACGGCCTTAATTCCCGCCATCACAACAGATATGCTCGCTCATAGTGGGTGAACGGGGCTATCTTGGCCCCGACCGACAATAACAACGGGAGTAACAAATGACCCTGATGAAATCCTTGATGGGCGCCGCCGCAGCCGTCGCACTGACCGCAGGTGCGGCCCTGGCTGAACCGGCCCTGATCTTCGACCTGGGTGGTAAGTTTGACAAATCGTTCAACGAGGCCGCCCATAATGGCGCGCAGCGTTGGGCCGATGAAACCGGTGGCAGCTATCGCGAGATCGAACTGCAATCCGAAGCCCAGCGCGAACAAGCTCTGCGCCGCTTTGCCGAGGCCGGTCTGAACCCGATCATCACCATGGGCTTTGCCATGGCCGATCCGCTGTCGGCTGTTGCGGGCGACTATCCCGACACCAAATTCGTCGCAGTTGACGTGAACTGGCTGGACGCGCCCAACGTGCGTCAGATCGGCTTTGCCGAGCATGAGGGCTCGTATTTGGTTGGCATGATGGCAGCGATGGCGTCTGAATCTGGCACCGTTGGTTTCATTGGCGGCATGGACATCCCGCTGATCCGTCACTTTGGCTGCGGCTATGCCCAGGGTGCCAAAGCTGTGAACCCTGACATTGAAGTTGTTGCCAACATGACCGGCACCACCCCTGCAGCCTGGAACGACCCGGTGAAGGGCTCGGAACTGACCAAGGCGCAGATCAGCCAGGGTGCTGACGTGATCTACGCAGCCGCAGGCGGCACCGGCGTGGGTGTTCTGCAAACCGCTGCCGACGAAGGCATCCTGTCGATCGGCGTGGACAGCAACCAGAACCACCTACATCCGGGCAAAGTTTTGACGTCGATGCTGAAACGCGTGGACGTCGCTGTTTATGACGCGATGAAAGCGGGTGAGAACCTCGAAACCGGCGTCTTCGCCATGGGTCTGGCCGAAGAAGGCGTGGGCGTTGCCATGGACGACAACAACGCGTCGCTGGTCTCGGAAGAGATGAAAGGCGCGGTCGACAAGGCGCGTCAGGACATCATTGACGGCAATGTCACGGTGACCAGCTACTACGAGAACGACAGCTGCCCCGCACTGCAGTTCTGATATCGCGCGGGCGGGGGTTTTAGCCTCCGCCCGGCCTCCTACCCTGCCGCGCGCCATGCGGCCTTTTCGGCAATCTGAGGACAAGACATGAGCGTCCCCGCCATTGAGCTTAAGGGCATTTCCAAAGCCTTTGGGCCGGTTCAGGCCAACAAAGACATCTCGATCAGCGTCACCCCCGGAACGATCCATGGGATCATCGGTGAAAACGGTGCGGGCAAATCCACGCTGATGAGCATCCTCTACGGCTTTTACAAGGCCGATAAGGGCGAGATTTGGATCAACGGTACCAAGACCGACATCCCGGACAGCCAAGCCGCGATTGCAGCAGGCATCGGGATGGTGTTCCAGCATTTCAAACTGGTGGAAAACTTCACCGTTCTGGAAAACATCGTTCTGGGTGCCGAGGACGGAGGGCTGCTGGCCCCTTCGCTGTCCAAAGCGCGTAAAGAACTGAAAGCGCTGGAAGAAGAATACGAGCTGTTCGTCGACCCTGACAAGCGTATCGACGAGATCGGCGTGGGCATGCAGCAACGTGTCGAAATTCTCAAAGCCCTGTATCGCAAGGCCGAAATTCTGATTCTGGACGAACCCACCGGAGTTCTGACCCCGGCCGAGGCCGATCAGTTGTTCCGCATTCTCGACCGGCTGCGGTCCGAGGGCAAGACGATCATCGTGATCACCCACAAACTGCGCGAGATCATGGAAAACACCGACACCGTCTCGGTCATGCGGCGCGGCGAGATGACGGCCACCGTCAAAACCGCCGATACCAACCCGCAGGAACTGGCAGAGTTGATGGTGGGTCGCAAAGTGCTGCTGCAGGTAGACAAGCTACCTGCGAAGCCGGGCCAGCCCGTCCTTGAGATCGAGAATTTGAGTGTCACCGATAGTGCGGGCGTCGAGCGGGTCAAGGGCATCGACCTGACCGTCCGCGCGGGTGAAATCGTGGGGATCGCTGGGGTTGCCGGCAATGGCCAGTCCGAACTGCTTGAGGTCTTGGGCGGGATGCGTCCGGGTCAAGGCACGATCCGCCTGAACGGCGCACCTTTGGCGCTGAGCGGGACGGGCTCGGATGGTCAAACACGCCGAGCGCAAGGGATTTCGCATGTACCCGAGGACCGCCAGCGCGAAGGCCTGATAATGGACTTTCACGCGTGGGAGAACGTGGCCTTCGGCTATCACCGCGACCCGGCGTACAAGCGGGGCCTGTTCATGGACAACGCCGCCCTGCGCGCTGATACCGAGGCCAAGATGGAAAAGTTCGACGTCCGTCCGCCCAACGGCTGGCTCACCGCAAAGAGCTTTTCGGGCGGCAACCAGCAGAAAATCGTCGTCGCGCGCGAGATCGAGCGAAACCCCGACCTGCTGCTGGTCGGCCAACCTACCCGCGGCGTGGATATTGGCGCGATCGAGTTCATTCACAAACAGATCGTCGCCCTGCGCGATCAGGGCAAGGCCATCTTGCTGGTTTCGGTCGAGTTGGAGGAGATATTCTCGCTGTCTGACCGGATTGCGGTGATGTTTGACGGACATATCATGGGCGAACGCCTGCCCCATGAGACGGATGAAAAAGAGCTGGGCCTGCTGATGGCCGGTGTTGCGGGAAAGGCCGCGTGAAGCATGGATAAAATGCCCAAATGGGCCGATGTCGTTCTGATCCCGCTGATCAGTCTGATACTGGCCGCAATCCTCTCGGCGCTGGTGATCCTCGCCATTGGTGAAAACCCCATCGAGGCCGTGAACCTGATGGTCACCGGCGCGCTGGGGTCGACCTATGGCTGGGGCTATACGCTGTATTACGCGACCAACTTCATGTTCACCGGTCTGGCCGTAGCCGTGGCATTTCACGCGCGCCTGTTCAACATCGGCGGTGAAGGTCAGGCCATGCTGGGCGGTCTGGGCGTCGCCATGGTGTGCCTCTATATTGATTGGCCTCATTGGGGCGTTGCCCTGTTGGCCGCCTGTGTCGGATCCGCCCTGTTCGGGGCTTTGTGGGCAGCGATCCCCGCCTACCTACAAGCCAAGCGCGGCAGCCATATCGTGATCACCACGATCATGTTCAACTTCATCGCGGCGGCTTTCCTGAACTATATGCTGGTCAACGTGATGCGCCCGCAAGGCTCACAAGACCCGGCAACCGCGCGTTTCCCCGAAGCGGTGCATCTGCCAACCTTCCAATCCATGTTCTCAACCGCCGAGAATGCTCTGTTCCGGGGCGCGCCCGCGAATATCTCGTTCTTTGTAGCTCTGCTTGCTTGTGTCGCGGTCTGGGCGCTGATCTGGCGCACGCGGCTGGGCTATGAAATCCGCGCTTACGGCCATTCGGAAACCGGGGCCGTCTATGCCGGGATTTCGCCTGTACGCATCACCATCATCGCCATGCTGATCTCGGGCGGATTGGCCGGAATGATGGCCATCAACAACGTCATGGGCGAGGCGGAACGTCTGGTCCTGAACTCGACCGAGGGCGCAGGTTTCATCGGCATCGCCGTGGCGCTGATGGGGCGGTCGCACCCGTTCGGGGTGTTCCTTGCAGCGATTCTGTTCGGATTCCTCTATCAGGGCGGTGCAGAACTTGCGCTGTGGACCTCGATCCCGCGTGAGCTGATCGTGGTCATTCAGGCCCTTGTGATCCTGTTCACCGGAGCGTTGGACAACATGGTACGGATGCCGCTTGAAAAGCTGTTCCTGAGTCTGCGGAAAGGAGCGCAGTGATGGAAGCTTTCGTAACACTCATCCAAGTCCTCGATTCAACAATTCGACTGGCAACGCCGCTGCTGCTGGCCTGTCTGGCGGGGCTCTATTCGGAACGCGCGGGCATCTTTGATATCGGGCTTGAGGGCAAGATGCTCATGTCCGCCTTCTTCTCGGCCGCCGTGGCCGCTGTGACCGGCTCGGTCTGGCTGGGCCTTCTGGCTGGGATCGGGGCTTCACTGATCCTGTCGGCCTTGCATGGCGTTGCTTCGATCACGTTCCGAGGCAATCAGCTGATCTCGGGTGTGGCGATCAACTTCCTTGCCTCGGGGATGACCGTTCTGGTCGCACAAAGTTGGTTCCAGCAGGGCGGGCGAACCCCGTCCCTTTTCGGCGGGGGCCGGTTCGAGCCGATCAACTTCCCCTTTGCCGACGCGTTGAGCAGTGTGCCTGTCATTGGGCCAATTTATTCCGAGTTGCTTTCAGGGCACTCGATCCTCGTCTACGTCGCTTTCCTGATGGTGCCGCTGACGTGGTGGATTCTGTACCGCACCCGTTTTGGCCTGCGTTTGCGGGCCGTGGGCGAAAACCCGGCCGCCGTTGATACGGCCGGGGTCTCGGTCGTGGGACTGCGCTTTGCTGCCGTGGCTATTTGCGGTGTTCTGTGCGGGATCGCGGGCGCCTATCTGGCGACCGCCCTGCAAGCCGGCTTCGTCAAAGAAATGACCGCCGGTCGCGGGTTCATCGCACTAGCCGCGCTGATCTTTGCCAAGTGGCGGCCCTGGCACGCGATGGGCGCCTGCCTGCTATTCGGCCTGCTTCAGGCAATTGCGCTGCGGTTCCAGAATATCGACCTTGGCGGTGTCATCATCCCTGTACAGGTCATGGACGCGCTGCCTTATATCCTGACCGTGGTCATTCTGGCCGGGTTCGTCGGCAAGGCTGTACCACCCCGCGCGGGTGGCGAACCCTACGTGAAAGAGCGCTGATAGGTCCAGTTTCAGGATTCCTTTCAGTCCTTTTTGCTGCAGAGCGGCATGTAGAGTTGATTTTACATGCCGCACCCGCTCTAAAGAGGTATGCGAGTGTTTCCTGTGATAGCTGTCCTTGGGAAAAAGCCCACTGTGGCCGGGTTTCTGCGGATTGCCTTAGCGGGTCACAACCGGCTTCCGTCATTTTCTGTTGAAACGAGCTTTGCGGCGTTGAACGGCGCATCTGGCCTCAAGTACTAGTTTATCATGCAGATTTACCTTCCCATTGCCGAAGTTTCCGTCAACGCCTTTCTGCTGCTGGGACTCGGGGGCATGGTCGGGATTCTATCCGGCATGTTCGGTGTCGGTGGCGGGTTTCTGATGACGCCGCTGCTGTTCTTCATAGGCATCCCCCCAGCTGTCGCAGTGGCGACCGAAGCAAACCAGATCGTCGCCTCGTCCTTTTCCGGGGTGTTGGCTCATTTCAGACGAAAGACCGTCGACCTCAAAATGGGGACTGTTTTGCTGACGGGGGGCTTAATGGGCGCGGCCCTTGGGGTGGTGGTATTCAACTACCTCAAAAGCCTCGGTCAGGTCGATCTGCTGGTCACACTGTGCTACGTCGTATTTCTGGGCGTAGTCGGCAGCCTGATGTTTATCGAAAGCCTGAATGCGCTGCGCAAGTCTAAAAAAGGCGGGGCCGCGCCCGCAGCGCGCCGTCAGCGCGGCTGGGTCCACGCGATGCCGTTCAAGATGCGCTTTCGCACGTCCGGCCTTTATATCTCGGTTATTCCGCCGGTTCTGGTCGGCCTGTGCGTGGGCGTTTTGTCCGCCATCATGGGCGTGGGCGGCGGGTTCATCATGGTGCCCGCGATGATCTATCTGCTGGGAATGCCGACAAAGGTGGTTGTTGGGACCTCGCTGTTCCAAATCATCTTCGTCACGGCCTTCACCACGATGTTGCACGCAACCACGAACTACACGGTCGATATCGTGCTGGCTGTCCTACTGCTAGTGGGCGGTGTTGTCGGGGCGCAGATCGGGACCGTGATTGGCGCGCGTATGCCGGCTGAGCAGCTTCGGGTTCTGCTGGCCGCGCTGGTTTTGGTGGTGTGCGGTAAACTGGCGCTGGACCTGCTACTGGAACCGTCCGAGCTGTATTCGCTTGGCGCGGAAGGGGGGCATTGATCTTGCTGAAACGGCTGATCCTGTTACTTGCCCTCTGCACCACTCCGGCTTTGGCCGAAGAAGAATCCGTAGTGCTTGGCCTCAGCCAGGACCGCGTTGCAATCACTGCAACCTTCGACGGGTCCGAGATACTGATTTTTGGTGCCGTCAAACGCGAAACACCGATCCCGGACGGCCCTCCGCTTGAGGTGATCGTCGCCGTGGCCGGGCCGTCCAGCCCCGTAACTGTCCGGCGGAAAGAGCGTAAGCTGGGCATCTGGGTCAACACCGACAGCGTTCTGGTCGACCTCGCCCCCAGCTTTTACGCCGTGGCCACAAGCGGGCCACTGAAGGAAATCCTATCGGATACCGAGGATCTGAGATACCGCGTCTCGATCGAACGAGCCATCCGCTCGGTCGGAGCCGCGATGCACATCAAGGGCGCGCAGGATTTTGCGGATGCCGTAGTGCGTATTCGCGAGGATGAAGGCCTCTATTCGATCCGCGAAAACACCGTGGCGGTGGATGAGCAAACCTTGTTCAGAACCTCGATCGCCATGCCCGCTGACCTGACTGAGGGCGACTATGCCGCGCGAATCTTCCTGACCCGAGGTCGCGAAGTGATCTCGGAGTTCGAGACAACGATTGACGTGCGCAAGGTTGGGCTAGAGCGGTTCCTCTACAACATGTCCCGCCAACAACCTGTGTGGTACGGGCTGATGTCGCTGGTTATCGCCATTGCCGCCGGTTGGGGCGCCTCCACGGCCTTCCGCCTGCTGCGCGAGAACTGATCTAGCCGCGCCCGATATAAGGCATCGTTGTGGCCATCACCGTCATGAACTGAACATTCGCTTCGGGCGGCAAAGACGCCATGTGCAGCACGGACCGGGCTGCATCCCCGACATCCATTGTGGGGTCCGGCTGCTGCCCCGCAGCAACGGCGCTGTCGACCAGTCCCTGCACCATCTGCGTTCGCGCGTTGCCGATGTCGATTTGACCGCAGGCAATGCCAAAGTCGCGCCCATCCAGCGACAGGCTGCGTGTCAGCCCCGTGATCGCGTGTTTGGTCGCCGAATAATGCACCGAATTCGCCCTGGGGACATAAGCGGCAATCGACCCGTTGTTGATGATCCGGCCGCCTTGCGGCGACTGGTGTCGCATGATCCGAAAGGCTTCGCGCGCGCACAGGAACATGCCGTTCAAGTTCACGTTGACGCTTTGGTACCAGTCGTCCAACGCGATCTCATCAATTGTACCACCGGGGGCAAAGATGCCCGCGTTGTTGAACAAGACATCCAGCCTGTCTGCCCGGTTCGAAAACGTCCGAAAGGCCCGCGCGACCGCGACCGGATCCGTCACATCTGCCGCCAGCGCGATCGCCTTGGAATGTTGTTGCGCTATTTCATCCAGCTTATCGGCGCTACGGGCCAACAGGCCGACGGTCCAGCCCTCGTTTAGAAACAGCTCGGCCGTGGCGCGCCCTATGCCCGAGCTTGCGCCGGTTACGATGATCGTCTTCATGTCTCTTCCGCCTCCAATGTCAGCGGGGCCGTCGGAACCGCCCGCAAGTCATCAATGCGTAACGGATAGGTCGGCTTTGCCAGACGATTGCGCACGACCCAGATCAACCGCTCCTGCGCGCGCGTGATCGCCACATAAGCCAGACGTTTCCACAAAGGCTGCCCGGCCTCGGTCCGGCCCATCCGAGCGGCGGCATAGATATCCGGTGCAAAGACCTGCACTGTGTCCCATTGCGACCCCTGCGCCTTGTGGATAGTCACAGCCGCCCCATGCAGAAAAGTCGCGCCCATGCGGGCGGCATAGGGGATGAACGGCTCTTCCTCATCCGGCATTTCGATTTTGACGATCGAGGCCGCGCTGACCTGCGGGTCTTCGGCCCCCATGACATGCAGGCGCGAAAAACCCAGCTTGCGACCCGGCCCCAGATAAACAACCTGCGCCCCTTTGATCAGCCCGCGCGCCTCAAGGTCCAGGCGCTTCTTTCGATGCTTCAAGGGCAGTTCGATCCCGTCGCAGATCAGCGGTTCACCTTCCAGTAACTCGGTCGCAGGCGCCCCGTGCACTTGCCGAAACGCCTGAATCAAGCGGATGCGCGTTGCATTGCGCCAGACAAGAACCGGGCTGCGGGCCATCAGATCAACCTCGACCCGTTTCCCCCACACGACGCGGTCATCCCGCTGGGCAGTCTGTTCGACCAGACGCTCGAAATCTTCAAACCCCATGGCAGGGTCGGCCAGCGCATGGGCCAGATCCAAAATGGGATTGTCTGCCGTCTGACGGTGCACGCGATGCAGGATTTGTTTTCGCGGCTCGGGCAGACCGTCAAACACCATGCTGCCCGATTGATTGACCGGAGCGAGCTGCGCCGGATCGCCGAACAGCAATAGTGTCGGGAAAATCTCTTGCAGGTCCTCGAACTGCCGGTCATCCAACATCGAGGCCTCGTCCACAAACCCGATATCCAAAGGTTCTTCCCGACGTTTCCAGCCAGTAATGAAATCCGACCCGCGCAGCCCAGCAGCAGCCAAAGCACCCGGAATGGATTTGTTGTTTTCATAAAACGCGGCGGCACGGTCCAATGCCTCGTCCGTTAACCCTTCGATTTCGGGGCGTTCGTCGTTTCCGGCCAGCCACTCGGCAATCCGCTCATATTCAGGGTCATAGACCGGGGTATAGAGGATGCGGTGGATCGTGGTCGCAGGAACGCCGCGCAAACGCAACACGCTGGCCGCCTTGTTGGTGGGCGCTAGAATAGCAAGGCTGCGTTTGTCCCGCGCCTTGCGGCTTTCAAAATCGCCCGAGACGATCTGAACGCCAGTTTCAGCCAGCGCCTTGTAAAGCTCGGCCAACAGCAGCGTCTTGCCCGACCCAGCCTTTCCGATCACCGCCATCACACCGGATTTGCCATTGCCCGGCAGTTTCAGAAGGGCATCGTCATCCAGATCAACGCCCGCCGACCTCAACATCTCGGCGATGTTGTCATAGGCAGCGGCTTGGTCGTCCGAGAAGGTCACTAAGGGCGTAGACATGGCGCGACCCTACAAGGCCGCGCCCGCTATCACCAGATGCGGTTTCCGGTTTTCAACAGCTTATGCCGACAGAGCAAACCGATGCTGCCGACCGGTGCCAAACGCGGTCTTGAACCAAAGGCGCGACAGTTCACGCGGGATACCGGCACGCTCGGCCACACGGTTGCAGTCGTCGGAAGAATAAGGCCACAACCCGACGGAAATCTGATCACGCCCCTTCCCTTCCGAGCCAAGAACGACCGGAGACGACCCTATCAGCCGGTAAATCCGAATCATGCGCGCATCAAACACACCCGCGATATGAGTCAGGCCGAACCCTTCCATGATTTCACCCCCGCTTAGCATAATGGCACCGGCGGTATGTGGGCTGGCCGTTCGGGACAGGCAAAAGCGTGTCACCTCCCAGATCAGGGGGCTGTTGATCGGTTCACCCCCGGTCAGATGCCCGAATACTTCGTTCACCATAACGCGCCCAGTGGTAGGCAACACACGCATGGACCCGCCGTGACTACCATCCTCTTCTTCCCAGATAACGTAGAGCGGGTTCAGATCGTCATACTGATCCCTCTCTTCCCCCTTTTCGTTTATACGCACGTCCCAACCCAGCCGGGTTTTGAATTGATCGGCCCGGTCGCGGAACATTCCGTCGGCGAGATCCGGAAACTTGTGAAGTTCGTCGGCAAACAAATAGCGCAACATGACTTTTCCCCTTGTCGTCCTGTGCAGGAACGAAGGGGGTACAAAGTCGTGGTTAATTTCCGGTTCGAGGGGCGCGCGGTCGTTAAACGACTATTAATCCCCGACTGAGCGCCGTTGCGATCGCGTGGGTGGTATTCTGCGCCCCAAGCTTGGCACGGGCGCTTTCGATATAAACACGCAGCGTGTGTTCAGAGATTGACAAGGAATGCGCCACTTGCGCTCGGCTATAGCCCAGCGCCAGAAGGGTCATGGCATCCACCTCGCGTGGGGACAGCCCGCGCGGCGCATCCGGTTGACGGTCGCGTTCAAACTCCAGCGCCTTTCGATTGAAATAATGCGCAATCAGGATCAGCTCACGCCCATGGGTATCGATGAAAGCTTTCCAACTGGCGTCGTCGCAGGTGTGGTTTACGGTGAACAGCGCAAACTGGCCGTTCGGGCCCCGGATCGGGATCGAATAGCCCTGGTTGCCTACCCCGTGCTCCAACGCGTCCTGCAGGAAATTCTTCGCCACCTTGCCGGACCAGTCCAGAGATTTCCAATCCACAGGATGAAAGCGCTGAAAGCATCCCAGGATGACGGGGTCGATACGGTGGTAATTCCGCTCGAGATATCTTTCGGCCCAGGCATCGGGATAGGTCGTATACCCGTACTGGTCCCCGGCCCCGTCGACCCAATGATAGATCAGATGCTCGATGTGCAATCGCTCGCGTAATCCAAGGGCGACCGCACCCAATTCATCAAGCGTGCTGGTGTTTTCCAAGTCCTCCAGGACCTGAGCCATATCCGGTGTTGTTCCCATTCGCGGGCGTCCGAGCCTCATCCTTCAAGGACGCAATCTCGGCCGCTGCGATCAGCTTGGTGTCATCCAACTGCTCGGCAAGCGCGGTCAAACCGTTCTCAACCGCAAAGGCGTTGAGATCCGACAAAACGTCCAGTATCCACTCATTTTTCGCCATCTAAAGTCGCTCCGAAACGGTTAACGAAGGGTTAACACAACCATAACATGTGCAGTGTTTTTTAGGCTATTCACGGGTTTCTACTCCCCAAAAATAGCGGGACCGGGTTCTGCAAGTCGTTGAAAAGGATCACATGCGCCTAATACGCAGTGCGCCCGCGAACCGGATCAACGATTCGCGGGCGCGATTTCTGATAGAGCAGGCCGCTTATCCGCGTGCGTCCAGAACCTCTTCCAGAGTCCGCATGCCAGTGCGCGGTGCCTGAACCAGAACCGACATGTTGCCCGGCTTATGTTCGTTGCGCATCATTTTCATGTGAGCTTCGGGCAGCTCGTTCCAAGCAAAGACTTCAGACATGCAGGGGTCCAGACGACGTTCGACCATCAACTGGTTCGCAGCGGACGCCTGTTTCAGGTGCGCGAAGTGCGAACCTTGCAGGCGCTTCTGGTGCATCCACATGTACCGCACGTCGAAGGTCAGATTATAGCCGGTGGTTCCGGCGCAGATCACGACCATACCACCCTTTTTCACAACGAAGGTCGAGACAGGGAAGGTGCTTTCGCCGGGGTGTTCGAACACCATGTCGACATTCACACCCTTGCCGGTGATGTCCCAGATGGCTTTGCCGAATTTGCGGGCCTCTTTGAACCACTCGGCATATTCCGGCGTGTTGACGGTAGGCAGCTGACCCCAGCAGTTGAAATCTTTGCGGTTCAGAACGCCCTTGGCACCCAGACCCATCACGAAATCACGCTTGCTTTCATCCGAGATCACACCGATCGCATTTGCGCCCGCCGTATTGATCAACTGGATCGCATAAGACCCCAGACCACCCGAAGCGCCCCAAACCAGAACGTTCTGACCGGGTTTCAGGTCATGCGGCTCGTGCCCAAACAGCATCCGGTACGCAGTGGCCAGCGTCAGCGTATAGCAGGCGCTTTCTTCCCAGGTCAGGTGCTTGGGACGCGGCATCAACTGCTGCGCTTGGACATTGGTGAACTGGGCAAAAGACCCGTCCGGTGTCTCATAGCCCCAGATACGCTGGCTGTCCGAATACATCGGATCGCCGCCATTGCAGGCTTCGTCGTCGCCGTCATCCTGATTGCAATGGATCACGACCTCATCACCCACTTTCCAGCGACGCACTTTGTCGCCCACGGCCCAGACGATGCCCGAGGCATCCGAACCCGCGATATGGAATGGCTGGCCGTGGCCGTCGAACGGGCTGATCGGTTTGCCCAGTGACGCCCAAACGCCGTTATAGTTCACACCTGCCGCCATCACCAGAACCAGCACCTCGTGGCTGTCCAGCTTGGGCACATCGACCACTTCCAGCTGCATGGCCGTGTCCGGCTCGCCATGGCGCTCCTTGCGGATTGCCCACGCGTACATCTTCTTGGGCACAAACCCCATCGGAGGGATCTCACCCATTTCATAGAGGTCTTTTTCCGGCGCGTCGTAGGTCGCGATACCGCTTTCGGTGTCCAAAGCCATGTTGGCCTCCTTCCATCTCAATGTTTGCCGCGATGCAGAATCGCAGGCCTTACCAGATGAAATATTGGGCCTTGAGAAATATTGCAACCAATTTTGTATCTATTTTGTAATTTTATGACCCAGCGGATGCAGAAATTCTCTTTGCGAGCGCAGCATCTCCGAACTCCACATCACCCGGAGCCGAGGCCGCATAATACTCCAGCAGGTCAACCCTTTGACCAGATTGGGATATTTTCCCGTCCACTTGTTTCAGAATCCGCCTTTGGACAAGTTGATCCAAAGCTTGGGTGATTGCAGCCTCACTCGGGTCGGTCAAAGTTCCGTCACGTCGCATGGCCTGCGCGACAAGGCTGCGCACATCATCCTCCAGCAACGCAGTTCGGTCTTGGATCAGCTTGCAGATCGCAGGCAGCGGCACCAACGGGATTGCATCCTTGATACGTCCCATCAAAGCACGAGCGAGGTCAGTCATGACGTCTTGTTCATGTTCGGCCCGGAAGTCCTGCAACGAAATGGGCCGGCCATAGCGCACCGACGCCAGACCAAAGCGCGTATAGTGCCCGATCAGTCGGCGGCCGATCTGCTTCAGAATCCACCCGGTGATCACTCCGATCCGAGCCCGAAACCGCCTCTCACTCCCAAGCGCAGCCTTGGTCAAGATTGTGTCCTCAAGCACCCGGTCATAATTCAGCGCAACAGGAACAAACACCACGTCCTTGCCGCCCGGCTTGGTTCCGTCCAGTATGTATTTCAACAGACCAAGCTTGGGGCGCCCTAAGGCACCGGTCAGACTAAGCCCCCCTTCAGGGAACATGGCCTGCGTCACCCCCGCTTCGGTCGCGTGTCGCACGTAACAAGCCAGTACCTGCCGGTACAGCTCACTGCCCGATCTGCGCCGGATAAAGTAGGCCCCCATGGCCCGGATCAAGCGGCTGAGTGGCCAAACTCGTGCCCATTCCCCCACCGCGTAAGACAGCGCTGAATGTTGCGCGGCCAGATATGTGACCAGCACGTAATCCATGTTGCTGCGGTGGTTCATCACGAACACAACGGTCGCATCCGGGTCGATAGTCTTGATTGCCTCTTCATCCTGATAGCTGAGCCGCACGTCATAAAACGCATTACTCAGCATCCGCGCCAACCTTATGGCGATGCTGAAATAGGCTACGGCTGAAAAGGAGGGCACGATTTCACGCGCATAGCGGCGGGCCATTTCGAAGGCCACCGCCTCGGGCACCCCGGTTTCGCGGGCATGGTCTTGCACAGCCTGCCCCACCTGCGGGTCGTAGATCAGACGTTGGATCATGTCGTGCCGCTCGGCCAGCTTGAACGGTTGGATCGGGCGTTGCAGGCGGGTGTTCAGGCGTTTGACTGCGCGTTCAAGACGACGGCGAAAGAACCACCGCACCGAAGGGAACAGGAAATGCGAAGCAAATGTGACCGCGGCAAATACCAGGATCAGCAAAAACAGCCAAAGCGGAAGCTCCACGGTCTCAGTCATGCGCGCACCCTGACAGCAAACGTTGCGTCCTACAATCACAAGAACCACATATGCCGCAACGCAGCGAATTGACATATCCCAAAAATTGCGCTTTAGAGGCTTTGTGAGTAATTTTATTGCCCCATCAGGACACGAGGCCTCGCCATGACGCAGATGCAGAAAGATCGCCCCTGGCTCATCCGAACCTATGCCGGTCATTCCACGGCACAGGCGTCAAACGCGCTGTATCGCGGCAATCTGGCCAAAGGTCAGACCGGTCTTTCGGTTGCTTTCGATCTGCCGACTCAGACGGGGTATGACAGCGACCACACATTGGCGCGCGGCGAGGTCGGCAAGGTCGGCGTGCCGATCAGTCACTTGGGCGACATGCGGGTTCTGTTCGACCAGATTCCGTTGGAACAGATGAACACCTCGATGACCATCAACGCGACCGCGCCGTGGTTGCTGGCGCTGTATATCGCCGTGGCCGAGGAACAGGGCGCGGATGTGTCCAAGTTGCAGGGCACGGTTCAGAACGATCTGATCAAGGAATACCTGAGCCGCGGCACCTATGTGTGCCCGCCGAAACCGTCGCTTAAGATGATCGCGGATGTGGCCGAGTACTGCTATACCAATGTGCCGAAATGGAACCCGATGAACGTGTGTTCCTATCACTTGCAGGAAGCTGGCGCGACACCCGAACAAGAGCTGGCCTATGCACTGGCAACGGCCATTGCCGTTCTGGACGAGCTGCGCCCGCGCGTACCGGCCGAAGATTTCCCCGCGCTCTGCGGTCGGATTTCGTTCTTTGTGAACGCGGGCATCCGTTTTGTCACCGAGATGTGCAAGATGCGCGCCTTCGTGGATCTTTGGGATGAGATTCTGAAAGACCGTTACGGGGTCGAAGATCCCAAGTTCCGCCGCTTCCGCTATGGCGTGCAGGTGAACTCGCTCGGCTTGACCGAGCAACAACCAGAAAACAACGTCTATCGCATCCTGATCGAGATGTTGGCCGTGACTCTATCGAAAAAGGCACGCGCGCGCGCGGTTCAGTTGCCTGCCTGGAACGAGGCGCTGGGTCTGCCCCGCCCATGGGATCAGCAATGGTCGATGCGGATGCAACAGATTTTGGCTTATGAGACCGACCTGCTGGAATATGGCGACTTGTTCGACGGCAACCCCGCTGTCGATGCCAAGGTTGAGGACCTAAAGGAAGGTGCACGCGCCGAACTGGCCAACCTGGATTCGATGGGCGGTGCGGTCGCCTCGATCGAATACATGAAATCCCGCTTGGTGGATTCAAATGCCGAACGCTTGAACCGGATCGAGCGGAACGAGACCGTCGTCGTCGGCGTGAACAAATGGACCGAGGGCGAGCCCTCGCCGCTGCAAACCGAAGATGGCGGCATCATGGTAGTTGATCCGGCTGTCGAGCAGGAACAGATCAACCGCCTGAACGAATGGCGGTCCGAGCGTGACGACGCCGCAGTCTCCGCAGCGCTCGCGGCTTTGCGCGAAGCGGCGCAGACCGGTACGAATGTCATGGAGCCTTCGATCGCAGCCGCCAAGGCGGGCGTCACCACCGGTGAATGGGCCGAGGAGATGCGCAAGGTCTACGGCACCTACCGCGGACCCACTGGTGTGTCGGGGTCGGTCTCGAACAAGACCGAAGGGCTGGACGAATTGCGCGCCGCTGTGGATGCGGTCAGCGACAAGCTGGGGCGTCGTCTGAAATTCCTGGTCGGCAAGCCGGGGCTGGACGGCCATTCCAACGGCGCAGAACAGATCGCCTTCCGCGCGCGCGATTGCGGCATGGACATCAGCTATGAAGGCATCCGCCTGACGCCCGAGGAAATCGTCAACGCCGCTATCGAAGACAAGGCACATGTGATCGGTCTTTCGATCCTGTCCGGCAGCCACATTCCCCTTGTCGAGGACGTCATGGCCCGCCTGAACGCCGCCGGATTAGACGTGCCTGTGATCGTCGGCGGCATCATCCCGGATGACGACGCCGAGAAACTGAAAGCGATGGGCGTTTCCGAAATCTACACACCCAAAAATTTCGAACTGAATGCGATTATGGGTGACATCGTGACTCTGGTCGATCCGCAAAATCTGGCGGCGCAATAACAGTTCTGTTTCTTTCTGGATTCTCAATTTCTATTCCTTGAGAAAAGGGATAGATAATGCCTGTCATTGGAATTCCGGTTTGGTTTTGACACCATCCGGAATTCGATTCGAATACAAGGGAAATCAGATGGGAACCAATCTGGAAAACATGTCGCGCAAAGAGCTGATCGCTCTGCGCGAAAATGTTGATAAGGCGTTGAAAAAAGCAGATAAAAGAGAGCGGCAAGAAGCTCTGAAAGCTGCTGAAAAAGCAGCGGCGGAATACGGGTTTTCGCTGGCTGAATTGTCAGATGGCGGTTCTGTGACTGGAAAACAAGCCAAATCCAAAGCGAAATATCGCAATCCTTCTTCGCCCGATCAAACCTGGTCCGGGCGCGGCCGAAAACCGCAATGGGTGCATGATGCGCTGAATTCCGGCGCCAATATGGCTGATTTGGAAATCTGATTGGAATTGACCTGACATGACAATTCATATTGGCGCTGAAAAAGGCGAAATTGCAGAAACGGTATTGTTGCCCGGCGATCCCTATCGGGCAAAATGGGCCGCCGAGACCTTTTTAGACGACGCAAAACAGGTCAACAATGTGCGCGGCATGTTGGGTTTCACCGGCACGTGGAAAGGTAACCCGGTTACGATTCAGGGCAGCGGCATGGGCATGCCCTCACTGTCGATCTACGTGAACGAATTGATCCGTGACTACGACGCAAAAACTCTGATCCGCATCGGTTCGTGCGGCGGAATGCAGGACAGCGTTAATATCCGCGACGTGATTTTGGCGATGACATCAACCACACTCAGCACGCCGTCGCGGGGCATCATGAAAGAGCTGAATTTTGCCCCCTGTGCCGATTGGGGCCTGTTGCAAGCAGCGGCGCAGGCTGCGACTGCCAAAGGCACGCCGACCCATGTGGGCGGCATCTATTCGTCGGACGTGTTCTATGACGAACGGCCCGATCTGAACGAACAGATGGTGCGCCACGGCATTCTGGGCGTCGAGATGGAAGCCGCCGAGCTTTACATTCTCGCCGCCCGTCACAACTGCCGCGCGCTGGCCGTGTTGACGGTTTCTGACCACTTGCTGACCGGCGAGGCGCTCCGCTCATCCGAGCGGGAAAGCAGCTTTGGCGACATGGTCGAGATTGCCTTGCAGGCCGCGTTTCCTGAGGCCTGAATCCAGACGGGCCTACCGTCACTCTCGTCCTTTGAGGCATGCCGTAGGAGAGGTCTCGCCCTTCTGCCGCGCGCCGCAAAAAGCGCAAGTCCAAACCCCTTCTTTACGGTGCTGACGCCAACGGCAATCACGCGTCAGAGTCGTTGTGCGGGATCGCCAGAACAGATAGGCGAAGACACCGGCAGCAAGCAAAAGCAACAGAATGGGCATGGCCTTCCATCGCCCATTCCAGTCGGCGGATCAAGCCGCGTTTGCGTATTCAAACAACTCTGGCTCATGCTGCTCTTGGGTCGAGTTCGGCTCGGGCATGTAGTAGGCCCACGCCTGATCCAACAACTCCAGTGCTTCTGCCGCAGCGGCTTGTTTTTCTGAGGGTTTTTTTTCCATCGGAGCGATCCCTAATTGGTTCAATCACTCCTCCCTGACCAGACTATAAGCCCGATCAACACCCGTCGCAGCGCATGATTTTGCAATCTTGCCATGCGCTTACCGCAAAGCCACAAAGCATGGCTGTACGGGTTAAACCGCGCGTTCGACCATCATCTTTTTGATTTCGGCAATCGCTTTGGCCGGGTTCAGACCCTTGGGGCAGGTCTTGGCACAGTTCATGATCGTGTGGCAACGATACAGCTTGAACGGATCTTCCAACTCATCCAAGCGCTCACCCGTTGCCTCATCGCGGCTGTCGATGATCCAGCGATATGCGTGCAGCAACGCGGCGGGCCCAAGATAACGGTCACCATTCCACCAGTAGCTGGGGCACGAGGTCGAGCAGCTTGCGCACATCACGCATTCATACAGGCCATCCAGTTTTTTGCGATCTTCGATGGACTGCTTCCATTCCTTCGCCGGGCGGTTGGTCTTGGTTTCCAGCCACGGCATAATGCTGGCATGCTGAGCATAGAAATGCGTCAGATCAGGGATCAGGTCCTTGACCACGGGCATATGGGGCAGCGGGTAGATCTTTACGTCGCCCTTGATCTCATCCATGCCATAGATACAGGCCAGCGTGTTGATCCCGTCGATATTCATCGCGCAGGATCCGCAAATACCTTCGCGGCAGGACCGGCGGAAGGTCAGCGTCGGATCGATCTCATTCTTGATCTTGATCAGCGCGTCCAAAACCATCGGGCCGCAGCTGTCCATATCGACGAAATAGGTATCCACCCGAGGGTTCTGACCATCATCCGGGTTCCAGCGATAGATCTGAAACTTGCGCACATTGGTCGAGCCATCCGGCTTGGGCCAGGTTTTACCGGTGGTGATCCGGGAATTCTTTGGCAGGGTGAGTTGTACCATTTCCGACCTCGCTAAATTCCTGCCTGTTGATACACTTTGAGAGGCGGAAAGCCAACCTTTTCGCCTTGAAAACAGTCAATAAAATTAGGCATTTTCGCCTTTACAAACTGATTTTGCGCGGGAAACGTGCAAGAAGTGAAATGGCTTGGAATTCCAGCAGGTGCAAACCCGAAAAATGCCGACAAACGTCGCAAATATTCCTTTCGGGACAAAGAACCCGTATCAGAAAATGATGTATTCCGCCTGCGGGCCGGAATTCAATCTGACCACATCTAAGAACGTGGAGTTTTCAGAATTTGCACACCCTGATTTTCCGGAAGAAAACAGGGTTCTCCACCTGCATTGGGATGATAGGCTGTTTCGAGAATCAGGCGAGGATGATGCGCTTAAATTCCAGCAGGCGCGCGCGCACTTGGACCGGTTCAAGCAAAACGGTGGCCGCTTGATCTGGACCATCCACAACCAACAGGCCCACAGCCATGGTGACGCCAACGACCTATTTTCCGAAAACCGCCGTGCCCTGACGAAAATGGCGGATTTGATCCACGTGCACACGCCTCATGCATGGGCCTATATGATATCCGAATACGGGGCCGAGTCTGAAAAACTGCGTCTGATCCCGCATCCCAGCTATCTGGGAGTTTATGAAGATGCCGAAGTCTCAATGGCCCGTCCCCTCGCACCCCGCCCGATCACGCGGTTTCTGACTTTCGGCGCCATGCGAGGCAATCGTGAGTTGGACCGGCTTCACCTCGCGGCCCGTAAACTGACCAATCGAGGGCACGCGTTTCACGTCTCGATCGCCGGGCGTGTATTTCGAAAGGGCCGCCGATTGGCGCGTCGGCTGGATGGCATCGCCAATGTTTCGGTCATTGCCGATCGCATACCCGACAGCGAAATACCCCAGATATTTTCGCAGGCCCATGTCTACGTGCTGCCATCGACGACCACCTTCACCTCGGGCACGGCGATGTTGGCGCAAACCTTCGGCTTGCCGATAGTCGGACCCGATATAGAAGCGCATAAACAAACCACACCCGAAACCTGCCACGATCTGCTTTACCCTGCGCAAAACCCCCGAGGGTTGATCCGTATGATGATGCGTATGATGGAGATGTCTGACGCGGAACTGAATGAGAAACGGCTTGCCTGTTTCGAATTCGCCGTCCAACGCGATCCGATGCGTGTCTCGGGATTGTTAAAGAATGCGTTGTCAGAACTTGTTTGATCCGCACACGCGCCAAACAAAAAAGCCACCCCAATCCGGGATGGCTTTGACAGATCAACCGATCAGAAGGTCCGCGCCTTCGGAGCGATTTTCTTAAGGCTGATGCCGCCTTCGGCTTCGGTCGTCAGCGGGTCCGCAATCACAGGGCGATAGCTGAGCTCGACCTTGTTGCCCTCGACCCGGCTAACGGTGTGAACGCGCCAGTTCTCATCATCGCGCTCGGCAAAGTCCTCATGGGCGTGGGCACCACGAGATTCCTTACGCGCTTCGGCTCCGACGATCGTCGCCAATGCGCTCGGCATCAGGTTGCCCAGTTCCAGCGTCTCCATCAGGTCGCTGTTCCAGACCAGCGAGCGGTCGGTGACTTTCAGATCGTCCATCTTGGCTGCAATGGCCGTCATCTTTTCGACGCCTTCAGCCATGGTCTTGGCGGTACGGAATACTGCCGCGTCAGCCTGCATGGTTTTCTGCATCTCAAGTCGCAAGTCAGCGGTCGGGATCGAACCATTAGCGTTGCGTGCCGCATCGAACCGGTCAAACGCCTTATCGACCGACGCCTGATTCAGCACCGGATTCGCAGCCTCGGCATCTACAACCTTACCGGCCCGGATCGCGGCCGCGCGGCCAAAGACCACAAGGTCGATCAAAGAGTTCGAGCCCAAGCGGTTTGCCCCATGAACCGAGGCACATCCGGCCTCGCCCACAGCCATCAGGCCGGGAACCACGGCGGTTGGGTTATCGGCAGTGGGGTTCAGAACCTCACCCCAGTAGTTCGTTGGAATGCCACCCATGTTGTAGTGAACCGTTGGCAGAACCGGAATCGGTTCCTTGGTCACGTCGACACCGGCGAAAATCTTGGCCGACTCTGAGATGCCCGGCAGGCGTTCTGCCAGTGCCTCGGCAGGCAGGTGCGACAGGTTCAGGTGGATGTGATCCCCTTCTCCACCCACTCCGCGCCCTTCGCGGATTTCCATGGTCATCGACCGGCTGACATAGTCACGGGGCGCAAGGTCTTTATACTGGGGCGCGTAGCGCTCCATGAACCGCTCACCTTCCGAGTTGGTCAGGTATCCGCCCTCGCCCCGAGCACCTTCGGTGATCAGGCAGCCCGAGCCGTAGATACCGGTCGGGTGGAACTGCACGAATTCCATATCCTGCAGGGCCAGGCCCGCGCGGGCGACCATGCCACCGCCGTCACCGGTGCAGGTATGGGCCGATGTGGCGCTGAAATAGGCGCGCCCATAGCCGCCGGTCGCCAGTACAACCATCTTGGCGTTGAAGACATGCATCGTACCGTCGTCCAGCTTCCAGCAGACGACGCCATGACACTGCCCGTCCTCGGACATGATCAAGTCGATGGCGAAATATTCGATGTAGAACTCGGCGTTGTTCTTCAGCGATTGCCCGTACAGTGTATGCAGGATCGCGTGGCCGGTCCGGTCAGCAGCCGCACAGGTCCGCTGTACTGCGGGTCCTTCGCCGAATTCAGTGGTGTGGCCGCCGAAGGGACGCTGATAGATCTTGCCTTCTTCGGTCCGACTGAAGGGCACGCCGTAATGTTCCAGCTCGTATACTGCCTTGGGGGCCTCACGCGCCAAGTATTCCATTGCGTCGGTATCGCCCAACCAGTCAGAGCCTTTGACGGTGTCATACATGTGCCACTGCCAATGGTCCGGCCCCATGTTCGACAGTGATGCTGCGATGCCACCCTGCGCCGCAACCGTGTGCGAGCGGGTCGGGAAAACCTTGGTCACGCAGGCGGTGCGCAGCCCTTGTTCGGCCATGCCCAGGGTGGCCCGCAGACCCGCCCCACCGGCGCCGACAACGACCACGTCATATTCATGCGTTTCGTATTCGTATGCAGCCATTTCTTTCAGCTCCGGGAATTAGAGGGCAATGCGGGCGATGGCGAACAGGCCCGCCGCAGCCGCGCCATAGGACAGGCAGGTTGTCAGGATGATCAGGACCTTCTCGGTCGTGCCGTGGGCATAATCCTCAAGCATCACCTGTGCGCCTTCGGCGAAGTGTTTCATACCGATCACCAATGTCAGCGCCGCAACAATCGCCGGGAACGGGCGCGAATAATAGTCCAGGACCACATCGTAGGGCTGCCCCAACACGGGACCAAAGGTGAAGATGAACAGCGGAACAAGGATCAGCAAAGCCACCGAGCTGACCTTCATCCGCCAGAAATGGGCTGTGCCCGCTTTGGCCGATCCCAGGCCAGTTGCGCGTTTGCGGTCTGTCAAATAACGCATGGTTGGCCTCCTTTAAGCAACGATAATCAGGGTCAGAAGGGTCAGGACAACCGATCCGCCAACTACAGCCCAACCCAATTTAGTAGCAGTGGGAATATCCAGGCCCATCGCGTTGTCCCAAATCAGATGCCGAATACCGGCCAGCGTGTGATACCACAGCCCCCACAAAGACAGCGCCATGACCAGATCGCCCAAAACCGACGTCAGCCACCAGTTCGCGCGCTCGAATGCCTCGGGCGAGGTCGCAGCGGCCAGAAACCACCAGACGATCAGCAAAGCAGCCACGATCATGGCGTTCCCGGTGATGCGTGTCAGGATGGATGTGACCGAGGTCAATTGCGGACGATAGATCGACAGATGCGGAGAAAGCGGGCGATTGCCCCGATTAACATCGGCCATGGCGGCTCCTTTTCGGTTGGCTACCGAACGTTTTACTGGTTTTTGCGACACTGTCACGTGCTGCACATGCAAAAAAGCCGCAAATTGACGCAATATGGCAGATATCGGCAAGTTGTGATCACGCAAAATAATGACGTGATCACAAAATTAATCACGCGCTCGGAATGTTAGCGCCCGAGCCTCGAATCTATTCCAATCCAGCGGTTTGCTGCGTCACCTCGCGCAGCAGTTTTTTGCGGATGCGCTCGGGGTAATCTTCGAACCCGGCGGCCGACACCACAAAGGCACCTTCACCTACGATGACGTTTTCGAAGAAATATGCCGTAAGGTCGGGTTCGCTTTCTTCGATGGCAATGGCATTCACAGTGACGCCGCGGCGGCGCAAGGTCTCGTGAATTTCGGTCGGCTCAACCCCTTCATTGGAAATTCCATCACCCGAGATGTCGATCAAATGCCGCTTGCAGGTGGCAACCTCGTCAAAATTCACCAGAGTCATCTCAAGTGCTTCTCCGATAGCTGTCGAGAAGTTGCGCCAAACCCGAGGATCAGCACCCACCTGATCAGCAAACCGGTCGAGGGTTTCGAAACTGTCGATTTTGGTCCAGGGGATGGTTATTCTTTGCCGCGACGCGCCGGTCCACTGAACCAGCATCAGGCGCGCGTTTCCGCGCACCAAAGCTTCTGAGACGATGGGATCCCGCAATCCTTCCGCCAGCCCGTCCATTTGGATACGGTATTCCGACGAATCGACCGAACCCGAGACATCCACCGCAAGCGCCAATGCCAAATCACACGCCCAGGCGGGCGGCGAAAGCAGAATGCAGGCAGCTAAGGATCGAAGCAACATGCGCGCAGCCTAGCACGATTGTGCCGAGCTGCGATCACATGAATGTGCGCACAGATCAGATTGGCATCAGCGCCCAATAATCGAGGTCTAAAAGCACGCCCGGCATGTATCGGCCGTCCTCATTTTTCAATTCAAATGGTTCGCCGCCTTTCGTAGCAACCAAACGCAGGCGGATGGCACCTACACCCGGCACACCGGTTTCGGCCTTGTCCAGAACCTCGGACCAGGCCTTGATCGTGTCACCCGCGAAACACGGGTTGGCGTGCGCACCGCCGTTCAGACCCACGATCATCTGCGCGTTGGCCAGGCCATTGAACGACAACGCTCGCGCCATCGAGATCACGTGCCCGCCATAGATCAGTCGCCCCTCGGGGCGGAAGGTCAGGTCGAAATGCACTTTGGCGGTGTTCTGCCAAAGGCGGGTGGCGAGCATATGCTCGGCCTCTTCTATGGTGACACCGTCCACGTGGTTGATCTTTTCGCCGATCTCATAATCGCCCCAGCGATGCGCCTCACCGGCTTGGGCAAAATCGTAGTTCGAGAAATTCAAACCCTGCGGAATGACCAGATCGCTTGGCTCCAACGCCTTTTTCAACTGCGGCACAACCGCTTCGGGCGCGGGGGCGGACAGGTCTGATTTGCGCACCATCACCCAGCGGACATACTCCATGACTGCCTCGTCGCGCTGGTTCAGGCCACGGGTGCGTACGTAAACCACCCCGGTCTTCCCGTTCGAATTCTGCTTGATCCCAATCACTTCGGATTCCGACCGCAACGTGTCACCGGCATAGACCGGCTTCAGCCAGCGCCCCTCGGCATAGCCCAGATTGGCCACCGCATTCAGCGATACATCCGGCACTGTCTTGCCGAACACCACGTGGAAGGCCGCCAGATCATCCAGCGGGCTTTGCGGCAGGCCAGAGGCTCGGGCAAACTCATCCGAAGAATACAGCGCATGACGCGCTGGATAGAGCGCGTGATACATCGCGCGCTCACCATCGGTTACGGTGCGCGGCACCGCGTGCTGCAGCACCTGCCCGACGGAATAGTCCTCGAAAAAGCGGCCCGAGTTGGTTTTTGCCATTATTGTTGTCCCAGTTTCATATCGGGTGAATAGTCGGCCGCGACCTCTTTGGTTACAGCCTGCGCACAGCGCATCACGTTGTTGGCGGCGTCAAAGGCATAAGACGGGTCGCCATACAGCTCCCACCCTTTGGCCAGCGCTTCGGACACTTTGTGGCAAAAGGCCGAGGTGTCCTCTTCGGTCAGCAGACGATAGAGTTTTGCCATCTTATTCCCCTCACGATCCGAACGGCGATGGGCCGACCAGCCCATGGATATAGCCGATGAAACCCAGCAGAACGATCGAGGCCACAAAGAACATCGCGTCTTTGCCGTAAGTTCCGGGTTCGCCGGAGGTCCAGTCAGGTTCGGACTTGTTGATCACGATCACTTCGACCACGGCCCAGGCCAGCAATCCGCCGAACAGGATGATCGAGGCCAGATCGCCATTCACCAGCAGATGCGCAAAGGCCCACAGCTTGAACCCGCCTAGCATCGGATGGCGCAGCTTGTTCAGCAGGCGGCCTTTCTTGGGTGCGGGGCTCATCAGGAAGATGGCAATCAGCACCAGCAGGTTGTTGACGTGGATTAGGAACGTGGGCGGCGCCCAGACATAGATGAAATCGGTCATGCGATAGCCCAAGATCATCAGCAAGATCGAAGCCACCAGCGCCAGTGCCACCGCACCTTTGCCGCCATTACCCATAGCTGCCCGCCGCGCGGGCGCGACGCGTTTGAACAGATGTGCGGCCCACCAAAGCGCCACACCAAAGATCAGAAGAACAAAGCCCATGCTGGCTTACCCCGCTTGCAAAGCTGAAATCGCCTCTGCTTTTGCCAGAATTTCGCGGGCGGTTGCAACGTGCAGGTTTTCAACGATCTTGCCATCCACGACAGCAACGCCCTGCCCCTGCGCTTCGACCTCTTCAAAGGCCGCGATCTGACGTTGCGCCAGATCAATTTCGCTGTCCGAGGGAGCATAGGCCGCGTTCGTGATCTCGACCTGAGCGGGGTGGATCAGCGTCTTGCCGTCAAAGCCCATATCGCGGCCTTGCGTGCATTCTGCGGCCAGACCTTCGCCATCCTTAAAGGCATTGTAGACACCATCCACGATGATCAGCCCCTCGGCCTTGGCGGCCAACAGGCACAGGCCCAGCGAGGTCATCAGCGGCAAGCGGTCGGGGCGGAACCGGGTCTGCAACTCCTTGGCCAAGTCGTTGGTGCCCATCACGAAACCCGCCATCAGCGGATGTGCGGCGATCTCGGCCGCGTTCAGCATCCCACGCGGGGTCTCCATCATCGCCCAGATCGGGATATCGCCGGTGATCGCAGCCAGCGCGTCTACATCAGCGGCCGAGTTCACCTTAGGCAGCAAAACCACGTCGGCATCCATGTCCCGCACGGCCTCGGCATCGGCATGGCCCCATTCAGTGTCCAACCCGTTGATGCGCACGATCTTGACTCGCGCGCCGTATCCGCCTGCGGCCAAAGCTGCCTTGAGTGTTTCCCGCGCGTTCTCTTTTTCATCCGCTGAAACCGCATCCTCCAGATCAAAGATGATCGCATCGACCGGCAGGCTGCGTGCCTTGTCCAGCGCCCGGTCACGCGAGCCGGGAATATACAAAACAGAGCGATAGGGGCGCTGACGAGGGTCCATTGGCCTCTCCCGTAAGAAATAAAGTTGCGCGGAATGGGGCATTTTTTGTCGGAAAGTTCAAGGGCAAAATCGCCGCATCGCAGCATTCGCGACGCAACGTGCGTAGGTTTAACCCGATTTCGGTGCCTGATCCGCACCCTTTGGGACAGATGGATTCGAAAGGGTGCACGTATGAAGAAGACGCTGTTCAAGATGACAATGGGGCTGAGCATCATGGTTCTGGCCGCCCAACAGGTGCAAGCAAGAACCTGCGCTCCGCGCGAAGACGTGGTCAAGCGGTTGGCCGAAACCTATGGCGAGACCCGACGGAGCATCGGAATCGCGAGTCAGGGCGCGGTGATGGAGGTCTATGCCTCGGCCACTAGCGGCAGTTGGACGATCACGGTGACACTCCCGGACGGGAAAACCTGCTTGATCGCCTCCGGTCAGTCCTATGAGAATTTGGCCGAGGCGCTTCCGCCCAACATCTAGGTCAGCGCATCCCAAATCAGCTTGCTGCCTGTCAGGGTCAGAAGCACATAGGCAATGCTAAAGAACAGGCGCTCGGACATCATGAAATGTGCCCGGACGCCCAACCACGCGCCAAGAATGGCGAAAGGGGTCAGTAGTAAATCCGCCAGCGCGGTGTGCCAGGTGAACAGGCCCAGATAGGCGAAAGGCACAAATTTCGCCGCGTTGATCACCCAGAAGACCAGCACGGTGCTGGCCTGAAACTCGGTCTTCGACAGGCGCTGCGACAGCAGGTAGACGGCGGCGGGTGGACCGCCAGCATGGCTGACAAAGCTGGTGAACCCGGCCACCAGCCCCGCAAACAGCCCGGCCGAGGGCGGCAACCGGTTGGCAAATCCGCGAATCCAGCCCTTGCTTTGCGCCATATGCCAGATCACGAACCCAACCGAGATCCCTCCGATCAGCAGGCGCAGCAAATCGTCATCTGTCACGCGGTACAGCCACGCGCCCAGCGCGATGCCGGGCACAGCGCCAAGGATTAACAGGCGCGAATCCGGCCAGCTCCAGCGCTTCCAATAAGGCTTCAACGTGGCAACATCGATCACCATCAGGATGGGCAACATCAGCGCCAGCGCCTGTCCCGGCGTCAGGATCAGTGCCAGAATCGATGAGGATGCAAAGGCCACACCCGACCCGAACCCGCCCTTGGAAATGCCTGCAAAGATCACCGCCGGGATCGCCACCGCAAAAAACACAAAATTCAACTCAAACATGCGGCGGTTCCGAAAAAGCGTATCTCAAAGGCCGTTTAGCGCAATCAAAGCGCCCCAGCAACGGTATGCGGTTGTATGCCGCGTCGTGAAACCCTTGCGTATTGCCGCTTTAGCGACTAGCACAACCGCGATTTCAAAATCCATCGGAGATATTCCACATGGCCAGACCCAAGATCGCGCTGATCGGCGCAGGTCAGATCGGCGGCACGCTCGCCCACCTCGCTGCAATGAAAGAACTGGGTGACGTTGTCCTGTTCGACATCGCCGAAGGCACCCCCGAAGGCAAGGCGCTGGACATCGCAGAATCCGGCCCCTCCGAAGGGTTCGACGCCAAGCTGAAGGGCACCCAGTCCTACGAAGACATCGCAGGCGCCGACGTTTGCATCGTAACCGCCGGTGTCCCCCGCAAACCGGGCATGAGCCGGGACGACCTGCTGGGCATCAACCTGAAGGTCATGAAATCCGTGGGTGAAGGCATCGCCGCCAACGCGCCCGATGCGTTCGTCATCTGCATCACCAACCCGCTGGACGCAATGGTCTGGGCGCTGCGCGAATTCTCGGGCCTGCCGCACAACAAAGTCTGCGGTATGGCAGGCGTTCTGGACTCGGGCCGTTTTGCTCACTTCCTGTCGGAAGAGTTCAACGTCTCCATGCGCGATGTGACCGCATTTGTGCTGGGCGGCCACGGCGACACGATGGTGCCGTCGGTGCGCTATTCAACCGTCGCCGGTATTCCTTTGCCGGATCTGGTCGAGATGGGCTGGACCACGCAGGAGAAACTGGACGCCATCGTTCAGCGTACCCGTGACGGAGGCGCCGAAATCGTTGGCCTGCTGAAAACTGGTTCGGCCTTCTACGCACCGGCCACCTCGGCTATCGAAATGGCCGAAGCTTATCTAAAAGACCAGAAGCGCGTTCTGCCTTGCGCCGCCTATTGCAATGGCGAGCTGGGTGTTGACGGCATGTATGTGGGCGTTCCCACCGTGATCGGTGCCGGCGGCATTGAACGGATCGTCAACATCAAGCTCAACGAAGAAGAGCAAGCTGGCTTTGACAACTCGGTCAACGCCGTGAAAGGCCTGATCGAAGCATGTAAGGGCATCGACAACTCTCTGGCGTAAGCTGCAGACCTAATCTAAATTGAAACCGGTCCAATTCTGGGCCGGTTTTCTTTTGGTCGCGTGTCGTCGCATATCGGTCGCACATGTTGGCGCAAACAGAGTAAATACCGGTTTCTGAATGCGTTACCTATCGCGAAGATGGCGCGCTCGAATCACTTTCCACATCAGTTTATTTTTGTGATCACACCTGAAAATACTGTGATCACAAATAGTGGAAATCTTCGTGAAATACCGCTTTGCTATCAAAAAAGCCTTTAAACTTGTCCCCTACACACCCCTATAAAAGGTCAATCGTAGTCAGACGGGACAATTTCGATGAACATTCACGAATACCAAGCCAAGGCGCTTCTTCGCAGCTATGGCGCCCCGGTCTCCGACGGTCGCGCGGTTCTGCGCGCCGAGGAAGCCAAAACCGCAGCCGGTGAACTGGATGGCCCCCTTTGGGTCGTAAAGGCACAAATCCACGCGGGCGGCCGCGGCAAGGGCAGCTTCAAAGAGGCTGATGCCGGTGAAAAGGGCGGTGTCCGTCTGACCAAATCGGTCGAAGAAGCCGCCGAAGAGGCCAAAAAAATGTTGGGCCGCACGCTGGTCACGCATCAGACCGGCCCTGCGGGCAAACAGGTCAACCGCATCTATATCGAGGCCGGTTCCGGCATCGAGACCGAGATGTATCTTGCCCTACTGGTGGATCGCCAAACCAGCCGTATTTCCTTCGTCTGCTCGACCGAAGGCGGCATGGATATCGAAGAAGTGGCTGCAGCCACGCCCGAGAAAATCCTGTCCTTCTCGGTTGATCCGGCCACCGGCTATCAACCTTATCACGGCCGCCGCATCGCATTTTCGCTGGGTCTGCAAGGCGCACAGGTCAAACAATGCGTCAAACTGATGAGCCAGCTTTACACCGCCTTCGTCGAGAAGGACATGGAGATGCTGGAGATCAACCCACTGATCATCTCGGACAAGGGTGATCTGAAAGTGCTGGACGCCAAGGTTGGGTTCGACGGCAACGCGGTCTACCGCCACCCCGACATCGCCGAACTGCGCGACGAGACCGAGGAAGATCCCAAGGAACTCGAAGCGTCCAAATACGACCTGAACTACATCGCGCTGGATGGTGAGATCGGGTGCATGGTGAACGGTGCCGGTCTGGCGATGGCCACGATGGACATCATCAAGCTGTATGGCGCTGAGCCTGCCAACTTCCTCGACGTGGGCGGCGGTGCCACCAAAGAGAAAGTGACCGAGGCGTTCAAGATCATCACGTCGGACGAAAACGTCAAAGGCATACTGGTCAACATCTTCGGCGGCATCATGCGCTGTGACGTCATTGCCGAGGGCGTTGTGGCGGCCGTGAAAGAGGTCGGCCTGCAGGTTCCGCTGGTCGTGCGTCTGGAAGGCACGAATGTCGAGAAAGGCAAAGAGATCATCAACACCTCTGGCCTGGACGTGATCGCGGCGGACAACCTGAAAGACGGTGCCGAGAAGATCGTGAAGGCGGTTAAGGGGTAAGGGCCGCTACGGGGCCTTTGCTCCGGCAAACGCTCCGGCGGAGCGTTTGAGGCACGAACGGGCGGAGCCCCGGAGAATGTGATGCAATATGTAGAAGCCTTCAATTCCCTCGGTTACGACGTGCCCAATCCTCGTCAAGATTGGAGTGCCGAGAAAAATGACGGTATTTGCATCACGCTCTGGAAATCCGAAGTTCAATGGACGCCTGCACCTCCGCGCCTTGATCTTTGGAAGCGGGCAACACCTGGCACGACCGATTGGGAATTCCTACCCGGTCACAAAAAACGCACCGCCCACTTGGAGCGAGCTGTGTCGGAGTTTGATGGTTGGGTCGACGTAGTCGTCGTGAATGGCACCCCTGGACAAGGATATGGCGCCGCCGACCCTTGGCTGCCGAAACAACGCGCTGAATATGGTTGGCGCGTTCAAGAATTCGATAAGGCGACGGGCTTCTTTTCTGTCGCCGCAGAGAAACTGAAATAGGAGACTCCCCAAAATGGCAGTCCTCATCGACGAAAATACCAAAGTGATCTGTCAGGGCTTTACCGGCTCGCAGGGCACATTCCACTCTGAACAGGCCATTGCTTATGGCACAAAAATGGTCGGCGGCGTGACCCCCGGCAAAGGCGGGATGACCCATCTTGACCTGCCCGTGTTCAACTCGGTCCACGAGGCCAAGCATGTGACCGAAGCCAATGCTTCGGTGATCTATGTGCCTCCGCCCTTCGCGGCCGACTCGATCCTTGAGGCGATTGATGCCGAGATGGAAGTGATCGTCTGCATCACCGAAGGCATCCCGGTTCTGGACATGATGAAGGTGAAACGCGCTCTGGAAGGCTCCAAATCGCGCCTGATCGGCCCGAACTGCCCCGGTGTCATCACGCCGGATGCCTGCAAAATCGGCATCATGCCCGGCCACATCCACAAGCGCGGCTCGGTCGGCGTTGTGTCCCGCTCGGGCACCCTGACCTATGAGGCTGTCAAACAGACCACCGATGTGGGTCTGGGCCAGTCCACCTGCGTCGGCATCGGCGGCGACCCGATCAAAGGGACCGAGCATATCGACGTGCTGGAATGGTTCCTGGCGGATGACGAGACTCACTCGATCATCATGATCGGTGAGATCGGTGGCTCGGCCGAAGAAGAAGCCGCGCAATTCCTGGCCGATGAGGCCAAGAAGGGCCGCAAAAAGCCGGTTGCAGGCTTCATCGCAGGCCGCACAGCCCCTCCGGGCCGCCGCATGGGCCACGCGGGCGCGATCGTCGCCGGCGGCAAAGGTGGCGCCGAGGACAAGATCGAAGCCATGCGCTCGGCCGGTATCGTTGTGGCGGAAAGCCCCGCGACGCTGGGTGAGGCTGTGCTGGAAGCGATCGGGTAAGATGAATTTGTGCGGCGGCATTCGGGTATCGAAAGCGGCATCAATGATCGCCGCCGCACTGTTCTGTTTTGCGTCCAACACTTCGGCGCAGACATTTCAATCTCCTTTTGAATCGGTGACGAATGCGTGCGTCAATCCAAGAATTGAGATGGATGCCCTGAGCAACATGTTGACTGCGCAGGGCTGGTCAGAAATCGCTGATGACGCACTGAGCCAACAGATTTTGGAAGGGTTGGCTGAGCAAGCGTTTGCGGGTGCCTTAGGTCGACCGGGTCCGGTAAAAAACGCTGACTGGTCCCTGCGTTTGAAAATTGAGACGCTCAGAATTCTCATGCTTGCACCGGCTGAGATGGTCAAAGTTTTTCAGCGCTCAGAATTGAAACCACCTGCTTTGTTATTGGTCGACAGAACTGATAGCAGAATGGTTGAATGCTTCACTTCCTCAACCTTTACGGTCGAGGAGATTTGGCTACGCTCCTTCGAACACAAGCGGGGCCTTCGCGATGAGTTCTTTGATATGAGCGGATTGTTGGAGTATGCGATCTATTTACCTTTGCAATCCGCTCCTTTTGGGATGCTGCAAAACCCTACAGGTCCGATTAGCGGGAACGTTACCAGAATCATTCCGGACGCGATCCCAACAGGAAGCGAATACGATCCCAAATATGATGTTTACCTGCACGTCGAGACGCTCCAATGACCTTCTCAGACGCCGTACGCACCTGTTTCTCCAAGTTCTTCACCTTCTCGGGTCGTGCTTCGCGGTCTGAGTATTGGTTCTTTTTCCTGTTCATCGTGATCTGGAGCCTTATCGCAGGTTTCATTGACCTTCAGTTTTTCACGCAAGTCGCCACGACCGAGACCGAAACGACGAGATCCGTCGCTGCCACATCGAGTCAACCGGTGCAGAGCATTGTCAGCCTAATCGTCTTCTTCCCGCACCTCGCGGTCGCATGGCGGCGGATGCATGATACCGGCCGCAGCGGGCTTTATGCTCTGTTTCCGCTGCTCCTGATGGCCGGGGCCGTTGCGGTGCTAGTGTTTGGCATTGGAATGGCGTCCAGCTTCCAGCATGGCGGCAATCTGGATATCCTGTTCACCCGCGCGACTTTACTGATTGTTATACCCACCCTTCTAATCCTGATGATCTCGCCGCTTCTGGTGCTGTGGTGGCTGACCCGCCCCAGCCAGCCAGGCACCAACCAATACGGTCCCAACCCATATGAGGTAACCCAATGACCGAGCACTCGCCCAACTCCGCCTTTCATGCCTCAAGCTTCATGCAGGGGCACAATGCCGAATATCTGGAACAGCTATACGCTCAATACACGCGGGACCCGAATGCAGTAGATGCGGCCTGGGTCGAGTTCTTTCGCGCCATGGGCGATGCCTCACCGGATGTGCAGCGCGAGGCCGAGGGCCCGTCCTGGGCGCGCGCTGACTGGCCACCTATGCCTGCGGATGACCTGACGGGGGCGCTTACCGGTGAGTGGGCCGAGATCGACGCCAAGGCGGCCGGCAAGAAGATCAAGGACAAGGCAGCGGACAAGGGCGTTGCGGTTAGCGAAGATCAGATCAAGCGCGCGGTTCTGGACAGCCTGCGCGCACTGATGCTGATCCGGGCCTATCGTATCCGGGGCCATCTGGCCGCCAATCTGGACCCGCTGGGCATGCGTGCCGCAACCAACCACCCCGAGTTGGACCCTAGGACCTATGGCTTTACCGAGGCCGACATGGACCGGCCGATCTTTATCGACAACGTATTGGGCCTGCAGATGGCCTCGATGCGGCAGATCGTCGATATCGTGAAGCGGACCTATTGCGGCACCTTCGCGCTGCAATACATGCATATTTCCGATCCCGAACAAGCCGCATGGCTGAAGGAGCGGATCGAAGGCTACGGCAAGGAAATCGCGTTCACCAAGGAAGGCCGCAAGGCGATCCTGAACAAGATGGTCGAAGCCGAGGGTTTCGAGAAATTCCTGCACGTCAAATACATGGGCACCAAGCGGTTCGGTCTGGACGGCGGTGAGGCTCTGATCCCCGCGATGGAACAGATCATCAAGCGCGGCGGTGCGCTGGGTGTCCGGGACATCGTCATCGGAATGCCGCACCGGGGCCGTCTGAACATCCTGGCCAACGTGATGCGCAAACCCTATCGCGCGATCTTCAACGAGTTCCAGGGCGGCAGCTTCAAGCCCGAGGATGTGGATGGTTCGGGCGACGTGAAGTACCACCTGGGTGCGTCCAGCGACCGGGAATTTGACGGCAACAATGTCCACCTGTCGCTGACCGCCAACCCCAGCCACCTTGAGGCCGTGAACCCGGTAGTTCTGGGCAAGGTCCGCGCCAAGCAGGACCAGCTGAAGGATGACGAGCGTACGGCGGTGATGGGCATTCTGCTGCACGGCGACGCGGCCTTTGCAGGTCAGGGCGTTGTGGCCGAAGGGTTCGGTCTGTCCGGCCTGCGGGGGCATAAGACCGGTGGCACCATGCATATCGTGGTGAACAACCAGATTGGTTTCACCACGGCGCCTCATTTCAGCCGCTCCAGCCCCTATCCCACCGATATCGCGCTGATGGTTGAAGCGCCGATTTTCCACGTGAACGGTGACGATCCCGAGGCGGTGGTTCACGCCGCAAAAGTGGCGACCGAATTCCGCCAGAAGTTCCACAAGGACGTGGTTATCGACATCTTCTGCTATCGCCGGTTTGGTCACAACGAGGGCGATGAGCCCATGTTCACCAACCCGATCATGTACAAAAAGATCAAGACGCATAAGACCACGCTGTCGCTCTATACGGAACGCTTGGTCAAGGATGGCCTGATCCCCGAAGGCGAAATCGAGGATATGAAAGCCGCTTTCCAGGCCCACCTGAATGACGAGTTCGAGGCGGGGAAAGATTACAAACCCAACAAGGCCGACTGGCTGGACGGGCGCTGGTCACATCTGGACAAAAACAAGGAAGAGTATGTCCGGGGCGACACGGCGATCTCGCCGGAAACCATGGCCGAGGTCGGCAACGCTCTGACCCATGTGCCCGAAGATATCGCGCTGCACAAAACCGTCGGCCGACTTTTGGACCACAAGAAAAAGATGTTCGAAAGCGGCAAGGGGTTCGACTGGGCAACCGGCGAAGCGCTGGCGTTTGGCTCGCTTCTAACCGAGGGCTATCCGGTCCGCTTGTCCGGTCAGGATGCAACGCGAGGGACATTCAGCCAACGCCACTCGGGCTTTGTGCATCAGGAGACCGAGGCACGATACTATCCGCTCAACAACATCCGGGCCGGACAGTCGCACTATGAAGTGATCGACTCGATGCTGTCAGAATATGCGGTGCTGGGTTTTGAATACGGCTATTCGCTGGCCGAACCCAATGCCCTGACCTTGTGGGAGGCGCAGTTCGGCGACTTTGCCAACGGCGCGCAGATCATGTTTGACCAGTTCATCAGCTCGGGTGAAAGCAAATGGCTGCGTATGTCCGGTTTGGTCTGTCTGTTGCCGCACGGGTTTGAAGGTCAGGGGCCTGAACACTCGTCCGCGCGTCTGGAACGCTTCCTGCAGATGTGCGGGCAGGACAACTGGATCGTGGCGAACTGCACGACGCCGGCGAACTATTTCCACATCCTGCGCCGTCAGCTGCACCGGACTTTCCGAAAACCGCTGATCATGGTGACGCCAAAATCACTGCTGCGTCACAAATTGGCCGTCAGCACCGCAGATCAATTCACCACCGGATCCAGCTTCCACCGGGTGCTGTGGGATGACGCGCAGCATGGCAACTCGGACACCAAGCTGGTCGCAGATGACAAGGTCAAGCGGGTCGTTCTGTGTTCAGGCAAGGTCTACTATGACTTGCTCGAAGAACGCGACGCGCGCGGGATCGACGACGTCTACCTGATGCGGATCGAGCAATATTATCCGTTCCCGGCGCATTCGCTGATCAATGAGCTTGAGCGCTTCAAAGGGGCCGAGATCGTCTGGTGTCAGGAAGAGCCCAAGAACCAGGGTGCCTGGTCCTTTATCGAACCCAACATCGAATGGGTTCTGACCCGGATTAAAGCAAAACATACACGGCCCCGCTATGTCGGCCGCGCTACTTCGGCCTCGCCCGCGACGGGTCTGGCCAGCCAACACAAAGCCCAACAAGAAGCGCTGGTTAACGAAGCGCTGAGCATTGAAGGAAAATAATGATGTCCATTGAAGTTCGTGTTCCCACGCTGGGCGAGTCGGTCACCGAGGCCACAGTTGCAACCTGGTTCAAGAAGCCGGGTGACGCAGTGGCCGTGGATGAAATGCTGTGCGAGTTGGAGACTGACAAAGTTACAGTCGAAGTGCCCGCCCCTGCAGCCGGCGTGATGGGCGAGATCGTCGCCGCCGAGGGTGAAACCGTTGGCGTTGATGCCTTGTTGGCCACTATCACCGCAGGAGAGGGCGCAGCCGCTGCTCCGGCACCGGCGGCGGCGGCCCCGGCGGCTGAGGCTCCGGCCGCATCGGGTGGCAGCGTTGACGTAATGGTCCCCACGCTGGGTGAATCCGTGACCGAGGCGACCGTGTCCACATGGTTCAAACAGGTCGGCGACGCCGTCACGCAGGATGAAATGCTGTGTGAGCTGGAAACCGACAAGGTTTCAGTCGAAGTTCCAGCCCCCGCCGCAGGTGTTCTTGCGGAAATCACCGCGCCGGAGGGCACGACCGTTGACGCATCGGCGAAACTGGCCGTGATCTCGGGCGCAGGTGCTGTTGCAGTTCCGGCGGCTGCTCCGGCAGCGGCGGCCCCTGCAGCTGCGGCCACGGGCAAGGACGTGTCCAACGCACCTTCGGCCGAGAAAGCGATGGCACAAGCCGGTCTGTCGGCTGATCAGGTCACCGGCACCGGCCGCGACGGTCGCATCATGAAAGAGGACGTGGCCCGCGCCGTGGCAACGGCTGCCGCACCCGCGCCTGCTGCCTCTCCGGCACCTGCCCCTGCGCCGCGCGCGCCTGTGGCCGCCGATGACGCCGCGCGCGAGGAACGGGTCAAGATGACTCGCCTGCGCCAGACCATCGCCAAGCGTCTAAAAGACAGCCAGAACACCGCCGCCATGCTGACCACCTATAACGAGGTGGACATGACTGAAGTGATGGCACTGCGCAGCCAGTATAAGGACCAGTTCGAGAAGAAGCACGGCGTGCGTCTGGGCTTTATGTCCTTCTTCACCAAGGCCTGCTGCCACGCGCTGAAAGAAGTGCCCGAGGTGAACGCCGAGATCGACGGCACCGACATTGTCTACAAGAACTTCGTTCATATGGGCGTGGCCGCCGGCACGCCGACCGGTCTGGTGGTTCCGGTCATCCGCGATGCTGACAGCATGTCTTTTGCTGCGATCGAGAAAGCCATTGCCGAAAAAGGTAAGCGCGCCCGTGACGGCAAGCTGTCCATGGCTGAGATGCAGGGCGGCACCTTTACCATCTCGAACGGTGGTGTTTACGGCTCGCTGATGTCCTCGCCGATCCTGAACCCCCCGCAGTCGGGTATTCTGGGCATGCACAAGATTCAGGACCGCCCGATGGCGATCAATGGTCAGGTGGTGATCCGTCCGATGATGTATCTGGCACTGTCCTATGACCACCGGATCGTTGACGGCAAAGGCGCGGTGACCTTCCTGGTTCGCGTCAAAGAGGCATTGGAAGATCCGCGCCGCCTGCTGATGGATCTGTAATCATGGCAACCCATGTTCTCTGGCAGGCCGATGTGGCCGATTTCGATGCCTGGCTGACCGTGTTCCGCGAAGATCAGCCTATGCGCAAGGCGGCAGGTATCCACGACCTGCACGTCTGGCGCGATCCCGATCAGCGCGATCACGCCATCGCCATGTTTGAGGTGCGCGATCTGGACAAGGCCCGTGCTTTTCTGGATTCGCAGGAGCTGGCGATGCACCACGAACGCGGCGGCGTTGCCCATATTCAAGTGAAACTGCTGAATCCAGTCTGAACTGAAACAAACCGTGTGCGGGGTCATCTCGCACACGGGCACGCAAATACCCGTGAACCCAGCCTGCCTTCGCGCCCGGTGAATGGTAGTCGCAAGACCGGACTGAGATTGACAAAAGGATACCTATCATGTCTTCCGAGCTTTCGATTCTTGCCCTCTATGGCCTAGTGGTCATTATTGTGGTTTTGCTGAATATCCTGACTGCAATGTCTCAGGTCGGGTTGATGACGCTGGGCGGCGCACGCGATGACATGCCGCCGCTGACCGGCGTCGCAGGTCGGGTGGAGCGCGCTTTGGCCAATTCAGTCGTCGCTATGGCACTGTTTGCACCTGCCATTCTGATCCTGTCCGCCAAGGACGCTTTTACCGGCGGTACGTTGTTTGCCGCGCAGATATTCCTGATCGCGCGGATCGTTTTTGTTCCGATCTACGCGTTTGCCATTCCCGTACCGTTCCTGCGCACAACCGTCTGGCTGGCCGGGTTTTTCGCAACGGCCTATCTATACCTCCAGGCGCTTTGAGGCGTTTTAGGCCGCGGCTTTGACGACGCGGCCACTCTCAGGCCCTGCTAAAATCGGATACCCAAATGACCCCCGAAATCACAGTTCTGACCCTGGCCGCCTTGCTTTGGGCCGTTCAGTTCATTGCCTATCTGGCCGTCAGCCACGGCAAAATGGATGTGAACAAGGCGATCGGGCCCCGCGACACGGAAATTGACCGGCCCGGAGCCTCGGGGCGGATGCATCGTGCGCTCAGCAACCTGACCGAAGGGCTGACCCTGTTTGCCATCGCCGCCCTCGTGATTACCGTGACAGGACAATCGACCTCATTCACCGCCGCTGCTGCCTGGATTTTTCTGATTGCACGCGTCATCTATGTCCCCGCTTATGCGCTGGGTTGGACACCATGGCGTACAATCGTCTGGCTTGTCAGCTTTTTCGCAACTGTCGCAATGCTGCTTGCGGCGCTGTTTTAATCTTGCATCTCACGCTGGTATAAGAAGCCTACGGACCCGGGCGCATGCCCTCCCCGAGAACAACAAAGGACCATTTGAATGGCAAACTATGACGTCATCGTAATCGGAGCTGGCCCCGGCGGCTATGTCTGCGCCATCCGTTGCGCCCAGCTGGGCCTGAAAACCGCCGTTGTCGAAGGGCGTGAAACGCTGGGCGGCACTTGCCTGAATGTGGGCTGCATCCCGTCCAAGGCGCTGCTGCATGCCAGCCATCAGCTGCACGAGGCAGAACATAACTTTGCCAAGATGGGCCTCAAGGGTAAAAGCCCCTCGGTCGACTGGAAACAGATGCAGGCCTACAAGGACGAGGTGATCGACGGCAACACCAAGGGCATCGAGTTCCTGTTCAAGAAGAACAAAATCGACTGGCTGAAAGGCTGGGGCTCGATCCCAGCTGCCAGCCAGGTGAAGGTGGGTGACGAGGTTCACACCGCCAAAAACATCATCATCGCATCAGGATCCGAGCCGTCCTCGCTGCCCGGTGTTGAGGTGGACGAAAAGGTCGTCGTGACATCGACCGGCGCGCTGTCGCTGGGCAAGATTCCAAAAAAGATGGTTGTAATCGGCGCGGGCGTGATCGGGCTGGAACTGGGCTCGGTCTACAGCCGTTTAGGGGCCGAGGTGACAGTGATCGAATTCCTCAAGGAGATCACGCCGGGCATGGACCCCGAGGTTCAGAAAACCTTCCAGCGTATCCTCAAGAAACAGGGTCTGAATTTTGTCATGGGGGCTGCGGTTCAAAAGACCGAAGCCACCAAGACCAAGGCCAAAGTCACCTATAAGCTGTTGAAAGATGACAGCGAGCATATGATCGAGGCCGACACCGTGCTGGTCGCCACCGGGCGCAAACCCTTCTCGGACGGGCTGGGGCTGGACGCGTTGGGGGTTGAGATGACACCGCGCGGTCAGATCAAGGTCGGCAGTGACTGGCAAACCAACGTGCCCGGCATCTACGCCATCGGTGACGTGACCGAAGGCCCGATGCTGGCCCATAAGGCCGAAGATGAAGGCATGGCCGCAGCCGAACAGATCGCAGGCAAGCATGGCCATGTGAACTATGGTGTCATTCCGGGCGTGATTTATACTTGGCCCGAAGTCGCGAATGTAGGCGAAACCGAAGCCACGCTGAAAGAGGCAGGCCGCGCCTACAAAGTTGGCAAGTTCATGTTCATGGGCAATGGCCGCGCCAAGGCAAACTTTGCCGCCGACGGGTTTGTAAAAATCCTCGCCGACAAGGACACTGACCGCATTCTGGGCGCCCACATCATCGGCCCAGCAGCTGGTGACCTGATCCACGAGGTCTGCGTTGCAATGGAATTCGGCGCCTCGGCCGAAGATCTGGCCCTGACCTGCCACGCGCACCCGACCTATTCCGAAGCAGTGCGCGAAGCGGCTCTGGCCTGCGGCGACGGGCCAATCCACAGCTGATACGGAAAAGCGGCGCGATGCTCCGGGTACATCGCGTCGCACCTTAACTTGGCGAATTACTCGGCAGGTTCACTGCTGTGAGGTTGCTGCGCATTATGTTTGGCCCGAAGTTTGCGCCGCATAAGGGTCCATGCGTCCTTGAAGGGCACGAAATACAGTCTCATACAAGTATTCAGTTCCTGGCCTTTGTCTTTCTCGGTCACACCAAATTTCACATCTCGATTGTCGTCCGGCATGACATATGTGCCGAACAACACGTCCCAGACCGGAAACATGAAGGCAAAGTTCTTGTCCAGATGATCCGGGTGACAACTGTGATGCACATGATGATGAGCAGGAGATGGGAAGACCTTGGACCAAACACCAGGCCAACGCAGCCAAATATGGGAATGCCGCAGATTGTAGCCCACGGCATTGAACAAGAACATCAACAGCGGCACACCTAGAATAACGGGAATATTTGGATGATATCCCAGTATGCGAAAGGTAAAACCCGTTACCGCGCCGCTGCCTAGGCCAATCGCCAGGTGATAGAACAGGTTGTCAACGGGATGTTCGCGGAAGTTCGAGATCGGATGCATGACCTCAGCACTGTGATGAACTTTATGAAACTGCCACAACAGTGGAATTTTGTGCTGCAGATAGTGGCAGTAAAAGCCAATGAAATCCAACACCAGAAAGAGCACAAACATATAGACTATGGTGATAGTGGCCCCCACCCAACCTGTGAGGTGTTTGCCATCCTCAACGGTGGAAGGGTCAAACCCACCACTGGCCCAATAATAGGATACCGCCGCAGAGCCGGCCAGAAGACCTAGCAACAGGAAATGCCCAATCAGCATGTGGAAGAAGAAATATCTTACGTCCAGCCACGCTGACGGATGTCGCCAGACTTTCTTTGGAAACAGAAACCCGAAGAACGTCGTTTCTCCGTCAACCTCTGAAGACACACGCCTTTTCCGGGCATAGATCCAGAACGCGATGAGGAAAGAAGTTGCCAGATACAGGACATAAACTCGGTTATCTGGGTTAAGCGGATACAACAACACGCTTTTTGCGTGAACTAGGAACTCTTGCCAGTATGTTTGCAACTGCTGCATCTAAGCCTCCGGTTTCGCTCATCCTATTTTTGCGTCCGTATTTGTCCACCCGTGTGGCGATACCGTGAAATATTGTGGGCTGATCACCACATCGTTTTCTCGGCGCGCGCGCCCCATTCGGCGTCATAGCGCGCGCCGCCTTCGTCTCCGTTCGAAGCTTCGGCCAGGATCTCCCCCATCGTCGGAAGGGTGGCGCTTTTGTCACCACTGCGCCAAGTACGGGCCCGCATCAACGCACGGGCGCATTGGGTGTAGACCTCAGCGATGTCGATAACGATCACCGTGGCGGGGTGTTTGCCCTTTTTGTCAAACCGGGCGGTCAAGCAGGGATCCGCAGTCACGCGGGCCGTTCCGTTCACGCGCACCACGTTGTTGGAACCGGGCACTATGAACATCAGCGCCACGCGCGGGTCACGGACGATATTACGCAGGCTGTCCAACCGGTTGTTTCCACGCCAATCCGGCAGGGCAAGTGTCCTGTCGTCCAGCTCCAGAACCACCGGACCATCGTCGCCACGCGGGCTGCCATCCACACCTTCCGGCCCAACCGTGCTGAGGATGCACAGCCGCGAAGCCATGATCCATTGCCGGTAAAGCGGAGTCAGACGAGGCGCAACTTTGCACAAAGACGGTGCCGCTGGCGTGCCATAGAGTGCCTCGAGCGTTTCGATATCGTCAATGTACTGCATCCAGGTCAAACCCCACTTCCTGCATCAACGCGTTGGAGCGCGTCTCGATCACCTCTTCTAGGCGGGCCAGAAACGGATCGCGGTCAACGCCGGGCTCGATCTGGTCAAGGAAATCGACGATCGCAAGGCCCGGCTTGCGCAAAATGCCCGTGCGGGGCCAGAAAACACCCGCATTGGTCGCCACAGGAATGCACGGAAAGTTAAGCCCCTCATACAGCACGGCGGTTCCAACCTTATAGGGTTTGCGCGCGCCGGGCGCGACGCGCGTTCCTTGCGGGTAGATCACCAACTGGCCGGGTTCGGAAAACTCTTTGGCCACATCCTTGACCATCTTGGCCACCGCCGCGCCACGCTTGCCACGATCCACCGGGATACAGCCCAGCCGACGCGCATATATCCCAATGATCGGTGTCCACATAAGCTCGCGTTTCATGATGAACTTGGCCTGCGGCATGGCATTGAAGATCATCATAATATCAAGAAACGACTGGTGTTTTGCCCCAACAACCACTTCATCAACCGGTGGCGTGCCACGCACTTCACAGCGGATACCGACCATCCAGCTAGCCAGCCACATGGTGCTGCGCGCATAGGTCTTGCACGCCCGTCGCGCACCTTGTTTGGCAAAGATTGCATAGGGGGCGAACACGATCCCAAGAATCAGCATCCACACATAGATCACGATCATGAAGATCAGTGACCGAACCCATTGAACTGCCGCCATCACGAAAGCTCCTTCAATTTGCGCGTTGCCGCCGTCCAGGTCGCCAGAAAAGCCACGGCTGCACCGAGGATCGGGATCAGCGCCGGCAACAACCAGCCCAAACCGCGAAATCCCAGACCGGTCAGAAACCCTCCCTCATCCGAGGCTTCGGGCAATAGCAACACCCCGATCATACCGAACAGAACACCGACCACAGCCCCAAAGAAAGCGCGATAGGTGAAACGGCGCACAAAAGCATGGGCGATGAACCGGTCGCGGGCACCGACAAGCCGCAGAACCTCGATAATCTGGGCATTGGCCGCAAGCGACGCATTAGCCGCCAGAGTAATCATTGCCGCCGTTGCCCCTCCGATCAGCAGGATCGAGATCCAACCCAAACGCCGCAGTGACATGGCCGCATCGACCAGCGGTGCGCGCCAGCGGGTGTGGTCGTCCAGAACGGCGCCCGGTGCCTCGGCCCCCAGACGCAGGCGCAGACCGGCCACATCCATGCCGGGCTCGCCCTCGATAATCTCGATCAATTGCGGTACGGGCAGCGTGTACAGTGGCAGGTCGGACCCGAACCAGGGGGACAACAACGCGATCTGTTCCTCGGCAGTCAACGCGCGCGCCGAAGCCACACCGGGTGTTTGTGACAACACATCCAACGCGGCCTTAGTCTGGGCCGCCATCTGATCAGCCGGGGCATTGATACGCAGGGTGGCCGCACCAGCCAGTTCCGTGGCCCATCGTTCGGCCAAGCGGCCGGAGGCAAACGACAGGGCCAGTGCAAACACCGCCAGAAAGGCCATCGCGCCGGACACGAACAGGGTCAGATGCGCCGTATACCCGGTGGGGGGCACCACCCGGTCGGCCCTGCTATCGGGCAACAGCATGTTGCGAAGACTGTCTTGCGTCACAGATCAGCCCCCGCCAGTTGCACGTTGCGTTGCGAAATCCGCAGAACCCGTGCCTGCACCTGGCTTTTGGCCGCCCGGATCAGGCTAAGATCATGGGTCGCGATCAGCACAGTTTTGCCCATCTTGTTCAACTCGACCAGCAGCCGCAAAAGGCGCTGCGACATGTCCCAATCGACATTTCCGGTGGGTTCGTCGGCCAGAACCACATCTGGCGACAGGATAACCGCCCGTGCCAGAGCGGCGCGTTGCCGTTCGCCGCCGGACAGCTCGGGGGGCAAAGCATCCTGCCGTGCGCCCAGCCCAACCCAGTTCAGCAACTCGTCCATATCCTCTTTCTGCGCGTTTTCACCTTTGCCGGACACCATCAGTGGCAGAGCAATGTTTTCCGCCAATGTCAGGTGATCCAGAAACCGGCAATCTTGGTGGACGACCCCAATCCGCCTCCGTAACAGAGCCATCTGATCCCGATCCAATTCCGCAACATTCTGAGCGCAGGCAGTCAACCGTCCCGAAGTTGGCAGCAATGCCCCATAGCAGAGCTTCAGTAACGTGGTTTTGCCCGCGCCAGACGGGCCGGTCAGAAAGTGGAAGGACCCCGGTTGCAGATGCAGGGACACATCGCTCAGCAATGCGTCACCACCATAGGTATAGCTGACATTTTCCAGCTCGATCACAGGGGCCCCCAGGTTGTTCACCGCCCTTCTTGCCCGAGCGCGGTTTATGTTTCAATCTCTGCACCGGGTCGAATTGGCGACACTTGTCGTGTGAAACCGAAAACACCCTTTGCGGTCAGGTCTTAACGGAATATCATTCCTGAAAAAACTATTATCGGGCCAATATTGTGGCCAGGAGGCAGTATGCGTCTTACATGTCCGAATTGCAGTGCCCAGTATGAGGTTCCGGACGAGGTGATCCCGGCAGAAGGTCGCGATGTGCAATGTTCGAACTGCGAAAAGACCTGGTTTCAGGCCAAGACCACCGCACCCGAGCCTGACCCGGTTGTACCCGAGGTAGAGGCAAGCGAACCAGCGCCCGAGCCTCAACCGGCTCCGCAACCCGCGCCGCAGCCAGAACCCGAACCGCAGCCAGACTCCGAGCCGCAGCCCGCACAACAACCTGCGCCGCAGCCAGAGCCCGAGGCAGCGCCACCACAGCCAGAACCAAAGCCCGCGCCGCCGCCTCAGCCGGAACCGGAACCCCAACCCACACCTCAGGCGGCGCCCAAACCTGCGGATACCCCCACAGGCAGCCATGTCGACCCATCGGTCTCCAGCATCCTCAAGGAAGAGGCCGCGCGCGAGGCCGATCTGCGGGCGCAAGAGGCAGAAAGCCTTGAAACGCAGACCGATCTGGCACTGACCCCGCCAGAACCCAAACCTACGCCGGAGCCTGAACCTGAACCCGATCCGGAGCAGGCGATCCGCGAACTGACCGCCACCGAGGCCGCCAAAGACCCTGCGAAAAAAGAAGATTTGCCGGACGTGGAGGCCATAAATTCAAGTCTGCGCAGCGACGAACCTGTTGCGAAAAAGAAGCCCAAGAAAAAGAAGAAAGAACAGGTTCAGCCTTTGCCCCGCAAGGCCCCCAGCGGCGGGTTCCGCCGCGGATTCCTGCTGATGGTCGTCATTGGCGTGATCCTGTTTCTGATCTACGGCAACGCGCAACAGATTTCCGAAGCTGTCCCTCAAGCCGATCCGGTGCTGGACAGCTATGTCTCGTTAGTTGATCAGGCGCGGCTGTGGCTACAAGCGCAGACCAGTTCAGGCGCGCAGTAAATCAGACCTTGAGAAATCAGAACCGTTCGAGCAGACGTTTGAGGTATTCAAGCTCAAGCTGCGGGCGGTCTGATTCACCGGTCCGGCGGCGGATTTCATCCAGAAGCTCGCGCGCGCGGCGATAGACGTCCTCGCCCTGAAGCATGCCTTCATCGGTCGAGATTGACCCAGACGACCCCGGACTGCGCCCCAGCGGATCGCGGTTATTGGCCTGCATATCACCGTCCTGCGTGCCTTGACCCGGTTGGTTCTGCTGGTTTTGCGCCAATGCCTCGCCCAATGAGCGCATCCCTTCGCGCAGCGCCTCCATCGCCTCGGATTGACGGTCAATCGCCTCGGCCAGATCATCGCCGCGCAGGGCCTGTTCTGCATCATCCATGGCACGACCCGCGCGGTCCAATGCGTCACGTGCGGCATCCCCTTCGGGCGTTCCGCCACCCGGCAGGTTCTGCTGCTGGCGGCCCAATTCATCGCGCAGGGCCTGTTGCCGGTCCGCCAGCGATCCCTGACCCTGCTGGCCCTCGCCCGCCTGATCCGAGCCCTGACCCTGGCCGCCTTGTCCTTCATGGCTTTCGCCGCGCCCCTGACCACCGTTGCGGCCTTCATTGCCTTGGTTTTCACCAGCCTGCGCGCCCGGATTGAACTGTTCCTGCAAGTCTCGGAACGCCTGATCGCTCAGCCCCTGCTGTTCGCGCAGCGTCTCGGCCAGCCCTTCCATGGCCTGTTGGCCTTCGGATTGTTGGCCCTGACCCTGTCCCTGGGTGACGCGCATATTCTCCATCATCTGCTGGAATTCCTCCAGCGCCTGTTGGGCTTCGGCCATCCGGCCCTGTTCCATCAGCTCCTGAATGCGGTCCATCATGCGTTGCAGGTCGTCCTGCGTCATTTGCATGCTTTCGCCATTCTGACCGGACTGACGCTCTTCGCTGTCCCCGTCCTGCGCTAGGCGCTGAAGCTGACGCATATACTCGTCCGTGGCCTCGCGCAGCTCTTGCATCAACTCGGCGATTTCCTCATCTGTCGCACCATTCTGCATCGCTTCGGTCAGGCGTTCTTGCGCGCGCCGCATCCGTTCCAGCGCATCGGCCAGCGTTCCATCTTCGATCTGCACCGCCAGATCCCACAGGGCCTGGGCAATCTCGGCCTGCTGCTGAGGTTTCAGACCGTATTCATTGAAGGTCTCAAGCCGCCGCAATGTCACGCGCAGCCGCAAGTATGCGGTATCCGAGCGGAAGAAGCCTTCGGGAAGGTGCGACACCGCGCGCAACAGTTGGGAGACTCGCGTTGCGTTGTCCCGTGTCCAAAGCAGGTCGCGACGTTGTTCGATGATTGCCGCCGCCAGCGGGTCAAAGAACCTGCGCGCCGGCAAAGCGGTCATGTAGGGCTCAGACTGCGTTTCCTGATCAGCCGCATCGCGCGCGGTCAGGGTAATCTTGACCGGCAGATGCGCCCAAGGGTGCTCCGAGAAGTCCTCGATCAGGTCTTCGATGAAATCAGACCGGTCGCCGGTGATCGGCATCGGTAGCTCCACCGCAATCGCCTCGCGCGGTTCGGGTTCAAGCGTCAGGCCATAGCGGCGATCGACCGAGGCCAGATCAAGTTCAATCAGGGCCGAGCCGGATTCGACGCCATAATCATCCCCCGCTGCGAAAGGCAATTTCATCCGCCCACCCGCCTCGGACTCGGCGATATCTGCCACCGCGATATGGGGCGGTGCGTCTGCGATGATATCCAGCGCCCAATCCCGGCCCGAGGGGCCGTCGATTTTCAGAACACCCGATTTATCGACAACGATTTCTTGTTCCGGATCGGTCGCGCCTTCGGTGCCCAGAGGCGTGGTGGTTTCAGTCAGGCTATGCGCGCCGACTTCTCCGTAAAACCGCAAAGTAATTCGGCTTCCCTGAGGAATCGACAAGGTCGGGTCGGACTGATCGGCCAGATACAATGTCGGCAGACCGGTATAACGCGGAGGCTCGACCCAGCCTTCCCAACTCGGCCCCTGTCCTGCGACGGCGGCGCCGGGGGTCATCTCGGCCACCGTACCAATACGCCAAAACGACCCGAAGAGCGTTGCGATCACCAGCGCCAACAGGGCCGAATAGCGCAGGGCATAGGGATCACGATCCGCAAGCCGCAGGTTGGGCTTCACCGGCTCAGCCTGCGCGGCACGTGCGGCCATGCGGGATTGGTGCGCCTGCCACAACGCCACAGAATCGGCATCCATCGCACCAATGGCCTGATCATCCATCAGTGCCTGAATCGGTCGCCCTGGCAGGGTCTCATCCAACCGCATCAGCGCCTCGGCGCGGCTGGGGATATGGAATCGCCTTGCGCCAATGACCAGCGAGCCCAGCAGACTCAGCAAAGCCAGTGCGCCGACGATCCAAACGGTTTCAACCGTCACGAAATCCTGCAATCCCAGCATCAAAGCAGCCAGAATCGCCATCAGGATCGAGAAAAATGGCCAGAAAGCCCGCCAGACCTGCTCGGCCAACATCCCTGCATGGGTCAGCCAGAGGGACAGTCTAGGGATCGGCAGGGTCTGTTTAGCCATAAAGGCGGGCCTCCGTCAGCAGGCCCGCGCGCCTATCGCGTCAGAGCCATTCAGGTATGGTATCGCGGTTTATGATTTCGTCAAAGCTCGGCCGTTCACGAATTACGGCGAATTGATCTTCGCGCACCAGAACCTCGGGGATCAATGGGCGCGTGTTGTACTCACTGGCCATCACCGCACCATAGGCCCCGGCGCTACGGAAAGCGACCAGATCACCGGCTGCAAGCGGCGGCATGTTGCGCTGTTTGGCAAAGGTGTCGCCGGTTTCGCACACGGGGCCCACAATGTCATAGGGACGTTGTTCCACGCCCGGCGCGGGCTCGGTCACGGCGACGATGTCGTGATGCGCCTCATACATCGCAGGTCGGATCAGGTCGTTCATGGCCCCATCCAGGATCAGGAAATCGCGTCCCTCGCCCGATTTCACATAGATCACCTTACTGACCATCAAACCCGCATTGCCCGCGATCAGACGGCCCGGTTCGATTTCAATCTCGCAGCCCAGATGGCCCAGCGTTTTCTGGATCAAAGCTCCATATTCCACAGGTAGCGGCGGCGCGTCATTGGCGCGGGTGTAGGGGATGCCCAGCCCGCCTCCCAGATCAAGACGGCGGATATTGTGCCCTTCGCTGCGCAGTTGCTCGGTCAGCTCAGCGACCTTGGTATAGGCCAGTTCGAACGGCTCTAGCTCGGTCAGTTGCGAACCGATATGGACGTCGATGCCAATCACATCCAGCCCCGGCAGGGTGGCGGCATGGGCATACACCTCGGACGCGCGGGCGATGGGGATGCCGAACTTGTTTTCCGACTTGCCGGTGGCGATCTTGGCGTGGGTCTTGGCATCCACATCCGGATTCACCCGCACGGTGATCGGCGCAATCACGCCCAAGTCCAGTGCGACCGCGTTGATCACTTCCATCTCAGGCTCGGATTCCACGTTGAGCTGGCGGATGCCACCGGTCAGCGCGGTGCGAATCTCATCCGCTGTCTTGCCAACGCCCGAGAATACGATCTTTTCGCCAGGCACGCCCGCGGCCTTTGCCCGCAGGTATTCCCCGCCCGAAACCACGTCCATCCCCGCGCCCGCCTGCGCCAACGTCTTCAGAATCGCCTGATTGCTGGCCGCCTTCATCGCGTAGCAGACAAGGTGATCCATCCCGTCCAGCGCGTCATCGAACAGCTTGAAATGCCGCAGCAAGGTCGCCGTCGAATAGACATAGAACGGGGTTCCGACCGCGGCTGCGATCTCGGAGATTGGGACATCCTCGGCGTAAAGCGCGCCGTCGCGGTAGAGAAAGTGATCCATACAAGCGCGCTTAGACCAAAAGAGGTCTGCGGATCAATGGATTCCGTGCACGGCGGCGCGGGCCGTTACTTGCGAACGCCGACCCCGACCCGACCATAGCCTGAAATCGAAATGCCAGACCCGCTGGTTTGCGCTTTAGGCTCGGGGCGCGGTGTGTAGGACGGATCACAGGCGGCCAGGAAAAGAACGGGCAGAAACAGTGCGATGAATTTCATATTTGTCTCATGTATTTCGATCCGGTCCTTCAGATCGGGTCAGGTTCGAAAGTTCAGAATTTGAATTGACGATCAGTTACAGCCCCAGGAACACGCCCAGACCGCCTTTACGCAACCCGACACCAACGCCGCCATAGGTGCCGCTGCTGCCGACGCCGATATTGGCACTCATGGTGGGTTGGATCGGCTCGCCGTCCGCACCGCACCCGGCCAGTACCGCACCAGCCGAGACCAAAAGCACCAAACGTAAAATCCGCATCACACCAGCGCCTTCCACCGCTTGATCTGGGCACGCACCTGATCGGGTGCCGTGCCGCCAAAGGATTGACGCGAGTTTACCGAATTTTCGACCGTAAGGACAGAATAGACATCATCGGTGATATCAGCGTGAACCGATTGCATGTCCTCAAGGGTCAGATCAGGCAGGTCGCAGCCCTTGGCTTCGGCCATGGCAACAAGCGATCCGGTGACGTGATGCGCATCGCGGAACGGCAGGCCCAGCACCCGTACCAGCCAGTCAGCCAGATCGGTCGCCGTCGAGAAACCTGACCCTGCCGCAGCCGCCAAACTGTCGCGGTTGGCGGTCATGTCCTTGACCATGCCCTCCATCGCGGCCAGCGCCAGCATCCAGTTGTCGGCGGCGTCAAAGACTTGTTCCTTGTCTTCCTGCATGTCCTTGGAATAGGCCAGCGGCAAGCCCTTCATCACCATCATCAGCGCGGTGTTCGCGCCGTAGATACGGCCAACTTTGGCGCGGATCAGCTCGGCCGCATCGGGGTTTTTCTTTTGCGGCATGATCGACGAACCGGTCGAGAAGCGATCCGAGAGCGTGACAAATCGGAACTGGGCCGAGGACCAGATCACCAGTTCTTCGGCAAAGCGCGACAGGTGCACGGCGCAGATCGAAGCGGTGGACAGGAATTCCAGCGCGAAATCCCGGTCACTGACCGCATCCAGAGAGTTCGCGGCGGGACGGTCAAAGCCCAGCGCCTGGGCGGTCACGTCCCGATCGATAGGGAAAGACGTGCCCGCAAGCGCAGCAGCGCCCAAGGGAGATTCGTTCATCCGCGCGCGGGCGTCACGGACACGGGAAAGGTCGCGGCCAAACATCTCGACATAGGCCATCATGTGATGACCCCATGTGACGGGCTGCGCCGTTTGTAAGTGGGTGAATCCGGGCATGACCCAATCGGCCCCAGCCTCGGCCTGTGTCAACAGCGCCCGGATCAGGGCCAGAAGGCCGGTTTCCGCAGCATCGAACTGATCACGCACCCACAGTTTGAAATCGGTCGCGACTTGGTCGTTGCGGCTGCGCCCGGTGTGCAGACGCCCCGCAGGTTCTCCGATGACTTCTTTCAGGCGCGCCTCGACATTCATGTGAATATCTTCCAGCGCGGTCGAAAACTGAAACGAACCGGACTGGATTTCTGACAAGACTGTGAGCAGCCCTTCCCGAATAGCCTGCGCATCACTATCACTTATGACGCCTGTGGCCGCTAACATGGCGGCATGGGCGCGCGAGCCTGCGATGTCCTGGGCTGCCATCCGCTGATCGAACCCGATCGAGGCATTGATTGCCTCCATGATCGCGTCTGGACCGGCGGCAAAGCGGCCGCCCCACATCTGGTTCGAGGATTGATCGGTCATGTAAGAAAACCCGGAGTTGATATGCGCCTATTTCGTCTGATCCCCCTTTATATGGCCCTTGCGCTGGGTGCAAATGCGGCTTTGGCCGCAGATATAGAAACTCTTAAGCCATTGCGCGAAGGCACGTTGAAACGGCTGATCCTGCACAAAGAGCCCAAGCCCAAGGCCGCTGTTGAGTTTCAGTTGGAAGATGACGGCGGTACAGCGACACTGGCCGATTACAAAGGCAAATATGTTCTGGTGAACTTCTGGGCCACGTGGTGTGCGCCTTGCCGAAAGGAAATGCCCCAGATCGCTGAGCTTCAGGAAGAGTTCGGCGGCGACAAGTTCGAGGTTGTGACACTTGCCACTGGCCGTAACTCACCTGCCGGTATCAAGAAGTTCTTCGACGAAACCGGTATCGACAACTTGCCCCGCCATCAGGATCCCGGTTCGGCTGTGGCGCGGGAATTCGGCGTGATTGCCCTGCCGATTACTGTGATCCTTGATCCCAACGGAGACGAGATTGCCCGTCTGATCGGCGATGCCGAATGGAACTCGGACAGTGCCAAGGCGATTGTCGGCGCATTGGTGGGCGGCGAAAGCTGATCGCAGTCGACTTTAAAAATGCAGTAACCGGTCCGTGCCTCGCGGGCCGGTCGTTTTCTGCGAAAGGCTTACGCAACGCCACCTTTGACACTGCCGCAGCCGACTTGCACTCTGTCCTGCGGGAGGATGGTCATGCCGCTTGGAATATTGCTGGTTCTGGTGATCGGGGGGATCGCGGGGATCACCTTGATGATGCATCTTGCGGGCAAGTCTCGTGTCACGCAGCTAACCCCGGACGTCGCAAAAGCCGCTTGGTTGCGACATGTACCCGGCGACGAGGTTGTTGATGTAACAATCACCAATGACGGCCATACGGCTTTGATCCGCACACCTGCGGGCAACGGTCTTGTTTGGTCTTTCGGCGCCGACACGGTCGCGCGACACCTTCAGGATTTCGATTGGCTGGACCACCCCAAAGGGTTCGAGGTCCGCTTTCACGACTTCGGCACGCCCCGCGTCCTGATCCACCTCGATGACACCGAGCGCCAGCACTGGCACAACCTGATGGAGCCCGCATGACCGACCAAGTCACCTTTCCGGATGCCGTTCAGTGGGCGGTCCCCTTTTTCATCGCTGCGATTCTGGCCGAGTTTCTTTGGATAGCCGTCAAAGGCAAAGGTGGCCGGTACGAGACACGCGATGCTGTAACCTCGTTGATCATGGGCGCGGGGAATATCGCTTCGGGCCTGCTGCTGGGGTTCATCGCCTATGCGTTCTTCATGTGGCTGTGGCAGATCACTCCGTTGGATCTGGGCACCTCGATCCCCGTCATCGTCCTGTGTTTTGTGTTGGATGACCTGCGGTATTACTGGGTGCATCGGTTCGGCCATCGCATCCGCTGGGTCTGGGCCAGCCATGTGAACCACCACAGCTCGCAGCATTACAACCTGACGACCGCGCTGCGACAGACCTGGACCTATACCTTCACTTTCATGATGGTCGTGCGCGCACCCTTGATATTGTTGGGGTTCCACCCGGCCATGGTTCTGTTCGTGGGCGGTCTGAACCTGATCTATCAGTTCTGGATCCACACCGAAGCCATCGGCAAGATGCCCCGCTGGTTCGAGGCGGTGATGAACACCCCCAGCCACCACCGCGCCCATCATGGCCGCAATGCGCGCTACTTAGACTGCAACTATGCCGGTGTCTTTATCATCTGGGACAAGATGTTCGGGACCTTCGTCCCCGAGCAGGAGGATGACCGCGTAGATTTCGGACTGGTCCACAATATCGGCACATTCAATCCGTTGCGCGTGGCGTTTCACGAATGGGTCGGGATCTGGCGCGATGCCTCGCAACCGGGCCTGACCCTACGCCAGCGTCTGGCCTATTGCTTTGCCCCACCGGGATATAGCCACGATGGAAGCCGGGACAATTCCCAACAGATCAAAGCCAAGCACATCGCCCTGCACCCCGAAGATCGCGGAACGCCCGGATTCGAGCATTTCCGGGCCGACCTGCCCAAATCGCAGGCAGAACAGGCTTAAATCCGCCGATCCACACGGTTTCGTTTCTTGAATACCGATCCGAGCGGTCCATATCACATTGATACGCAGCCGCTTAACCCGGAGATCTGATATGACCCGCATCACGACCCTTTCGACCTTTCTGGGATTGGCGGGTCTGATCGTGGCCATGTTGTCCGCGCTCAGCGGCGGTGCAGCGCCTCTTATCGCGTTTGGTTTCATTATGATGGCTCTGGGATTTGCAGGCGCAGTCATCGGGGCGGCGATTACGGTCGGTCGTGCCTGGGAGGTTGCCCGTTAGTCGGCAATCGCACCCTCATTAACCTCAAATTCACAAGTTTCGTCTGAAATCCAACCTTGACCTAAAGCGACAAAAGGCAAGGCAATCATGGCGGACAAACACCTGGCAGATTTGCCCGAAGGGTCGGACAGCCCTTTGGACGCGGCTGTGACATCGCGCGATGCCTCAACGGTTCAAATGGCCTCGGACGCCGTGAAGCACAGACAATGCAAGCTGGCCTTTCAGCCGGTGATGCAGGCCAACGCGCCGCACGGCGTCGCCTTCTACGAAGGGTTCATCCGGGTACTGGACGAAACCGGCCGGGTAATTCCCGCGCGAGATTTCATGCCACAGTTGGAAAACACGCCTATCGGTCGGGAACTCGACTGTATTGCCTTGGAGATGGGGTTGCGCACACTGGCCCGACACCCCGATATCCGCCTGTCCATCAACATGTCCGCGCGCTCGATCGGCTTCGCGCGATGGTCCCGCGTGCTGGAGCGGTTCTTGAAGAAAGACACCAGCATCGGCGACCGCCTGATCCTTGAGATTTCGGAAAGCTCGGCGATGACACTGCCCGATCTGGTGATGGATTTCATGGATCGGATGCAACCGCGCGGTATTGCCTTTGCGCTGGACGACTTCGGTGCCAGCAATTTCAGTTTCCGCCATTTCCGAGAGTTTCTGTTCGATGCCGCCAAGATCGACGGCCAGTTCGTACGCGGCATTGCCGCCAACCGGGACAATCAGGCCCTGGTCCGCGCCCTGATCGCCGTCGCCCGCGAGTTTGAGATTCTTGTCACTGCCGAATCGGTCGAAAGGAAAGAAGACGCAGAGTTTCTTGTCGCAAATGGCGTCGATTGCCTTCAGGGTTTCTTGTTCGGCGCACCCAGCGTATCGGCGCCATGGACAGCAAAGAACATTGAACAATCAGCGGGTTGACCCGCGCGGCACTACCCAACTTCGGCCTGAGACAAGCTGACCGTTGCTGCATGTGCAGCATTGCGCTATTCCATGGACAGTTGGAGCGGGGGATCATGAGGCGCTCTGAACCGATAAGGGCCTTTCCCTATCGCCTGCGCCGTCACGTTTCCCACAGAACCTTGACGGTAAAGGATTGTCTTAATGACCAACGTAGTAATCGCATCCGCAGCACGCACAGGCGTCGGCAGTTTTGGTGGCTCGTTCGCAAACACACCCGCGCATGATTTGGGTACCGCCGTTCTCGAAGCCGTCGTCGAACGCGCTGGGATCGAAAAGGGTGAGGTCAGCGAGACCATCATGGGCCAGGTTCTGACTGCGGCACAGGGTCAGAACCCAGCGCGTCAGGCGCATATCAATGCGGGTCTTCCACAGGAAAGCGCGGCCTGGGGGATCAACCAAGTCTGCGGTTCGGGCCTGCGCGCGGTTGCACTGGGTGCGCAGCATATCCAACTGGGCGATGCGGAAATCGTCGCTGCTGGTGGTCAGGAAAACATGACCATGTCTCCTCACGCTGCCGCGCTGCGCGCCGGTCACAAGATGGGTGACATGAAGTATATCGACACCATGATCCGTGATGGTTTGTGGGATGCGTTCAACGGCTACCACATGGGTCAGACAGCCGAGAACGTAGCCGAGAAATGGCAGATCAGCCGCGATATGCAGGATGAATTTGCCGTCGCCAGCCAAAACAAGGCCGAAGCCGCACAAAAAGCTGGTAAGTTCGCAGATGAGATCACGCCCTTCACCATCAAAACCCGCAAGGGCGACATCGTGATGGACAGCGACGAATATATCCGGCACGGCGCAACGATGGAGGCGATGGCCAAGCTGCGCCCCGCTTTCACCAAGGATGGCTCGGTCACGGCGGCCAACGCATCCGGCCTGAATGATGGCGCAGCGGCGACCCTGTTGATGTCGGCAGAAAACGCCGAGAAGCGTGGGATTGAACCTCTGGCCCGGATCGCCTCCTATGCGACGGCGGGCCTGGACCCGTCGATCATGGGCGTTGGCCCGATCTACGCCTCGCGCAAAGCGCTGGAAAAAGCGGGCTGGTCAGTCGACGACCTGGATTTGATTGAGGCCAACGAAGCCTTCGCTGCGCAAGCTTGCGCCGTGAACAAGGACATGGGTTGGGACCCGTCGATCGTAAACGTGAACGGAGGCGCAATTGCCATCGGCCACCCGATCGGCGCCTCGGGCTGCCGCGTTCTGAACACGCTTCTGTTCGAAATGAAACGCCGCGACGCGAAGAAGGGTCTGGCGACCCTTTGCATCGGCGGCGGCATGGGCGTCGCCCTGTGCGTGGAGCGCGACTAAGCTATTAAGCACTGAACATAGAAAGGGCGCCCCGCAGGCGCCCTTTTTTGTTACATTGGGGCTGACCCAAAGATGCGACGATATTGCCCTATGGGTTTCGATGATTCTCGACGAAACAATATTGCGCAAGATCACCTATCAAAGTAACAGCATTACCAAGACGACTTAAATTGGAGGAAGCCTAAATGGCACGTACAGCACTCGTCACCGGCGGTTCCCGCGGCATCGGCGCAGCAATTTCCAAGGCGCTGAAAGCCGAAGGGTACAATGTTGCAGCCACCTATGCCGGAAACGACGAAGCGGCCGCAAAATTCACCGAGGAAACCGGCATCGCCACATACAAGTGGAACGTGGCTGATTATGACGAATCCAAAGCGGGTATCGAAAAGGTTGAGGCCAAGGTTGGCCCCATCGACATCGTGGTCGCCAACGCGGGCATCACCCGCGACGCTCCGTTCCACAAGATGACCCCGGAACAGTGGCATCAGGTGATCGACACCAACCTGACCGGCGTGTTCAACACCGTTCACCCCGTCTGGCCCGGCATGCGCGAGCGCAAATTCGGTCGCATCATCGTCATCAGCTCGATTAACGGTCAGAAGGGTCAGTTCGCACAGGTGAACTATGCGGCGACCAAGGCCGGTGATCTGGGCATCGTGAAATCACTCGCGCAGGAAGGCGCGCGGGCTGGTATCACCGCAAACGCCATCTGCCCCGGCTACATCGCGACCGAGATGGTCATGGCTGTGCCTGAGAAAGTACGCGAGTCGATCATCGGCCAAATCCCCGCAGGACGTTTGGGCGAACCCGAGGAAATCGCACGCTGCGTGGCTTTCCTGGCATCGGACGATTCGCAGTTCATCAATGGATCGACCATTTCGGCCAACGGTGCGCAGTTCTTCGTTTAATCCCTGTGCAAAACGAAAACGGGCCGGTCTTTTAAGACCGGCCCTTTTTTATCCCGTAAGAACGCGCGCGCTGCGCTCAGCGGGAACCGAATAGCCATTTCACCAAGTCACCGATCGCGCGGGACCGTTCGAAATGGGCACGCCGAAAGGCGCGGGCGACAGAGGGACTGGAGGTTGCCTCGATCATGGAATATCTCCTTTCAGTTCAGCGTTGTTTGACTTGAGATCAATATGAGGCTTATTTTTAAGACCGACAAACGAGCTTTCTTCTGATCTCAGTTAAGATATTCTTATCCAATGAGCGACTACCTACCGCCACTTACCGCCCTACGGGCCTTTGATGCCGCCGCGCGCCACATGTCTTTTTCCAAGGCTGCAGAAGAACTGCATGTCACGCCCGCAGCCCTGTCCTTTCAGATCAAATCGCTGGAGGAGCATCTGGGACGCCCCCTGTTTCGTCGCCTCAACCGGGCGGTGGAATTGACGGAAGCCGGGCGCGCCTTGGCCCCCGGTGCGGCAGACGGATTCGCCACGCTACAAGCCGCGTGGCAGGCGGCCCGGCGGCTGGGCAATGACACCAGCCTGACCGTTACGGCGGGCCCGGCGTTGACGGCCAAGTGGTTGGCTCCGCGGCTCTATGACTTTGCCCGCGCGCATCCAGAGATCGACCTGAAGTTCTCGGCCACACTACGTAACATGGACCTCGAGAGGGATGATGTAGATGTGGCGATCCGCTTTGGCTATGGCGGGGACGAAGGGCTGTATTCCGTTCCCGTTCGCAAGGAATGGCTGACCCCGGTGATGACCCCGGATATGGCCGAACAATTTCCAACGCCTGAAAGCCTGCGGGAGGCCCCCTTGATCTTTGACGACTCGATTGCGTTTCTGCGGCCCCCATCTGACTGGCCCACTTGGTTTCGGGCCGTCGGGGTAGACTTCAACCCACAGCACGGCGCGCATTTTTCCAACGCGGATCATGCGATTGACGCAGCAGTTGCCGGAGTGGGCGTCGTGCTCGGTCGAAGGGCTATGATTATCAAGGATCTGGCGGAAGGCCGTTTGGTAGCCCCCTTCAAGGTCGCAATCGAGACCATGGGCCGCTTCCGGTTCCTGTGTCTGAAAGGGGCCGAAAACAGACCTCAGATTGCGGCGTTCCGCGATTGGTTCATGTCCGAGATTGAAAAGACTGCGCATTTGTCGGATGAGTTCGAAATCATTCCGGTGGAAGAGGTGCCCGCACCGTGACAAGAACGCGCGCAACAGGAATCGGCTTTGTCGCCGTCCTGCTTTGGGCCCTGCTGGCCCTCTTTACGGTTGGGTCCGCGCCCACGCCGCCTTTGCTGCTGAACGCGTTGTGCTTTTCCATCGGTGGAGCGCTGGGATTGGGTTGGACATGGGCCACAGGCGGGTTGAGTCAGCTTCGAGAAATCCCGTGGACGACCTATCTGTTCGGTACAATCGGTCTTTTTGGCTATCATGCGCTGTATTTCTCGGCTTTGCGAATGGCCCCTGCCGCAGAGGCCGGGCTTATCGCCTATCTGTGGCCTCTGCTGATCGTCCTGCTCTCGGGGCTATTGCCCGGAGAACAATTGCGCATCGGCCACCTGATCGGGGCCTGCCTGGGTTTCGCCGGGGCCGCCGTGATCATCGCGGGTGGCGGTAGCAGCGGTTTTCAGGCCGAACACCTGCCGGGGTATGGCTTGGCCTTGATGTGCGCGCTGACATGGTCGGGCTATTCCGTGCTGTCGCGTCGTCTGGGCGACACGCCAACCAGTTCGGTCGCTGTGTTCTGTGTGGCCACGGCTGTTGCCTCGGGCCTTTTGCACATCGCTGTTGAAGAGACCGTCTGGCCAGAAACCATTCTGGGCTGGGGATCGGTCATAGCTCTTGGGCTGGGGCCCGTTGGCTTGGCGTTTTATGTCTGGGATATCGGGGTCAAGCAGGGAGACATTCAAATTCTGGGCACGTCATCTTACGCGGCCCCGCTTCTGTCTACGCTTGTTCTGGTGGTCGCCGGGATCGCCGCCCCAAGCTGGGGTCTGGCGATCGCGGCCGTATTAATCACTGGCGGCGCTTTAATCGCCGCCCGGGTCAGTATGCGCCGTTAACTCGACAATCGCTCAATCTCTTCCTTGAGCTTTAGTTTCTGTTTTTTGAGCTGAGCAATGTGAAGATCGTCGATACCAGGCGAGCGTTGTGCTTGTTCAACTTCAAGACCGAGGTTTTCGTGCTTTTTCTTCAGTTCGGTCAGGTGTGCGCTCACGCTCATGGCGGTACTCCTCTGTTGATGTCTGAGTTTCACGTAAGAAGTTGAGCACATCGTTTCCACCCTGTCACGCTGCGGGTGCATAGAAAATATAACAAATCCGACAAAATCGGCTGGTTAATGCCTGTCAGCTGGAAAATCCGGGCAAGCCAGCCCCTTCGCGCAATACGGCCGAAACTGGCGGAGTGTAACTGTCACCGTCTACCTCATGGCGCTCACCTGAATGGAGAACCAGCGGGGCATGCAGTTGAAACGCGGCTTTTCCGCCCTTTCTAGCCCTCAGAATAACCAGTTCAGCACGTCGACCGACACGGGCAGACAACGGCAATACTTCGACAGACCCCAAGCACCCTTCACAGGCGGCCAGCATATCTGGCAAACGGTCCGCTTTCTGAATCATGTGCAGATACCCCCGGGGGGCAAGGCGTTTGGCCGCAGTCTCGATCCAAAGGTTCAACGGCGTGTTTTCACCCAATGCGGCGCTACGGCCTTCATCCGCCGCAGGGCTGTGCGCTCCGGCCCGATAATAGGGCGGGTTCGCAATAACGTGATCGAACTGGCGCTGTTTGAGATCGGACGGCAAAGCGGTCAGATCAGCTTCAAAAACCTCAAGCGCGGTGCCGTTGTCAGCGGCATTCCGACGCGCCAGATCAGCATAAGCGGGCTGCAATTCGACCCCCACAGCCTGCAGGTCAGGCACCCGCGCCAGCAGGCATAAAACGGCGGCCCCAGCACCACACCCCAATTCCAGAACCGTCTGGCCGGGCATTGAGGGTACAGATGCGGCCAATAAAACAGGGTCCACGCCTGCGCGATACCCCTTACGGGGTTGCCGCAGGCGCACACGTCCTCCCAAAAAGTCATTTCGGGTCAGGTCGGCGTCAGCAAACAGTGTCATCGACCCAAAGGGATATCATTGTCGTGCATGACACGTTCGGCGCGGGTCAGGTCATCCGCGCGCACCATCAAGCGGCGAGGGAAGATTCCGATACCACCTTCGAGGATGCTCATATTTACGTCCATCTGAAAGCAGTCTATATCCTCGCCCTCAAGAAGAGCGGATGCAAAGGCCAGAATCGTCGGATCAGTGCTGCGCAAAAGTTCTTTCATGGGGATGGATGTAAGGGCAAGCCGACTGGGATGTCGAGCCTTGTATCAAGGGTGTGATGAATATCGACACGGTCACAAAACCGCATGAGCGTTTGGCGGAAATCCTGACGGGCGAAATGGGCGCGGTCAACGAGTTGATCCGCACGCGCATGGCGTCAGAACACGCGCCGCGCATTCCCGAAGTCACCGCGCATCTGGTCGAAGCAGGCGGCAAACGCCTGCGCCCGATGCTGACCTTGGCGGCGGCGCGGCTGTTTGGTTATGCCGGAGATCACCACGTTCGTCTGGCCGCGACGGTCGAGTTTATTCACACCGCAACCCTGCTGCATGATGATGTGGTCGACGAAAGTGCCCAGCGGCGCGGGCGGCCTACTGCGAACCTTCTGTGGGACAACAAATCCAGCGTTCTGGTCGGTGATTACCTGTTCTCCCGCAGCTTTCAGTTGATGGTTGAGACAGGATCGCTGCGGGTCCTGGATATCCTGGCCAATGCCTCCGCCACGATTGCCGAAGGCGAAGTGCTGCAAATGACTGCCGCGACCGATCTGGGCACGACCGAGGCGATTTACTTACGGGTTGTGCGCGGCAAGACGGCGGCGCTGTTCTCGGCCGCGACCGAGGTGGGTGGCGTAATTTCCGGCGCAACCGAGGAACAGGTCAAGGCGCTTTATGACTATGGCGACGCGCTGGGAATCGCGTTCCAGATCGCGGATGATCTGCTGGACTATCAAGGCGACAGCGCAGCCACAGGTAAAAATGTGGGCGATGATTTCCGCGAGCGTAAGCTGACCCTGCCAGTGATCAAAGCTGTGGCACAGGCCACGCCCGACGAACACGCCTTCTGGGAGCGCACCATTGGGCGCGGTCGTCAGGAAGAGGGCGATCTGGACCATGCCCTTGGCCTAATGGCCAAGTACAGTACGCTTGAAGCGACGCGAGCGGATGCCTTTGGCTGGGCGAACAAGGCCAAAGCATCGCTGGACGCCCTGCCCGACCACGAGATCCGCACGCTGTTGCGTGATTTGGCCGACTACGTGGTTTCGCGCCTCAATTAAGCTGAGTCGCGCGGCACCACCAATTGGGATGGGCTGCGCCAATCTCATAAGCGGCGAAATGCGCGTCTTTCATCGTGGGATAAAGCGCAAAACAGGTCGAACCCGACCCTGACATGCGGGCCATAAGGGCCGCTTTGGTGCTATCAAGTTCATCCAAAACGCGGGCGACTTCGGGAGCCAAGCCCGTTGTTGGCGATTCAAGGTCGTTGCGTTGATCCCGCAACCAATCGGCGCAGGTCTCGACAGTCTCAAATTCAGGGATCTCTGCGGGCATTGGCAGGTTGTCGCGGCTTTCCAATGCCGCGAACACGCGCCCGGTGGGGACTTCGACGCCAGGGTTGACCAACAGGGCTGGCAGAGACGGCAGCGAAGCGGGTGTCAGATCGTCCCCAATGCCCCGCATTCGCATGGCCTGAGCCGTGACGCAGACCGGGATATCCGCCCCCAGCGACAGGGCCATGTCGGTCGAGACCGGCCTGCCCTGCTTTGCCGCCATCCGAAGCGTCGCCGCCGCGTCCGAGGACCCGCCCCCGATCCCACCGCCATGCGGCAGCACCTTGTTCAGGTCGATATGCCCGGTCCAGCCCGCTGCCTGTGCGGCCTTCCAGACCAGATTTCGGCTGTCTGTCGGCACTCCTCCAGCGTGTTCACCCGTCACAGAAATTGACAGATCGTCGCCGGGGGTGAACTGCAGCCTGTCGCCCACATCGGCAAAGACCACCAGAGAATCCAGCAGGTGATAACCATCCGCGCGGCGGCCAGTCACATGCAGGGTCAGATTGATCTTGGCGGGGGCGAACGCCTCAGCCTTCATTGGCCACTTTCAGGGGCTCAGCCCCTTCTTCGACAAGAACCGCGTCCAGTCCAATTTCCAGCTTGCGGCGGATGCGGTCCGGGTCAGCCTCACCATCGGTGTCTTCGGAATCGATGAAGGACAAGGCGCGTTTCCACTGGAACTCGGCCTCGCGCGCGCGGCCAACAGCCCAGTAAACATCGCCCAGATGGTCGTTTACCACCGGATCAACAGGCATCAGCTCAACCGCGCGTTCCATATGGCCCACGGCCTCGTCATAGCGGCCCAGACGGAACAGAACCCAGCCCAGGCTGTCGACGATATAGCCACTGTCCGGGCGGGCTGCCACGGCGCGTTCGATCATGTCCAGCGCCTCATCCAGCTTTTCCTGCCGCTCGACCAGCGAATAGCCCAGATAGTTCAGCACCTGCGGCTGGTCCGGGTTCAGTTCCAACGCGCGGCGGAAGTCGGCCTCGGCCTGATCCCATTGCTTGAGACGCTCATGCGAGATGCCTCGGGCGTAGTGCAGGAACCAATTGCTGCCCGCACCTTCCTCGATCAGTTCGATGGCCTTGTCATAGGTCTGAACGGCCTCAGCGTAATCCTCTTGCCGCCGCTGCAAATCAGCCAATGCCACATGCACGCTGGGCAAATCCGGGCTTTGCGCGGCGAGGGATTGCAATACTTCGGCCGCGGCATCGGTTTTGCCTGCGCGGCTTAGAACCTCGGCCCGACCCAGTTCGGCGGCATGGTAGTCGCTGCTGTCAGCGGGAACCCGGCGATAAGCTTGAACCGCCAGATCATATTGCTCCAACGCATCCAGCAGTTCAGCCGTCAGCAAGATCGCGTCGACATGGTCTGTGCGCAGGAACGCGGCGACCTGCGCATATAGCAGTACATAGGTTTGGGCGGCTTCGCTGCTAAGCGCGGCACCGACGGAAAAGAACACCTCGGCCATGCCATCCTGCGAGGTACGGACATGGGTAAATGGCAAGGTCTCGCCCGCGGCCAATCGCGCCTCATACCCTTCGATGGACGGATCGCTTCCGGCGGCAAACACTGTGCTGAGGAAAAGCAACGCATCCTCGTTGCGGTCCAATTGCGACAATACTTCGGTTCGGGCCAACGCAGCACGGCGGGTGAACCGCGCGACCGCATCGTTATCCGCCGAAAAGATCGCCTCGGCCCCTTCGAAATCCCCGACTGAAGCCAGCGCCAGTGCCTTGTGGTACATCGCGAATTCGCGCAGGCCTTCCTGGGTCGAAACCTGGTCGAACTGTTCCATCGCCTTGGTCATCGCGCCCTGACCCATATGGGCCCAACCCATCATCAGGCCATCGACCAGCGGCCCAACGCCCTGCGTTTCCGGATCGCGCTCCAGAAATTCGTCCAACGCGCCATCTGCGACCAAATTAGCAGCGATCACCATGCGCGCCGCCTGGCTAGGCATTCCACGCTCCTCTATCGCCTCAGCGACAGGCAGGGCACGCTCGATCTCACCCAGCGATAGACGGGCCACGACAACGCTTTCCAGCAGTTGGTTGTTTTCGGGATCAGCCCGCAGCGCTTCGGAATAATACTGCTCGGCCGCCGCGTAATCGCTTTGGAAAATTGCCTGACGCCCGGCAAGATACGCCCCGGACCCCGTGTCTGCGAGTGACGGAATGGCAAAGGTAGAAGTAAACAGCACAGCCAGTGCTGCGCGACGTAAACGGGATGCCACCGAAATCCTGCCTTGCTATTGTTGACTGCCACACAAGCTAGGGCTTCGGCCGGAAAGAGGCAATGGCCACGCCTTCACGACGCCGCCATTGCCTGTTTTTTGCTTACATGTTGGGATAATTCGGCCCGTCACCGCCCTGCGGCGTGGTCCAGGTGATGTTCTGGCTGGGATCCTTGATATCGCAGGTCTTGCAGTGAACACAGTTCTGGAAGTTGATGACGAATCGCGGGCCGTTCTCATCTTCGACCATTTCGTAGACACCCGCCGGGCAGTAGCGCTGTGCCGGTTCATCGAACTTGGGCAGGTTGACGCTGACTGGGATCGCCGGGTCTGCCAGCTTCAGGTGGCAGGGTTGGCTTTCTTCGTGGTTGGTGGCCGCGAATGAGACGTTAGTCAGACGGTCGAAAGACAGCACACCATCGGGTTTGGGATAGTCGATGGGCTTGTGTTTGCCGGCATCCTCAGTCGCCTCGGCGTCGTTCTTGCCATGGCCCACGGTACCGAACAGCGAAAAGCCCAGCGTGTTGGTCCACATGTCCAGACCACCCAGCATCAGCGATGCTGTCAGGCCCCATTTCGACCAGATCGGTTTGACGTTGCGCACCTTCTTCAGGTCTGCACCGATAGCGCCGTCGCGTACGTCAGTCTCATAAGCGGTCAGTTCGTCACCCGAGCGGTCGGCCTTAATCGCGTCGAAGGCGGCCTCGGCTGCGGCTTTGCCCGACAGCATCGCGTTGTGGTTGCCCTTGATACGCGGCACGTTGACCATGCCCGCTGAACAGCCCAGCAGTGCCACACCCGGAGCGACCAGCTTGGGCATCGACTGATAGCCGCCCTCGGTGATGGCACGGGCACCGTAGGCCACGCGCTTGCCGCCTTTCAGCAGTTCGGCCACCATCGGGTGATGCTTGAAGCGCTGGAACTCCATGTAGGGATACAGATGCGGGTTTTTGTAGTTCAGGTGCACCACGAAACCGACATAGACCTGATTGTTTTCCAGGTGATAAATGAACGATCCGCCACCCGCATTGCTGCCCAAGGGCCAGCCCATCGTGTGAGTGACGGTACCTTCCTTGTGCTTTGCCGGGTCGACCTCCCAGATCTCTTTCATGCCGACGCCGTATTTCTGCGGCTCTTTCCCAGCTTGCAGGTCGTATTTGGCGATCACTTCCTTGGACAGCGAGCCACGGACACCTTCCGACAGGAAGACGTATTTGCCGTGCAGTTCCATCCCCGGTTCGGTGTTGGGGCCATAGGACCCATCCGCTTCCAGACCAAAGACACCGGCGACCACACCTTTGACTTCGCCATTCTCACCATAGACCAGTTCCGAGCACGCCATTCCGGGGAAGATTTCCACGCCCAGCTCTTCGGCCTGTTCGGCCATCCAGCGACAGACATTGCCCATCGAGACGATGTAGTTGCCGTGGTTGTTCATCAGCGGCGGCATGGGGAAGTTTGGGATACGTATCTGACCGGCTTCACCCAGCATATAGAAATTGTCTTCATGCACCGGCACGTTCAGCGGCGCGCCCTTTTCTTTCCAGTCCGGGATCAGGGCATCCAGGCCGCACGGGTCCAGCACCGCGCCCGACAGGATGTGCGCGCCCACTTCCGAGCCTTTCTCAAGCACCACGACGTTCAGATCGGCATCCAGTTGTTTCAAACGGATGGCCGCCGACAGGCCCGCAGGACCTGCGCCCACGATCACCACATCATATTCCATCGCTTCGCGTTCAATATCGGCCATCGTGGGCTCCTTAGCTAACTTTCCGAATTGGCGCTGTTTCAGCTTGGCTGGCGCAATTTTGTTTCACGGCTGATTACATGCTGAGAAAGACATAGGTCAATCGAAACACGGCGTAACAATGCCGCTATTCGACACTTCAGCCCTCAGGAGTGTCCCCCATGAGGTATCTGGGGCCGCTTCCTTTGGATTTTGCCCGGTCATCGGGATTGTAGAGCGCGCATTTGGGCAAGCTCAGACAGCCACAGCCGATGCAGCCATCCAGATTGTCCCGCAGCCGGGTCAACGTGTCGATTCGCTGATCCAGGTGCGCGCGCAGCCCGACGCTGATCTCTTTCCAATCCTGCGGCGTGGGAGTGCGGTTTCCGGGCAGGCCCGACAGCACCTGACGAATTTCCGGCAGGGACAGTCCGAATTGCTGGGCGATCATAACAAAACTTAACCGCCGGATATCGGCACGCTGATAGCGCCTTTGCCCGCCCGCATTGCGCCACGGTGTGATCAGCCCCTGCGCCTCATAGTAGCGAATGGCCGACACCGCCAATCCTGTGCGCCGGGCCAAAGCTCCAATTGCCAGTCCTTCGGATACCGCCATTTCAACCTCTATAAATCTCTTGACCTAAAGTTAGGTTTAGAAATTACGGTGAGTCGGGACAAGCCTCAATTCGCAAAGGAGATCCCATGATGGCAACGCTTGAACACACCAACTTTACCGTCCGCGACCCGCAGGCTTCGGCCAAGTGGATGCACGACGTCTTTGGCTGGAAAACCCGGTGGGAGGGTCCGGCCATTGCCGGAGGATACACCGTCCATGTTGGCAGCGCGCACACCTATCTGGCGCTTTATGCGCCCAGCGATCCGAAACCGTCGTCCGAAAGCAGTTATGACATCGTGGGCGGGCTGAACCATGTGGGCGTTCTGGTCGAAGATATCGACGAAACCGAGGCCAAAGTCGTCAAGGCCGGATTCACGCCAAAATCCCACGCGGATTACGAACCGGGCAAACGATTCTATTTCGACGATGACAATGGCATCGAATTCGAGGTGATCAGCTACGCCTAGGCTGTAATCCGCATCGGGGCGATTTAGCCCCCTTGCATTTTCCACGCCATTTGGGTCAGGTAATTGACGACCCATTCATTCGCCCCGGCGCCTATTTCGTGCGGCGGGGCTAATCACTTTACGCGTGGACGACAAGAATATGGAAAAAATTCCAATGACGCCTGCGGGCAATGCCGCGCTCGCAGCCGAGCTCAAAAACCTCAAATCCGTCGAGCGCCCTGCGATCATCGAGGCCATCGCCTCGGCCCGAGAGTTGGGCGATCTGAAAGAAAACGCCGAATACCACTCGGCCCGCGAGAAACAGGGCTTTATCGAAGGCCGGATCAAAGAGCTTGAAGGCATCCTGTCGCTGGCCGACGTGATCGACCCGGCAAAGCTGTCCGGTGCTGTGAAATTCGGCGCCAAAGTCACGTTGGTTGATGAAGATACCGACGAAGAAAAGACCTGGCAGATCGTGGGCGAGTATGAGGCCAATATCGAAGCGGGTCTGCTGAACATCAAATCCCCTATCGCCCGCGCGCTGATCGGCAAGGATGAAGGCGACAGCGTCGAAGTGCGCACCCCCGGCGGCGTGCGCTCGTATGAGATCTTGACTATCGAATACGCCTGACCCCGGAGCGCACGCATGTCCGACCCCACGACAGAACAGGAAGCCGAGCAGCCAACTTCGCTGGGTATCTATGACAAGCCCGCCTTGCCTGCCCTGACCGAGATCGAGATCGCGGCCATCGCGCTCAGCGTTATCTGGCTGATCGTTTCGGTCGTGTTTCTGGTGCTGCCCGACAAGGTCGAAGGTGGCGGCTTTGTGGTGACATTGCTGGCGGTGTTCATGCCCGTTGCGATGATCTGGGTTGCAGCGACTGCGATGCGGGCCAGCCGTATCATGCGCGAGGAAAGCACGCGGCTGCAAACCTCGATCGATGCGTTGCGCAATACGTTCATCGCCCAGCAACAGCGCAGCTCCAGCGGGTATGAGCCTGCGGTCACGCAAAAGCTGGACCAGATCGCTGAGACCGCGAAGAAGACCGAAACCGCGCTGGCCACATTCTCGACCCAACGTACTGAGCCGGTGCGAGGGAAATCGCCCAACGCAAACGGGGATCAGACCACGCTGGAACTGGGTACGCAGGCCGAAGATATCGCGCCCCCGCTCAGCAATGATGTGTTTATTCGCGCACTGAATTTCCCGGAAACCCAGGAAGATACCGAAGGGTTCAACGCCCTGCGACTGGCGCTGAAGGATCGCAAGGCGGCGCAACTGGTACAGGCGTCTCAGGATGTTCTGACCTTGCTTAGCCAGGAAGGCATCTACATGGATGACCTGCGCCCCGACATGGCGCGCCCCGAGATTTGGCGGCAATTTGCGCAAGGCGCGCGGGGCCGATCCGTGGCGGCCTTGGGCGGCATCCGGGACCGCTCCTCTCTGGCGCTGACTTCGGCCCGGATGAAGCAAGACCCGATTTTCCGGGACGCAGCCCACCATTTCCTGCGCCGGTTCGACCATATGATTATCGAGTTTGAACCCGAAGCCAGCGATGCTGATCTGACCGCCTTGGGCGATACACGCACCGCGCGGGCGTTCATGCTGTTGGGACGAGTTGCCGGGACCTTCGATTAAAGACCGAAACTGCCATACGGGATGAACCGGACGAGGTCGCCCGGTTGGATATGGCGCGCGCCATCTTCAATCTCGACCAGACCCTCTGCCCAACTCAGCCCGCTGATCCGGCCTGATCCTTCGGATGCAAAGACCTCGACCCGTCCATCGCGCACACGGGCGCGCAGGTATTCGCGGCGGCCCGGTTTCTTACGTTTCTCGAAGGCGGCGGGCACGTCGAATCCTTGCGGCTCCAGCCAACCCTCGCCTGCCAACAGACCCAAGGCAGGACGTGCAAAGATCAACGTGCAAACCAACGCGGCCACCGGGTTTCCCGGCAGGCCGAACACAGGCGTTCCGTCCCACATCCCAAGCGCCAGAGGCCGACCCGGTTTCAGTGCAATCCGCCATTCCTGCATCGCCCCTGCCTGCCGCAACAGGGCCGAGACATGGTCCTCATCCCCGGCAGACGCGCCGCCACTGGTCAGGATCACATCCGCTCGTTCAGCGGCTTGGTTCAGACAAGTCCGCAACGCCTCGCGGTCGTCGGGCACCCGGCCCATATCGACCGCCTCAAACCCCATGCGTTCCAACAAGGACAACAGCATCGGACGGTTGGCATCGTAAATCTGGCCCGGACCGGCGGATTCACCGGGTTCGACCAGTTCATCCCCCGTGGACAGAACCGCCACGCGCAGCACTTTGCGCACCGGAACCTCGGCCAGACCGGTGGCCGACAACAGCGCCAGATCGGCCGGGGTCAGGCGACGTCCGGCGGGCAGAACCGCGTCGCCCTCAGCCACATCCTCGCCTGCCTTGCGGGTATTTGCGCCGCGTTTCAGGGGTCCGTGAAATGCAATGTGCCCGTCCTGAACGGTCACGTCCTCTTCCAAAATGACGGTATCAACGCCCGCAGGCAGCGCTGCCCCGGTCAGCACACGCAGCGCATGGCCTGCGGGCACCAAGCCGTCAAACGGTATCCCAGCCGCCGCGCGCCCCGGATGCAGCGGCATCACTTGCGGCCCGTCAGGCGCGGCCCCGGCAAAGCCATAGCCATCCACCGCCGTATTGGGCTGCGGCGGATTCGAACGTTGGGCGATAACCTCCTGCGCGAGAATACGCCCTGTGGCCTGCGCCAAGGGCACGGTTTCCACGCCCGCAACCACGGTCAGCCGGTCGCGCAGCAAGGACAGCGCGTCCTCGACCGGGGTCCAGTTCACCCCGGCGGGCAAAGCAAAACAATCGTTGCGCAAGGGCGGAGGTGCGATGTCGGGTTTGGTCATAGCCCCACCTCGTTCAGGATAAAATCGGCAATCGCGGCGGTATCGTTCAGGTCAAAAACCGGTTGGTCGACCTTTAGCGGCGTGTCGCTGGCCACGGCGCGGATCGTCGGGTTTCCAGGGGCCATCAGAGCGTTCCCGGCCTCGGCCCGGAAGGCCTCAATCTTGGGGTGGTCCTCGCGTTTGAACCCTTCGATCAGCACCAGATCGACCGGAGACAGCCGGGCCAGCAGATCCGCCATCGAAGGCTCGGGCGCACCGCGCAGTTCTTGCATGATCGCGAGACGCTGACCCGAGGCCAGCAGCACCTCGGACGCGCCCGCCGTTCGGTGGCGATAGCTGTCGGTGCCGGGTTGATCCACATCGACGCTGTGGTGCGCGTGTTTGAGCGTCGACACCGAGAACCCCCGACCGGTGATCTCGGCCACCAGACGCTCCATCAGCCCGGTTTTGCCCGCGTTTTTCCAGCCGGTGACGCCGTAGACCCTCATGCCTGCTCCAGCAGTTGTTCGGCCCGCGCCAGATCGTCGGGCGTGTTGACGTTAAAGAACGGATCAAACGGCTCAGCCGGGAACAGCGCCTCGCGCCCGTCGTGCTGGTCGGTCCAGATCACCACCTTGCGCAAACCGTCCTGCAGCGCCGCCCGCAGATCATCGCGCAGCGCAACGGGCCAGAGGCCAAAGGTCGGGTGCCGGTTGACACGTTTGCCACCGCCGGATTTCAGCGCCTCATCCCCCGTGCGCGGCGTGGTGGCCAGCACAAGCGGATGGGACTGCCCTTCGGCGGCGTCTACCAGTCTGGCCACCAGATCGCGCGGAAAAAATGGCGTGTCGGCAGCGGCGGTGACGATGCAATCGGCCCCTTCTTCGGCGGCCCAGTCCAGCCCAGCCAGAACACCGGCCAGAGGGCCCGCGAACCCTTCGACCGTGTCCGCGACCACCGGCAGGTTCAGGTCGGAAAACCGCGCGGGATCGCCATTGGCGTTCAGCGCCAGACTGTCCACCTGCGGGGCTAAGCGGTCGATCACATGACCAAGCAGGCTTTGTCCGCCGATTTGCAACAGGCCCTTGTCACCGCCGCCCATCCGGGTGGCCAGACCGCCTGCGAGGATGATGCCGAGGGGGCGGGTCAAGCTGCCCTCTCCGCAGAACGCCAGTTTTCAACCGTTTCAAGGAAGTTCTGAGCGTCCCCTGTGCTCAGAAGTTTCTTGGGCGGCACATAGACGAAAGCACCAGCGTAAAAGAAGAACCCAGCCTTATCTTCGATAACTTTCCCAACAGCACGCCAAGAAACATTCCAAGTTACATAGGGCGACCGCATATCCAAACCGTCTGGTGTGAATGTAAAGTCAGTTCCGCCGTTGTAAATCGGCGATGCCATCATCTGCCTGACTTTCAGCCTTCTGGAAAAACGTTCCGCAAAAAAAAGCACGCCAGCTCCAATTATCCCTCCGGATACAGGTGCAAAAAGACCTTGTGTCAGAGGGAGAGCGCCAAGCGCACGAAACGCTATGAAAGCGACAACAATTCCGCCAACAACAGCCAAAATTCCTCTTATTGAATCCAATGCCACGTAGCCCCAGTAAGCGCCTTTTCCGGTGTTACTTTGCCTGTACTTACCCATGGCTCTAACGAGGATCTTGTCGTCAATTTGTTCTGACAAGTGATATTTGTAAGTCAATGTCTACTCCGCACTCTTCCGCCTGTTTTTCTTATCCTCAACCGCCACGCTGGCCGGGTCGATGTCGCGCAGCAGGCGGTCCTCGCCGGAAAGGCACACGAACCGCTGGCCGCGCATTCGACCGATCAGGGTCAGGCCGACCTCGCGTGCGATCTCGACGCCCCACGCCGTAAACCCGGACCGGGACGCCAGCACCGGAATGCCCATCATCGCCGTTTTAATCACCATCTCGGACGTCAGGCGCCCGGTGGTATAGAGGATCTTGTCCCCAGCCTCTGCGCCTTCGGACAGCATCCAGCCCGCGATTTTGTCGACGGCGTTGTGGCGGCCGACGTCCTCCATATAGACCAGAGGGCGATTTTCGCAGCACAGCACCGTGCCGTGGATCGCCCCGGCCTCAAGATACAACGACGGTGTGCGGTTGATCTTGGCGGCCAGATCATACAGCCACGAGGTCCGCACCTGAACCTGCGGCAGGCGCACGTCCTCAAGCCCTTCCATCATGTCGCCAAAGACGGTGCCTACGGCGCAGCCACTGGTGCGGGTCTTTTTCTTGAGCTTGTCCTCATACGAGGTTTCACGCGCGGTCCGCACGACCACGGTTTCCAGATCGTCGTCATAGTCAACGCGGGTGATGTCATCATCGGCCAGCAGCATCCCCTGATTGCGCAGGAAGCCCAGTGCCAGATATTCGGGATAATCACCAATTGTCATCGCCGTCACGATTTCCTGCGAGTTGAGGAAAATGGTCAGCGGGCGCTCCTCGACCACCGAGATGTGGCTGACCTCACCATTCTGATCCACGCCCTCGACCGCGCGGGTCAGGCGGGCGGCGCCTGGATCAGGGGCGATGAGATAGTCTGACAGGTTCTGTTCGGTGGCCAATTGCAACCCTTTCCCAAGACCGCTACTGCTGCGGATAACACCATAGGATTTAGCCATGGCAGACACCACATCCAAGTCATACTTCTGGAAGGGTTTTCGCGACGGGACGCCGTTCATCTTTGTTGCGATCCCCTTTGGTACCCTGTTCGGCGTCTTTTCGACCGAAGCCGGGCTGAACGTCGTACAAACGCTGGCTTTTTCCGCCACCGTCTTTGCCGGGGCCGCCCAGTTCACCGCCTTGCAGCTTTTGCAGGACAATACACCCACTGCGATCGTGCTGGCCTCGGCTTTGGCGGTGAACTTGCGGGTTGCGATGTATTCCGCCTCGCTGACGCCGTATCTGGGGGCGGCACCGCTGTGGCAGCGGGCCTGTGCGGCTTATCTGACGGTGGACCAGACCTATGCCTGCTCGATCATGCGGTTCGAAAAAGAGCCAGACATGACCATCCCGCAACGCATGGTCTATTTCTTTGGCACCGCAACGCCGCTGACCCCGTTGTGGTTGTTGGCGACCTATCTGGGGGCAGTTCTGGGCACGCAAATTCCCGAAAGCTGGGCGCTGGACTTTGCGTTACCGATCACCTTTCTGGCCATGATCGGCCCGATGATGCGCACGCTAGCGCATGTAATCGCCGCTCTGGTTGCCATCGTGGTCGCGCTGTTGACCGTGGCTGTGCCCTTTAATCTGGGTCTGTTGATTGCTGGCACGGCGGGCATGATCGCAGGTGCGCAGGCCGAGCTGTTTCTGGAGCGTAGGAAATCATGACCCACATCGACACGACCACCATCTGGATCATCATCCTCGGGTTGGCCGTGGGCAGCTTTGCCCTGCGCTTTACTTTTATCGGCATCGTTGGCGACCGCCCAATGCCCGCATGGCTGCTGCGGCACCTGCGTTACACGGCGGTGGCTATAGTACCGGCCCTGATCGCGCCCTTGGTGGTCTGGCCCACCGCGACCGAAGGGCAGCCAGATGTCCCAAGAATGACCGCCGCTGCGGTCACGCTGGCCGTCGGGATTGTCACCAAGAACGTGATCGCAGCCATCTTCAGCGGGGCCGCAACGCTTTACGGACTGCTCTACCTATTGGGCTGAGCTAGCCTCCAACTGGTTCAAACGCGCATTGTTGAAGGCGAGACCGGTTTGCAGATCGGCGTCGTCGTTTTCCCGGTACTCGGCGGTTTGAACACCCGGTAGCTGGGCAAATTGGTCCGACAGCTTGACGGGATAAAAGGTGGTTTCGATCTGCTCGAACCCCGGCACCTGCCGCAGCAACTGAGCCGTCGAATTGGCGCAAAACGCACCTGCAACCGGCCCTGACTGCTTGGCAAGCTGCAGGGCAATCTCGGCCTGCTGAGGGGTCACTTCGACGGTTTGGATGCGCGCATAATGCGTTTCGCGCGCATGGCTGCTGCGATAAGCGCGTTCCACGTTGGGGGTGATGCCGTACAGGACGTCGTCCTTGATCGGCACCACATCCGCCCGGAATGATCCCGCAGGGTCAAAGATCACCCTTTCACTGCCACTGATCATCAGCGACGTGTGGGCACCCGAACCCGTCCGGGTGCTGATCATCGTATAAAGGGTCAGGGTCGACGGTCCGGGATCACGATAAGATCGCGACACGATCTCGGCCTGCTCGGCTTGCGGGCGTTGCGATCCGGTGCAGCCGGCCACTGTCACTGCCAGCAGGCAGGCCAATAAAATCCTGATCACAACCGACCCCGATTCTTGAATTTAAGAGGCGAAAACCGCCAAGAAGAGGCACAGGAAGGCAATCGCAACCACGCACCAGGTGGTGGCCTTGATAAAGCCGTCAAAGGTTTTTTCCTGAACTTTGATGTCCATTTCGCCGTGCTTGTGTTCAGCCATCTGAAAGATTCCCAATTCGCGTATTTGAAATGTTGGATAATCGAAAATCCAAGGGCTGTCACCACGTCATTCGCGCGCAGGTGCAAGAGACGGAAACACCGAACATCCCGGATACCCAAACCCCCAACGCCAGGGCAGCCCCGAGCATGGCGCACCCCCAAACCGGACCGCTGCATACATCGCCTCGGCCGTGACCGAATGGGCGGTGCGAATCTGGTCGAGTGTCATATCGTAGAGAACAGCATATTCTTCGGCGTGATCGGCGCCGTGCTGCTTGACGCAGGCGCGCAGCGTGTCATCGGCAGACAGGCGCGCGGTATAGCTGTCCTCAGCAAAAAGCCCGGCTCCTGCATTGTGATATGCGCGGTCATGGGTCACGCAGCAATATTCCCACGGCGGATGCGTCTGATAAAGCGCGCGGAACTTGGGAAAGGTTTCGGCCACGAAGCGCCAGCTTGATGACAAACCGCCAGAACAGCCGTCGGTTTCAAATGGCGTCAGAGGGGAACCGGCCGCAGCTGCAATCAACGCGCGGTGGGCGGGCATTTCAAGATTGCGCAGGATGTCCTGTGCTGCCGCAGGTCCCGCCATCAATATCACAAGGATGGCTGACTTAAGGGCTTTCATCGCGCATCGTCTCAGTATCAACAGACATTCCGAAGGTGGTGGCGAACCACAGCAAAAGGCGCTCAGCCGGACCCATCTCGGCACGAACGCGCAGGACCTCATTTGCCATGGCGGGGCGGTCGGTGATTAACCCGTCCACACCCATTGAGGCCATGGCAGACATTTGCAGTGGATCGTTTACAGTCCAGACATAGATATCCTTGCCTGCCGCCTGAACGCTACGAACCAATCCCGGCGTCGCCATCGCTGCGTTAACGGCGACAAATTCACCCTCCAACCCGGACAGATCGCCGACGGCAGTCGCCGCCAGAACACCAGCGCGCCAATCTGGGCGCAGCTTTTTCATCTTTTGCACGGCGGGGTATTTAAGCGACATGGTGGCGATGTCGTCCTGCATGTCGAACTCTTCCACCAGCGCGGAGACGCGGTTTTCCAGATCAACGTCGTGGCCGTAATATTTCAACTCAATAATAACCTTGGATCTGCCTTTGGCTGCCTCCAGAACCTGTCGCAGGGTCGGGGTGCGTTCATCGGCGTATTCAGGATCGAACCAACTGCCGATGTCGATCTCGGCCACATCTTCCATCGTGGCATCCCAAACCTTGGTGGGCACACCGGCCAGTTTCATGAAATCACTGTCATGGGCCACGATTACAACACCATCCGCCGATTCTTGCACGTCGATCTCGACCCAATCCGCGCCATCCTCGATCGCTTTTTCAACAGCAGCCATGGTGTTTTCGGGCCGCAACGCCGCCGCGCCCCGGTGTCCAATAACCTCGGCCCGGTCTGGGGCCTGAATGTTCTCAAGCAGGCCTTGCCCCAGCCATAGCCCGATCAGCACCGCTACAGCGGCCGCACCGACGGCGCCCAAAAGCGGCACACGCAGGTTGCCCGGCTCTGGGTGCGGCGGTTCCGAGGTCTTGATCTCGAAAAACCCATCCAGCAACACGGCCAGAGCGCCCAGTGCAGTTGCCGCCAGGATCAGCCCGGCCAGCGACCACAGACCCGCAACGATCAGGCTATAGATCAGTGCCAGCCGCAGATGCGCCGCCCCTTGCAACGGAACCAGATCGAACAGAAGCCCTGCAACGGTTGCGATCAAACCGGCAATGACAAGGCGCAGGACAAGCCAGATCGCCAGCTCAATTTTCAACCGCCCGCGTTTACCCTCCATCCGGTTGGCGCTGATGTTGAAGGCGCTAGCCGGAGCAACCCCTTCGAACAGGACCAGATGCAGACCCAGCGCCCAGGCCGACAGCCGGCGGATCAACACCCATGCCATCGCCAACATGACCGCCCCGATCAGCCCTACCGCAATCCAGAAGGACGGAGGCTGAAAGGTCAGGTAGTAGTTGATGTCATATTCCGTCAGCGTCCACCACGCGATCAGGGCCGAGACGGCCGCGAAAGGCAGAATCAACAGCAAAACCCGCAAAATAAACCGCGCGGCAAAACTAAAGAGCGCAGGCAAGCGCGACAGGATCAAACGGATCGCGGAACTGCCCGCCCGCCACGCGTCGCTTTCCCCCATCCGCAGCGATCCGGCCATGACGGAAAACACCAACACTTCGGCCAGCAGAAAGATGCTGAGCACCGCGATCGCGACCACGAAGCCGACCGGAGACAGGATGAAAGCCGCGATATCCTGATCGGTCAGGGCGGTCTGATCGGACAGCGAGACCGCCAAGTTCACCGCAATCGCCACGCCGGGCGCAATCAGGGCCACCAGCAGCAGCCGTACGGCGATGTATACCGGCACAAAAACGTGCCATCGCGCCCATGCCCCCCTGTAGGCATTTGTAACGTCAACGAAAGTCGTCATGCCGCGCCCCTCCTGAATGGTGCACTCATTCAAGGCTGCGCAAACGTGAATTGCAAGTCAGGTAATCAGCTATCTTCCAGATCAGCCGCCAGCCTGAACCCGATCCGATTGGCCGGTTTATCCTCGACCGATTTGGGTAGGGCGCGCAGCATCACGTTCAACTGACTGACGTGTTGCACCAGTTGCGTCCTCGCGCCCGTCGCATCCGATCCATAGAACGTGATCATGTCCGGATCGAAATAGCCCATCCCTTCGATCCGCATCACGCCAGCGTCGCCACCGGTAAAGCCCATGGCAACTTCGTGATCGGCATCCAGCGTCTTTTCGAAATTCTGGATATAGAGGATCAACCGCTCGTAAGCCCATTGCGCGGGGCTTTTGGTCCCGACCGGTTTCTGCAGCGTGTTGGGCAACTCCTGTGCCCCGGATTGAGCGTCAGGATTGGCATGGACCTCGTAGCATCGGGGAAGGGCTGCGGATTCTGCCGCCTCGGCCGAGGTATCGATCTTGTCCATGGTTTTACCCTTTGCGCTGAAACTCCCACGCCCCGTCTGCGCGCCGCGTCCGGGTCACCGCTCCAATGTGATAGAGATGGTTCAGATGTGCAACTGACTCGACCAGCGCCAGCCCATATTCGCCGTTGCCGATCTCTCGTTTGAACAGGGGCGGAAAGCACTCGGCGGCGGTTTTCGGCGTGTTCAGAAAATCGGTCAGACGTTCCAGCGCGCTGTGATGGTTGTTGATCAATTGCTTCATCCGCAGCGGCAGCCCGGTAAAGGGCAGTTTGTGCCCGCCCAGCACCAGATGATCGGGCTGCGCGAGGCCCTGCAAACGCTCGCACGCGTCCAGCCATTCGGCCACCGGGTCGGCCAGCGGCTCGGTGACGTAGACCCCCAGATTGGGGCTAATCGAGCTGAGGATCTGATCGCCGGTGATCACCAGATTGTCGTCGCGGCTCCAGAAGGTGGCATGTTCGGGCGCGTGGCCATTGCCGATATGCACGTCCCAGTCGCGCCCACCCATGCGGATCACGCTGCCCTGCTTGATCCGGGTAAAGCCCAGTGGCATCGGATAGACCGTGTCGCAGAAGTTAAAGGGCCGTTCGGTCATTCGTTTGGCCAGGAAATCCGAATCCATGCCGGCGCTGCGGTAATAATCCAGCGTCTCGTTCGGCCAAGTTTCCTGGACGTCCAGTTGCAGCATTCGGGAAAACAGCCAGGCGGTGCGGGTCGTGACCAGTTCGGCCCCGTGTTCGGACTGAAACCACCCGGCGTTGCCCACGTGATCAGGATGGTGATGTGTGACAACCACCCGTTTGACGGGTTTGCCAGCCAGCGGACCGACCATCAGGTCGGTCCAGATGCGCCGGGTCTTCTTCGAGGACAGCCCCGTGTCAATCACCGTCCACCCATCGCCGTCATCCAGCGCATAGACATTGACGTGATCCAGCGCCATAGGCAGCGGCAGGCGCATCCACAAGACGCCTTCGGCAATCTCGATCGCTTCACCTGGTGCCGGAGGCTCGGGCCAAGGATAGCGGATCGTCAGCGCGGTATCTCCGTCCATCAGGCCACCAGTTCATCTACGTCCATTGCGTAGATGTCGTCAGCGCCATTCTGCGCCTGCGCCAACAAACCGGCACATTCAGGCAGCAGCGCGTTGATATAATAACGTGCCAGCTTGAACCGAGGTCCATCGGCCGCAGCCAGCGCCGCCTTGAGGTGAAAATGTCCGCCCAACACGCGCGCAAACGCATGAAGATAGGGCACCGCACCGGCAAAACGGGTGTTCATATCGCTCTGCGAAACCAGCCATTCGGTGGTTTCACGCAAGCTTTCGGTCGCTTCCCAAACCGGGCCCGCAAGTTCGGGCATGGTAGCGCGGGCCTTTTCGGCGTGATCTTCGATCTCGTCCAGCAGGCGACCCGCCGCCTCGCCGCCATCCATCATCTTGCGCGCGACAAGGTCCATCGCTTGAATGCCGTTCGTGCCTTCGTAAATCGCGGTCACGCGCACATCGCGATAGAACTGCGCTGCGCCGGTTTCCTCGATAAAGCCCATGCCGCCATGCACCTGAACCCCTGTTTCCGAAACCCGCATTCCGGTTTCAGTGCCAAAGACCTTGCTGATTGGCGTCAGCAGCGCTGCGCGCGCCACCCAATCAGCATCCCCGGTGGCTGTGGCCATGTCGATGGCCGCAGCGTTGGCCAGCATGATTGCACGCGCCGCAAAAACATCGGCACGCATACCCATCAGCATCCGGCGCACATCCGCATGGTCGATGATGGTGCCCGAGGGGGTCTTGCCCTGCTTACGTTCCTGCGCATAGGCCAGTGCGTGCTGATAGGCCCCTTCGGCCGCACCCACGCCCTGCCCACCTACACCCAGACGAGCGTTGTTCATCATGGTGAACATCGCGGCCATACCGCCATGTTCCTTGCCCACCAGCCAACCGGTGGCCCCGTCATACTGCATTACACAGGTCGGCGAGCCGTGCAGACCCATTTTATGCTCCAAAGAAACCACTTTCAGGTCATTGGCCACGCCGGGGTTCCCATTCTCATCCGGCAGGTACTTGGGCACCAAGAACAGCGAAATCCCTTTGGTTCCGGGCACACCGTCGGGCAGACGCGCCAGCACCAGATGGCAAATGTTTTCGGCAAAATCGTTATCACCCCACGAGATATAAATCTTTTGGCCCGAAACCGCATAGGTGCCATCACCGTTGGGCTCGGCTTTGGAGGTCAGAGCACCCACATCTGAACCGGCCTGCGGTTCGGTCAGGTTCATTGTGCCCGACCATTCACCTGCGATCATCTTGGGCAGATACAGTTCTTTCAAGCTGTCGCTGGCGTGATGTTCCAACGCCTCGATTTGGCCCTGAGTCATCAAAGGGGCAAGTTGCAGCGACAGACAGGCGGCCGACATCATCTCGTTAACAGCCGTGGTCAGGGTCATCGGCAGGCCCAAACCACCATATTCCGGGTCAGCGCTCATCCCGATCCAGCCGCCTTCGGCAATTGCTTTCCAACCGTCGACATAGCCCGGCGAGGTGCGCAGAACGCCGTTTTCCAGGCGCGCGGGCTCCAGATCGCCGGGGCGTTGTAGCGGGGCCATAACCTCTTCGCACATCTTGCCCGCTTCGGTCAGAATTGCGCTCACCACATCTTCGCTGGCTTCCGAAAACCGGTCCGTCGCCGCGATCTGATCGAACGCGACGCCGTGGCGGAACAGGAACTCATAGTCGGAAACGGGAGCGCGATAGGGCATGGCTTCACCTCGGGGCTTTCAATGGGTCTCAAACGGCAGGGTTGGAAAACCCGGCACCCGCCGTTATTCATCTGGATTTAGACGATTAGGTACCTGTCCCCATGATACAAGCAATCGAAACGCGGCGTCACCCCTCATGATCTCCAACGGAACCCTCGAACTGTCCGCCGACCCGACCGGAATTGCGCAGGCGGCGGACCTGCTGCGGCAGGGTCTGCTGGTCGCCTTCCCGACCGAGACTGTCTATGGGTTGGGTGGCGATGCTCGCAACGGTGAGGCGGTCGCAAACATCTACGCGGCCAAGGGACGGCCCAGTTTCAATCCTCTGATCGCGCATGTCGCCTCGGTTGAGGCGGCACAGCGCTTCGTGCAGTGGTCGGATCAGGCCGAAGCACTTGCGCATGCCTTCTGGCCCGGCCCGCTTACGCTGGTGCTGCCCCTGCGCGCAGATCATGGCGTGTCGTCGCTGGTCACGGCCGGGTTGGATACGTTGGCGGTGCGGGTTCCGGCCCATCCTACAGCGCGCGCCATTTTGACGGTGTTTGACGGCCCCGTGGCCGCCCCATCTGCCAACCCTTCGGGCCAGATCAGCCCAACCACCGCCGACCACGTACGCGCCGGTCTCGACGGGCGCATCGCGGCCATTTTGAATGATGGTCCCTGTGGCGTAGGCCTGGAGTCCACAATTGTCGGGCTTGCAGGTGAGCCAACCCTGCTGCGCCCTGGCGGCGTGGCCCTGGACCAGATAGAACATGTCTTGGGCACTGAGCTTCACCACCATCAACCCGGTGGCATCTTGACGGCGCCGGGTCAGCTGCAATCGCATTACGCGCCGGATTCCCCGGTTCGCCTTGAGGCTGATCAGGCGCAGGGGGATGAGGTTTTGCTGGGTTTCGGCGCGGTGGATTGCGATCTGAATCTGTCGCCCACTAGCAATCTGACCGAGGCCGCCGCCAACCTGTTTGCCGCCCTGCACAAGCTGAACGATACCGGACGCCCGATTGCGGTGTCGCCGATCCCCTCTGTCGGGCTGGGTGTAGCCATCAATGACCGCCTGCGCCGCGCCGCCGCGCCGCGAGATAGCTGATCAGGCGCGCCCGGCGCTGGCCGACAGCGTCAGCGGATCAACACCAAGAGTCGCCAGCGCGGCCTCCCATTTGTCATCATCGGGCACGTCGAACACCAGTTTCGAGGTCGCATCCGTGGTCAGCCAGCCATTCATAGCGATCTCATCCTCAAGCTGACCCGGACCCCAGCCGGAATAACCCAACGCCAGGGTCGAATTCAGCGGCCCACGCCCCGAGGCCAGATCTTCGAGCACATCCAGCGTCGCCGTCATACTGAAATCATCCGAGATCTTCATCGAATGCAGATTGGCGTCATAATCCGCACTGTGCAAGACAAAGCCACGCGACATCTCAACCGGACCCCCGAAATGCACCAGACGTTCGCCGACAATCGGAATACGGCAGGGGATATTTAGCTGGCTCAGCAGGGTCTTGATCCGCAGGTCTGCCGGTTTGTTGATAATCAGGCCCATCGCCCCGTCATCGCCATGGCTGCACATAAACACCACCGAATGATCGAAACGCGGATCGCCCATGCCAGGCATCGCAATCAACAGTTTTCCGGTTAGGTCCATAAAACGACATCTCTTGCTGAGTCACCTTCAACAATGGCCCCTGCGGACGGGCATTGGCAAGGGATCACAGCAGTTTTCCGCAGATTTCATTCAGGTGACCGGAACGTGACTTGGAATCTGCGCTGCAACCGCGCATTTATATATTATGAACGCGCATATGACATTTTCAGCGGTCGCTTTGACCCTCATCCTCGGCGCGGCCAGTGCGGCCACGGCCGAGGTCAATGGCCCTGTGGCTGAACTGGACATTCTGGATGGTGGACGCACCGCCAAGGGCACCTATCTGGGCGCCGTGCGGGTGACGTTGCAGGACGGATGGAAAACCTATTGGCGCGCGCCAGGTGATGCGGGTATCCCGCCACAGTTCGACTGGACCAGTTCAGACAACGTCGGGGATGTGTCGATCACGTGGCCCGCACCGGATATCTTTGACCAGAACGGCCTGCAATCTATCGGCTACGAGGACCAACTTGTCCTGCCTGTCGAGATCACGCCTGCAAATCCGGCAAAGCCCGTGCAGCTGAAAGGCACTATGGACTTGGGCATATGCAAGGATGTCTGCATTCCCGAACGGCTGGGCTTTGACCATACGCTGAACGCTGATGCCGGGCGCAACCCCACTATCGCCGCAGCGCTGGCTCAGCGCCCTTATTCGGCGAAAGAGGCACGGGTGTCCGGTGCGCATTGCAGCCTGACACCCACCTCGGACGGGATCAAGATAGAAGCACGCGTGACCATGCCCTCGGCCGGAGGGCAGGAGATCGCGGTTATCGAGCCCGGCGACCCAACGCTCTGGGCTTCGCAGCCCTACACTTCGCGTCAGGGCGATACGCTGGTTGCGACCTCTGAAATCGTCAGCGCCTATGGGGCCGCTTTTGCTCTGAACCGGTCTGCAATTCGGATCACCGTTCTGGGCGAAAACCATGCCGTCGACATTCAGGGGTGCAGCGCAGGCTGACCCCGTATGACCCAAACCCCCAAAATCGGTGCGCTGGCCGTTGTCGTGCATGTCGGGCAGGTTTTGCTGGTCCAGCGTAGCAAACAGCCTGATGCCGGGCTGTGGGGGTTTCCCGGAGGTCATGTCGAATGGGGCGAAACCGTTCTGGAAGCTGCCCGGCGGGAATTGCTGGAGGAAACCTCGGTCAACGCGCGCCCGTTGCACTATCTGGACAATCTGGACGTGCTGCGCCGGGATGCCCAAGGCGCGGTTCTAAACCATTTTCTGCTGGTCGGTGTGGCCTGCGAATATATCTCGGGTCAGCCTGCCGCAGGTGATGACGCACGGGATGCACGGTGGTTTCCGCTGGATCAAATCCAACGCGGCGACCTGCCGATGAGCGACCGGGTCCCCGACCTTCTGACAACCGCCTTGCGCCGGGGCTAGGCCATGCGCCCCTTGAGCCGCGCATAGAGCAGGCCGGACAGCGCGATACTTATCACCAAAATCATAGCAGCCCCTGCGACAAAGGCCCCAAGCCCCATATTCAACGCCGCGATTCCATCTTCGGCCCCGTAAAGACCAGTCAACATCGATATCGGTGCCCCAGTGGCCAAGGGCCAAACCATGGTCAACCCGAACCAGATCAGCAGCACCAGCCCCGTTGCCGTCAGCATCGCCTGTACGACCCGATCCGGGGCACGCAGGGCGCGGCGCATAGCGGTCATCGGGCGCGAGAGGTCGTTCAGAATCGCCAGCAGCGCCGGAACCAACAGCAGCACCAACAGCATCCCGAAAGCCAGCCCATAGACCAGCGTGATGACAGTCGGCTTCAGGAACTGCGCCTGTTGCGAGCCCTCATACAGCAAGGGTGTCAAACCCAGAACCGTGGTCAGCGTCGTCAGCATGACCGGTCGCAACCGGTCGGCGGTGCCTTCGATGATCGAGGGCACAAGCCCCCTGTCCTGCTGATAGGCATCAATGGTCGTAACCAGAACAATCGAGTCGTTGATGATGATCCCGGTCATTCCCAACAGACCGACAACCGTAAACATGCTAAGCGGGACATCCCAGATGTAATGCCCCCAAATGGTGCCAACCAGACCGAACGGAATGATCGCCATGACCACCAGTGGGCGCGTCCAACTGGCAAAGACCCAGGCCAGAACCAGATAGATACCGGTCAGGCACAGGATCAGACCGGTGCGCGCCTCGGTCAGGAATTCATCTTCTTGTTCGCTGAGGCCAGCCATGGTCCATTCCACCTGCCGTTCAGCGGCGATATTGGGCAGGATCTCTTCTTGCATGGCGCGCGCAATCTCGGCTGCTTGGGCCGGATCGTCTTCCGATATATCTCCGTTGACCGAGATCACCCGCAATCCATTCTCACGCCGCACGGTGGAAAAGCCAGACTTGCGCTGGACCGAGACGATATCGGCCAGCGGCACGTAAACCCCATCCGGCGTACGCATCAGCGTGCGTTCAAGAAAATCTGCGGTCAACTCGCCCTCTGGCAGTTCAACCCTGATCTCAGCGCTGCGGGGGCCATCGGGGAACGTTGCGGCCTCGATCCCGTTTAGCCGGTCACGCAGAACACGGCCCAGTGTTTCGATGCGGAAACCCAACGCCTGCCCCTGTGCCGTCAGATCGAGGATGTATTCTTCCTTGTCATAGGCCAGATTGTCTTCCAGCGCGGACACTTCGGGGTATTTCGACAGTTCAAGTTGCAGGTCCTCGGACGCCGCCTTGAGCGTGTTCACATCCGCTCCGGAAAACTGCACGTCGATTGCATCGCCGCCCGGTCCTGACCGCCATCCCCTAAAGCTGAGCAATTCGACCTTCGGATGGCGCGGGACGTAGTCCTGAAGTTCTCCGATGAACTCAAAGCCGGAATAGGGGCGCAGGTCGGCATCGATCAGTTCGATCGAAATCCCGCCCAACAGATCTGAATCCTTGCCGTCCGCCGCAGCCAGTCCGAACCCGGCGGTGCCGCCGACCTCGGCCAAAACGTATTCGATGGGGTTGCGGCCGTGGCGCTCTTCGTAGATCTGCCCCATCTCTTCGACCGCGATCTGCAACTGCCGCATCATCGCCAGCGTGTCCGTGCGGGTCGCACCCTCGACCATGATGAAATTACCGGTGACCGAGCCACGTTCGGGCGCGTTAAAGAACCGCCAGTTCACGTCGCCCTTGATGAACAGAGCCACCTGGCTGGCCAACACCATCACCATGGCGGCCACCACCACATACCGTCCGGCGACGGCCCATGCGATCACCTTGCGGAAGACATGATCCCGCACCCAGCGGAAGCCGCGATTGACCACGCGATTGGGCAGATCATACCAGTGTTCCTTGGCCGAATGCGCAATCGCATGGGCCATGTGGTTCGGCAGGATCAAGAAGCATTCGATCAATGAGGCGATCAGCACTGCAATCACCGTGAAGGGGATATCGCGGATCAACTCGCCAAACCGGCCCCCAATCGCGGTCAGGCCGAAAAAGGCAATCACCGTCGTCAGCGTCGCGGCAAAGACCGGCATGGCCATCCGCCGCGCGGCGCGTTCGGCAGCGACCATCGGCGGCTCGCCCAGTCGTCGGGCACGGAAATCGGCGTGTTCGCCCACCACAATGGCGTCATCCACAACTATGCCCAGCGTGATGATCAGACCAAACAGCGAGACCATGTTGATCGACAACCCGCCGATATACATAAAGGCAATGGCCGCAGACATCGCCACCGGAATCCCCGCCGCCACCCAAAAGGCGATCCGCGCGTTGAGGAACAGAAACAGAAGACACACGACCAGTCCCAACCCGACCAGTCCGTTGTCGATCAAAATATCCAGACGGTCGGTGATGGCCTGCGCGCGGGTTCGGATCAGCTCGACCGTGACACCTTCGGGCAGACTGGCCTGCATTTCGGCGACCACGTCCTCGACCGTGTGTTGAATTTCAATCGCATCCCCCAGGTTCGAGCGATCAACCCGCACCGACATGGCCGGGTTTTCGCCAACGAAATAGCTGCGATCGCGGTTCACGCCCTCGACCCGGATCTGCGCCACATCGCCGATCAGCAGCTTCGAGCCATCGTCGAAATTGCGCAGAGGTATGCCCTCAATCTGCTCGGGGCTCCGTTTTTCGGTACCTGTGCGGATGCGCGCATTGGCCCCGGTCACATCGCCTGCGGGGTTGGCTGTGACCTCGGCAGCGACGGCTTGTGCAATCTCGGACAGGGTGATGTCATTGGCGATCAGTTGCGCGGTGGGCACCTCGACCACGATACGCGGCGCAGCAAGGCCCCGGATCGTGGTCCGCGTGACGCCCACGGCAAACAGGCGGTTGATCAATTCATCGGTGAACTTTGCCAACTGATCCGGCGCGACCGGCCCCGTCACAACCAGATCGGTCACCCGATCGCGCCAAGCCCCGCGCCGAATAGTCGGCTCGTCCGCATCTTCGGGCAGGTTGGTCACGCCATCAACGGCAGTTCTGACTTCTTCGACCGCGCGCGACATATCCCAGTTAGGCTCGAACTCCAGCCGAATGCGGGCATTGCCCTCGCGCGACGTCGCATCTGTGCTGGCCACGCCCTCAACCGCCAACAGTGCCGGCTCCAGCACCTGAACAATCCCGTTATCCACGTCTTCGGGGCCCGCGCCTTCCCACGCGACATTCACGTCGACCCGTTCCAGGATCACATCTGGAAAGAACTGCGCCCGCATGTTTGGGGCAGCCGCAATGCCCAGAACCACCATGACCAGCAACAGTAGGTTGGCGACGGTCCTATGGCGGGTGAAATAGCTAAGTATTCCGCTGGCCGCACCGGGGATTTCGCGCATCATCGCGCCTATCCTCCGGCCCGGTTTTCAATTCGCTGCACCAGCGAGGCGGGGACTTTAGGCTCGCTCAATTGAGTCAGCACGCGCTCTTTCATGTCCTTGGGCATCCGGTCGCTGGCTTCGACCTGCGCCACAAGCTGCGCTCGCTGTTCGTCTGACAGTTCGACCAAGCCCGCATCCGCTCCGGCGCTCGCCTCAACCCGCAACGGGCGCACACGTACCCCCGCGCCCAGCAGCGGCGTGCGGCCAATTACGACCTCTCGCCCTTCCAAGCCTTCGCCACGCAGCAGAACCTCATCCCCCTGACGGCGGACCAGTTGCACAGGCAGCGCCTCAAGCCGGTCATCGGGGCCCAGTACCAGAACCGTCCCCACCGCATCCAAAGCAGACGAAGGCAGGCGCACCACATTGTCCAGCGGCTGTTCCTGCACAGTGACGGTCACGAAATCCCCCGGCTTGAAGCCCGAGGCCCCATCAAGCCGCGCATAGATCAGACGCCCGGTCTGCCCTTCCCCGGCAGACCCACTGTCACGGCTGATCTGTCCCTGTGCAGTCAGATCCGCGCCCGTGACCTCAAGCGAGACCGTGACCGGGGCCGAGATCAGATCGCCATTTGCATCCAAAAGACGCACGAACTGCGCAGTCGAGACGCGAAAAGCGACCTCCAGCGCGTTGGGGTCCACAAGTTCGGCCAGCTTTTCGTTGGCCGCAACCAAACGCCCTTCGACCAGCGTGACATCCGTCAGCGTTCCACCAAATCGGGCGTGGATGGTCATATCGCCCAGATCACGTTCGGCGGCTTCAAGCGCGATACGGGCGCGAGACAGCAGTGTCGTCGCCTGATCCACCCGCGATTCCGCCTGCGCCAATGCGATACGTCTGGCCAGAACTGCTTGCTCGGCCGCGGCTGCTGCAAGTTCCGCATCATCCGCCGCCGCGACAGAACCAACACCCCGAGCCAGAAGGTCCTGCTGCCGTTTCATCGCGCGGTTTCGCAATTCAACCTGCGTTTCTGACGATTTCAACTCATCCTGCGCCAACAGAAGCGAACGCTCGGCGTCACGTTCTTCGAACTGGGCATCCAGCAAATCCGATTTGGCGCGATCAAGGGCCGATTGCGCATTTGCCGGGTCCAACTCGACCAGCACTTCGCCTGCGGTTACCGCACCGCCATCCTCGAAATCCTCAGACAGGGCAACGACCCGCCCACCCAGCGCCGCGCGCAGTTCCAACCGGCGACGGCTTTGAACCTCACCGAACGCTTCCAGATTAGGGGTGACGGTTACAAACTCGGCCGGGCGTACGGATACGGCAAAGATGCGTTCACGAGCCTTCGGCGGGCGATCTTCGCGGGTCAGCACTTCTTGCACGGCCCCCGCGATCATCTGGGCCGCAACAAACAGCAGCGCCAGCGTCACGGACGCCAGAAACACACCGACAAGGCTCTGCCTCAGAAATCGCATGTTGCACTTACCCCGGTTGCATCAAGCCGCCACCTACAAAAGGTAGCCGGGCGGTCAAAAATGCCAAGCCACAAAGCGGTTATAAAGTGTTGAACGTGCGAGCAGTCTACTTCCGTCGCAGATGTTCGTCCAATCTGGGCATTATTTCTACAAAATTGCAGGGACGGTGGCGATAATCGAACTGCTTTTCCAGAATCGCATCCCAGGCGTCCTTGCAAGCACCGGGGCTGCCGGGCAGCGCAAACAGATAGGTGCCACCTGCCACGCCGCCCGTTGCGCGGGACTGAACGGCCGAGGTGCCGATCTTCTCCATCGAGACAATCGTGAAGACGGTGCCAAAGGCCTCAATCTCTTTTTCGTAGACGTCCCGATGCGCCTCGACCGTCACGTCACGCCCCGTCAGCCCGGTGCCGCCGGTCGAAATCACAACGTCGATCTCGGGGTCGGCAATCCAAGTGCGCAGCTGATCTGCGATCTGGGCGCGCTCATCGCGGATGATTTTGCGATCCGCCACCGAATGGCCCGCCTTTTCGATCCGGTCCACCAAGGTTTGGCCCGAACGGTCCTCATCCAGTGAACGGGTGTCCGAGACGGTCAGGACCGCAATCCGAACGGGAATGAAATCCATGGTTTCATCAATGCGTGACATCTTGCGTCAGGCCCTTTCCAGAATAGCAAGGCGGATTGCCAGAGCAGTGAAAATCCCGCCCGTCACCCAACCAATGATACGTGAGGCGCGCGGGTTCGAAATCAGCACTCGCCCAGCGCCTCCAGCAAAAATCCCCACCAGTCCGTTCACCACGAACCCACCCAGCGCGATGATCACGCCCAGGATGAGGAATTGCGGCAGGATCGGTCCGATGGCCGGGTTCACAAATTGCGGGATAAAGGCCAGCACGAACAGGATCACTTTGGGATTGGTCAGGTTCACCACCATCCCGTCCCGAAACGCATAGCGCGCAGGTTTAGCAGGCGCATCCGCAGACACAGCCCCATATCGGATCGCACCCCAGGCCAGATACAGCAGATAGGCCACACCCATCCAGCGGATCACGTCGAACAACCATGGCAGAGCAGAAACCGCAGCCCCAAGCCCCAGCCCGGCCAATAAAACATGCACCATCAACCCCGTCGAAACTCCGGCACTAGCGACCAGCGCGGGTTTTGCTCCGGATTTCAAACCCTGCCCGAAACAGAACATCATGTCCGCGCCGGGCGTAAAGTTCAGCGCCATTGCCGCCGGGATGAAAGCCAATAGAGTGACCGTTTCGATCATACCTCAACCTCGAACCAATTCACGCGCGGCCCAATATTGGCAACCTGAGTGCGCCCCAGCGCGCCGCGATATCCCCAGCTGTCGTGGATGTGCCCATGTAGCGACATCTGCGGTTGCAACCGTTCGATCGCATCTCGCACCGCAGTCGACCCAACCGCATCACCGGTCGAGGTCACATCGCCATAGCCTTTGGGAGGCGAATGTGTGATCAGAACTTCCGCCCCTTCGCACCGGTCCAGCAACTCAGCGGCCTCGCCCTCGGACAGGTCACAGGACCAGTCTCCGAACGGCGTCGGCGGCACGCCATAGCCCAGACCGAACAGGCGCAACCCGTCCACAGTCATACTTGTCCCGTGCAGGACATGAACGCCATGCGGCGCGGCAGCGGTCAGTTCCTCGGCGCTTTCGGCGTTGCCGGGCACAAGAACCAGCGGAGCGGTGATGCCGGACAACATGTCCATCGCCTCACCCAGACCCTGCCGCATGTTGCAATAGTCCCCGGCGCCGATCACCAGATCGGCCTCGGTACTCGCTGCAACCAGTTCGGAGGCGCGGTGACGTACCATATGCAAGTCAGAAAAAGCCAGAATGCGCATCACTTACCCTCCAGCCGAGCATTCAGTTCCAGCAGATCGGCCCAGGCCTGTCGTTTGGCCTGCGGCTGGCGCAGCAGATAGGCAGGGTGGAACATGGGGATCACCGGCAGATCCAGCGCCTGAGCCCATTGCCCGCGCAGCCGGGTGATACCTCGTTTGCCCAGCACTGCCTGACAACTTATATTGCCCATGACCACCAGCACGTCGGGCTTGGCCAGTGCCACGTGACGTTCCAGAAACGGCTTCATCATCCCGATCTCTTCGGGCTTGGGGTCGCGGTTCTGCGGCGGCCGCCATGGCAGCACGTTGGTGATGTAGACGTTTTCCAGCCGATCCAGATCAATCGCCGCCAGCATACGGTCCAACAACTGACCCGCGCGGCCTACGAAAGGTTTGCCCTCACGATCTTCGTCCCGGCCCGGAGCCTCACCGATGATCATCACCCGCGCACCCGGCGTGCCATCGGCAAAAACCAACTGTCGCGCGCCGCGCTTCAACTCGCAATGGTCAAAGCCGTCCATCGCCGCGCGCAACTGATCCAGCGACCCCGCCGCTGTGGCCGCGGCCTTGGCAACCGCGACAGGATCAACCTGTTTGGGCTTTTCAGGTGCGGCCTGCGCCACCGGCTTTTTGGCTTTGGGTGCAGTATCGGGCAGCGCATAGCGGTCAACCGGCGCGTCGCCAATTGCATCCGTTGCGCCCAGTTCGATCTGCCAATCCAGCAGCGCCCGCGCGGTGTAATAGTCCAAAGCCGATTCCATGCCCCTCAATCTAACCAGCTTTTGACCGAGGGAAAGCGAATAGCACTTGATCGCCCGCCCTGCCGCGCCGACCATTGTCGCATTCATGTTGACCCTTTTGCGATTCTTTCTGGTTGCCGTTTTGCTGATCCCCTTCAGCAGCCCAAGCTTTGCGCAGATAAATGACCGCCTTGGCATTCAAACCCCAGGCATCCATAACCGCAACGGCCTGTCGCAACGCAACCGGGTTCAGGACCGCGTCAACCAATGCCGCGCGGGGCAATTGCGGTGCGGACGCAACTGCTGTCCGGTCGGGCAACGCTGCGGTTTTGACGGACATTGCATCCCACCCGGCGGCACCTATTGCGGCGGCGGGTTTTCCTGCGGTCCGTTCGAGCGTTGCATCGGCAGTCGCCGCTGCGCCCCAAAAGGCGAGAACAAGTGCCGAACTAGCCTGGATTGTCCCAGTGGCACCTCTTGCAACGGACGCGGTGAATGCGAAGCGATCCAGCTGGAGTTTAACCTGCCCCGCCCACAAGCCAAATGTGACGACGGCAGCACCTGCGCCAGCGGTACAAGTTGCTTGCCGGGCGGCGGCTGCACCCGTCCGGGTTGGTTCCTATGCGAAGAAACCGGCTCGCAATGTCGGCAGGGATTCAAATGCTCAGCCAATCAAGGTTGCGTCCCGGTCAAAGCGGTCGATTGCGGCAATGCCAAATGGTGCAGACCCGGCGAGCGATGCCTGCCCGAAGGCGGGTGCGAGAAACTGCCCGAGGGGTCGGAACCATAGGTTGCCTTAGCCCCCGCAGGTTTCTATAAGCGGCTCGATTGTCAGACAGGAGCCCGCCCATGCGTTTCGCCCATCGTCACCTTCTTGGCATCGAGCATCTGTCACAATCCGATATCACCGCCATCCTTGATCTGGCCGAGACCTATGTCGACATGAACCGACAGTCGACCAAGCATTCCGACGTGCTGTCAGGGCTGACGCAGATCAACATGTTCTTTGAAAACTCGACCCGAACGCAGGCCAGTTTCGAACTGGCGGGCAAGCGGCTGGGCGCGGATGTGATGAACATGGCGATGCAGGCCAGTTCGATCAAAAAGGGCGAGACTCTGATCGACACGGCGATGACACTGAACGCGATGCATCCCGATCTTTTGGTGGTGCGGCACCCGCATTCCGGTGCGGTGGACCTGCTGGCGCAAAAGGTGAACTGCGCCGTGCTGAACGCGGGTGACGGCAAGCACGAACACCCGACACAGGCGCTGCTGGACGCATTGACCATCCGCCGTGCCAAGGGTCGTTTACACCGCCTGAACATCGCGATTTGCGGGGACGTCGCGCATTCGCGCGTGGCGCGGTCGAACCTGATCCTGCTGGGCAAGATGGAAAACCGCATCCGCCTGATCGGCCCGCCGACCTTGGTGCCTTCGACCTTTGCCGGTTTCGGGGCCGAGATTTACGACGACATGAACGAGGGTCTGAGGGACGTCGACGTCGTGATGATGCTGCGCCTTCAGAAAGAGCGGATGGATGGCGGCTTTATCCCCTCGGAGCGCGAATATTACCACCGCTACGGGCTGGATGCGGCAAAACTGGCGCTGGCCAAACCCGACGCCATAGTCATGCATCCCGGCCCGATGAACCGCGGCGTGGAAATCGACGGCACGCTGGCCGATGATATCAACCGCTCGGTCATTCAGGAACAGGTCGAGATGGGCGTCGCCGTCCGCATGGCCGCAATGGAGCTGCTGGCTCACAACCTGCGCGAGGCCGCATGAGCAACCTGACCGTCGCCCCCCATGAACGCGGCGTGATCCGCCTATTCACGCTGGATATGCGCGCTGAGGAGGCCAAGTTCCTGCGCGAACCCGGTGCCGCCGATCAAGTTCTTGGGGTCGATGGTCTGGATACAGGGCAGATCGATATCTTTCCCGTTTCAGACCTCGAAGACCTCGGGCTTTATGGATACCTGCACGAAGGTTGCGGTGTGTCCGAGGATCAGCTGAACCGCGCCACGCTGGACGCCATCGAAGGCTGGGTGATGGTGGTGCGCAGTGCCGCGTTTCACGATCGCGCGGCCAACTTGACGCCTGACGCCCGCCTTCACCTGCAAGGACTTTATACCGAAGAGGCCACCAACTGGACCGGCGGCCCGATCGACACTGAAAGCGCGCGGCCCTTCTCGGCCCCGCAATCCCCGATCGAGACCGGCGCACCCAACCGCATCGGCTCGGCCCTGTTGGCGGTGATCATCTTGTTTGTTGTCGGAGGTGCCCTGTGGCTGATCCTGTAGTCTTCACCCCGAACAAGCGCGCCTATATCCAAACCAACCTGACCCTGGCCGCCATCGCCATGGCGGGCGCGATGATCGTGCTTTGGCTGATCGGAAACCCCTATGTCTGGACCGGAGCGCCCGCCGGGCTTGCAGCCATCGGCATCCGCGCGTGGTATCTGGCGTCCGAGGAACTGAGCAATGCGTGGGAAATGTCTGACAGCACCCTCACCGGTCCCGGCCCGCGCAAGGTTGCGCTGAACCAGATCGAAGCCGTCAACACGATGGGCAGTTTCGTGCAGGTCGTCACCAAAAGCGGCGACAAGCACCTGATCAAGTACCAAGCCGACCCCGCCGCCACCAAAGCCGCCATAGAAAGGGCCATGGGATGAGCGACGACTGCTGGCGCAAGAAAATACCCGACACTGAACAGGTGCTGTGGCATGGGCGGCCTGACCAGGGATATTTTCCTCCACGCCTGAGATGGGCATATGGCATTCTAATTGCCTGCCTTGCGCTCAGTTGGATTGCCAGCCCATGGTTTGCGGAGACTGCGCGCGATTATTGGAAGCTTATCGGTTGCACGTTGTTGTTGGCGTTTTTCATGTGGTGGGAGCGGTTGATCCGCACGCGGCGCGTCTATGTCGTGACCAACCGCAACGTCTGGTGGATCAGCGAGATATTCAAAGCAAAATCCTTGTCCGTTCATCCCGACCTGAAATTCTATCGCAACGGACACAACATCGTGTTTTCGCAGCTGCGGTTTCTGGTATTCGAATACCTGCCCGACCCGGACGCCGCCATGGCAGCCCTGATCAAAGCCCGAGAGGCCCAGACATGACCGACCAGATTTTCACCAATGCCCGCCTGATCGACCCCGAGGCCGGAACGGACACAGTTGGTTGGCTGCACGTCTCGGAAGGCCGCATTGCTGGCCTCGGCGAAGGTGTCGCTCCGGCCACAGACGCACAGGTGATCGACTGCGGCGGGCAATGTCTAGCCCCCGGCATCGTCGATATCGGAGTCAAGGTTTGCGAGCCGGGCGAACGGCACAAGGAAAGCTATAAATCCGCCGGCTTGGCTGCCGCAGCGGGCGGCGTAACCACCATCGTTACCCGTCCCGATACGCTGCCCGCCATCGACACACCCGAAACGCTGGAATTCGCCACGCGCCGCGCGCAGGCGGATGCGCCGGTCAATGTGCTGCCCATGGCCGCGCTGACCAAGGGCCGCGAAGGGCGCGAGATGACCGAGATCGGCTTTCTGCAAGATGCAGGCGCTGTGGCCTTTACCGATTGCGACCACGTAGTCGCCAATACCAAGGTTTTTTCCCGCGCGCTGACCTATGCCAAATCCTGCGGCGTGCTGGTGATAGCGCATCCGCAGGAACCGGGACTCAGCACCGGGGCCGCCGCTACCAGCGGTAAGTTCGCCGCGCTTTATGGGTTGCCTGCCGTTTCGTCCATGGCAGAACGCATGGGGCTGGACCGCGATATTGCTCTGCTTGAGATGACCGGAGCCGCCTACCACGCCGATCAGATCACCACCGCCCGCGCCCTGCCCGCGCTGGAGCGCGCCAAGCGGAACGGGCTGAATATCACCGCAGGCACCTCGATCCACCACCTGACGCTGAACGAATTGGACGTGGCCGACTATCGCACCTTCTTCAAGGTCAAGCCGCCGCTGCGGTCCGAGGATGACCGGCAAGCCGTAATTGAGGCGGTGCGCACTGGGCTGATCGACATCATCAGTTCGATGCACACGCCACAGGACGAGGAAAGCAAACGCCTTCCGTTTGAAGAAGCAGCATCGGGCGCAGTGGCGCTTGAGACGTTATTGCCTGCCGCACTGCGCCTCTATCACGCCGAGCAACTGGACCTGCCGACCCTGTTCCGCGCCATGGCCTTGAACCCGGCCAAACGGCTGGGGCTGGAGAGCGGACGACTGGCCGAAGGCGCACCAGCTGATCTGGTGCTGTTTGACCCGGACGTGCCCTTTGTGCTGGATCGCTTCAGCCTGAAATCGAAATCGCAGAACACTCCGTTTGACGGCCAGCGGATGCAGGGTAAGGTCACGGCAACCTATGTCGCAGGCCAAGAAGTATACCGGAGACCCTGATGCCCCCAATAGACAGTTCAACGGCCCAACTGATCCTTTGGGCCGCATTTGGCTATCTGATAGGGTCGATCCCTTTTGGTCTGATCCTTGCCAAGTTGATGGGGCTGGGAAATCTGCGCAATATCGGCTCGGGCAATATCGGCGCGACCAATGTCCTGCGTACCGGGAACAAACGCGCTGCCGCGCTGACCCTGATCTTTGACGCCGCCAAAGGCGGGGTCGCTGTCCTGCTGGCGCGCGCACTGGCCGGAGAAGACGCCGCTCAAATCGCCGCCCTGGCCGCGTTTTTGGGCCATTGCTTTCCGGTCTGGCTGGGGTTCAAGGGCGGCAAGGGTGTCGCGACCTTCCTCGGCCTGTGGCTGGCATTGGATTGGCGCGTCGGCGTAGCCTGTTGCCTGACATGGCTGGTGACGGCGCTGATCTGGCGCATCTCGTCTCTCGCGGCTCTGATGGCTGCGGCGATGTCGACAATCTGGATCATGGTGCTGACTGAGTCCCCGACATTTGGGCTTGGTGTTATCCTGACCTTGCTGGTCTACTGGCGCCACAGCGCCAATATCGCGCGCATCAAAGCTGGAACCGAGCCAAAAATCGGTCAGTCTTGACCGCCTCGGACACGTTTCTGACCGCATTCTTCGCAATCCCTCTTGGCACGTCTAATGGGCAGAGCGGCGCCAAATCCTATGTCGTCAGTCGATCCGAGTTGGCAGGTGGGAAATCCCACAAACTGGTGGCCCGTGAACGCGGTGGGCCGGACTATATCAGCCTGAACCTTTATCTGACCAAAAACAGCGGCGCCCTGCTGCGCCCCTGTGAGATGTCGGCACAAAAAGTCACTGAATTCGTGATTTCTTTTCAGCCCGAAAAGTAAGCATCGCCCTTTATTCATGGGCGAAACGCGTTTGTTACCTCATGATCACATTTGATTGTTTTGAACGTGATCAGACCGGCCCCCACTTCGGGGTCGTGACGGCCAATTACCGACCGCACAGAACAAAATCGACAGGGTTGCCCAGATACAATTACTGTGTCGTCCGGTGGCTCAATTCACGAAAGGTGAACACCATGAACAAGATCAAATCCCTCATCGGCGGCGTTGCGCTGTCCGTCGCAGTTGCAAGCACGGCTCTGGCCGCTGGCGTTGAACTGAACGCAAGCTCGACCGGCCTGGCGCTGCAGGGTTATGACCCGGTTGCCTACTTCACCGTTGGCGAAGCCACCAAGGGCGACTACCGCATCACCACACTGCACAACGATGCGCTGTACCGCTTTGCTTCGGAAGAAAACAAAGTTGCATTTGAAGAAAACCCCGAAGCGTACCTGCCCGCATATGGCGGCTACTGCGCATTCGGCACCGCGATGGGCTTCAAGTTTGACGGCGACCCGAACTACTGGAAAATCGTTGACAACAAGCTGTACCTGAACCTGTCGGCCGACATTCAGGAACGCTGGGAAGGCGATATCCCGGGCTTTAACGAGCGCGCAGACGCCAACTGGAAAGACATTGCCGGCAAAACTCCGGCAGAGCTGCAAGCTCAATAATCCACTCACGGATTACCTCGGGGCGGCGGCAGAGAAATCTGCCGCCGTTTTTCGTTGGACAGCTATCTGTAGATAGTTTCCCTTCCGCAAGCAAACTTTCAACCGCACGACGCCCCTCTGCCACGTCGGTTCGGTGAAAAACCCCCTCCTTCGCTAAATCACCGAGTGATCCAACCCTTCGCTCAAACGTATTCAAATATACAAGTGCGCGATCCAAACCGGGAAAGGCGCAATAAACTGAGCTGAGGGAAAGAAGCACGACATGAGAAAAAAGATTTTGGCGGCCACTGGCCTTGCGTTTCTGGCGGCGGGATCAGCCGCTGCGCAATCTTCAGGCGACTGGACGGGCTTCTATGGCGGTCTGCAAGTCGGATATGCCGATATCGACACAAACATCTCGGGCATCGACGGCGACGGTGCGATTGGCGGCATCATTCTGGGCTATGACTACGATCTTGGCGATTGGGTTGTTGGCGGCGGCTTCGACTACGATTGGACAGACGTTGATCTGAGTGGCGCAGCCACGGTCGAGGATGTTTGGCGCATCAAAGCTCGCGCGGGTTACAAAGTCACATCGCAAGGGCTGCTTTATGGCATCGGCGGCTTTGCCGAAGCCGGAACCGATAATCTGGGCAGTGACGATGGTTGGTTCATCGGTGCCGGGTACGAACAGATCGTTGCCCCGAATGTAAGCATCGGTGGCGAAATCCTGTATCACGAGTTCAACGACTTCAATTCATCCGGCGTCGACGTCGATGCGACCACCTTTCAGGCCCGCGCCGCATACCGGTTCTGACCCATTCCTTGCGCACAAGCTTGGTCCCGACCAGAAGTCGGGGCCATGTCAGATCATAGTTCCAGGATGGTGCTGCCCGTTGTCTTGCGTGCCTCAAGCGTGCGATGCGCCTCAGCCACCTGATCCAGCGGGAAACGCTGGTCGATGTGGATCTTGACCTCGCCCCCATCAACTTTGTTGAACAGACGGCGCGCCATCGCCTGACAAACGCTGTGATCGGCAATATGCGTGAACAAGGTGGGCCGTGTGATCTTGATCGAGCCTTTCTTGGCCAGAATGCCGATGTCGATAAGCGGTACCGAGCCCGATGCATTGCCAAACGAGATCATCATCCCAAGTGGCTTGAGACTGTCGAGCGAGCCGTTGAACGTATCCGCTCCGATCGAGTCCATTGCCACGTCCACGCCTTTACCACCCGTGATCTCGGCCACGCGCTCGGCGAAGTTTTCGGTGCGGTAGTTGATGCAATGCGCCGCCCCGTTGAACTTGGCGAGGCTACATTTTTCGTCCGTTCCTGCGGTCCCGATCAGTTTAATCCCCTCGGATTTGGCCCATTGGCAGGCGATCAAGCCTACACCTCCGGCTGCGGCGTGGAACAGAACCGTATCCCCGCGTTTCAACGGCGTCGTGCGATGAAATAGATATTCGACCGTCATCCCCTTGAGCATCATTGCCGCAGCCGTGTCAAATGAGATGCTTTCAGGCAGCGGGCACACTTGCGTCGCAGGCATCACCCGCGCCTCGCAATAGGCCCCGGCTGGCATTGCGGCATAGGCCGCGCGCTGACCGGGTTCCAGATGGGTCACGCCTTCGCCCACTGCCTCGATCACGCCCGACGCTTCCATTCCCAGCGCGTGTGGCAGCTCAAGCGGGTAAAGACCCGCGCGCTGGTACACGTCGATAAAATTCAGTCCGCAGGCACGATGACGAATGCGCACCTCGCTCGGTCCAGGCTCGCCCACCGGGCGATCTTCGAGGGTCAGAACCTCGGGGCCACCATGTTTGTGAATGACGACTGTACGTGCCGTTTGCTGCATACTCACCTCCTGTACCCTGACGACAAGCTAACACGCTTGTGACGCAGCGCAATCGGCACAAAAGCGCAACCCGGCGCAAATCGGGAAAAACTGTGCTATACTCGGGGGTAAGCGTTGCCGGCGGGTCCGGCCCAGGGCAACCGATGCCGGATTCTCTCTGCTGCGCCAAGCCGCAAAAGAGGAGGGGATGACGATGGCGAAAACGATTGGAAACCCGGTAAGCTGGGCTGCGCGAAATCTTGGCGCTACCAGCGATCACATCGCGGAAAGCGTCAACAGCCTTGGCAGTGCCGACACACGAAAACTGCCAGTTGTTCGAGATCTGACCATGCAGGACCTGCGGGAATGTTTGAAGGCCGGGGGTCGCGACTTTCTGGAAACCCGCGCGGATGCGGTGTTTGTCGTGCTGATCTATCCGATTGCGGGCTTGCTGATGTTTGGGTTGGGGCTGGACCGCAACATGATCCCTCTGCTGGCCCCTCTGGTCGCAGGGTTCGCGCTGATCGGCCCTGTAGCCGCCGTTGGCCTCTATGAGATCAGCCGCACCCGTGAAAAGGGCGGCGAGGCGCATTGGCTGGACGCGCTGTCTGTATTCCGCTCACCTTCCTTCGGCGCCATTCTCGCGCTGGGGTTCTATCTGGTTATGTTGTTTCTGATCTGGCTGATGGTCGCACAGAGCATCTATGTGCGAACCCTTGGTCCTGATCTGCCAGAGTCGTTGGGCGCATTTCTGACTCAGACCTTCACGACCGGCGCGGGTTGGACCATGATCCTGTTCGGTAACGCGGTCGGCTTTTTGTTCGCCCTGATCGCGCTTGCGGTCAGCGTTGTCAGCTTTCCGCTGTTGCTGGACCGCCAGGTCGGGCTGCCGGTTGCTGTGGTGACGTCGGTCCGGGTGCTGAGACAGAACCCCGCCGTCATCCTGGGTTGGGGATTCATCGTCGTCGGAATGCTTATCCTGGGCGCGATCCCGCTGCTGCTGGGGCTGATCGTGGTGATCCCGGTTCTGGGCCACGCCACGTGGCATCTCTACCGCCGCGCCGTGGCCTGAACAGGCTGGCGGTGTTTAGCCGCCCACTTTCAGAACGATCTTGCCGATATGGCCCGAGCTTTCCATCCGCGTATGGGCCGCTGCGGCCTCGGCCATATCAAATTCGCTGTCCATAACCGGTGCAACCTTGCCTGCATCCAACAGCGGCCAGACTGCCTCGCGCAGGTCCTGGGCGATTTTGGCCTTAGCCAGATCGGATTGCGGGCGCAGGGTGCTGCCGGTCAAGGTCAGGCGTTTCACCATCATCATGGCAAAGTTCAGCTCGACCTTGGGGCCTTGCAGGAAGGCGATTTGAACCAGCCGCCCATCCTCGGTCAGAGCCTTAACGTTGCGCGGGATATAGTCCCCGCCCACCATATCAAGGATTAGGTTCGCCCCGCCTTCGGCGCGCATGGTGGATACGAAATCCTCATCCCGGTAATTAATCGCCTTTTCGGCCCCCAGTATCTCGCAGGCGGCACATTTCTCGGCCGATCCGGCGGTGGCAAAGACCCGTGCGCCGAACGCATTTGCAAGCTGGATCGCCGTTGTTCCGATCCCGCTGGACCCGCCGTGAACCAAAAACCGCTCGCCCGCTTTCAGACCGCCGCGTGTGAACACATTGGACCAGACGGTAAAGAAGGTCTCGGGCAGACACGCAGCCTCCTTAAGGCCCATCCCCTCTGGCACCGGCAGGCAATGGGCAGCGGGCGTGGCAACGTATTCGGCATAGCCACCGCCGGGCAACAAGGCGCAAACCTGATCGCCGATGGCGACACCTTCGACCCCTGCGCCGAGGGCAACGACTTCGCCCGACGCCTCAAGCCCCGGCAGATCACTCGCGCCCGGAGGCGGATCATACGCGCCCGCACGCTGCAAAGCATCCGGGCGGTTAACACCCGCATAGGCCACTTTCAACACCACCTGACCAGCGGCGGGCTCGGGCACTGGGCGTTCGGTCAGTTGCAACACATCCGGGCCGCCGGGCTTGGTGATTTCAACGGCGCGCATCATTTGGGTCATAGGCAAGTCCTCCTTGGCGCAATGCCTAGCAGGCGAAATCGGAAAGGCCCAGACACTTACGTGCTACTTGCGTGGGTTCAACATTCCCGGCAGATCAGCCCGCATCTTCATCGGAGCCTTCACCTGACCGGCCAACCAATTCGGAACCGCAAGGAAAGGTTTGAACAGAGGGTTGCCGTTCACCTGCGCCTTGAGCTTTTCAAACTGCATGACGTTATCGATGCGACGATCCAGAAACTCCCACGTCTTCTGATGATCCGGCGAATCATCCCCCAGCCAAAACAGCACGGTCGAGGAATAGACCCCCGACAGCGTCGCCCGCTTGGTGTACCAGTTCACATCATCCGAGGTATCCCCCAGCGTGTCCCAGATCAGGTCGCAGGTCTGCCACATCGCCTTCGCCCCATCCGCCGCATGCATCGGCAGCGAAAACAGCGTCATGCCGCGGCGCACCAATTCCTTATCATCGACGGCCTGTAGGCGAAACCGGACCGCAGCGGCGATACGGTCGCGGAACTTCAGATCGCTCAAATCCTCGGTTTTCAAGCGTTCCACCATGGCCGCATCCCCCTGGGCATGAAAAGCCAGCGCCATATCGACCGCGCCACGGGGGCAGATTGAGCGGGCCAGCGCCTCATCAATATCGCAATCACTGATGGCCATGCGAAAGCTAGTTTCCGACCATCCGTCAAACGGGACATGGTCCAGCATCGCATTCAATAGCTGCTCTTTTGCGTCTTCATAAGTGGTGGTCATGGCGGTTCTCCGGGTTCTGGCACCAGTACTAGACAAGTTAGAACGGCTTTGCTATACGGCCACTTCCTGCAATTTCCTTGCAACTCTATCTAGAAAGGTGGTGACAACCACATGCAGGTTAGTGTTCGCGACAATAACGTCGATCAGGCGCTTCGTGCCCTGAAGAAAAAGCTGCAGCGCGAAGGCGTGTTCCGTGAAATGAAGCTGAAGCAACATTTCGAGAAACCGTCCGAGAAAAAAGCGCGCGAGAAAGCTGAAGCGATCCGCCGTGCCCGTAAACTGGCACGTAAGAAAGCACAGCGCGAAGGTTTGCTCTAAAACCCCGCTCGTCCAGCTTTGGATGACACTATTTGACGACCCCCGACGCATCGCTCGGGGGTTTGTCGTTTCTGGCCCAAAGAAAAACGCCCCGGAACATCAGGGGCGTCAGGATCAGTAGATTTTGGGCACGTGCAGCTCATCCGGCAGAACACGACGTTCATATTCGGGGTTGTACTTGCGATCCGGCAGATTGACCTTTTCCTGCGGTACATCGGTGTAGGGGATCTTGGTCAACAAGTGTTCGATACAGTTCAGACGTTCGCGCTTTTTGTCATTGCCTTCGACGATGTACCACGGCGCTTCCGAGATATTGGTGCGGAACAGCATATCCTCTTTGGCCTTGGTGTAAGCCTCCCACCGGATGCGGGATTCCAGATCCATCGGCGACAGCTTCCACTGTTTCATCGGATCGTGAATACGCATCAAGAATCGCAACTGCTGTTCTTCATCGGTGATCGAGAACCAGTATTTCAGCAAAATGATGCCCGAGCGCACCAGCATCCGTTCAAATTCGGGAACATCCTGAAAGAACTGTTCAACCTGATCTTCTGTGGCAAAACCCATGACCCGCTCGACGCCCGCGCGGTTGTACCATGACCGGTCAAACAGCACGATCTCACCCGCCGCCGGCAGGTGCGGAACGTAGCGCTGGAAATACCACTGGCTTTGTTCCCGGCGACTGGGCGCGGGCAAAGCCACAACCCGCGCGACCCGAGGGTTCAGACGCTGGGTGATCCGCTTGATCACGCCCCCCTTGCCCGCGCTGTCGCGCCCTTCGAACAGAATACAAACCTTGGCCCCGGTATGCTGTACCCAATCCTGCACCCTGATCAGTTCAGCCTGAAGGCGCAGCAGGTTGCGGAAATAGACCTTGCGGTCCAGCATCTCAGGGTGCTGATCCTTATAGATCTTGCGGATCTCCATCGAGAGCATGGGCTCGCTGAACTCGATCTCGAAATCTTCGTCCAGCGTGTCTTCCAGCTCGGCCTCAAGCCAGTCTTTGGGGGCGTCGTTGTATTCGTCAGCCAAGGTCTGCTCCTTACTAGTAACCGGGTTCGGACCCTATCGGGCGCATGTAACCGCCTGATGTCATCAGATGAATTGATGAAAGCCCCTTCCTATGCTCATCGGACCGTTACGGCAAGGTCGCGGGTCGGACACGGAAACGGCACCCTTCCCAATTATGTGGACCTGAAAACGCCCGAATGCAAGCGACGGAATTGACTCATTGCCAGTGGGTTGCACTCCGCCGGCTTGCATCGACGTGCCCTATTGCTGCATCAAGGCCCGGTCAAAACCGCGAGAGGCCTGTGGCGCATTTCCTTTCCCTTCTGCCCGTTATTTGGCCCTGGTTCATCCTGATCGCCGCTCAGATCAGCGCGATGTACGGTAGATGGCGTCTTGGCGCATCGTTGCTGAGCCTGTTCGGAACGGTCGCCTTCGCGCAGGGGCTGGTTTCGGCCAGCGCCGTAGTGGTCGCGATTACCGGGCTTGCGGGGGCAGCAGCGCTGCGCCGCACATCCGGGCTTTGGTCTTTGCCCGGCCATTTCGCGCTGATCTTATGGTGTGTGGCCTTGGGTGCGCATATCGTTCCGGGGTTCAACAATCTTCTGGTGCTTGATCAGGTGCAGGCCGGACCCGGAAGTACCGATTTCTCCATGTATATGAATCTGGACAAACCTTTGGTTCTGTTCGCCGCACTTCTGGTCTGGCCCGGACAGAATGCAGGCTTGCCCGCTATTCGCAAAACGCCATTGATCCTAGGGATATTGACCTTGCCCGCTTTATTTGCGCTAGGCCTGTCCCAGCAAGCGGTGCGCCCCGAGGTTGGTCTGCCACATTGGTGGCTGATCTTTGCGCTGTCCAACCTGTTCCTAACCTGTTTGGCGGAAGAGGCCTTTTTTCGCGGCTATCTGCAATCGGCCCTGTCCTCAAAGCTCGGCGCGGCCTTTGGTATCGCTGCGGCCAGCTTGTTGTTTGGGCTGGTGCATTTTGCCGGTGGCCCGGCGCTTGTCGTGTTCGCAGCTATTTTGGGCGCGGGATGCGGATTGGGATATTACGCGACCAACAGGCTATGGGTGCCGGTTCTGATGCATTTCGCCTTCAACGCCGCGCATCTGGCGCTGTTCACCTATCCCGGCCCCGCCTGACGTCAGACCGGCAGCGCCGTAGTCTTGAACACAGTTCTCAGCGCGAATGAGCTTTGCATCTGCGCCACACCCGGCAAGCGCGAAAGGTATTGGCGATGAATGCGGGCAAAATCCTCGGTATTTTCGGCCACGACTTTCAGAATGTAATCCGCCGTCCCGGCCATTAGATGGCATTCCAGCACATCGGGGATACGGGCAACGGCTTTTTCGAACGCGTCCAGAACTTCTTCGGCCTGCCCCTGCAAGGTGATCTCGACAAACACCGTGGTCGGTACGTTCATCTTACGTGCGTCCAGCAGGGCCACATAGTTGCGGATATAGCCCTCAGCCTCAAGCCGTTGGACCCGACGATGGCAGGCCGAGGGCGATAGATTCACCTGCTCGGACAGCTCTGCATTAGACATCCGGCCATTTTTCTGTAACGAGGCCAGAATCTTTCGATCCGTCGTATCTAGGCTCATGGGCGCAATTCCTTTGCGTGACTGGAGCATTATACAGGAAATTCTCCCGAATAGAACCGCAAGGACAGGCAGAGTTTCACAGAAATTGCAGCGCAGCTTGCCCATTCTTTAGGCAGTTTATGAACGGAGAGACCAAATGAAAATCGGTTGCCCAAAAGAGATCAAACCGCAGGAGTTCCGCGTCGGCATGACCCCGAATGCTGCGCAGGAAGCGGTTGCGCGGGGTCATGAGGTGATCATCGAAACAGGCGCGGGCCTGGGCTCGGGCTTTGACAATGCCGACTATGTCGCTGCTGGTGCACAGATCGTAGACACCGCCGCCGAGGTATTCGCCACCGCTGACATGATCGTCAAGGTCAAGGAACCTCAGGCAGGTGAGCGCAAGATGCTGCGCGAAGGCCAGTTGCTGTTTACCTATCTGCACCTCGCCCCCGATCCGGATCAGACCCATGACCTGCTGTCCTCGGGCTGTACTGCCATCGCCTATGAGACAGTGACCGATGCAAACGGCGGCCTGCCGCTGCTGGCTCCTATGTCAGAGGTTGCCGGGCGTCTGGCCCCGCAGGTCGGGTCTTGGACGCTGCAAAAAGCCAATGGCGGACGCGGTGTGCTGATGGGCGGCGTGCCAGGTGTCGGGCCCGCAAAAGTGGTTGTGATTGGCGGCGGTGTGGTCGGCACGCATGCGGCCAAGATCGCTGCGGGCATGGGCGCGGATGTGACGGTTCTGGACCGCTCGCTGCCCCGCCTGCGCTATCTGGATGACGTGTTCGGCGGGCAGTTCAAGAACCAGTATTCTACCGCTGGTGCCACCGCAGAGCTGATCCAGACGGCAGATATGGTGATCGGCGCGGTTCTGATCCCCGGCGCAGCAGCACCCAAACTGATCACCCGCGCGCAACTGTCCACCATGAAACCCGGCGCGGTTCTGGTCGACGTTGCCATCGACCAGGGCGGCTGTTTCGAGACGTCGAAGGCCACCACGCATGCCGATCCGATCTACGAGGTCGGTGGCGTCATGCATTACTGCGTTGCCAACATGCCCGGTGCCGTGGCGCGCACATCGACCATCGCGCTGGGCAATGCGACAATGCCATTCATGCTGGCTCTGGCTGACAAGGGCTGGAAACAGGCCTGCCAGGACGATCCGCACTTGATGGCCGGTCTGAACGTCCATGCAGGTCAGCTAACCTACTATGCGGTTGGCAAGGCTCTGGGGATTGACGTCGTTTCCCCCAACGTGGTCATCAAAGCCTGAACAGCTCCCGCCCCTGAGAGCGCCCTCTGCCGAGGGCGCCTACAGCGTTGGGCATAGCGCTGCTTCTGCGACGCGGCGCGGAGGACACAAGACGAACGCTCCCGCAAAACGCAACAGCGCCGCGCGATTAGCGCGGCGCTGGGCCCAACCGGAAAAGGGCATTTCAATGCCCGTATGACGGGCGGGAGATTTACGCCTGCTTGTGAATCTCGACCGAATGCGGGTAAGGGATCGAAACGCCCTTGGCGTCGAATTTCTCTTTCACAGCCTTGGTCAGCTCGAATTTCACGTCCCAATAATCGGCAGCGTCACACCAAAGGCGTGCTGTCAGATCGACCGAGCTGTCCCCCAGATTTGTCACCCGCACCCAAGGCTCGGGGTCGCTGTGAATACGCTTGTCGGCTTTGGCCACGTCCAGGATGATCTGCATCGCGGCATCCGCGCTGTCGCCATAGTCGATCCCGAACACCAGATCGACGCGGCGCGTGTCATGGGCCGAGAAATTGGTGATCACGCTGCCCCAGGCCTGCCCATTGGGCACGATGATCTGGACGTTGTCAGGGGTGACCAGTTCCGTTGTGAACAGGTTCAGATCCTTCACCGTCCCGGCAGTACCGCCAATATCGACATACTGACCCAGCTTGTACGGCCGGAATACGACCAGCATCACCCCGGCCGCCAAATCGCTGAGCGTCCCCTGCAAGGCCAGACCAATGGCCAGCGAGGCGGCACCCAGAATAGCGACGATACTTGTGGCCTCGATCCCGAAAATGCCCAGAACAGCGACCAGCACCATCGCCAGGATCGCCCACTTCACCAGGCTGGCAACAAAATTCCCTAGCGTCGGATCGATTTGTGGGGTTGCGTTGATGCGACGCCGCACCACGCCCGCGATCATCCCAGCTACGGTCCAGCCCAATACCAGAACAACCAGTGCCTTCACGGCATTCATCACCAGCGGCGCAAAAGCACCGACCTGTGTAGCAACTTCATCCACGCGTTTCTCCTTCTACAAGCCATAAGAAAACCCGCGACGCGCGCGGAGATCACCAAACTGTGAGCGATAAATGCGCGTCAGTCTAGGTGCGGATTTCTCTGCTTTTCCCCGCCTGTTCCCGAATGCACAATATCTGACCAGTAACGCACAGCGCGCGCCACTGGTAGATCGGCACCGCAACACCTAACTGTGTTCGGAACCTTCATACAGGAGCCCCTATGCTGGACGCCGCAAACCACCCGATCACTGCCCGCTGGCCCGCACAGTCACCGGAAAAACTGCAACTCTATTCCTATCCCACGCCCAACGGCGTCAAAGTCTCGATCATGCTCGAAGAGATCGGCCTGCCCTATGAGGCGCACCTGGTCACGCTGGCGGACTCAGACGTAAAAAGCCTCGAATTCCTTTCGCTGAACCCCAACAACAAGATCCCGGCCATCATCGACCCGAACGGACCGGATGGCGAGCCGGTCTCATTGTTCGAAAGCGGTGCGATCCTGCTGTATCTGGCTGAGAAAAGCGGTCAGCTGATCGGAAAAACCGCGGCGGACAAAGCACGTGTGACCCAATGGTTGATGTTCCAGATGGGCGGGCTGGGTCCGATGTTCGGGCAGCTTGGCTATTTCCACAAATTCGCTGGCAGCGAGATCGAAGACCCTCGCCCGCGCGAGCGCTACATCAACGAGGCCAAGCGTCTGTTGAACGTCGTTAACACGCAGCTGGACGGGCAGGACTGGATCGCCGGGGACTACTCGATCGCTGATATCGCCATAGTCCCATGGCTGCGCGGGTTGGACTACTACGGCGTCAAAGACCTGCTCGGATGGTCGGATTTCGCCAATCTTCAGCCTTATGTGGACCGTTTCCTGGAACGTCCAGCAGTCCAGCGCGGATTAACTATACCTGCGACAAGCTAAGGCAGATCGGGGCCGAGGCATTGCCCCGCCCCGACGCCCGCTATCCGGGCAGTTGTCCGGTCAGAACATAGCGCAGCACCTCGACCACCTGAGCGGCGTGCTCGGCGACGGCCAGCGCTGCGGCGTCGACCTCTTTCAACGCGTGCTGATGATCGGAGCCGTGCAGCACGATCAGCGATTTACCCAACGCGGCGGCGTAACCCGCATCAAACGCGGCGTTCCACTGTTTATACTTGTCGCCAAACCGCACAACGACCACGTCGGCATCCGCAATACCCTTTCGGGTGCGAATGGCGTTGACCATCGCACCTTTGTGGTCGTGCCAGTATTTGTTCGACTCTGCCCCCAGAATGGCCACGCCGCAATCGTCGCTGGCGGCGTGATCGGTGACGGGGCTGTTGAAAGTGACATCCAGCCCCTTGGCGCCATCGATGATCTGTTCCCGCCAATCGGTATGGATTTCACCCGAGAGGTATACGTTCAGGCCCATAGTTAACTCCTTGTTATTTGTCTGCGACCCTAGTTAGAAATCGGCGGAAACCCAAGGGGCGTTCAGAAGCGCAACCGCCAGAAAATCGGCTGATCCTCTTTCACCGCCCGCCGGGCTGTACTGCGATGTTTGCTGCCCAGCATTGGGGGCATCTCGCGCGTTTGTTGGAACCCGAATGCACGCGGCAGTCGGGTATAGATCGAACGCGGCGGCAGCCGACCCCATGTAATCCCTTTCAGTTTAGCGCCAGACTCTGGCTGGTGCATCCAGACATCACGCACGGCAAACTCATCCCGCAGCAGCATCAGGACCGACAGCATCATCACATCGGCCCAGATTTTGGCGTATCTCTGCTGCAGGCTTTGCTCATAGTCGCTGGTCAGCCTCAATGCCCGCGACCGGGGCGCACGATGTTGCAACCGCCGCCGGGCGCGACCTACAAAACGCAGCCAATCGGACTGGATCTCTTCGATCAGGCAATGGCCGCTTTGCAGGTCCAGATCCAGACGACACCAAGCCAGTGTCGGGCGCCCGTGCCTGCGAACCGGGTGCAGGCTGCTTTGATAGGCGCCAACCTCAGCACGCTGTTCGAATTGCCACAGTAACGCCGCGTGTTCGCTTGGGAACCCAAGCTGAACCACCAGATTGTGGGCTTTACGTGTCGTCTGCTCGCCGGACCAGATGTCGAAGCTCAGGCAGAAATCCAGCCAATCGGATTGATACGCAACCTCCAGCCCCCTTGTCGCCGCCGGGCCCAAAGCCCCAAGCCGCATCGCGCGATCCGCATGGGCCACGGCCATTACATCGTGCCGCCGCAAGACCCCGCCACAAGACGCAACGATCGGCTGCACCAAAGGGCGCATCAGAAAGCGAGACAGTTCAGACTGTTTAAGGTCCGAAATCGGCATCTCAGCCGGCATCGACTGGCACAGCAACCACGGGCTTTGCCGGTCCGGGTAATAAGGAAAGGGCATCTCTGGCGGCAATATCTGCCGGATCATCGAGATGTCTTGACGTTTCATGACAGCTCTCCAACGGGAAACAAGGCCCGCCGGAATGCTGGCGGGCAATCAGAAAATGAAAGGCGCTTGGGCGCGTTTGGGATCTGACATCTGGCAGACTCCGGGGTTTGATTGCGATAGGAGGGCGTCAATAGGGTGGCTTGCCGATTCTGCTCAACCCCCTGAAAGGGCCCACAGCTTTCTGTTGCGACATGGCAACACCATCCCCAGAAACGAGAAAAGCGCGCCCGCAGGCGCGCTTTGCATTTGGATCAAGGCCGGTTTAACCGCGTAACACGCCGCCAGTGGCCTTGCCGACCTTGGCGATGATCTTCTGGCCAACCGCCTCGATATCTTCTTCCTTCAAGGTTTTGTCCGTCGGTTGCAAACGCACGGTAATGGCCAGAGATTTCTTGCCCTCACCCAAACTACCGCCGATGAATTCATCGAAAACACGCACATCCTCGATCAAGGCCTTATCCGCCCCCGCCGCTGCATTCACCAGCGTCAAAGCCTCGACATCCGCATCGACGACAAAGGCAAAGTCACGCTCGACCGCTTGCAAATCGCGCAGCTCCAATGCCGCACGGGTCGCCCCGGATTTGCGGGGCAGAGGTACCTCGTCCGGCCAGATGGTAAACGCCATCGCCGGGCCCCTGATGTCCATCGCCTGCAAAATACGCGGGTGCAGCTCACCGAACACACCCAGCACCTTTTTCGGCCCCAGGCAGATCTTTCCGTGCCGTCCCGGATGCCACCACGCATCACCATCGCGCTGGACCTGCACCTTGGCGGGCGCTCCGATGGCGGCCAGCACAGCCTCGACATCGGCCTTGACGTCGAACACATCCACGGCGCGCGCGGCCCCGTGCACATCCTTGGGGCCATCGCGGCCCACCAAGAGACCGGCGATCTGGGTTTTCTGATCGCCCGGCTCGCCATCATGGAAGACCGGACCAACCTCGAACAGAGCGACATCCGCAAAGCCGCGCGCCTGATTACGCGCGGCCGCCTGCAGCAGGCCGGGCAGCAGATCGGGGCGCATATGGCTCATCTCCGAGGAAATCGGGTTTTCCAGCTGCGTCGCGGCATCGCCGCCCCCGAACAGGGCAGCGGACGCCTGATCAATGAACGTATAAGACACACATTCATTGTACCCCAGCGCCGCGCAGGTCCGGCGCGCCATCGACTGACGGCGCTGCGTCGGTGTCATCACCGCCTTGGGGATGCCATCAGTCACACGCGGCAGCGGTTTGCCCTGCAGCTTGGTCAGGGAGGCGATCCGCGCGACCTCTTCCACCAGATCGGCCTCACCCATGATATCGGGACGCCAACTGGGCACATGGGCCATCTCACCCTCAAGACGGAAGCCCAGACGGGTCAGGGTCTGGCGCTGTTCGCTTTCGGGTATCTCCATCCCGACCAGAGACTGCACCCGCGCCGCATCCAACTTATAGGCACGCGCGTGGTTCGGAGCCTTCCCGGCCTCAACAACCGAAGACACTTCACCGCCGCAGATATCCAAAATCATCTGCGTCGCCTGCTCCAGCCCTTCACGGGTGAATTGCGGGTCAACGCCGCGTTCAAAGCGGTAACGCGCGTCCGAGTTAATCTTCAGCGCGCGGCCCGTCAGGGCGATCTGCACATGATCCCAGAAGGCGCTTTCGAGGAAGACATTGACCGTCTCATCGGTACAGCCGGTTTCCTCGCCGCCCATGATACCCGCGATGGATTCCGCGCCCTTGTCGTCCGAGATCACCATCATACCGCGCTGCAGAGTGTATTCCTTCTCATCCAGCGCCACAAGCGTTTCACCACCCTTGGCGCGGTGAACCCGCAGGTTGCCCTGCACCTTGTCGGCATCAAACACGTGCAGCGGCCGGTTCTGGTCAAAGGTCATATAGTTGGTGATATCCACCAGCGCCGAAATCGGACGCAGACCAATCGCCTTCAACTGATCCTGCAGCCACTGCGGGCTGGGGCCGTTCTTGACGCCCCGGATTACACGACCGGTGAAATGCGGCGCGCCGTCCAGTGTGTCGTCATCAATCGTCACCTTGATCGGGCATTCGAAATCCCCCGGCACTGGCGCGTGGATATGCTCTTTCAGCGTGCCAACCCCACGCGCTGCCAGATCACGAGCGATGCCAGCCACACCCAACGCATCGGGGCGGTTCGGCGTGATCGCAATCTCGATCATCGGATCGACCTTGGACGGGTCATTCTCTGCCAGCCAGTCAACGAACCGGTCACCGACTTCGCCCGAGGGCAGTTCGATAATGCCATCATGCTCGTCCGACAGCTCCAGCTCACGCTCTGAGGCCATCATGCCAAAGCTTTCGACGCCCCGGATCTTGCCGACGCTGATCGTGATATCCAGACCGGGGATATACATGCCCGGCTTGCAGACCACGACAGTGATGCCTTCACGCGCGTTGGGGGCGCCGCAGATGATCTGCAGATCGCCCTCGTCGGTTTCCACTGTGCAAACCCGCAGTTTGTCGGCGTCGGGATGCTTTTCCGCGTGTTTCACATGGCCCAGCGTAAAGCCTGCCAGCCGGTCCGCCGGGTTCACGATCTCTTCGACCTCTAGCCCGAGGTCGGTCAGCGCCTCGGCGATCTCATCAACCGACGCGTCCGTGTCGAGGTGGTCTTTCAGCCAGGACAGAGTGAATTTCATTGCTCGGGGCCTTTTTTGGCAAACATCCAGTCGGCACAGGCAATGACAAAGAATGCGCCAAGGTGCAAGCGCTGCGCGTCACGGATAGGTGGGGGTGCGGCCCAAAAGCTCGTCCAATTGCCGCCCGATCCAGCCATGGGGGATAAAATGCCCGCCCGGATGCGTGTCCAGCGTCACCTGCCCGCGTGCGCAATCGGTCCACTCGACCCGGCTGAGGGTCAGGATCGGCACCACACTCCAATCGCCGCGCGGGGTAGCATCGTGGCAATCGTAAGCCGCTCGCCACAGCGCCACCGGGTAGGTGGTGTCACCGTTGGTGCCATAGGGGAAGTCCATCACCGTATCGCTGAGGCCGTGTACATGGCGCGCCTCGCGCGGGGCTTCGGGGCAGTCTTCGGTCTGACGGATGCTGCCTGCAACAGCCAAAAGGGCGGCAATGTCATTGCCCGATTGGCACACATAGCGCCACGCCATCGCGCCGCCGAAGGAATAGCCCGAAACATAGATGCGGTCTGGGTCCACCGGATAGCGCTTGGCCACATCCTCAAGCACCGCATCAGCAAAGGGCACGTCGCGCGTGTCCGATGTCCAGAAATCCCAGCTTTTGCCCAACCCGTTCGGGGCCACCAACAACACGCCGCGCAGTTTTGTGGCCCCAGCGATGCGCTGATGGTTCACCACCACAGTGCCCTGCCGCGCCCAGCCGTGGAAGTGCAACAGAACGGGCAGAGGCGTTTCGCCGTCCCACCCCTCAGGCTCAAGCACATGATACGAGCGGTCGCCGAGCTCGCAGGCGGTGTCGCCATGGCAATCGGTTTTCCACGGACCCATGGCGAGTGCAGGGGAGGCGGTCATCAGCAGGAAAAGCAGTCGGTAAATCATAGGCCGGAGCCTAGCCGCCTGACGCAGACTGTCACGTCACAACCGTGTGCGAGTTTGTAATAAGTCACTCTATATTCGACACGCCGCAAAAACCTACTTCAATCCGATGTTGAGTGGCGAACATACGGCAAAAGTCTAGTTTCAATCGTGTCCAAAGCCGTAGACAGTTTCTCTGTCAATGAATTAGCCGTCCGATCATACCCGTCCCATATTGCGTCTTCGTATCTCTCAGTTCTTTGAAAATCCTTTTCGGATAACGTGCGCCCATAGTGTGTGCTGTCCCTCATCGCATCTCTAATCTTCCCTTTGAGAGCGACAATCAGTTTTATGCGTGCATCAAATATTGCATCTATCGCCTCTTGAACCGCACTATCTCCAACGAGTGCTTTTTGGCGCACCCCAAGCCGCCTCAACTCGGCATAGTCGTCATTGAGATCGGACAGTTCATTTAGCCTACGGCGGAAGTCATAGGTTCCGTCTTCATCCTCACCTGCCGGTGCTGCAAAGCCCATCGGGTTTCGAACCGCCTGAAATTTACCAATCATTTCAGTAGCATGAGATATCAATTCTTCCCCGAGATCTGCACGCTTCAGCGTTAGTTTTTCACCTTTCCATGAATGAAGCTGGCGGTAAGCTACCCATACGCCGGCGGCGACTGAAACTGCGATCGCTACTTGGCTCATAGCGGCAATTCCTTCGAAAATGCCGCTTGATGTCACCGTCACCGCGACAAACCACCATGCAGGTTCGGCATATCCAGTGCTGCGAACCCATAGTGCCGCAGCCAGCGCAGATCGCTGTCAAAGAACGCCCGCAAATCAGGAATGCCGTATTTCAGCATCGCCAGACGGTCGATGCCGATGCCGAACGCAAAACCCTGATAGACCTCCGGATCAATCCCACCGGCGGCGATCACCTTGGGGTGGACCATGCCGGAACCCAGAATCTCCATCCAGTCGTCGCCCTCGCCGATCTTCAGCTGACCATTATCCCACGAACAGCGGATATCGACCTCAGCCGAGGGCTCGGTAAAGGGGAAGTGCGAGGCGCGGAAGCGCAGTTCGACATCGTCGACCTCGAAGAAGGCTTTCACGAACTCTTCCAGAACCCATTTCAGGTTCGCCATCGAGATGTCTTTGTCGATGGCCAGCCCCTCGACCTGGTGGAACATCGGCGTGTGGGTTTGATCATAGTCCGCGCGATACACACCGCCCGGACAGATGACGCGGATCGGCGCGCCCTGTTTCTCCATCGAGCGGATCTGCACCGGAGAAGTATGGGTACGCAGCACATGCGGCGGGCGGTCGTCACCTTCGGCGCGGTGCATGTAGAACGTGTCCATTTCGGCCCGCGCGGGGTGGTGGCCGGGGATGTTCAGGGCGTCAAAATTATACCAATCGTCCTCGATCCGGGGCCCTTCGGCCACCGAAAAGCCCAGCTCGGCAAAGATCGCGGTCAGTTCCTCGGTCGCCTGGCTGATCGGGTGGATCGAGCCCTGACGGCGCGCGCGGGTCGGTAAGGTGACGTCCAGCCATTCGGTGCGCAGACGCTCATCCAGCGCGGCATCGGCCAGCGCGGATTTTTTGGCGGAGAGCGCCGAGTTGATCTCATCCTTCAGGGCGTTCAGCGCGGGGCCTGCAACCTGGCGTTCCTCGGGCGTCATCTTGCCCAGCTCGCGCATCTTCAGCGCGACCTCGCCTTTTTTGCCCACGGCGGCGACGCGGATCGCCTCAAGCGCGTTCTCGTCACTGGCCTCGGCGATTTGGCCCAGATATTTTGCCTTAAGATCGTCCATGACGCCCTCTGAATTTGGTCGCCAACCTGCTATCGGGCCAGCCCTGCGAATGCAAGCGGGACGGTGCTGATCAATAGCTGTATTCGGGATAAATCCGGGTCAGATCGCCATTCCAGTCGCCATTGTAGTGATCCAGCAACTCATCGGCGGGGACTTTCCCTGTGTCGATGCTTTCTTTCAGCGCGTTCAGGAAATGCGTCTCATCCGGCACCAGACCGCCCGCACCGGGGAATGCGCGGGATTTCAGACCAGCCTCAGAGATCGCCACGACCTCGCGCGCCAGATCGTGCATGTTGATGCCGCCAACCTGCGCCTGAAGACCCTGAACGGCAGCCTGAACGCGCAGTTCCTCGCGGGTTTCCGCATCCCAGCCTTTGACCAGATCCCATGCCGCATCCAGCGCGCCTTGGTCATATGTCAGACCAACCCAGAAGGCAGGCAGTGCGCACAAGCGCCGCCACGGGCCGCCATCCGCGCCGCGCATCTCCATGTATTTCTTGATGCGCGCCTCGGGGAAAGCGGTGGTAAGGTGGTCGGCCCAATCGGAAAGCGTCGGCGTTTCGCCGGGTAGCGCGGGCAGTTTGCCTTGCAGGAAATCGCGGAAGGACATGCCCAGCGCGTTGATATACTGGCCGTCGCGGTAGACGAAATACATCGGCACATCGAGCGCGTACTGCACATATCGCTCGAACCCAAAGCCCTCTTCGAACACGAAGGGCAACATGCCCGTCCGCGCATCATCCAGATGCCGCCAGATATGGCTGCGCCAGCTCTTCTGGCCGTTGGGCTTGCCCTCGAAGAACGGTGAGTTGGCAAACAGCGCCGTCGCCACCGGCTGCAGGGCAAGAGCGACGCGCAGTTTCTGGACCATGTCGGCCTCGGAGCCGAAGTCGATATTGACCTGCACCGTACAGGTGCGCCGCATCATTGCGCGGCCCATGGTACCGACCTTTTCCATGTAGTCGTTCATCAGCCGATAGCGGCCCTTGGGCATCAACGGCATCTCGTCATGGGTCCAGATCGGAGCTGCACCCAGACCGATGAAGCCCACACCGATCTCATCCGCGATATCCTTCACCTCGCGCAGGTGGGTGTTCACCTCATCGCAGGTCTCGTGGATCGTCTCCAGCGGAGCACCCGATAGTTCCAGCGCACCGCCGGGTTCCAGGCTGACATTCGCGCCGTCCTTTTCCAGACCGATCAGGTTGTCACCCTCGCGCACCTCGGCCCAGCCATGGCGGTCGCGCAGACCTTCCAGCACGGCGACGATCGAGCGTTTACCCTCGAACGGCAGCGGTTTCAGCGTGTCCTTGCAATAACCGAACTTCTCATGCTCGGTCCCGATGCGCCAATCGGCTTTGGGCTTGCAGCCCGATTCCAGATATTCCGCTAGCTGTTCGTGGCGTTCGATCGGCCCGCCGCCGGACTGGGGGATGGACATGAACCGCTCTCCGATCCTGATGTGTCTGTCTTTGGGTGAGTCGTGGGGTGAAATGTCGCCAGTGTCAATGCAGCCGCAGATGCGCCGGTCGCATCGGGCGCTTTTCCCAGATCACCACGGGATGCACCGCACCGCCGTTCAATTCGGCCAGCATCTGTTCGGTTTTCAGCCCCGGCAGGTTCGAGAACACATCAAAAAGCGCCTCGGCCCCTTCGGCATTCACGGGAATGTGAAGCGTTGGCTGGCCCGGCTGAGACAGCACCCAATGCGCCGGGTTCGAGGTCGGGTCCAGTGCCAGCCGTTCGATCTCGCGTGCGGCGACCATGCCGCCGTCCAGCGGGCCCAGATAGGTGATCTGGCCTTCATCGATGGTGACAACGCCGGGGCCGCCTGCCCCAGTACGGAATCGCGCGCGCTGAAAACCTATGACGGCCAGCGCCACGGCCACGGCAACCAAAACCCAGCCCATCCAGCCCAGCAAGCCACCCGGACCGCCAATCCAGCTCAGGCCAACCAGCAGCACGGCCACGGCGACCAGCACTTCGCGCCAGCGCCACAGGGTCAGTTTGGCTTCGGGTCGGATGAAACTCATGCCGGGTCCTTCGGGTTCTTGAACAGGATCAGCGAGAACTGTCCTGCGGGTTTGAATCCGATTGCCATATAGGCACGCGCCGCCGAATTGGAAGCCGCAAACAGCACCGCGCGCGACACGCCGCTGGCATTTGCCTCGAGTAGATGCAAGGAAACAGCCAATCGCGCATAGCCGCGCCCGCGCAGCTTGGGCGGGGTATAGACCCCGCCGATCTGAACCACATCGGGCAGGCGCGCATTGAACCCTGTCATCGCCACGGGCTGACCATCAACCACAAGTACCCGGTGCGAATTTAGGTCCAGATAGGTCACATAGTCCTTGCGCGCTTGTTTCCGCGCGCGGTCAGGAGCGAAATCCATCGCCTCGATCAAATAGTCCCGTCGCCAGTCTTCGGTGATGTCTCCGTTGAACCCACCCAAAGGCTCAAGCATCGCACCGGTGGTATCAGGCACCACAAGTTGGGTCAGGTCCAGAGTGAACCCCGGCTCGTCACTATTGAGTGTCGCGGGACGGCCCGCCCAGCCCGCAAGCTGCATGATCCGCCGCGCTTGGGTCGCCTCGGCTGCAATCCCGAACAGCGGCCTGCCGCGGATCAGGTCGATCGCGGCCAGCAGATCGGCGTCGGAACAATCGGGGCATTGTGGCAGAACCATACCTTCGTTGGTGATGGCAAAAACGGCCCACGGATCGTCACCCAACACCCAGGCACTCAGCGCGCGCGGGCTGGTTCCGCCCAAGCCGTATTCGCGCAGATTGGCCAGCGGAAACATCGAGGTCTGGACATGCCGCGACAGAAACCGGCGGATCGCAGGCACGTCCGTCGTATCAGCCGGTCGCCAGTTCATGACCAATCCCCCAAGGCCTGCTGCCACATGGTCAAGGCCGCCACCGCCGCCGTATCGGCCCGCAGGATGCGCGGCCCAAGACTGACGACATGGGAAAAGGACAACCCGGCCAGACGCGCGCGCTCTCGATCCGAAAACCCACCCTCGGGCCCGATCAAAATAGCCCAGGGCTGGCCCGACTCATGGGCAGCCAGACGCAAGGCCGAGCCGACCTCGGCCTCATCACAGAACATCAGCTGACGGTCCTCGGGCCATGCGTCCAACAGTCGGTCCAAACGTTGCAGATCGGCAACCTCTGGCACGTAGGTGCCGCCGCATTGCTCGGCTGCTTCGACCGCGTGGGCCTGAAGACGGTCTTGCCGGATACGCTCGGAATTGGTGAATTCGGTTTGTACCGGCAGAATGCGCGCAGCCCCCATCTCGGCCGCTTTTTCAACGATGAAATCAGTACGGGCCTTTTTGATCGGCGCGAATAGGAACCACAGATCGGGCGGCAGTTGCAGCGGCTTGGTCTGGCGGGCGCAAGTCAGCACACCGCCACGCTTGCCCGCCTCGGCAACGTCGGCCAGCCACTCGCCATCTTGGCCGTTGAACAAGGACACTTGTCCGCCGACGGCCAGCCGCATGACGCCGAACAGGTAGTGGGCCTGATCACGCGTCAAAGGAACCGATTGCCCCGCACCCAAAGGGTGCTCTACATACAGTCTGATCTTTGCACTCATGAGACCTTAATATGCAAGGCAATGCCCCAACACCAGATGGTCAGGTCGCTGATGCCGTCAGCGGCAACTGGGTCGACACTCACGCGCCCGCCTTTACCCGCCCCTATCTGCGCCTCAGCCGCGCGGATCGACCCATCGGCACTTGGCTGCTGCTGATCCCTTGCTGGTGGGGCCTTGTGCTGGCTGTCCTCAGCGACGGCTCGCCCCGGTGGGAGGATCTGTGGATCGCCGCCGGATGCGCCATCGGCGCCTTCCTGATGCGCGGCGCGGGCTGCACATGGAATGACATCACCGACCGCGAATTCGATGCGCAGGTCGAGCGTACCCGCTCGCGGCCCATCCCCTCGGGTCAGGTCACGGTGCGGCAGGCGGTGGTCTGGATGGGGCTGCAATGCCTGTTGGCTTTGGGCATTCTGCTCAGCTTCAATCAGACGGCCATAGCAATGGGCGTCCTGTCGCTGCTGCCGGTCACGATCTATCCCTTCGCCAAACGGTTCACGTGGTGGCCGCAGGTGTTTCTGGGGCTGGCCTTCAATTGGGGTGTTCTGTTGGCCTGGGCCGCGCATACCGGATCCATCGGCGTGCCTGCGATTTTGCTCTATCTGGCGGGGATTGCGTGGACGCTGTTCTATGACACGATCTATGCCCATCAGGATACCGAAGATGACGAATTGATCGGCATCAAATCCACCGCGCGTCTGTTCGGAGAGGACACGGCCAAGTGGCTGAAATACTTCCTTGTGGCCACCGTTTCCCTGATGGGTCTGGCAATTATTGACGCAATAACCACGCAGGCCTCGATCATGGCGCTGTTTGTTGCGCTGGCCGGGCCGTGGGCAATGGGCTGGCACATGGCGTGGCAACTTCGCGGGTTGGACACCGAGGACAACGCCAAGCTGCTGCAACTGTTCCGCGCCAACCGCGACACCGGCCTTATTCCGCTGATCTTCCTGTGCGTGGCACTGTTGGTTTGATTGCACCTCGGCGCGGGGCTCTGTAAGAGTCCCCCCAACCACCCGAGGAGTCGTCTGCCCGCACATGCGCCTGCCCTATTTCTTAGCTGCTGCCCTGATTTTCCTCGTTTCGGCCGGGTTGTCCCTGCTGGCCGCTAGCTATGCGGTGACCGCGGTCGAGGAAGCATCGGAATTTGCCGTCCGCCGCGCGCTGGACCTGAAAGGCCATGACTGGGCCGAGGTCGAATCGGACGGGTTGCGCGTGGTGCTGACCGGCACCGCGCAGGACGAGGCCACCCGGTTCAGCGCCCTGACCGCCGCCGGGACCGAGGTTGATACCTCGCGCGTCATTGATGACATGGAGGTGGCGCCGACAACGCAGCTGACCCCACCGAAATTCTCGGCCGAGATTTTGCGCAATGACAGTGGCATCTCGGTTATCGGCCTAATCCCCGCCACCCAAGATCGCGATGCGCTGATCGAGCGGTTGCGCCGTCTGGATGCCGACAACGTATCGGACCTGATGGAAACGGCCGACTATCCCACCCCTAAAGGTTGGGACGACGCGCTGGATTTCGCCATCGAAGCGCTGGTCCGCCTGCCCCGTGCCAAGATTTCGGCCAGTCCGGGGCTGGTCAAGATCACCGCCATCGCGGACAGTCGCCATGAAAAAGAGCGGCTGGAACAAGAGCTGACCCGCGCAGCCCCACCCAGCTTGCGGATAGGGCTTGCAATCTCGGCCCCGCGCCCGGTGATCACGCCCTTTACGCTGCGCTATCTGATCGGAGCCGAGGGTGGTCAGTTCGATGCCTGCTCGGCGCAGGATGAAGATGCCCGTACCGCCATCATCGCCGCCGCGCAGGAAACCGGCATGACTGGGCCCTATAGTTGTACGATCGGACTGGGTGAGCCGTCTCCTCGGTGGTCCGAAGCAGCGATTCTCAGCATTCGGGCGCTGGCACAGATCGGTCAGGGGTCTGTCACCATGTCCGACGCGGATATCACGCTTGTGGCCGCAATGGGCACAGACCCAGGCACTTTTGATCGGGTAGTAGGCGAGCTTGAGACCGCCCTTCCCGACGTCTTTGCCCTGCATGCCGTGCTGCCCGAACCCGAAGAAGACGCCCCTGCTGGCCCGCCCGAATTCTCGGCCACGCGCAGCCCCGAAGGTTTGGTCCAGATGCGCGGACGTCTGGGTGACGAAACCCTGCGCGACATGGTCGACAGCTTTGCCCGCGCGGCCTTTGGCTCGGAACAGGTTTATACCGCCACAAGGATCGCACCGGACCTGCCTGCCGACTGGCCCGTGCGCGTGCTGGCTGGGCTGGAAGCATTGGCGCAACTACACAACGGCGTTCTGACGGTGACACCTGATGACGTCGCCCTGAGCGGCGTCACCCATGACCCCGACACACGGGCCGGGATCACCAGCCTTTTGTCGGACAAGTTGGGCGACGCCCAGGAATTTAACCTGTCGATCACCTATCAGGCCCCACCCAAACCCGAGGACACACTTCCTGACCCCGAACGGTGCGAAGAACAGATCGCGCAGGTCCAGTCCTCCAGCAAAATCGCCTTTGAACCTGGGTCTGCCACTGTCGCCGCTGACTCGCGTGATACGGTCAACCAGATCGCCGAAATCCTGCGGGACTGCGGCCCAATCCGGATGGAGATTCAGGGCCATACCGACAGCCAGGGCCGTGAGGAAATGAACCAGCAGCTCAGCCAGGCGCGGGCGCAATCCATCCTGAACGAGTTGCGCGGCCGCCGGGTACCGACTTCAAGCTATACCGCCGTGGGGTATGGCGAGACGCTACCCATCGCCGATAACGATTCAGAAGAAGGCCGCGAAGAAAACCGGCGGATCGAGTTTCGCCTGATCCGCCCCGAACCCGTCTCTGCGACGGAAACCGGGCTTGAGGCGATGGAAACGGACGCCGGACCGACAGAAGACGCCACAGATACCGGCGCGGGGGACCAATAAGTTGAACAGACTGGAATTCATCATCGCCACGGCCATCATCCTGTTCGGGGCGTTCTGTATGGGATGGTTCGCCAACTGGTTGGCCCACCGTCTGTCCCGTGTGCGCCAAAGCGACGTGGCCGATTTGGACCGCATGAGCCAGGAGCTGCACGAGGCCGAGGAAACCCGAGATCAGGCCATAACCTATTTGCAGCAACGCGAGGCAGAGTTGACCAATCAACTGACCCAGACCGAGGCCGAGCTGTCCGCCGCAATGGAAGGCCTGCGCGCCGCCCGGCAAGAGGCTGAGGAACTGCGCGGACGCATCAACAACGCGGATTAAGTCACCACCGGCTCAGCGCGTCTTCGTCTTCGTCCTTAGCAGCGACCCAATCGGCGCCTGCGTTGGTGATCTCTTTCTTCCAGAAAGGCGCGCGAGATTTGAGGTAGTCCATCAGGTATTCTGCCGCCTCAAACGCATCATTGCGGTGGGGCGAGGCGGTGGCCACCATCATGATCCGATCTCCTGGAGCCAGCCTTCCGTGGCGGTGAATCACCAGCACATCGCCCAGCGACCAGCGCGACTGTGCTTCTTCAGCGATCTTGGTCAGGGCGCGTTCGGTCATGCCGGGGTAGTGTTCGATCTCCATCACGTCCAGATCGCCCGTGGCCAGATCTCGCACGACGCCGGTAAAGGTCACGATGGCCCCGTTGGCAGCATCATCCCCAGCGGCAAAGGCGTTGGCTTCGGCCCCCATGTCGAACGGGGCTTCCTGTACGACGATCCGCATCTCAGCCGCCTGTCATGGGCGGAAAGAACGCAACCTCGCGCACGCCCGACAGCGGGGCGTCAAAGTCCGACAGTTCCTGATCCAGCGCCACGCGCAGGGCCGACAGATCAGCGAAGGCAGCAGCATAGCGGTCTTCGCGCGCGCTGAGTTCAGCGACCAGATCGCTGACCGTCGCGGCCTGCGTTTCGACCTTTTCCTTGGGCAGGCCGATGCGTTCGCGCACCCAGGCGAAATACAGCACGTCCATCGCTTAGCTCTCCTTCAGATGGGGCATGGCTTTACGTAGGTAGTCATAGCCCGTGATCAATGTCAGCGTCGCAGCAATCCACAGCAGCCACAGCCCAATACGGCCCGACCAGAACATGCCTTCCAAATGCCAGCGGAGGTGGTTGTGGTCCTCGACTTCGCCAGTCAGGACCTGATCTATGATCGTGGGGTCCATGCCGAAAGTGGCCATGACGAAATAGTGCTCGAATATCCCCTGCGAGAACAGGACGGCAATCGCCACCATCTGCGCCGTGGTCTTCCACTTGGCCAACTTGGTCACTTTCAAAGTTCCGGCTACATCGCCCAGATACTCCCGCAGGCCCGAGACAAAAACCTCGCGGAACAGGATCACGGTAGCGGGCAAAACCAGCCAAGGCGTCCAGTGTTCTGTCGAATAGCCCACAAGGATCATCAGCGCGATCACCACCATCGCTTTGTCGGCAATCGGATCCAGCATCGCGCCAATCTTTGTTTCCTGCTTCCAAGCACGGGCCAAGTAGCCATCGAACCAGTCGGTGATGGCGGCGGACATGAACAGGATCAGGGCAAACCAATCGGCATAGGGCCGGGTGAAATACAAAAACATCACGGCCAGACCTGGCGCCGCCAATAGGCGAAGCACGGTCAGGATATTGGGCAGGTTCCACTTCATGGTTAAAACTTTACATCGCCGGTTCGGGACATGAAAGATGGCCCGTTGAAAATCTGCCCCGATCACAGGCTGTTGCAGTGATTGCGGTCAAAGGGTCGCAACCCCGTTTCCGCGACTTGGCGCGCACAGTGTTTGCGGCCAGATTGGCGACTGGTTCAAACAGGGCGAAACATGACAACCCACATTCAAACCGACCCCCGATCGAACCTGATCGGCAGCGCATGGATGATCGCCGCAATGGCACTTTTCGCGCTTGAGGATGCGCTGATCAAGGCCGCCTCGGCAGCAATTCCGATCTGGCAGGTGTTGGTGCTGTTCGGCGCAGGCGGTGCAGTGATCTATTCGGTGGTGGCCATGTTACGCAGTACACGGCTGTTTCAGCCGGATGTGCTGTCGCGCCCAATGAAAGTGCGCGTGGTTTTCGAAATCCTCGGACGGTTGTTCTATGTGCTGGCCATCGCGTTAACGCCACTATCCTCGGCCACTGTGATCTTACAGGCCACGCCTCTGGTCGTTGTTGCGGGCGCTGCTCTGGTCTTTGGCGAAACCGTCGGCTGGCGCAGGTGGAGCGCCATTCTGATCGGCCTTGTCGGCGTCGTCATCATCATCCGACCAACCGGAGACAGCTTCTCGGCCCTGTCCATCCTTGCGGTGCTGGGAATGTTGGGGTTCGCAGGCCGCGATTTGGCCAGCCGCGCCGCGCCCGCGTCACTGGGGACCGAGGTGCTGGGGTTCTACGGTTTCCTTTGCATCATAGTCGCCGGTCTGGCCTATCGGTTCTGGGAGGGTACGCCGATGCAACCCCTGACCGCCCATGTCAGCCTGCATATGACCGGCGCAATCGTTATGGGCGTCATGGCCTATGCCTCGCTGATGAAGGCGATGCGCACGGGTGAGGTCTCATCTGTCACGCCTTTCCGCTATTCGCGATTGCTGTTCGGGATCGGGTTGGGCGTGGTCATGTTTGGTGAGCGGCTGGACCAGACCATGTGGATCGGGTCGGCGCTGATCGTCGCCTCGGGGCTGTATATTCTGGCGCGGGGGCGGAGGGCCTAACCCTTGTCGTGGAAGAAATCATAGACCTTCTGCGCCAACCCGGCTGAGATCCCGTCCACCGCCTTGAGATCCGCCAGATTGGCCCGGCTGACCGCCTTGGCGCTACCGAAATGGGCCAAAAGGGCGCGTTTGCGTGCCGCACCCACGCCGGGGATTTCGTCCAGAGGCGTCGCCCCAACGGCCTTAGCCCGTTTGGCGCGATGGGTACCGATGGCGAAGCGGTGCGCCTCATCCCGCAGGCGTTGAATGAAATACAGCACCGGATCGTTGCGCTTCAGCGCAAAGGCGCGCTGGCCGATGCGGTGGAATTCCTCTTTGCCGTGGTCGCGGTCCACACCCTTGGCGACGCCGACCATCGGGATGTCTTCGACCCCGTGTTCCACCATGATCTCATGCACCGCGCTGACCTGCCCTGCTCCACCATCGATCAACAGCAGGTCGGGCCAATGGCCCTTGTCTCGGTCTGGGTCTTCTTTTTGCAAGCGGGTAAAGCGGCGGGTCAGAACCTCTTTCATCATGCCAAAGTCGTCGCCCGGCGTCAGATCATCGCCCCGGATGTTGAACTTGCGATAGGCGTTTTTCATAAACCCCTCGGGGCCCGCCACGATCATGCCGCCCACCGCGTTGGTGCCCTGAATATGGCTGTTATCGTAGACCTCGATCCGCTCGGGTGGCGTGTCCAGATCAAACGCCTCGGCCACACCACGTAACAGTTTGGCCTGCGTGGCGCTTTCCGACATGCGCCGTGCCAGTGACTCGCGTGCGTTGCGCAGGGCTCCGGCGACCAGCTCTTGCTTCTCACCCCGTTGAGGGACAAGAATTTCAACCTTGCGTCCGGCTTTTTCCGACAGCGCGTCCTGCATCAGATCGGCATTCTCGATCGCATCTGACAGGATCAACTGACGGGGCGGTTCCTTGTTGTCGTAGAACTGACCGAGAAACGCCTCCATCACCTCGGCAGGTGACACATCCGCCCCGACCCGAGGGTAAAAGTCCTTGTTGCCCCAGTTCTGGTTGGCCCGGATAAAGAACACCTGCACACAGGCCTGCCCACTATCCATATAGAGGCCGATCACATCCGCCTCGGCCACACCGCGCGGGTTGATGCCTTGGCTTGTCTGCACCTGCGTCAGCGCGCGAATACGGTCGCGCAGGCTGGCGGCGCGTTCGAACTCCATCGCCTCGGACGCGGCCATCATTTGTTCGGCCAGTTCTTCCTGCACCTTGGTCGACCGGCCCGACAAGAACCGTTCCGCATCCTTGACGCTTTCGCCGTAATCGCTTTCCGAGATCAACCCCACACACGGTCCAGAACAGCGCTTAATCTGATACAGCAGACAGGGCCGCGTCCGGCTGTCGAACATGGAATCCGAGCAGTTACGCAGCAGGAACGCTTTTTGCAGCTGGTTCAGCGTCCGGTTCACCGCTCCGGCGCTGGCGAATGGGCCAAAATAGGCGCCCTTTTCTTTCTTCGCCCCACGATGTTTCTTGATCTGCGGAAACCCATGATCCTTGGCGACCAGAATGTTCGGAAAACTCTTATCGTCGCGCAGCAGCACATTGTACTTGGGCTTGAGCTGCTTGATCAGGTTCTGCTCCAGCAGCAGCGCCTCGGTCTCGGTCCGCGTGGTCAGAAACATCATCGAAGCCGTCGCGGCGATCATCTTCTCGATCCGCCCCGAATGTCCAGGCCGCGTATAGTTCGATACCCGCGCCTTCAGGTTTCGCGCCTTGCCCACGTACAGAACCCGACTGTCCGCATCCAACATCCGGTACACACCGGGCGAGCTGTCCAGCGTTTTCACATATCGCTGTATACATTCGTATCCAACGCTTTGGGTTTCGGAGTTCGATTCGTTCTGGACGGTCATGTGCCTGAAATATGATTCCCTCACCATGGCTGCAATCTTGAGCGCCTCAGATCAAGAGAAAACAAATCCACGGTTTCTGTGGATAAGTATGAAGATAAGTTTCCCGGTATCGCGATTTTCCCTTAATTCATTAAGGATTCCTTGATTTGCACAAAAATTAGGCAGTAGCTTAACTGTTTGCTTTTAATTGATATTTTTTCATGCACAGGACAAGTGCATGAAAAACAATACATTTTTGTAACGCGTTGGTAACAGAAATGAGAGCGGTGCAAAACTTATCTGAGAATTACCTATTCAACGCCCAAAACATCCGGTGTTTGCCAACCAAGATGCTGCCCGCCATCCACGCATAAAAGCTGTCCGGTGACGGCGTGGGCATCCAGAAAATAGCCCAGCGCAGCGGTGATATCAGACGGGTTTGCGCCGCGTTCCAACACTGTGTTTCTTCGCTGCGCGCTAAAGTGATCGGCGCTTTGACGATGTCCCTGCATCGTCGGGCCGGGACCAATCGCATTGACGCGGATAGCCGGGGTCAGCGCCTGCGCAGCGGTACGAGTCAGCGCCCAGAGACCCATCTTAGCGATAGTGTAGGACATAAATTCGGGCGTCAGCTTACGCACGCGCATATCCACCATGTTGACGATCAGGCCGGTCGCCACCGGTTCTCCTGCATCGTCTTTCTCAGGCTCCAACCCTTGTTCGGCCAACGCCTGTGTCAGAACGAAGGGCGCGCGAAGGTTGCTGTCCATGTGGCGGTCCCAGCTTGTGCGGGTGGCCGTCTGGATGTTGTCATATTCAAAGATCGACGCATTGTTGACCAGACAGGTGATCGGTCCGCCCAACGCCTCGGCCGCGCGGGGCAACAAGGTCTGAACCTGCGCCTCATCCAGAAGATCGGCCTGTAGGGCGATCGCGCTGCGACCCATAGCCTGAGCCTCGGCCACGACATCCAGCGCCGGTTGTTCCGAGGTCGCATAGTGGATGGCCACATCATACCCGCGCTGTGCCAAATACAGGGCCATAGCCCGGCCAAGGCGAATGCCTGCTCCGGTTACGAGGGCACGGGTCATGATTGGGTCTCCGTAAGGTTAGGCCAGCAATGTGACGATGTAGACCACATACAGCAGGGTCAACAACAGGCCCCACCCGCGGGTGATATCTTTCTTGAAAAAGACGAAGGGGATCAGCAGCAGCGAGGCCGCCAGCATCACCCACAAATCGAAGTGCAAGAATTCGGGATCGACCGGGATGCGCCCGACAAGCGTGGCAATCCCCACAATGGCCAGCAGGTTGAACATGTTCGACCCGATGACGTTCCCCAAAGCAACATCCGCCTGACGGCGCAGCGCCGCCATCACGGTCGTCGCCAGTTCGGGCAGAGACGTCCCGACCGCCACCAGCGTCAACCCGATCACTGTTTCGCTGACCCCATAGGTGCGGGCAATGACCGTCGCGTTGTCGACCAGCAGATGCGCGCCCATCGGTAGTCCGATCAGACCCAGCACAAGATAGATCGAGATTTTCCAATAGGGCATATTCGGATCAGCCTCTTCCAGGCCGTCCAGATCATCATCGTCTGCGCAGGCGTCACCACAGGCTTTGCGGTGTGCATGCGCCTCGCGGAACGCGTTCCACAAGACTAAAGCCAGCGCCGTCAACAGGATGGCCCCGCTGAGCAAGTTGAACACGCCGCAAAAGGCCAACCCGATGAACAGCACCGTTGCCATGATCATGAAGACATAGTTCTTGCGGCTGTCACATTCGCTGGTGTGCAACGTGGCCAGCAGCGCAGGCAGGCCCAGCACCAACAGGATATTGGCTGTGTTTGACCCGACCACATTGCCAAGCGCGATCCCCGGTGCGTTTTCCTGAATCGCGCTGATCGCAATCAACAATTCAGGCGCCGAAGTGCCAAAGGCCACAATGGTCAGGCTGACGATCAGAGCAGGCACGCCCAAGCGCAGGCTGAGGTTCACGGCCCCACGCACAAGCGCATCACCCGCCAGCAGCAGGATCAGCAGCCCGAGCCCCGAAAGCAGCCATGCCGTCATGTACGGCCTCCTTTTTCGCAGGCGCAGGGGCCTTTGCCGATCCTGAACCGCCCGCAGCGCGGACACCGGGATGATTGCAGCCTCTTCTGACCCGGAAAGCGCAGTTTTCCGAACATCGCCAACACACCCATGGCGATCAGGAAGAGGGTGACAATCTTGATAATCACGTCACAGACCAAAACGCGCGAAGGCCGCGCGCTCCTCAAGCCCGGCAATCGCGTCCTGCGCCAAAGACGCGCCGAACCGCGACCACAGCGGTTTCCGAAGCCCATAGCGGCGGAATTTGACCTTGTCGCCAAACCGCTCCTGCATTTTGGGTTTCAGATGCGCGATGCCGTCGATCAGACCAAGTTCTTGGGCACGGCGCGCCAACCAGACTTCGCCGGTGAAAAGGTCCTGTGTTTCGTCCAGCTTGCCATCACGACGGGCTTTGACATGGGCGATGAAATTTTCGTGAATATCGCCTAAAAGACGCTCGAGCCGGGCAACGTCCTCTTTCTTTTCGGGCGAGAACGGGTCGAGCATGGATTTTGACTCTCCGGCCGTATGCACCCGCCGCTCGATCCCCTGTCGTTTCAACAGCACATGTGCACCAAACCCTGCCGAGATCACTCCGATGGATCCCAGCACCGAACTGTCGTCGGCATAAATCTCGTCCGCCGCAGCCGCCAGCCAATAGCCACCCGACGCGGCTACATCTTCAACAAACGCTATGACAGGAACGTTCAATTCCTCAGATAACCGCCGAATCCGCGCCCCGATCAGCGAACTTTGAACGGGCGATCCGCCCGGCGAATTAACCTCAAGCGCGACAGCGGCCGGTTTGCCTTTGCGAAACGCTTTTTCAAGAACCGGAGCAAGCGAGGTGTCGGACATCGACCCGCGGCCGGCCATTCCGATGGCGCCGGACAGGCGAACCACGGCCACGCAAGGTTGTTTTTTGACGAAGGGCAGGCGGAGTTTCATGGGAGCCGATGTAGAGTGCGGCCCACCGGTAAACAAGGGACGGTTTGAACCTTGGATGCGGGAGGGTCATATTTCTCGGCGTCGATGGGCAAAAATGCAACGTCGATCATTGGCTAGCTCCGGATGCGCCAACCGGTTTTGAAAATCCACCAAATGATGCCAAGGCAAATACCTGTGAAGGCAAGAATGGCCAGCAGACTGAACACGATCGGCACGTCAGCCAAACCGTAGAACGACCACCTGAACCCCGAGATCAGATAGACCACCGGATTGAACAACGTGATGGTTTGCCAGACCGGCGGCAGCATCGAGATCGAATAGAACGTCCCTCCCAGAAAGATCAGCGGCGTGACCACCAGCTGCGGCACCAGCGACATCTGCTCGAAGTTACTGGCCCAGATGCCGATGATGAACCCCAAGAGCGAGAAACTAAGGCAGGTCAGCACCAAAAAGGCCACCATGGCCAGCGGGTGTTCGATCCGTAAGTCCACAAAGAACGTCGCGGTGATCAAAATCACCACACCCACGAACAACGCCTTGGTTGCAGCCGCTCCCACATATCCGATCACGATCTCGATGAAATTCACCGGGGCCGAGAGCAGCTCATAAATCGTGCCAAGGAATTTGGGGAAGTAGATGCCGAATGACGCGTTCGATATACACAGCATCACCACTGACAGCATGATCAGCCCCGGCACGATGAACGCCCCGTAGGACACGCCCTCGACCTCTTGAATACGACTGCCGATGGCGGTGCCGAAAACCACGAAATACAACGAGGTCGACAGGACCGGTGACAGAAAACTCTGCGCCAGAGTGCGGAAAAACCGGGCCATTTCGAACCGGTAGATGGCGGCGATGGCGGTCCAGTTCATGCTGGATCTCCTGACACAAGATTGACGAAAATCTCTTCCAGGCTCGATTGCCGGGTCTGCACGTCACGTAACACCAACCCCGCCTCGGCCACGTCGTTCAACAAGGTAGTGATCCCGGTACGGTCGGCATTGGTATCATAGGTATAGACCAGCGAGTCCCCATTGCCATTCAGCGTCAGGTTATGCGCGGCCAGACAATCTGGGATGGCCTCAATGGGTGCGGTCAGCATCACCTCGATCTGTTTCTTGCCCATCTGAGCCATCAAGGTTGCCTTGTCCTGCACCAGCAGAAGCTCGCCCTTGTCAATTACACCGACGCGGTCGGCAATGGCCTCGGCCTCTTCAATGTAATGGGTAGTCAGGATGATTGTCACACCCGCTTGCTTCAACTCGGCCACGATCTCCCACATGTCTTTGCGCAGCTCGACATCGACGCCTGCGGTGGGTTCGTCCAGAAACAGCACGCGCGGCTCGTGGGCCAGCGCCTTGGCGATCAGCACCCGGCGTTTCATACCGCCCGATAATTCCTTGATGGCGCTTTTACGTTTGTCCCACAGCGACAGCTTGCGCAGAATTTCCTCAATCCGGGCATTGTCGGTGCCATAGCCAAACAGCCCGCGCGAAAACCGCACGGTGTTCCAAACCTTTTCAAACGGCTCCAGCGCGATCTCTTGCGGCACAAGGCCAATCATCTGACGCGCGGCGCGGAAATCCGTTTGAATGTCGTGACCGCCAACCGTCACACTGCCCGAGGTTGGCGTGGTGATTCCGCAAATAGTGGAGATCAGTGTCGTCTTACCGGCCCCGTTTGGGCCCAACAGCGCCAGAATCTCGCCCTGCTCGATATCCAGTGACACGCCTTTCAGCGCCTCAAACCCTCCGGCATAGGATTTCCGTAAATCCCGGATCGACAGAATTGGTGTCATGCATAGTCCCCGTTCTGGCAGGGACAGTATCGCGCTGCGCCGGAACAGAACAGAGCCATTTCACAAGCGAGGTACAACCCTGCCCGCTCAAAATCCGCCTTGCAATTCTGCCCAGCCCCGGAAACCCTGCTCTGAAAGGGAAAACACCATGCTGACCGGAACACGCATCATCGAAATCGAAGGACTCGGCCCCGCCCCTTTCGCCGCCATGCTTCTGGCCGATCTGGGCGCCGACGTCATCACCATCCACCGCAAAGGCGGCGCAGTAACGCCAGGTATGCCCGAACAATCGCTTTTGGATCGGGGCAAGCGATCCATTGCGTTGGACTTAAAGGACCCCAACGACCTGAGCACCGCCAAACGCCTGATTGCCGCGGCCGATGCCCTGATCGAAGGCTTCCGCCCCGGCGTTATGGAGAAGCTGGGCCTCGGCCCGGCCCCGTGCCATGAGGCGAACCCGAAACTGGTCTATGGCCGCATGACCGGCTGGGGCCAGAACAGCCCTCTGGCGCAGACGGCCGGACACGACCTGAACTACATCGCCCTGTCCGGCGCGCTCTGGTATGCATCCTCCCCCGGCGACGCACCGCACACACCAGCCACCCTTGTGGGAGATATCGGCGGCGGCGCCATGTATCTGGTAGCGGGTCTTCTGGCCGGGCTGTTGAATGCGCAGAAAACCGGGCAAGGCACTGTCGTTGACGCCGCCATCTACGACGGCTCGGCCCATATGATGAACCTGCTCATGAGCTTGCGGCAGACCGGCAACCTGCATGACACGCGGGGGCAAAGCCTGCTGGACGGCCCCCATTGGAGCCGCACATACGCGTGCTCGGACGCAGGATTCGTCACCGTCCAATGCCTGGAGCCCAAATTCTACGCCGAATTCCTGCGCAAACTGGACCTGTCCGACGACCCACAGTTCCAACAGCAATACAACAGCGAACTCTGGCCAATGCTCACCAATCGCCTGACCGAGATCTTCGCCCAACACCCACGCGATCACTGGGCACACCTGTTCCATGGCTCCGACGCCTGCGTCGCCCCGGTCCTCAGCCCCGAGCAAGCACTCGACCACCCCATGAACCAAAGCCGCCAAACATGGACAGCACAAGACGGCACGCTGCAAGCCACGGCCGCACCACGGTTTTCAACCCATGACTGGCGCCTCAGACCCAGCCCCAAACGCGGCGAACACAATGGCGAAATCCGCGCCGAGATCGAAACACAGCCCGAATCCGCCCCTTCATCTGGCTAAAAATATCCCGGGGGATGAATTGGCCGAAGGCCAAGAAGGGGGCTGGCCCCCTTCCTCCCGACTTACCGCGCACGCACGGTATCAATCATCAACTGAACTTTCGAGGGATCCGCATCCGGCGTGATCCCATGCCCAAGGTTGAAAATATGCGGTCCTTTGGAAAACGCCTCGACGATCTTGCGCGTCTCATCCACCAAAGCCTGCCCACCCGTCACCATATGCGACGAGGCCAGATTGCCCTGCACGCAGCCATCCACCTGCACATGGGCCGCCGCCCAATCCGGCGCGACCGAGTTGTCCAGCGCCACACAATCCACACCTGTGGCCTTGGCAAACCCGACATAGCCCTCTCCGGCCTCGCGTGGGAAACCGATGACCGGAATACCGGGATGGCGTTCTTTGATGGCCTGCGTGATCACCCGGCACGGCTCAACCGCATATTTCTGAAACGCCTCGCCCTTCAGTGACCCGGCCCAGCTGTCAAAAATCTTGACCACTTCGGCCCCGGCCTCGATCTGGGCCGACAGATACTCGATCGTCGCCAGCGTGATCCGCTCGAGCAACGCCTCGAACAATGCCACATTCTCCTCGCGCAGCGCATGGGCCGGGCCTTGGTCCGGCGTGCCGCGCCCGGCGATCATATAGGTGGCCACCGTCCAGGGCGCGCCTGCAAAACCGATCAAAGTCGTCTCGGACGGCAATTCCCGCGACAGGATACGCACGGTTTCATAGACCGGCGACAAAGTCTCATGAATCGCATCCACGGGTTTCAGCGCATCAAACTCGGCCTGCTGGGTGATGGTCGACAAGCGCGGCCCCTCACCGGTGACAAACCACAAATCCGCGCCCAGCGCCTGTGGCACTAGAAGAATATCGGCAAACAGAATCGCCGCATCGAACCCATAGCGGCGGATCGGCTGCAACGTGACCTCGGCCGCCAGTTCGGGGTTATAGCACAGCGACAGGAAATCCCCCGCCTGCGCCCGCGTCGCGCGGTATTCGGGCAGGTACCGCCCGGCCTGACGCATCATCCAGATCGGCGGCACATCCTGCACTTCACCTGCCAATGCGCGCAGTATCTTCTTTGTCTCGGCCATCTTTGCCCCCAATCATCCGGTTTGCGCCACGGGTCGGCCCTCAGTGGCAATTTGTCAAGCTCTGCCCCCATTGTCAGGGCAATGTGACGCGATTAAAGCTTGCGCCATGACACTGACCCTGCCCTCCCCCGACTCACCGCTCAAGATCGGAACACGCGGATCGCCGCTGGCGCTGGCGCAAGCCCATGAGACCCGCCACAGGCTGGGCACCGCATTTGATCTGTCCGAAGAGGCGTTCGAGATCGTGGTGATCAAGACCACCGGCGACAACCGCGCCATGATCGACGCGGACCGCCCGTTGAAAGAGATCGGCAACAAGGGGCTGTTCACCAAGGAAATCGAAGAGGCAATGCTGCGCGGCGATATCGACATCGCGGTGCATTCCACCAAGGACATGCCGGTGGAACAGCCCGCAGGTCTGGTGCTGGACACGTTCCTTCCGCGCGAGGATGTGCGCGACGCGTTCATCTCGCCAAGTTTGAATTCAATTCACGACCTGCCGCAGGGTGCGACCGTCGGCACCTCGTCCCTGCGCCGCCGGGCCCAATTGCTGAACCGCCGCCCCGACCTGAACGTGGTTGAATTCCGAGGCAACGTGCAAACGCGACTGAAAAAACTGGCAGACGGCGTGGCTGATTGCACCTTTCTGGCCATGGCCGGCATCCGCCGCCTGAACATGGAGGACGTCCCCGCCACCGCCATCGCGCCCGAGGACATGCTGCCTGCCATCGCCCAAGGCACGATCGGTATCGAGCGCCGCAGCGACGATTCCCGCGCAGCGTGTATGCTTGAGGCGATCCACGACGCCGAAACCGGACAACGTCTGGCGGCTGAGCGCGCGCTGCTCGCGGCGTTGGACGGGTCCTGCGAAACGCCCATCGCGGGTCTGGCCGAACTTCAAGGCGGCCAATTGCGCCTGCGCGGCGAGGTGCTGCGCCCCGATGGATCCGAGGCAATTGCCGAGGAGATCTCCGGCGCGGTGGAGGACGGGGCCGAAATGGGCCGCGCCATGGCAAGTACGCTGCTTCAAAGGGCTGGCCCTGGTTTCTTCGACTGGAAAAATTGAGGAAAAATAGCGGTATGTGATCTAGTTCACTGCCAGCGCGCAGAAATCTGCGCATATTGGGATCACACCGATTGAGAGGTCGGGTTGGTCTCGAATAAGTCGAAGTTTTTTGTAAGTCTGTCCATTTTAAGTGGTATTCGAGGGGGCGAGACGCAACCCTGATATCCGATCAGTTAGGGCCGTTGTCAGCGATGACAGCGGCCCGTTTCCGTTCCATTAACCCGCGCGAAGGATCACCTCGACCGCCTTTCGCACCGCATCGCGTGTCAGCTCAAGATCGGCATCTGTCACGGCCAAAGACGGGTAAAGCTTACCCGGTGACTTGAAGACACCACTCGCCCTTAAACTGTTATTGTAGAGCGCGTTGCGCTGGGGGTCATCGTGACGGGCACTGCGATAATCACGACAGGGGCTATCGGTGAAATAGATGTCGAAAAGGGTCTCATCCCCGCAGATCTGATGTGGGATGCCCGCGTCGGTCAGGGCATCTGTCTGCATTTTCTGCAGGGCCGCACCGGTCACGCGCAGTTGGTCATAGACGCCGTCGCGCCGCAGTACCTCCATCGTCTTCAACCCTGCAACCGAGGCCACCGGGTTGCCCGACAACGTGCCCAACTGCATCAGCCAGCCACCCTCGCCCACCTGATCCTTGTCGAAATGCTTCATGATCTCGGTGCTTGCACCCAGCGCGGCCAGGGGGAAGCCGCCGCCGATGATCTTGCCCATGGTGCAGATGTCGGGGGTGACGCCATATCTCTCCTGCGCGCCGCCGTAGGCTAGACGAAAACCGGTGACGATCTCATCAAAGATCAGCAGGACATTGTGTTTGTCACACAGGTCGCGCAGCCCTTGCAGATAGCCCGGTAGAGGCGGGATGATCCGTTGCAGCGGCTCGACCATGATAGCGGCGATGTCATCATGTTCGCCCAGCAACGCCGCGACAGCGTCCAAGTCGTTGAAGGGCGCGATTAGCATCTGCTCGGCCACGCCAGCAGGAATACCCGCGCTGTCGGGCACTGCTTGCGGGAAGTTGACCTGTCGACTGGGGGCGAGGCTCATTTGCGCCTCGGCGCTCATGCCGTGATAGCCGCCTTCGAATTTCAGAATCTTGTCGCGCCCGGTATAGGCGCGAGCCAAGCGGATGGCGTACATGTCAGCCTCGCCGCCCGAGGCGACAAAACGCACCTGTTCGCAGCACGGCACCGCGTCGATGATCGCCTCAGCCAGTTCGATACCTTTGACGTTGTTGGCGAAAAAAGTCATGCCTTTGGGCAGTTGTTCCAGAACCGCCTCCATCACCTCGGGGTGACCGTGACCCAGCAGCATGGGGCCAGAACCGATCAGATAGTCGACATATTCGTTGCCGTCCTCATCCCAGACATGGCTACCTTCGCCGCGGGCGATGATGATGCCCGGGTCGAAATTGCCAAAACCTCCGGCGGGCAGAACGGCATTGGCGCGGGCGATCCATTCGGATTGTGTGTTGATCTTGAGCATCTCAGGCGATCTCCAATATCGGGGAACCAAGGATTTCCGGGTCGGGCGTCACGCCCAGACCGGGGCCTTCGGGCGGGGCGATGCGGCCATCCTTGCGGCTGGGCGCATCGGGGCAGAGGCGCGGGGCTACATAAGAGGACAGGTCGCAGGTGTTCATCAGCGATCCCTGCGGCGTCGAGGCCGCGAAATGCAATGAAGCTGCGGTGACGATATCGGATCCCCATGTGCATTCGGCGCAGATTTCGGCCCCCACATGCACGGTTAGATCGCGCGCGCGGCGCATGGCCGACAGCCCGCCGAACTTGGACAATTTCAACGCCACTGCGTCCATGCAGCCCAGTTCATGCGCGCGGAGCAGCGAGGCCAAATCATGCGCGTTTTCGTCGATCTTCATTGGCAGGCCAGTGGCTTGCCGGACGGCGGCGCAATCCTCCAGCGTTTTGCAGGGCTGCTCCAGCATCACATCCAGATGCGCCACCGCGCGGCCCGTACGTGTGGCTTGCAGGCGAGATGCGCCGCAGTTCCAGTCTCCGTAAACGATGGGGCCGGGTCCCACGGCCTCGCGCACTTTTGTCAGGCGTTCGGCGTCGGCTTGCCAATCGGCTTCGACGCCAAGTTTGACCTGAAACTGGCGAATACCGGTCTGATAGGCAGTTTGCGCAATACGGGCCATATCATCGGGATCGATGCAGGTGATCGAGTGGTAGAGCGGCATGTCCTTACGCGTGCGCCCACCCAACAGCGCATAGACCGGCTGGCCTGTGGCATGGCCGAAAAGGTCCCATAGGGCAAGGTCGACGACGGATTTGGCGTAGCGGTGGCCTTGAAGAAACCCGCCGAGCTTGCGCATCGGGGCATCGGCCCCAAAGGGCGACATCCCAAGGATTTCAGGAGCCATTTCGGTGATCGCCGCCGGTACACCATCGGCATAGGCGGGCAGATAGTTTGGGATCGGGCAGACCTCGCCCCATCCTTTTAGGCCGGTATCGGTTTCAAGGCACAGCACATGGGTTTTGACGGTGGCGCAGGTTTTGCCCTCGGCCATGTGGTAGGTTTCGTGGCTGGTGAGGTCGACGGACCAGAGGGTGATGGCGGTGATTTTCATTCAGGCCGTCCTTGGGGTGTTGATGTCGTGCAGTCTGAGGGGCCAGCCCCTCTCTTGGCCTTCGGCCAATTCACACCCCGAGATATTTCTAGCCAGATGAAGAGGCGGGTCATCGCGGGGCCTCGTAGGTTGCGATTGGGAGACCGAGGGTATCTTCGTCGGGGTGGACGCCAAGGCCCGGGGTTTCGGGCAGGTGGAGATGTCCGTTATTGTTGCGGGGACCGCGACCGTTGGCGATGTCGACGGTGATCATATCCTGGCAGGCCCAGACGGCATGGCAGTTCTGATCTGGGATGGTGGCGGCCAAATGCAGGGCCTCGGTATCGGCAAGAACGGTGCCTCCGGTGGCCATGACGAACATGTCGATCCCGTGGGCCAGGGCGACATCGCGCATTCGGGCTGCCTTGGTCAGGCCGCCGACGCGGTTGAGCTTGATGCCAAAGACCTCGGCCAGCCCGTCGCGGGCGATGCGGGCGGCGTCTTGCAGAGTGACGAGACTTTCGTCCACCGACACCGGCAACGCGTGGCGGGGTGCGATCGCAGCGATGTCATCGAGGGATTCGCAAGGCTGTTCGAAGATCACCTGCAAAGACTCGCATGCCTTCATCACGCGCAGCGTCTGTTGGCGAGTCCAGCCCCGGTTCACGTCATACAGGACAATTTCGCCGGGGCGGCGGAAGCTTTCAACATCTTGGACGCGGGCGATGTCGCGTTCGACGTCTCCACCGATTTTGACCGAATGGGCGATGTAGCCACGGTCGCGGTAGCGGGTCATCACCTCGCGCGTTTCTTCAGCGGTTTTGGCGCCGACGGAGGAGGCAATCGGGCGCGGGGTACGGGACCCGCCGCCCATCAGGTCGGCAATTGGCAGGCCCGCAGCCTGCCCGGCAATATCCCAACAGGCCATGTCGATAGGGCTTTTGGCATAGAGATGGCCGGGGAGCGCCGTATCCATGGCGCGTTCCACATCCAACACGCGGCGTGGATCGAGGCCCATTATAAAGGGGGCCATGGTTTCAATCCCGGCACGGATGCCTGGGCCGTGGGCGGGGACGTAGGTATGGCCCCAGGGCGTGCCCTCGCCCCAGCCAATCAAGCCAGTATCGGTTTCGATTTTCACCAACGTAGCGTCCAGCGTTTCGAATTTCAGCCGCCCACCAGACAGCCAATATGGATGCTCGAGCGGCAGGTCGATTTGGTAAACGATGATGGTTTTGATCTTCATAGCGCGTACTCTGCCACGGGCGCGCCGAGGCTTTTGAAATCAGGGGTGACACCTAAACCTGGCGCATCTGGCGCGTAGAGCTTGCCGTTTCGCGACACAGCCCCGCCGTATCCGGTCGAGCGGGTGTTGTAGTTCATCAGGTCTGTGGTGTTTTGCAGGTATTCCTCGGGCGTAGAGGCGGCAAAATGGGCGACGGTGGCAGTGGTGATTTCACCGCCCCATGTATCCTCAGCCACCACTGGAATACGGTTTTCAATCAGAAAATCGCGCACCCGACGTGCCTTGCTGAGCCCGCCGAGATTGGAAAGCTTCAGGCAGCAGATCTCGGCCCCCCGATCCGCGACGATACGCTGCGCCATGTGCATTCCAGTCAGGCATTCGTCCAGCTTCATCGGCTGTTCGGCCACGCGGCGAACCTGTTGGCACTCTTCATACGTTTTGCAGGGTTGTTCGAGGATAAAATCAAGATCACGCGTCGCCCGAGCCACCCGAATCGCGTTATCCACGCACCAGCCCTGATTGGCGTCGGCCATGGCGGTCTCACCCGGTTGCAGAAAAGGGACCGTGGCCCTGATACGGTCGATATCCGTGGCCCAATCTGCGCCTACCTTAATCTGGAACTGACGGTAACCCTGATCGCGATATGTGTTCATCTCGGCCACGGTCTCATCCACTACCTTTTGCGGCGCCACCCGATACATCGGGGCACCATCCGTCAGCTTGCCACCCAGCAACATCCAGATGGGCTGCGCGCAGGCTTGCCCCAGAATATCCCAACAGGCTGCATCAAACGGTGCCTTGGCATAGCCGTGCCCCTGCACCAGATGGTCCATCAGCTGTTCGATCCGCCCAACCTGCCGTGGGTCCTCGCCCAGCAACTTGCGGGCGACCAAAGCGGCCAAAGCAGGAACGCCTTGGGAATGCGCGACCATGTAGTTTTCGCCGCAGGGTGTGAACTCACCACAGCCCTGCAACCCAGCATCGGTGTCGATCACCACAATCGAGGCGATGGCGGTCTCAATCGCGTTGCCCGCACCCCAAACATAGGCCCCGCCGACATAGGGCAGCCCGGTCTGATAGATGCGGATGCGGGTGATTTTCATGCGGCGTCCATTCGGGGCAAGGCGTCCAGCCCTTCGCCGCGCCACAGCACGTAGGTCAGGATGGGGCTGTCGGTGGTCGTCATGGCGTGGCTTTGCCAACTGGTGTGCAGGCGAGTTTGGTTGGGTGTTAGTTCGGCGTCATTGCCAGCGACGTGAAACCTCGCACGGCCGGCGGCGATGAGGTACAGTTCTTGGGCCTGATGGCTGTGCCAATCATAGGCTAATCCCTCACCCCAAAAAGCCACGTAGCCCCGCAGCTTTGTTGAGTGGAAATGGCCCGTGGGACCGAACAGTTCATAATAGCCAAAACGGTTCAGGAAGTCGGCACCGACTTCGTCTTCGGTGTAAGTCAGCTTCCAATTGGCGAGATGCGCGGTTGCGCAGATCGCCTTCGTAAGGGCTTGGGTCGGCCCGGCATCGGACTGGATCGCCTGCACGAGAGGAACCGCAGGGATCGCGTTTGGCGACACGTCAACGGCGCGCAGATCATCTGGCCAATCACCGAACGCAGCCAGATCAGGATGCGTTTGGTGCAGCTGTCGCGCGGCGTTCAGCACATCATCCAAAGTCATGGGATCACCACGATATTGCCCGTGTGCCGCTTGGCGATGAAAGCTGCTTGCGCCTCGCGCAGCTCCTCCAGAGGATAAGTCGCGGCCAGAGCCGGTTTGATCTCACCCGCCTCGATATATTTCACGAGGTTCTGCATGACCTGCGGGTCAATCACGGTCGAGCCGGTAAAGGTCAGGTCGCGCAGATAGAAGGTGCGCAAGTCGAACTCAACCATCGGGCCCGCGATGGCTCCGGAGCAAGTATAGCGTCCGCCGCGCTCGAGGATGTCGATCAGGGTCGGCCAATAGGGGCCGCCTACTACGTCGGCGACTACCGTGATTTTTTCACCACCCAGCGCGGCACGCAGGTTTTCTGGTGCGCGCGGCAGGATCATGTCAGGACCAAGCTCAGCGACGTCGGCATGTTTCGCCTCGGACGCCATTGCGATAACGCGCGCGCCACGCCGTTTGGCCAATTGCACCAAGGCGCCGCCGACACCGCCCGAGGTTCCGGGCACCAGAACCGTGTCTTTGTCGTTGACGTTAGCGCGGGTCAGCATCCCTTCTGCGGTTGAGTAGGAGCAAGAAAACGTCGCCAGTTCCGCATCCGACAAATCTGAGGTAATCGGCACTGCATTCACGGCCAGAGTGGTGGCATATTCGGCAAACCCTCCGTCCCGTTCCGAGCCGTAGTAGCCGGTTTTGTCCTTGTTGCCGGGATCATCCGGGGCCCGCAACCAGCCATCGGTGATCACGCGCTGACCGATTCGGGCGGGGTCGACACCTGCACCCACGGCTACGATATAGCCACAGATATCCGCCCCCTGGATGCGCGGGAAGGTGATCGGGTTGCCGCCCCAGGTGGGGTCTTCCTCACCCACCTCATCAAACGCGCCGCCGGTGGTCGCGTCGGTGACTGTCTTGGAATACCATCCCGACCGCGTATTGACGTCCGTGTTGTTCAGACCGCAGGCAGCGACCTTGATCAACACTTCCTGAGCCGCAGGTTCGGGGCGAGGCCAGTCCGGGTGAAGCACCATCTGCTCGAGACCGCCATGGCCCATCGTGACCATAGCTTTCATTCTATCAGGCAAGATCATTGCGCGGCCTCCAGTACAGCGTCGGTTCGTGGCAGCAGGCTTTGCGGATCATAGGCCGGTTCGCCCAATACTCGGGCCGCGCGGGGTTGGCCGTGGATCACGACTTGCAAGGCTGTGCCGGGCGTGGCGGCCTCGGGCTCGATATAGGCAAAGGCGAGGATCTTGCCGACGGTATGGCCGTAGACTACCGACGCGGTCGAGCCGACCACGCGACCATTCAGCATCACGGCCTCGCCGCCATGGCCGTCAATCTCGCCATCCGGTTCGATTTCCAGATAGGCGCAAATCCACGGAAGGTCGGTGTTCAGGGTCTTGTCCTTGCCCAGATAGTCCTTGTCGGTGCGCGCAAAGCGCAGCGCGTCCGCCTCGGCCAATGTGACTTCATTGGTTAGTTCACCCGCGCCTTTGAAACCTTTCTCGATCCGCATCACGTTCATGGCAAAGCTGCCGTAGTCGGCGATGCCATGCGGCTCACCCGCACCCCAAAGTGCGGTGTAAACGTCGAGGCAAGCGGCGTTGGACATGTGCAACTCCCAGCCCAGTTCCCCGGCATAGGACATGCGGAACGCCCAGACCTTGTGGCCTGCGATTGTGATTTCCTGCGCGGACAACCAGCGGAACCCGACATTGGTCAAATCGGCATCGGTGCAGCGCGCCAGTACGTCCCGCGATAGGGGGCCGTTCAGCGACAAGGCTGACCAATCGGACGAGAGGGCGGTAACCTGAACATCCTCATCCGCCCGCTGTTGCGTCAGGTGATCCAGCAGGCGTTGCTCGAAGAACGCCGCACAGACCAGATAGAAGCGGTCTTCAGCCATACGAACAATGGTTGTCTCCAACTCGATCCGGCCCCGGCGGTTCAGCATATGGGTCAGCGTGATCGAGCCCACTTTTTGCGGCATCCGGTTGGCCGTCAGCCGATCCAGTAGGGCGTAGGCATCCGGCCCCGAAACCTCGACCTTGGTAAAGGCCGTCACATCCATGATGCCCACGCGTTCGCGCACCGCCTTGACCTCGGCGGCCACCATGTCGTCGGCTGGGGTACGGCGGAAGGAATAGTGGTCGCGCTGTTCAACCCCATCGCGGGCGAACCAGCGGGGGCGCTCGAACCCATAGACTTCCTCATGCACCGCGCCCTTGGATTTCAGCAACTCATACAGGGGCGATGGCTTGATCGGACGCCCTTCGAGACGGTTGAAATGCGGAAACGGAATCTCGTGGCGCAGGCAGTAGTCTTCCTCGGCCTTGATCACCTGCCAGTCCTTCGTGGCATAGCTGCCGAACCGGCGCGGGTCGAACTCACGCATTGAGATATCGGCGGCACCATGCACCATCCAGCGCGCCAACTCACGCGTCAGACCTGGCCCCCAACCAATGCCGATCTGCGTACCGCAGCAGCACCAATAGTTCCGCACACCCGGCGCGGGCCCGATCAGGGGATTGCCGTCCGGCGGGTGCGAGATAGCGCCATGCACATCGCGCTGGATACCCAGCTCGGCAAAGATCGGCATCCGGTTCAGGCTTTCCTCAAGCCACGGCATCACCCGGTCGTAATCCGCATCAAACAGCCAGTTTTCGTATTCCCACGGGCAATGGTCATGCCAAACCGAGTTCGGGTTCTCTTTCTCGTAAATCCCGATCAGCCCGCGCTGTTGCTCCATCCGGATATAGCCCGAGACCTTGCGGTCATCGCGGATCACCGGCAGTTCCGTGTCCAGATTCTGGAACTCGGGCACCGGCTCGGTCACGAAGTAATGGTGCGTCATCGAGGTCATCGGCAGTTGCAACCCAGACCATTCACCCATCTGGCGCGCGTAAGTGCCGCCCGCATTCACCACATGTTCGCAGGTTATCGTGCCCATCTCGGTCTCAACCACCCACTCGCCATTCTCGGCCTGCGTGATGTTCGTCGCGCGGCAGTTGCGGAAGATGCGGACGCCCTTCTGGCGCGCGCCCGTCGCCATCGCCATGGTCACATTGGTCGGGTCCACATGCCCGTCATCAGGCGTGTGCAGCGCACCCAATACGCCGTCGAGATTGTAGAACGGGTGCAGCTCGGCCACCTTCTCGGGGCCCACCAATTCGATGTTGAAGCCAAGCGAGCGGCCCACGGACAGGGTGTGGCGCAGCCAGTCCATCTCATCCTCGGTATAGGCCAAGCGGAACGAGCCGCAGCCGTGCCATGTGACCGGCTGGCCGGTTTCAGCCTCCAACGCGCCGGAATAGAGACCGATATTGTAGTCCACGCATTTGCCCAGCCCAAAGCTTGAGGTCGAATGCGTGATCTGGCCCGCCGCGTGCCACGTGCTGCCGCTGGTCAGCTCGGCCTTTTCCAGCAGGACGGTGTCATCGCCCCACCCCTCATGCGCCAGATGATAGGCCAGACCGACCCCCATGACGCCGCCTCCAACAATGACCACGCGGGCGTGGGTGGGCAATTTCTTCTCGGACATGACATTTCCTCTTCCCGAGTCGCTTTTCTGCTCGACAGGCTAATTCCACATTTGTACCATCGTCAATCATGAATGACACAAATGTATCATCAATCGTTCTCGACCGCCTTACGGAGGAATGGGAGGCCCTGACGCCCGAGGCGCAAAAGGCCGCACGCTATGTGCTGGAAAACCCCACGGATGTTGGGGTTTCGACCGTGCGCGAGATTGCCGAGGCGGCAAAAGTAAAGCCCAACACTTTTGTCCGCATGGCGCGGCAAGTCGGCTTCGAAGGGTATGAAGATTTCCGCGCGCCCTTCCGTGATGCGATTCGTCGGGGCGGCGTTTCGTTCCCCGACCGTGCGCGTTGGCTGCAGGATATCGGCAAGTCGGGTGAGCTGGGCGGGCTTTATGCCGATATGATTGGCGCCGCGATCCGCAATATCGAAGAGACCTTTGCCGGAATTGACGCCGCCAACCTAAAGGCGGCGGCCGAGGATATCTGGACCTGTCGCCAGATTTTCACGCTGGGCGTGGGCGTTAACAACGCGAACGCACGGAACTTCACCTATCTAGCGTCAACTGGGATGAAGCAATTCCACGCTATTCCCCGCCCCGGATCAACCCCGGTGGACGACCTGGCCTGGGCTGATGAACAAGACGTGCTGATTGCCATCACATGCCACCCCTACCGGACCGAGGTGATCGACGCCATCAAACTGGCTCGGCAACAGGGAATGACCGTCGTGGGGATCTCGGACAGTCCGGCTAGCCCAGTGATCCTGAACGCGCAGCACGGCTTTGTCGTGGCCGCCGATACGCCGCAATTCTTCCCCTCCTCTGTTTCGACAATCGCTCTGCTGGAAACGCTGCTGTCCTTCGTGATCGCCGTGTCCAGCGATGAAATCGTCGAGCGGGTGGAGCGGTTTCACCAACGCAGACACCAGCTTGGCCTCTACGCGGAGGAGCCCGAATGAACGCCCCCCTCACCCATTCTCTGGACGCCAGATACTATACCGACCCCGCAATTTTCGCGCAGGAAATGCAAGGGCTGCTGGCCCGAACGTGGCAATTCGCAGGCCACGTGGCACAGGTGCGCGAACCCGGCGACTATTTCGCGTTCGAGATCGCGGGGCAAAACCTCTTCTGCATTCGGGGTCGCGACGGGGAAATCCGCACATTCTACAATGTGTGCCAACACCGCGCGCACGAGATGGTCAGTGGCGCGGGTAATACCCGCGTGGTCGTCTGCCCCTATCACTCTTGGACCTATGAACTGACGGGCCAATTGCGCGCCGGCCCGAATATCAAATCGGTTCCCGGTTTCGACCGCAGCGCGATCTGCCTGACCTCGGTTCGGACCGAAGTGTTCAACGGCTTCATCTTCGTCAACCTCGACGATGATGCAGCCCCCATGGACGATTGGTATCCCGGCGTGCGCGAGGAAATCGGTGCGTTTGTACCGCATATCGACGATTTGGAACCGCTGGAATGGGTAGAAATTCCGGAAAACTGCAACTGGAAGGTCAGTATCGAGAATTACTCGGAATGCTATCACTGCCCGACCAACCACCCGACTTTTGCCGAAGGCGTCGTCAAGCCCGAGACTTATGACATTCAGCCCGACGCCAGCGGCGGCTATGTCCTGCGTCATACGACCGAGTGTCAGAGCCTCGACAAGATGACCTACCCCATCGACATGTCCGTGCCTCATGCGGGCGACTACCAGTCGTGGTTCTTGTGGCCGATGTTCTCGTTCCAGTGCTATCCGGGTAACGTACTGAACACCTATCACTGGCGCGCCCACGACGCCGATCACTGCACCGTCTGGCGCGGTTGGTACACCGAAGGCGGATCGGAAAGCGCGTTGATCCGCCAACTGGCCGCACAAGACCGCGAGACAACGGTCGAAGAGGATATCCGTCTGGTCGAATCCGTCCACCGCGGCCTGAAGTCCCGCGGATACCGCCCCGGCCCGCTGGTGTTGGACCCCGGTTGCGGCGTGATGTCGGAACATTCCATTGCGCGCTTGCAACACTGGATGCGCGAAGCCATTGATGGCTGACCTACCCGAAGGCGAAGAAAATTCGACGAATTTTCTCGGCCCAACACACAACTATTGTCCACGACTCCCGAGGTAAAAATGTCAGACCTGTTCAACGAAGACTTGTTTCTAAAAGGACTGGAACAACGCAAGAGCACTCTTGGCGCAGAATATGTCGAAAAGAACCTCGCGGCGGCTGACGACTTCACCCGCCCGTTCCAAGAAGCGATGACAGCCTGGTGCTGGGGTTTTGGATGGGGCGATGATGTCATCGACGCCAAAACTCGGTCGATGATGAACCTGTCGATGATCGGCGCTCTGGGCAAGATGCATGAATGGGAGATTCACTGCAAAGGCGCGATCAACAACGGCGTTACGCCCGAAGAGATCCGCGCCATCATCCATGTGATCGGAATCTACTGTGGCGTACCCCAAGCCCTTGAATGTTTCCGCGTGGCGCGCAAAGTTCTGGGGCATACGTAAATCACGCCCCAAGCCCATGCGGATCCGAGCACGCGATGACCGACGACCCCCTGCCACCCGTCCTTTTGCTGACCGGAACAAATGCCGCTGCTTGGACGATGGCGCCCGTCCGCCAAGCCTTCGAACAAGCGGGTTATAGCTGTCACAGCCTGACTTATCGCCACCACGATCTGCCTCCGGGCCCGGATCGGGACGCCAAACTGATCGGGCTTAGCATTGCCGACTATGTCGAAGATGCACGACGCGCCATCAATGAGATCGGGCAGGCTCCGATAGTCGTGGGTCATTCGCTCGGCGGCGTGATCGCTCAGCTTTTGGCGGCACAAGGTCTGATACGCGCCGGAGTTCTGCTGAACAGCAGTATCGTCAATGGTGTCCTGCCCACCACCGACGGAGAGCGCGATCTGGGAAAACTGTTCATCTCGGCCGGAGCTTTCTGGGATCAGGCCTTGGGTCAGGATTTCGAGCTTTTGGCAACCTACGGGCTGAACACTCTGCCAGAGGCGCTGCAACACGACATCCATCAGCGGCTTGGCACCGAGTCCGGTCGGGTGCTGTTCGAATTCGTGTTCTGGATGTTTGACAGCGCGCAAACGACCCTGATCGACCCGCACAATGTGACATGCCCGCTCTTGTTCGTTTCTGGCACGGAAGACAAGGCCGTGGCGACCAGCACGGCCAAGGCGATGGCGAACCGCTTTGACTCAGCCGAGTTCATGCCCGTCGAGGGGGCCTGCCACTATATACAGTTTGACGCTCAATGGAACAAAACGGCGCAAACTGTGGTGGATTGGGTCGGGCAACTTGACGGAATTAAATGACTCTTTTCTCAGTAAGATGTTTTGTGTGCCGCGCACCAACGCGTAACCGGACTCAGGTAATCCGGTTCAACCCCAAATCGCTGACCAAAGGTATTTTTTGGCCCCAATGTAAACAAATGGCGGAGACGAAGTCAGCATAACTAAGCCCATAAGATACTGTTAAGTGAGAAATAAATTAGAAGTATCAGGAGAAATACCACGATACCTACCACACACAACTCGATGTCAAGTGATAGGACGTTGGTCAAATACGATAGCAGACTCTCACGCGGATTGCTTCAAACAGTCGCTTTGAGCCCGAAGCAAACTATGCGAATGGCCGTATTGGATTATCAAAAAATCATCTGCGAGGTATGTACCATATTGGCTATAGGTTAGCTCGTTCCTGTAGCGAATGCGGGGCTTCATTAGGGATCTGCGTTCCGAACACCTTTGCATCGTATGTCGTCCACCGCGGTGTCGGTATTGCCAACACTCTCACGTAGCAGAACGCGCTTTGCGTCGGGTCGTAGTCCGGGTCTTCCCAATATCCGGCGAGAATTGCCTGGCCAATGTCATTTGTCCAAGACGCGTTCTTTACATCCACTATATTGCCAACCGAGCCGTCACACGCCGCGTTTACAAGTTCAGGTACCTTGGGGTCGAACTCGACGACGCGTTGAGCATCGCGGAGAAGATCGACATCTGACGGTTTGACGGACGGCAGCAGCCGTCCGTCATCTCAAAACGGGTTCCGAAGGTTTAGGCGCGAACGGCCGCTCCTCCGGATACCAGACTTTGGATTATTTGCGTTGAATGACCGCCATGCGGGATAAAGCAGAAATCGCTCGGTCACTAAAAAACCTCAGGCGGCTTAGCCAAAGGTCCCCAAGTTTCAGGGTCTGGTAGACCGACACTTGACCACGCTTCTTGCAAAACTCTGGAGTCTGAAGATCTTGTCCGCGGCAAATCATCCAAAATATCAAACCAAGGCATTTTGCTTTCTATTCCGGAGTGGACTGAAGGAGCAAAGTTTTCCGGTTGGTCGAGGCTCGAAGTATGCAGGACCAGATAGGCCGTTTCTCGTGGCTTCACGAGCTTATAAGTTAGGCTTGCCCCGCATCTGGCACAAAAGCCACGATTTGCTATCGGCGTAGTTGCGAAGTATCGAGGTTCCTCGGTGAGAAATCGAACAGCAGAAGCAGGAAAAGCCGCCCATGCATTAACTGCTGAACCAGAAAATTTTCTGCAACAACTGCAATGGCAATACCCGGTGCTTATGGCAGGCGCGTTTATTTCATACCGTACCAACCCACAGATGCAGCCACCAGTTATTAAGGTTTTGGCCAATTCATCTTCATCAAAATCCAGAAAACCTCCCTCTTCTCCGGGTTCTGAAACGGTCATGTAGACATGTATTGGACTATCAGTTCTCTTGAGTCTTTTGTGACCGCAATCCGCCAGCGGAAGATCTATCTTGCCCGCTATTTGCGCCATTACTTCTCCTGAAACCGCGATTCCACCTGGTTCCGCTATTGCTTCAAGCCGTGCCGCAGTATTTACGCCGTCTCCGAGAATATCGTCGCCGTGTACAACGACATCACCGAGAGAAACGCCGACGCGTAAGATGAGAGGGTCGTCACTGTTCGACCGGCGTGCTTCGCGTGCGCAGGCTCTTTGAATGTTAGTTGCACAATTGACCGCCTCAAAGACACTCGAGAACTCAGCCAAAAACCCATCGCCAGTAGACTTAAAAACACGACCCCGGTTTGCTTCCACCTGCATGCCGATGATTTCACGTTCTAGTCGAACCAACTTAGCTAATGTTCCACTTTCATCGCGTGATACCAATCCCGCGAAACCGACTATATCGGTGGCCAGAATGGCCGCTAATTTGCGTTCCATCTCCGTTGCTCCGAGCCAACAATCTCCAATTGATGCCTGCTTACTTTAACATAAAATCGGTCGCAGCGAGCCACGGTAGCTGAGGTGTTATTTCCAGTTTTGAAAGACCGTTCAGGGCTCAATGCGGTCGTTCGCTGCACCTTGCTTGAACGTCTACTTTGCGGACACTACGTCATTTCGCTGCATGCGCCCCAATGGTCGCCTGTCTAGGACTAGCTCAAGACAACGCATTGTGTTGACCCGGATTCAGAGAAGTAATCTCGGCAAGCTTGAGCGAATTCTTGAACGATCCGTCTTGGACGCGCACTGTCGTAGCCGAGGGCCAGCGTTAGTGGCGGCAGAGTATCTGAAATCGGGCGCGCGACGACAGGCGCACCAACATACGTCTCGGACGTTAAAGGCAGCATATTTAGGATTGCGCATCCCCTCCCCGCTGCCACAAGACTGCGTACCATTTCGGTCGAGTTCGCGTAGGCCGCGATTGGCACTTGCCTTGTGCGGGATTGAAACAGACCTTTGTAATAGGAAGCGGCCAAGGGGCGGTTCAGCACAACCAAAGGTTCCTTTGAAATCTGAGCCATCGTGACTGCATCTTGGTCTGCCAATGGATGGGACTGTGGCAGCAAGCAGTACGGCGGTGCTGTGATGAGGGGGGTAAATTCGATGGAGGGCCTTACACCCTCTGCGACAAACAAAATGGCATCGTATGTCCCATAGAGCAGCCCGTCCTGTACTTCATCATTGTTACATTCTTGCAATTCGAGCGTGACACCTGTGCGGTGAGACAAGAACGTATCAAAAATCTGCGGTAGAAACGCTGGGGCGATGGGAGCATAGTAGCCTACCCTAAGCGTTCCACTATGCGATTGCTTCAACTCCGCGCCCTCAATCAGAAGTGACCGGTAGTCTTCCAACAAATGCTCGCATTTCCGCGCCACGTCGCGTCCCGCTGCGTTCGGCTGAATACCACGCGCGCGTTGGCGGATCACAAGTGTCAGATCAAATTCTGCCTCGACCTGATCAATCGCGCTGGATACTGCAGAGGCAGCAATGTTCAGTTCCGCCGCCGCTTTGGCAATGTTGCCATGACGCAGCGCGGTTGTGAAATATTCCATGGCCTTAAGGGTTAGCGGCATCTTTATCTCTGAATTTATGATGATGTTTGTCTTTTAATACTATTTTTCCGGTGAAACAAATCATGCCAACGTAAATGCGCTGCTTTTCTAGGAGACCATTGATGTCTGGCGCACCACTCAAAGGCTGGAACCACACGCCAAATGTCCCGCTGCAAGTGTCGCCATTCTTTAGCTGGCCCCCGCGCCCAATGGCGATGGTCGCATGGTTCTGGAACTCTTGGTTCTTCCTCACCGAACGATTAATCGTCGTCGCGATTGCCTGCATTTCGTTCTATTGGTTCCACCCCCCCTTAGCCGAAACGCAAACGCTGGCGTTCGGTTGGATTGCCGAGATGTTCATCCGTAACGTCGCATTGATGACACTCGTCGCCGGAGGGCTTCACCTCTATTTCTATACCTTCACCAAACAGGGCCAGGAGTTGAAATACGACCCGCGTCCCCTGATGAAAAACGGGCGACAGTTCACGCTGGGCGGGCAAATCCGCGACAACATGTTCTGGACCATCGCCAGTGGCGTCACGGTTTGGACGTTCTATGAGGTGCTGATGTTCTGGGCGATGGCCAACGGTTATGCACCGATGCTGACATGGGCAGCGAACCCCATCTGGTTCATCGCTCTATTTCTGCTGATCCCCGTTTGGGAAAGTTTCTATTTCTATTGGATTCACCGCTTCCTGCACATCCCGTTCTTCTACAAACACGTGCATGCACTGCACCATCGCAACATCAACGTAGGGCCTTGGTCGGGCATGGCGATGCATCCGGTAGAACATTTGATCTTTCTTGGGTCGGTGCTGATCCATTTTATTGTTGCGGCACACCCGCTGCACATTCTGTTCCACCTGCAATATTACGCGCTGACGGCTGCGACGACGCATACGGGCTTTGAAGGCATGATGATCAAGGACAAGAACCGCTTGAAGTTGGGAACATTCCATCACCAGATGCACCATCGTTATTTTGAGTGTAACTATGGCTCGCTCGAATTGCCTTGGGACAAGTGGTTCGGTTCATTCCATGATGGCACCGTAGAATCTGACGCGAAAATCCGCGAGCGGCGCAAGAAATTTACCAACGGGGCCAAATGAATTGGGTGGCATGACAGTCAAGGACTTGCTGGAGGCCAAAGGCAAACGCACAATCAACTACGTGCAGGTCGCCCGCGAAAAAGAAGCGATTGCGGCGCGCGAAGCGGGTATAGACATGATCGGCTCAGCCTTTGTACCAGAGCAGGGCCATTCTGCCAAAGCTGTGCCCGACACGCATTTCCAGTTTGGCCTACCATGGGGCATACCCGCAGACGTAACAGAGGCGTTGCGCAATGCCATGGCCGCAATGATGGCAGGCGCTCAATCTGTCTATTGCGGCTACAACCCATGGGTCGTGGAGGCGCTTGCCCGTCACGGTGTTCCCGCCATTTGCAACGTGGGTCTTGCCCGCCCAAGGCAGCTTGGACGGGCGGGTTCAAGGCGTGGGCAAGACGCTGGAACAAGCCAAGATGATCCGGACGCAAGTTCAGGAGTTCGAGAACGCCGGTGCGTTCGCCGTAGAGATGGAGGTCGTGGCCGCAGGTCTTGCAATCGAGATCACCAAACGCACATCTATGCCGACGCTCTCGCTGCGGTCAGGCGGTGGATGCGACGCGCAATATCTGTTCTCGGCTAATTTGTTGGGCGAAAACCGCGGCTATATCCCGCGCCATGCCAAAACCTACCGTAGCTTCGCCGGAGAGCGGGACAGGCTACAAGATGAACGTGTCGCCGCCTACCGTTAAAAATTCGCAGACGTCACGAACGGAGGGTTTCCTAATGCAAACCAAATCGTGAACATCGACGAAGATACACTCGCGAAACTCTGGGAGACGTAAACTCGAATCTTTAAAAGTGGCCAATCATTTGCCGCGCGACATTTTTTGGTTTGGGCTCGGAGCAGTCGTTCGCTAAGCAGCGCATCAATGACCGCCGTGCGGACAAAGCAGAAGTATGAACTCAGCCGCGAAAAAACCTCCGCACACATCTGGCAAACAGGCTCAATGCCGCGATTAGAACCTGACCCTAAACGCCAGCCCAACCAACGGCGCAGTGTCATAGCTTTGCCGACTGATTTCTACTCCATTCGCATCATCTAACGTCAGGCGGCCATCAAATTCTGCTCCCGCAAATACGCTCAATGAAACTCCAGGATTCGGATTGTACCCAAGAGAAAGAACCACAGGGATACTCTTGTCTTCACCCACCCCATCCGGGGCGAGGCCATCCTCATCCAACCTGAAACGAATTCTCTCTGATCGTGCGGTTAACGAAAGATCGATAGCCTCATTTAGAGCGTAGCTCAGCGACAACCCGGGACCTTGCGTTGCTCCGACACCAGAGCCGGTGTTCAATTTCCAGCGGTCATTTATGTCCCAGTCGATAAGCAGAGCCGGAAAAAAATCAGTACCGCTTTCGTCAAATTCAGAAAACGCACCAAAGGCTGGGCCTATCGTTAGGCGCTCGTTCAGTTGCCATGCAATACCTGCAAAAACACCGTAGGTTCTACCGTCAGATGAGGAGGCCCCGCTTTGGTAGTCCCACCTGATCTGTGGCGATACAAAAACCGTTGTTGTATCCCCCACACGAAACCGAACAGGAACAGCTACGCGAAGGTCACGTATGTTTTCCCATGGCTGGTTGTTCGATTGGCTGAATTTATAGTCCAGCTTGCCAAAACTGGTGGAAAGCCCAACGGAGCTTCCGCCTTCTAGATTGTAAAGTGCGGTGGCACGTAGAAACGCTCGACTTGCAGAGAACTTGCCGCCGTCACTCAAATCCGCATCCCCTTGAAACGCGGCAAGCCCATCAACCTGATACGCCCAGCCTAACCGAGGCTGGGCAGCCGACGGAAGCGAGGTGAACCCAAGAAAAACAAATCCAAAGCAGCACGTTAGAAGAAGATTTTTCATCTGACATTTTCCACGTGAGACTGGTTACGTATTGAATTGTCATTCCTGGTCGAACAGATCAAGTCCTTTAGAGTCTGCTAAGTGGACGAAGCCGCCGTTAACACCGTCATCAGCAGGTGTTGCCTAACAAGCGATATCCAAGCCACCTCGCAAACCTTCAGCGCGTTGTTCAGCAGTGTAATTTCGCGTTCGTCTAGTTCGGTTCTACTGGCGGTCTGAATGAAGGGGCGCAGGACTTCTTTGCCATTTCACTCTCGCAAAATTAAAAATGAATAATGAAGTACTTGCTCCAAACCCCAACTGCCAGGGCAATCCTCATAGCACTCTTTGTAATTATTGTTGTGAGGGTGTGCAGCTATGACAGCTATCAAGGGGCTGGATATCAAAGGCCTGATCAAGAGTATTGGGATGGCGAGGGCAGGCCTTAGCCCGAGTTCCCTTCTGTACTGCAGCGTCCAATGCAAACAGTCGCGCAGGTTGACCAAGTGATCCATCCGGCAGTCTGTGGTCGCATTGTGTAAGCAGAACTCCAGGGAGCCTGAGCTAGTCTTTCGAAGAAGCTAAAACGAGATGAGTTCTAGTCTGCATTGGAGATGATGCTGCGCTTCCGCAAAACTCGGTGTACCAAGTATCTGCGGGACGAACCTGCACCTCCCTGCCGAGCTGCTCAACCATTGCCAAGGGCCCATGAGCATATACTCAGGGCCCAAAAAGCAATCAATATTACAAGCCGTTACGGGGTAAGGTCCATTGCGGCTACGACCTTTTCGTAAGGAAGCCCAGCGGTATCGTTCAATCGACGAACTTGATCGGCGCTTTCACCATCAAACAAGCACATGCAGCGCCCGTCTTCGGGAGCAAATGTTGAACGAACGTAGCTGATCTTGTCTCCATCTGCCGTCATTTTTTGCGCAGTTGCTATCGCGGCTTTTTGAGCAGCGCCCAAGTCATCTATGCTGATACCCTTAAGGTTTCTTTCGACCATAAAAACAGACATTTCGCTCCCTTTCCGAATAGTCAAAACTAATGCGCCTATTGCATCACGGAGCGGTGGCTCGGGGAACTATCAATACCTTATGACTTAATAACTCCAGGTTTGGATAAAACGGTGTATCCTGCGTCATGATTGTTATTAGCTTTCAGTGACGAGGTGCCCCAACATGGAGATGTCTCAGATTAGATATGTCTTATCTGCCGCAAAGCATCTGAATTTCACCAAAGCTGCTGCAGAATGCAATGTGAGCCAACCAGCGCTTACCAAGGGCGTCAAGTCACTAGAAACCGAACTGGGCGCACAGGTTTTCCATCGGGAAGGTAGGAAAATACTGGTTAGCGACTTTGGGAAGTCTATGCTGCCGCATCTACAGCACATCGTCGACGAAGCAGCAGCTACACAAGCGCTGGCTCAGAATTTTCGTTTGCTGGAAAAAGTACCGCTGCGCTTGGGTGTCCTATCAACAATTGGGCACGTTCGCCTTGCTCGCTTTTTAGCTCAATTCGAGAAAAACCACAGCGGATTGGAGTTGTCTGTCAACGAAGCAAGCGTGTCGGACCTAAAGAAAAAACTTGCCGATGGCGATATCGATGTTGCTTTAATGACCCTGACTGAAGAGCTTGAAGAGGAGTTCAGGACTAGACCACTCTACGACGAAAGATATGTGGTTGTTTTCCCGCCGGAACACCGCCTTGGACAACTCAACTCAGTTTCGCTCCAAGACTTATCACAAGAAAACTACGTTGACCGCTTGGCCTGTGAGTTGCGCGAGATGGTAATGTCGGTTTGTCAGTCAAAAGGCGTTGAGCTGTACGCTCGCTTCAGGTCTGAGCGAGAAGATTGGGTACAAGCAATGGTTGCTGCGGGCATTGGTTTTGCCTTTATGCCTGAGTACTCGGTTACTCTACCGGGCTTGATGCAGCGCCCGCTTGTTGAGCCAGAAGTTTCAAGAACTATCGCGGCCTTTACAGTCCCCGGCCGAAAACATTCGCCTGCACTTGATGCACTTATGAGGTCATCGCAGACTTTTGCATGGCCGGGATAAGTAACGTCAGCTTTGGGCTCGGTGCACACACTAAGTCACTTCCGTTCAATCTCTGCTCTGCGGTCTGGCACAACTACAAATCAAGAGATATCGAGGCCGTTCTCCCGTCCGAAATCAGTGTAGAAGGTTTCGCTGCGGCATCGTTCCAAAGTGGCCTCATCGGCTTGTCTTGGATCGTTGCCAGGGCTTTGGACACCTGTTCCTTCTATAAATCGGTTCACCAGATTGAACACGCCGCAAACTTGGATGGCATCAAACAATGCACTCTCCGACCAGCCTGCGTCATACACCGCTTTTGCGTCTGATTCAGTCATTTGCGATGGCGAGACAGTGAGCTTTTCGACATATGCCAATAAAGGTTTAAGCTGGTCCTCGACTGGTGCCGTATCGCGGTCCTCCATCAGCGACTCAATTGTCTCGACCTCAATACCGTATGCCTTGGCAAAAACGATGTGCGCCCCATGGCAATACGCGCAAGCATTCAAGCCCGAGACATAGGCTGCGATTAATTCACGTTCGGCGACCGACAGATCGCTCTTTCCCCTCATAACCAGGCTTTCGTACGCACAAAGTGGAGAAAGCTTATCGGGAAAAGCTTGATAGACACTACCAAGTGTTGCGTTGTCCGGCAAAGACGGGAACAGGCGTTTCATTGAATTCTCTCCCAATATTTTTGGGTAAACCTGGTCTCAATGTGACGATGCCAAGTTGCTTACGCAAACTCAAAGCGATTTTTGGATCCCACGTGATAGTTTTCTGCACACACTGCAAACGGCGGGTTCGCTTGGCTGCAACGCAGCATTTTCGACACTTGTTGAAAGACAGCTTTGGGCTCAGAGCAGCCGTTCGCAGAATTTTCTCTAATGACCGCTGAGCGGACAGAGCCGACATGAAATAAGGCCAGGTCAGGGTGGCTTCCGTTTTTGAGGCAGCTGCCTGCCACCGCATTTCCCACGACTAGAAACCTTCTGTTGGGACGAGAGCTTCCAGCAGGGCGGCGTGCTCGGCTCGCAGCAACGGCTTGAGAAAGAACATCGTCGGTTCTTTTGACAGAGCATCGGCAACGGCGTCGTTTGCTGCGGCGGCGTCAGTGTCGCCAAGTTTTCTCAGTACGATTGCCTTGAACCGATGGAGCGTCCAGAAGCCGGGCTGAAGCTGGATAACGCTGTCCAGAGCATTGGCACAGCCCTGAAAGTCGCCGGAACAATACAGGCAGACCGCGAGATTGACCTGCCGCATTGGTTCATAGGACTTCTCGGTTGCCAACCCCTCCACCTGCTCCAACGTTGCAAGAGCATCGTCGAATTTGCTTTCCGCGATCTCAACCATGGAGAGGATTAAGCGGCCAAAATAATAGGTCGGGTTGAGCTTCAGCGAGTGATGGCAATCGCGCTTGGCGCTTTTGAAATCCTTTTTGCCGAACAAATAGCACATACCGCGAACGGCAAACAGGTAATCGCTTTTGGGCATTGAGACCAACGCGCGGTTCAATGCGCTTTCCAGCAATTCGGCTTTGCAGGGTTCAATTTCCTCGAACCTCGTTCGGGCAAACAGGATATCCCCCATAGACGACATCGCCAGAACCATCGGATGGTCCGGGTTCAGTTCCAGCGCCCGGTCCAGATATTTCCTGGCGTCGAGCCATTCTTTGTGTTTGCCTGACTGACCGGTGCTCGCGACGCGTGCCAGAAGGTCGGATATGCCCATTTCCTCGATCGGCATATGTTTCACACGCTCGGCATCAAAATTGTTCAGGTGGTTGCGGATATCCGCGTTTACTTGTGCAGCCGTTTCGTCGAAGAACGCAAAGATGTCCGCAGTTTCACCTTGATAGTTCTGCGAGAAAGAAGGCTCTCCGGTTTCAGACAGCACCAGAGATATACTCAGCCGCGCTTTGCCCGCCGCCATCCGCAGTCTGCCGCGCAGAAAATAGGTTGGGTCAAGCGTCATCGCCGTGAGCGCGTCCACAACCCGAATACCGGTGCGTTTCGACAGGTTCATCAAGAGCTGGTCACGCAACTCCAGCGCTGCGGCCTTGGTTTCTTCGTCATTTGGCCCGAACTCTATCTTCACCACGACGATGACGGGGCGCTTATCCTCTTCCGGTGCGACCTTTGTCTTAGGCGACCAGTAAAAACCCTCGACCGGGTCGGGAATGTTTTTTAACTCGAGCAGCCCCGCGCTTTCGAATTGTGCTGCCAGACTGCCGCTAAGCTGTCGAAAGAGGTCTTGCGAAATCATGATGCCGCCAGGTGGTGCCTCGGCCTCGAGCCGGGCCGCAAGGTTGATCCCGGTGCCATAAAATTCGTCTTCATCCTCGGTAATTTCACCCAAATGGCCGCCGATACGTAACTTTATCATTGGGTGTTTGGCCAGCTTACTCTGTATCTCAGTGGCACATTCCAGAGCCGCCATGATCGACCCGAATGCAATGATCCATCCGTCGCCCAAACGCTTGAGGATTTCGCCCCCATGGCGATCGCAGATCGGAACCAGCTTGGTGTCGTTGATCTCTTTGACTGTCGCTATCCCTGACTTTTCGTCGCGGGCCATCATCCCGGAATAACCGACAATGTCCGCTACGATGATCACTGCTAAACGGCTGCCCATGTTTCGTCCTCCATTTAGATGGTCGGGCTCAGCGTCAACCCATGCGGCAATTACTTATACAAATGCTGGTATGATCCAACAATCGTCGTAACCGCTTATCCAGGTCGCGGCAGGACAAAGCTGCCGTTCGCCGCTGCGCAGCGCTGGGATGTAACCTAAATATCTGGTTCGTGGACAAGGTGGCCGTTGGTTCTATAAACAAAACGGCCATTCTTGGGTTTAGAGAACGCGGATTTCGTAAAGCGGGCTGGATTACGTGTCTTCTCTTCCGTAAGCACAGTATTTCAATTGGCACCATTATTGGATGCTGAGGAGGTCGCTACCAATCGAATTTCCATCATATCTTTAGGTCCAGGCGCGGCTTCCAAAACGGGCGGAAGAGTTCAATCTTGGGGCATCGGTTCATCACGACTTTAAGGCCCGCCGCTTCGGCGAGTTGCGCTGCTTTGTCGTCGTACACACCGATTTGACCCCAAAGAACTTTTGCCCCGATTGCGATAGCCTTCTCGGCAAAGGCATAAAACTCTTCCTTCGGGCGAAAAACGTCAACCATATCAACATTTTTGTCGATCTCTTCCAGCGAGTGGTAGACCTTGAGCCCTCTAATTTCCGAAACATTCGGGTTAGGATTCACCGGTAGAATATCATAGCCGATTTCACTCAGCTGTCGCAGAACGCCATAGCTGAATTTCGTTTTGTCCGCGCTAGCCCCCACCATTGCAATGGTTTTAACCGACTGCAGGATGTCGGCGAGGTATTTAGGGTCGTAATCGTAGATGCGGTCAATATCTGCTTCGGGCATCGGTTAACCTTCCTTCGGCGTCGCAATGTCAGCCTTGAGTTCGTGGGGTTTGAGAGCGTCGAGAAACGGATTGCGGTACAGCTTGTCATGGCTCTCGACCCCGATCTCAAGCGTGATGTCGGATGTCGGACGCGCGACGCAAAGGATCACATAGCCGTTCGCGATTTGCCGATTATTCAGCGCAACCTGTCGGCGTTGATCGATCGCGCCAGTCTTTAGTTTTGCTGCGCAGGTAATGCAGCCGCCATACTTGCACCCAAAAGGCAAGTCGACGCCTTGTTCTCTCAGCGTTTCCAAAAGTGCACGCCGCGCATCCACACAATATTGCGCGCCATCTCTGTTCGCGATCGTCACGGTATACGTAGTCATAGCCAGATGTCGCTTGTACAATCACCGCCCGGATACCGGCTCTCGTGACAGCGCGATGGACCATTCGGTTCTGCGCCAAAGTCCACAATGAAATCCTTATTGATCTTCATGCCACCGTTTTCAGGGTCGCAATCGATCATCACCATAACCCCGCCCTTTTCGCGGATCTCGGGATAGAACTGATTGTCCCAAGTCGAGAACAGCGAGGTCGTGACATAAAGCCTTCGTCCGTCGAGAGAGAGCTGGAACATTTGCGGACCACCCGCGACCTCGACCCCGTTAACGATCGGAGCTTTACCCAAAAGGCCCCCCATAAACACTTGGCCGGTCAGCTTGGGATTATGCGGATCGGTGATGTCATACTGGCGCATATCTCCATGCAGCCAGTTGTTCAGGTACAAGTATTTGTCGTCCATCGAGATCAGGATCGCCGACATCACCCCTGGCAACGGGATCGGCCATTCGGGGTGCATCTCGTTTTCGACATCGATGATCTTTTCCCACTGCCACTTTTTAGCATCGTCTTGCCACCAATGGATCACATTGGTCGAAAGAGCTGCGCCACAGAACCCATGCGTGCTGTCGGGGTCATGGTGGAACTTGACTTCCAGTGGCAACAGCCCGTCTTCACCCAAATAGAAGCTTTCGACCGGTTCGCGCTTTTCAAAATCCCAAAAATGCAGCTCCCGCCCATATTTCAGATGGCCAACTTCTTCCAGATCGAAGCCTGGCATGAAGGTATTGGGCGCAGCCCATTCTGAACTGACCATCACGTTGTGGCGTGGTTGGTACCAGAAGTCATAGCCGAATTTGATATCGCCCATCGAGGTTTCCCAGCGACCGACGATGTTGAACTCTTTGTCGAGATGCAGATAGCCTCCAGGAGCCTCACCCTTGGCATTTCCAAGGAAGGAAATGATGATTTCCGAGCCCAAACAATGCACCGTATGCGGGCCCGATAAATCTGCCTTGGCCTTGATCTCGGCCCCGTCGATGATCTTATGCAACCGCGGCGCACGCGGGTCAGTGGCTGTATCAACGATGTGAAGGTTGTTAGAGCGTACGCCCGGCAAGATCAGGTATTTGCGGGACATCGAGCCGTCGTCGTGACAGGACGAACAGGCGTTCCACCCCATGTGGTGAAGCTCGTCCCCAATCCCCGGCATTTCCAGCCTATGTATTACCTGAGAATAGGTCGGGCTGTCAGAGTCGACATCCACTGTAGCAAGGTAATCAGGTTTCTGGATCCCTGTCCCGGTGTAGATGGCGATCGTGTAGAGTAGCTTTTCTCGGGGGGCTTTGATGGCTTCTTGCGGACTTTTGAAGCCCGGTCCACAGCATTGTCCATCCATCGAGTGCTCCTCCCTTGATTCCCTAAATTGTATCGTATATCGAAAACTTAGTTATCATAAAGTGAGAAAAATGCATCTCGAACGATTAGCGCTGATTTTGGAAATCGTGGGTCAAAAAGGACGTGCGTCCGTAGCGGATATCTGTGCTCAGTCCGATATACCTAAACCGACGGCCTACAGGCTGGTTCAAGACCTTGTTTTGTCTGGCCTCCTTGAATCACCAACTCGTGGTGAGTTCGCGATTGGGATTAGGCTAAAGCGTATCACGTTGAGCGATCACTCTGATCCCGCTCTTTTGCAAGTGATTGCGCCTGTCCTCTCTGGTGCCGCGAATGACTACGGCGCTGCGTTTTTCTTGTCTCGGCTACGGGGCCATTGGGTTGAGATTATTCATGTGGAGACACCGCAGACGGGCGTGTCTTTTCTTCATCCAGGTATGGGCAAACGACCAATGCACGCGTGCTCTTGCGCCAAGGCAATCGCCGCCGTGTCGCCTGAGCTGCTGTCTCTAGACCGATTGGATGGGCAGCTTAAGCGGTACACAGATCGCACGATTACAGACCCAAAGGAACTGGCCGCGGAACTCGATGTCATTCGAGCCAAAGGGTATGCCGAATGTGTTGAAGAGCTCGAGCGCGGAATCAGTTCTGTCGCAACAACGCTGACTAAAACTGGTGTCGGTGCGACGCTTTCAATCGGCGCTACGGCGTCTCTTCGGGTGTTTACACCTTCGAGGCGAGAAAATATTGGGCAGACACTTACCACAATGTCACACGAACTTGCACGCGCGCTAGGATGGGGTGAAGCAGATAAAGAAAGGATACCCGCTTAGGTTCATGGGTATCGCAGTGCTGTAGGTTAACGCCATTCAGCAGGACAGGTGTGTTTTGCGACCTTCGCCGCTTTTAGATCAATGAGGGAGACAAATATGGAAGATGCAATGTTTGGTGGGTTCTTCGTGATCAACGTAAAACCTGAGTATCGGCAGCCCTTTTTGGACGCCAGCATCTTCCAAGCGCAAAATGTTGTCAGTGAAGAACCCGAAGTCTTTCAGTTTCATATTATGGTGGATGAAACAAACCCAAATCGTTTCTATTTCTACGAAGTGTTCAGGAACGAAGCCGCGGTCCAGGATCATTGGGAATCTGAAACTTTCAATAACTGGTTAAACACTGTCCGAAAGATGCTGGATGGTGAGATCGAACTTGTTGCCAGGATGCGCTCGCTTTTTCCGACGCCAAAAGGTTTCGAGGCGCAAAAAACAAGCCTGCTACTATGGTAAAACTGACCGACGTTTGAAGCTATCGCCGGTGCGAGAAAATTATGGATTTTGGTGCTGGTCTGCGTTGGGCTCGGTGCACTCGTACGCTGCATCTGGCGTGAACGACTGCTATGCGGACAAAGCCGTCGTCGTACATTGAGCACGGCGGCGATGGCTTCAGAAGTTACAAATTGCTTTTGCAGATTCTGTATGTTCCTCGCGAATTTCCAGAGTGAACCATCAGACAGGCTTGGAATGATTGGTTGGCATCCAGTCGATCTCCAGATTATTGTGGTTCGAACAGCTATGGCGCGGTTGGATGTCTCAGGAACGAGTTCGAAGAAGGCTATCGGCGATTCTTGCGGTCGACGTCGTTGGTTACGGCCGACTAATGGCGGCGGATGAAGTTGAAACATATGCCGCCCTGCTGGACTGCCAGAAGTCTATCCTGGATCCCTCGGTGTCAGGCCACAGTGGGCGCGTTGTCAAGCTGATGGGAGATGGCGCGCTCGTCGAGTTCCAAAGCGTCGTCGATGCCGTTGAGTGCGGAATTGATATCCAGGCGGGATTTTCAAGACGCAATGCCGATCTGCCCCAGGCCAAGGCCATCTTGGTTCGCATCGGCATCAATCTGGGCGACATCATCATCGATCGCGGCGACATCTTCGGCGACGGCGTCAATATCGCGGCCCGGCTTGAGGCAATCGCAGATCCGGGCGGCATATGCATCGCCGGTTCGGTCTACGACCAGGTCAAGAGCAAAGTCGACGTCAAATTCGAAGACCTCGGTGAACAGACTGTCAAAAACATCGCCGAGCCGGTCCGGGTCTATCAGGTGAAGCCAGCCGGAAGCATCACGATGCCGTTTGCGACTGCGGCGTCGGCCGTGACGGTCCGACCGTCGATCGCAATCTTGCCATTAGACAATCTGTCGGGCGATTCCGATCAGCGATATTTTTGCGACGGTGTCAGCGAGGATCTGACGACCGGGCTGTCGCGTTTTGACTGGTTGTTTGTGGCTGCGCGCAATGCCGCCTTCCGATATCAGGGCCAGCCTGTTGACGTGAAACGCGTCGGACGGGAACTTGGCGTTCGCTATGTGCTCGAAGGCAGCGTTCGCTCGGCCGACAAGCGGGCGCGGGTGAACGTCCAGTTGATCGAGACAGAGCGTCAGGGCCACGTCTGGGCCGACATGCTGGATGCAGACATGGCAGATCCGTTCGAGGCTCAGGACGATGTCGTTACGCGTATCGCGTCGACGCTCGGACCGGAAATAATGCAAGCTGAAGTATCGAATGTCTTGCTGAAGCAAAACCAGGACCACACCGCATGGGACCGCTATCTGCTGGCACTGCGCGGCTATTTCACAATGACCAAGCAGGCGCTGGAGGAGGCGATCACACACCTCGACAAGGCAATCGAACTGGAGCCGGATTTCGTTATGTCCTATGGACTGTTGGCACTCTGCCATGGGCAGATGGCAACTCATGGCTGGACGCGGCCGGCGCGAGAGGGTTTCCGCCGGGCACTGGACCTCGCCAACAGAGCCATTCGGATGGCACCGGCAAGCCCCGAAGCGAACCAGGCACTTGGCTGTGTTCTGATGTACACTGGCAAGGCGAAGGACGCCGTGACCTCTGCCCGGCGCGCGATCGAGCTTAATCCTTACTATGCCGAGGGCCACGCCGTACTCGGACATTCGTTGATCATGTGCGGCGAACTCGAAGAGGGCATCAAGGCTTGTCAGACAGCGCTCAAAAGCACGCCACGGGACTTCCGGGGTAGCTGGTTGCTCGATGCGATTGGTCACGGTTATTTCTTCCGTGGCGAATACGAAAAGGCCATCGATCTCTCGAACCGGGGACTGCAAAGCGACCCCGGTTTATTCGGTGCGCTGGTCACTCTGGCCTGCGCGAACGCCCGGCTCGGTCGGATGGATGAGGCGAAGCGCGCCATCGACCAACTTCTGGCCGATATCCCCCGCTATTCGCTCAGTGCCGTTCGCAAGAACCCTATGTTCGTTGACCCAAAACTCGTCGACGAGTTGATTGACAGCCTTCACCTGGCTGGTCTTCCGGAATAGCGCTCAGGCCGATTGCACGCGCCCGTCCAGCCAGTCTGCCAAATGGGCAGCCAGATCGTACGCATCTTCCCCGGCCCCATCGATCAGCGAGGACTTACGTCGGCGCAGAAACTGCATTCCCATCAGGTACATTCCCGGCCAATCAACCACGCCACCGTTGTGTCGGACCCGGCCCTTGCGGTCGAAGACAGGGACATGCAGCCAGGAATAGTCGGGGCGGTAGCCTGTCGCCCAGACGATCGAGCGGATCCCCTCGGCACGCAGTTTCATGGTTAGCGGCGGACGATTCGGTACGCGGGTTGCCTCGAACCGGTGCGGATCGGGCATCGTGCTGTCCAGTCCTGCTTCGGTGGCCCATTCATCAACGGTCGTGAGAAGCCGGTTCATCTTGAGATCGGCCAACGCACAGACGTTACTAAGCGAACCGGAGAACAGCGCTGAGCCGTCGCGCAGGCCTGCAAGCTTGCCAACCAGCCTGACCCCTTCATCCGTCAGCGCATTCAGATCCAACGTGTCGCGCGTGTCTGTGCCCGTCAATTGCAGCGAGGGCACGGTGCGCGCGCGTTCGAGATCCTCGACCTCGAAATAGGTCTCGTCCTGCAGCCCGCAGGCATCCATCCACCATAGAATATCACGGCCCCGATAGACCCGTGGCAGACGTACATGTTCGCCAGTTGAAAGGACCACGGGCCGCCCGGAACGGTGAATCTCGCGGGCAAGCTGTGTGCCGGTCGCCGATCCGCCGACCACCATGACACCCCCGTCCGGCAGGTCTGAAGGTCTGCGGTAAGTCTTGGTGTCGATCGACAGGATATCATTGGGAAGGTCACCTGCCAGCTTCGGAACAGCCGGAATGTTACAGGCGCCCGAAGCCAGGACAACGGCGCGACAGTGCCAGGCCCCGCGATCGGTCTCGACCCGAAAGCCGGGGTCTGCCTCCCGAACTGAGGTTACCGTCGTACCCGTCTCCACCGGGGCCGAGATTACAGTGGCATACTCGCCAATGAAGTCGATCACCTGAGCCATGTTCATGTAGCCGTCGGGATCGTCGCCGCCATATGCGTAACCGGGCAGCCGGCTGCACCAGTTCGGCGTCAGCAGACGAAGCGAATCCCAGCGTTCGGTTCGCCAAGAATTCGCCACCTCGCCACGTTCAAGAACAACGTGATCGATACCGCGCTCGGCGACGCATCGGCTCATGGCAAGCCCGGCGTGGCCGGCGCCGATCACGACGACTGTGGTCAGGCGATCAGACATCGAATGCTTCTAAGGCCCGGCCCGCTACTTCACAGTCACCGAGACATTCGTCGGATTCGTGATGATGTCGAAGACTGCCGAGCGCTTTTGCGATTGCGCCACCAGCGCCTTGATATCCTCACGGCTTGCGTCGGCATCGATTTGATAAATCACATTGATGCCGTCAAAGCCATTTCGGACATCGGAATCGATCCCGAGAATACCCTGCACATCCATGTCACCTTCAAGTGTCGCCTTCACCGAGCGCAGCTGGATTCCTCGGTGTTGCGCAACCGCGGCTATGCCTGCAGTCAGGCAACTGGCAAGTCCCACCAGCACGTACTCAACCGGTGTCGCTCCATGGTCCTCGGAGGCGAACAGCTCCGGATGATCCGAATTGAATGTAAACACCTTGCGGTGCCGCTGCTCTTCGCCGAGGCCGAAGAAGCTTTCGACGCTTGAGTGGCTGTGCGTGCCATTCTTCCATTCGCAGTCGGCGCGCCACTTGAACCTTGCGGCTTCCGGCGTGGCAGTCAGTGCTTCACGTGCTTCGAGAAGTGCGCCAACGTTGACGCCGTTGTCCACAGTTTGCTCAGTCGGTTCCATAGAGTTCCCCCGGCATTTGAAACATCCACAGTTAATAACACAAAAAACAATCTTTTGCGCGCCTTGACATTTGGATTCCTGAAGTGCGCTCGCCGACGCCACGACATGGCCCAGCAGAGCCGCAAATCTCCGGACAGCGAAATGCCTGAAGTCTGATGGGAAATGCTATGAATCGAGCATTGCAATTTACGCAACTTTTTTCTTGAATGACCGCTTCGAGCTCAGAGCAGCCGTTCGCTGCGTTCTGTCTTAATGACCGTTTTGCGGACTTTGCAGCCATCCGCATTCTTAATTCAAAGGACCGCAGTCAGCCCAAACCGGACATTCGATACTGGAATTCGCAATTCCCGAGATGCGGGAAGAGGTGGCCATTTCCTTTTTGTACAATTGAATGCGACAAGCCAATGCGAGTTTGTTTCGGGAATCAAACTTGCGGTAAAACAAATGCGTAGAGGCGTGACTTTTTTTCATCATCGGTCAAGATGTAGAGAACGCCACCACTTTCATCCAAAGCTATCCCCTCAGGGTTCTTCACTCCCTTTACTTCATCCTTTTTGGAGTAAACTAAGTCGATAGTTTTGACCGTTTGAACTTCAGGATCAAAAACAAAAATTCGGCGCCCTTCATCGCTGAGTATCCATAAAGACTTAGTCTGGCCGGACCAGGCGATCCCGCTGATGTCTAGTTCGTCATCGTCGGCACGAGATGAAACGAAACCAGCCTGAGCCGTTAGTGGAACTGCTTCGACAATCTCATCAATCTCTGGCGAAATGATGAGCAGCAGTCTTGGTTGACCCTCAATGACTACGAATACTTGCCCAGAGTCTTGATCTACAGTGATCCCTTCTGGCCCCTTGTTCAAAGGGTTCTCAGCAAGCATTTCAGCAACTTTGCCGTAGCCCCTGAGTGAAGAAATTGGAGTAGAATTGATTTTGATTGGTTCTGTAGGTTGGACCGTTACGATAGATCGGTCAGTTTCTTGTAACAGCAATACAGACCCATCCTTTCTTCCCGCGACACCTTCCAAGTCTGCGCCCAGATATTCTGGAAGTTTGAACGAACTCTTTAGCCCTCCATTTACTCCTAGAAGGTGCAGCTTCGATGCTTCATCGCTTACTGCCCACAAGAATCCATGAACACTTGAAAGCGACAATCCGGATGGCTCAGAAAAGCCCGCTGATTTATCTGCAACTTTGTAAGACTCAATAAGTTCCAACATATCAGTCTGCGCTCTCACTGGGCTCGTTAACGCCAAAGCGTTGGCGACCACAGCAAGGCTTACGCAAATTACCTTCGCAACTCTTCGTTTGTGCCGATCATTTGGCTGGTTCATTCGAGTAAAACCTGCGTTCTTTTGGACTTAGTTCATACTCGATCAAAAATCGATGTTGTCCAACCTAACACAGTATTTGGCGGAAGTTTGATGTTTCATCCCGCAAGGCTTTACCGGAACCAAATTCATAAGGTTGAATTAGTCTATGGGAGTGCGGCTTCATCGCGAGGTTTGGAACGATTGCGTCAAGTTACTCACTTCGCAGCGACTATTCGACGGTACAGCGGGAGGGAAAGACTTTTGAGTAAGCTGTTTTCGATAGTATCGGTCCTTTTGGCGGTGCTTTTGCCTAGTGTTAGCTATTCCCAGATTGATCCTGCTTCCTTGCTTGCGGGAACGTCCGAGTCAGAGATAGTGATTGAGCGAGGCTGGACTCAGTTCCGCGGTAAGCAGGAACTCTACTTCTTCACGCTAGACGTCATTGTAACTATCATTTTGACCGCATTGATTGTCTATCATCCCGTACGACGTAAAGCGCGCCGAAGTGTCAGCGATCTGGTTATGCCCAGACTGTTCTTCCTTTACGCGCTAATTGGAATGGCTGTGGGATTCCTGGTGGTCCAGCATGGGTCAATGATTGGTTTCGTTATTTTTGGCATCGGCGCGTTGCTCAGGTTCCGCTCCAATCTGGATGATCCGGTCGATACAGTCGAAATGATAATCGTAACGGTTCTTGGTCTTGCCGTCGGTTTGGGCTTACCGCTGATGGCCACGCTGGTGGCGATTGTGTGTTGGAGCTTCATTTGGCTCGGAGGGCGAAACAAGGGCGTGGAAGTTTCGCTCAAAGCTTCAGATGAAGAACACTCATTGAAAGTCAGCGGTGACATTGAAGCGATGGCCGCAGACGCTGGCTGGAAGCTGGTCAGAAAACACCACGTCCCCGGAAAGTCTCGCGTCTCATTGCTTTTCATCACCTCGGGAGGACTTTCAGAAGCCCGGATAGAAGAGATGGTAAACGATCTGGTCCCAGAAAAAGTCGAACTGAAACTCAACCTCTAGTCATTTCACAAGGTCTAATCGTTTCAAAACAGCATTCGGAGATCTGATCACTTTCGGGAGCGACTTGAAGTTTACCGACCTTTCGAAATCAGGCCCTCGATATACTGCTATCCCAAACTCTCCGTTCGGCTGGAACTTAACATGAGTGAAGCTGTGAGGCGATCTGGCGCTATCGCCAATAAGCCGACGCGGACCACCTCCCAAACAAGCTTGAGAGACGTAGGCCACACCGTCTTTCCAACCGGGATAGAAGGCATGATGGTGGCCTGACAGGTGCAGAACGACACCGCTTTCCAGGTAGATTTTCTCAAGTGTTGAGTCACCGATGATTTCGCGTTCGCGCTGGATCGCGAAGGGCCAAAGCGGAAGATGACTGAAAGTCACAATCGGGTCTCCATTTGCACCCAGTTCCACAAGTCGGTCCTGTTGATCACCGGATAGCGGCCCTAAGGTCGTAGCATCCAAAGATGCAAACGTTACGCCCTGCATCTCAAACGCGTAGAAGAACGGGTAGTCATCCGAAACCAGGAAGTCGACGTCTGGTTTTCTTGGTTCCCATTCTTCTGCGTATATTTTTCTTTCGCGCTCGAACCCTCGGTAAGCGGAGGCGTCATGGTTTCCAGGCGTGACCGCAAACGGAATTCCGGCAGCCGCTAAAGGATCTGATACCGCCTCATGAAACGCCTTCCACATTTCCCTGACCTGTTTGTCGGACAAGTTGGGAATGCGCTGTCCCGCAACCATATCTCCGGTCGAAATAACCAAATCGGGATCAATCTCGACTATCCGCTCAATCGCCTTGTCGACGCGGGCATCGTATTTTACCGAACCATAGCTTCCATTCAGATCCGATATGACGATGACATCCAATGCCGCCGCTTTGCAGGCGAGCAGAGCGGTCCAAATGAACACCGCAATAAGAGCAGAACACCTACGGTTCATAACAGTCCACAGCCTCTACCTCGGTGCCGTTTCTCAAAAAGAATACGACAGGATCCAAGTCGAACATCAAATCGCCATTTGAACAATTGCTCTGGAGGATGGACGTTGCCAGCGCAGTATTTTTGACAACTTGTGCAATCTGACTGTCTGATAACCCAAAGCTTTGCGATAGCCAGTCATAGACCGAGCCTTGGGTTTGAAGGTCACTATTCAATGTAACCAAGCGCCGGTACGTGCTTGGAGAGAAGTGGCGAATTTTCTCCAGCATTTGAGTAGATTTCGCGAAGTTGGCATACTCGACACGCCCGCCGGCATCGTTGTCGTTTAGATTGCTGCGACGGATCAATAACGCGTCGGCGGGAACGTCTCCATCGTTTGGCTCATGGTGCTTGGCTTTCTTCTGCTTCAGTTTTCCGTCTTCGACCCAATACCAATAGGGTGTGAAGTCTATGTTTCCTACGCGGTCCTGCTGGCTAAAGATGAAATCGAGGAGAACAATCTCGGTAAGTTCTTGCATCCAAAATGCCATCTGTTGGTCGCTGACATCGGGGCCGAGATCCTTGTTGATCATCCGGTCTCTTCGACCTTCCCTGACGCCCTCTATAATGGCCTCTGGCAAGGGTTTTGAAGAACGCAAAGCCAAGAAAGCAGGAGTTTCCTGAAAATCGCGGTTCTGACCTTTCCCCCAACCAGATTTACGGGTGCCGTTGATTTCCGAGCCGTATCGATGCCCAGGGCTATCAAGCAGCACACCGTATATTTGCGTTCGATCTGCGGTGAACAGATCGTCGGTTGGCTGGTATGAGTTCGGGTCAGCATCCGCAGCTGCGAAGACCCGCCAGCCTTCGTGGTTCATGCGCCCGCCATGAGAGCCACCAGAAATCGCAAGGCCAGGCTCGGCGACCTCGGAAAAATGCGCCTGGGCGTCCATGCTACGCCAAACGGCGACTGGAACTTTTACAGTCGCGTCGAAATATCTGGACAAATGATAGTAAAGCAGTGAAGACGTGGAAAAAGTTCCACTGGTGCCTTTTTGGTTCATGGTTGACTTGAATTTAGCCACCCTGTCCTTGGCCAGATCTTTTGCCGCCTTCCCCTCCTTGCAAGCGTTTCTCTCGAATTCAGAACGGTTCCCTACGTAAGGTCCTTCCGAAATATCGTAGACGGCCATTCCTGGGCTGGTGCTCCAGGTTTTTGGGCAAATGGCAATTTCGGAGGCATAGAAATCGATCTCGCAATAGGCAGTTTCTTCCTCAAGATCGCTGTTCTTGTACACGCCCGTTGGAACTTTTTCGATACGAATACAGCGTTCAGTAACGCCGTTGGGACTATCAAATGTCGTGGCTTCACCGAGAACATCGTCGCTCGCCCACAAGGCAGTGGGTGCAATGAGAGCAAGTGACCCCAGAAGATTGAACTTCATTTGGATAGTCCTCCTGGATTCATTTAGGGCAAATCGCGGCCTGTTGTTCGGTGGAGATTTTCAACTTTGGGTCGACGCTGAAGTTGGAGAATTTTGAGTCAATCCACTGGTCGCATCCGCCTGAACATGGGGCCCCGTTTCGGGCATCATTCCAATATTCCTTGGCCCTTTCTTCCGTCCAACCGCAGAACTGAACGAGCGCCATTGCCGACAATGCACCTGAGGAATGAACGCCCCACATACAGTGCACCAGGACAGGGCCTTTTCCGGGGTTTTCAATCACCTCGTGTATGGACGCCATGACAGCACCGGGTCGGGAGGATCTGGCGCTTTGATAGTCAAAGGATCCGTTTCCGCAACTGGTGCGACCGTATTCAGTGTTTTTACCAAAGTCGGCGTAGAACCCGGTTGAAAACCCTTCACCGCACAGAGTTTCGCGTTGACCTTCACTTAGGCCCGTTCGCTCCTTGTCGCCGCCTTTGAAACCAGAGCGATACAATACTCCGCTTAAGACGGGGCGAAAAAAAGCGACGCCATCGATGCCTCCGTCACCACCCTTTGAGAGCATTTGACTGTTGCTTGGGCCGCCGTTTCGACTGGTCACGTCAGAATTGGCAGCGGTTGCGAAAACACCAATGAATATGAGGGACATCAAAAACCGCATGCCAGCTCCTTCCTATTCTTGAGCACTTGATGGTTACACTCTTCCGACCTGATAAACTCTCGAAAGGGCTGGTTCACGATAACCATTTCAAGTGGGCGGTTAACTTAACGTTATGAAACTTTAAATGGGCCACACCAGGTTGATGATAACGATGACCACGAAGTAGGCTAGAACAACTTTCCAGTTCCATTGGTGTTTGTTTTCTTCATTGATCACGCCAGCCGATATCAAAGCCAGATTTGTCATAACTAGAGCGGCGATGATGACCGCCGCATGTGCCAGGTCAAAGTGCAAGTGCGAGCTCCTTCTTTCAGATTGGAGATTGATGAAAATGTGTTAGCAATCACCTGATGGCAGCATAGCTACATCTGAGTACCTTCCCTCGGATGTCGTGATCCGAGCACAGGCACCGGTATCTTTGTTAAACCAGTACGAGGTCAGCCCTTCGCTTCGGATGAGTTCAAACCCGAGACTTTGAATACCCATTTCAGCTTGGCCCGCTCTTGCCCCTTCAAATGAAGAAAGATCGCTAGAGCTGCCCACAGTTGGTGCACTTGCATCTACCGAACCGCTACTCTCATCGCATGCTGCAAGCGCAGAAATGCACATCATGCCGATCACAAATAGTACTTTGGATTTCATCTGTTTTTCCTAGCTTTATGGGGGATACGTTTCGGGGATTCTAGTCGATCACCTATTCAATTCCGAAAATTACGTTGTAGTTGACGGAAGAGTTGCTGCGATTGATAACCTCCACAACATGATCACCAGATTGCCAAAGCTGTCCTCGATACTCTTTGTCCGCCGACATCAATCCCAACAGTTCAGTACCATCGGGGTTACGTATAACGTAGTCTAAGGAGCCATTTCGCGGAGCAACGCGGACGTAAAGAAACTGTTCGTTTTTGGCACCCAGAACGTATTGCTGCGACGCTCCGGGCGCGAGTTCACCGACTAGTTCTGCGCCAGTGGAACCAGAATCAAATTTGACACGTTGGCTTCCAGTAGACCCGGCTGCGCCTGCCATGGCTCCTCCTCCATCATCCATCGCTTCGACAACCGACATCTCGCCGATGCTTCCATCCTTGTAAGCGATGCAGCGCCAAAGCGTTCCGCCTGCGTCACGTAGCATGACGAGCGTACCAGCTTCCGAGAACTGCGAGCTTTCAATCTTACCTGATTGACCGTCTGGTCCTCCCACCTGCCGCAAATGGTCAATACACGCATCGTCGGCTTCTGATATTGCAAAAGCAGCTGTACCCGCGATTGCGAAGACGGGTGTGAGGAGTTTGAGTATCTTGAGCTTCATCAGTTGGCCCCTGTTGAATGATCGTTATAGTTTCGTTTGGCCCAAGGTTGTGGCGGGCATATTTCTAACTTCAGATTTGCCTTTCTCGGTTGCTTAGCTTCCAAATGAAGATCTACGTGTCCCGAATTTCTAATCCCTCGACAAAGACCCGTCTGGTAAAACGAAGTTCACCGGCTCAAGTTCGTTTAGGCAGGGTGCAGAAACCTCGTTTGAAACGTCGGCAAGAAACTTGACCATAAGTGAAGCCGCGCAACGGTTGAATTCACCAAGTTGGACATGCGTGCCAGACGGAAAAACAAACTGTTGCGCGTTCGGTAGCGACTCCGCGATCTTGTTTGCGAGGAACGCTGGTGTTCTCGCATCTAGCTGACCTGTCAGTATCAGCGTTGGAACGTCGGTTCTGAGCGGCTCATCGGTTTCCCTTGGAAGCTCTGGAAGCGCCAAAACCTCACACGCAGTCTTATACTGTTCAACTACCAACCCTGAAAACAACGAAGCATATTCACTCGTGTCAGGTGTTGTCTTGACTTTATCGGTTGAGTTGACCGGATCTTCAGAGCAGACGACTGAGAAATGCATCAGTGAAGCAAGACTCCCGGCCGGTGCGTCTCTAGCTTCTAGCGCTGCCTGCCCGATGATTGGGCCGAGCCCTTCAGACAAACCCGCTCGGCCTTCGGAAAGTACGAGTGTCAATAGGGCCGGCAAGCTGCCAACAGAGATCTGACCACTTTGCCGCTCAAACACAAACTCAACGAAACTTTGTTTCGAGATGCTGAAGGTCAAAGTCTCTGTTTCGTCTTTCGGGTTCACATAGGTTGTTGGGATCGGTCCTTCTTGAAAGAGGTCAATACCCTCTTGAACCAGAGAAAGCAGATCAAACTCTGCCGCGCATTTTGGTTCGGCCGAACACTGGGATGCGAGTTGCCCAATCGAGAAATCTACGCCAACAGCCCGGTTCTCTGCCCAGTTTTGGGTCGTGGGCGTCTCTGCACCATCAAGAATGAGAGCTTCAATATTGTTGCCAAACATACGAGCGTAGTGTTGCGCCAGAAGAGTTCCATAAGACGCACCGTAGACGGCGATTTTTTCGTATCCGAAGGCTTCGCGAGCAGCGTCTAAATCCTGTGCCATTTGCAAGCTATTGAATTTGGTCAAATCAATACCGTCAGCTTCAGCATCAGATTTGCAAGTTTGAATAGCGTCACGAAGCCAATTGGTTGTATCTGATTTGGTTTTGTCTTCCACAACAGCACGCCACGGCAGACGATGGAAGGGTGTGCAATCCAAAGAAGGTACACTGTTTTTGGAACCGCGCTCTTCTAGGATAAAGATATCCCGGGTCGCGACCAACGAGCCGAGCATTGGGTCTGAAAAGACGGCGTAAATCCCTTCAGTCAAAAGCGAGGATCCGGGTCCGCCTGACAGCATAAACACTGGCGGATCTGCCGCTTCCCTTTTTTGGGAGACACGGACGAAAGGTAGGCCAATTAAGTCATCGTTAGGGTAAGAGCGGTCCTGTGGAACATAAAACGTGCCGCAAGACAAATCCGACGCAATTTCTGCTTCATCTGGGACGGGTACAACGCAGGGACCAGGAACAATCTCAAACGCACTTTGCGCGAATGCTGATCCGCTCAAAGCAATCATCGTCAACATGCCCACTGTGCACATCAAACGCAGCTTGCCGACAGTGGATAGAGCAAATTGGTAACAAACAGTAGGTTTCAGAGTCCTGCTGCTCATCAGGTCATGGTCCGTACGGCCATACTAAATTCAGCAGGAAGACAACAACGGCCATCGCGACAACTACTTTCCAGTTAAACTTGCGACGTTCCTCTTCTTTAATGATCCCTGTCATTTGAAGTACAAAGAGTGTTGCCACTAGTAGTAGTACGGTGACGACTGCATGTGCCAAGTCAAAGTGCATTCAAAAAGTTCCTTTCTTTTAGAAATCAATCCCTTCTTTGAACTAGGATCAGGGGATTTCACTTCGCTTCTTTTAACTTTGACAGAAACTCATCGCATGCCTGTGCGCTACCGACGATCTCGCCCGTCGCATCAATTCCTTGCAGTGACGCCATCTCGGAATTAACGCGATTGAGGATCTGATCCGCTTGTTCAGCGGTGATCAGGTTTTCGGCCTGTGCTCCTTTCAATGTGGAACAGACACCGGCGGACAAGCCAGTCGCTACGCCAACACCCATCGCGGCACCGCCACCCAGGGTCATCGCCCCAACCACGCCGAGAACGAGTCCGATCACGATTCCCATGATTTCCTCCCTGTTGGTGAGAACGAGCTCAGCCTTCACTACTGCCGCGAACCGCGTGCCCATCTGCAAATCAAAACCAGCGCCAAAAGGTTGAGAACCGGTGCAAGCGCCGCGAACCACGGTTTGGCCGACTCTGAAACCCACTCCGCTACGAGTATCCAGGGTAATCCCAATGGCAAAAGGAACATCCCGGACAACGGGTCTCTTTCTTGTCCCAACCAGCCAAATGTACCCGTCAAGAACAGAAACAAAGCCAGCAGGTAAAAGATCGCAAATACGATGGTGGTTATTCTACAAACCAAGTCGAGTTTCCGAAGAGCAAGCCAGTGTTGCGCGGCCGTGTTCAGCCACGCACCAAATTGATCACAATGCGCCTTCGTCGCCCAGGAACTCGATACCAGCTGTCGCGCCATCACTGTAAGCAATACAATTCCAAGGGGCACGATCCTCGCCAACGCCGACGGTTACTTGTGTTCCCGCCTCGCTAAACGCAGACGACAGCACCACGACTTGCGAATTGTTTGTCGTATTGGCGACATCACGCAGACACGCCTGCTGGGCAGGAGTCAGTTCCGATGACGCAGTCGAGCCGCCAGTATCTTCACATGCTGCAACAGTCAAAGTCACAAACAATACAGCAGTGGGCATCAATATTCTCTTCATTGTTCTTCCTCTGTGATCTCCGCCTAGTACTAAGTCAAAGACTCAGGACAAAATCAACACTTTGACTATGTGACTATCTGGGTGACTTTTGCCCCATAAAGCTTTGCAAAGTCTGCTTTCTGCGCATAGCCGCCGTCGATTGATCGCGCAGCATCGGTCACTATGGGCTCGGTGCGGTCTTTCGCTACGATCTGTCTGAGGGACCGCTATGCGGACAAAGCGGACTTTTGTGATTTGACAAGGCATATACGCTCAACGCCTATCTCCAACACTGGCGTCGGGGTATTTGACAGCGCGCTAAACTTAATTTGAGCTCATGTTTCCCAAGGAGGCTTTGCGCCAATCTCTGCGACGAGAAAGTCCATGAACACCCGCACTTTGGGGGACAGTACGTTGGACTTGGGATAGATCAGCCACAAGACATTGTCCTCTGCGGCTTCAAAGTTTGGAAGAACCCGTATCAAACGGCCTGATTTCAGTTGGTCATGCACGCTCCATAGAGCGTTCAAGGAAATACCGGCCCCGGCCAATGTGGCGCGGACCTGGCTTTGACCGTCGTCAATTATCAATTGACCTTTCGCCGATGCGGGGTCGAAAACCGCGTTCTCACCTTCCAGTCCTGTCAACAGGCGCGGTTGGCGGTTTTGGAAAGCAATCAAGTGGTGGTTGTTTAGATCATCAGGAGTTTTGGGCGTGCCGTGCGTGTAGAGGTAGCTTGGTGCGGCGCAAAGAATACGCTGGTCATCGGCCAGTTTGCGACCCTTGAGGCTAGTGTCGACAAGTGGCGCGTTCCTGAGTGCCAGATCATAACTTCCCTCGATCAAGTCGAACTGCACATCCGACAGACGCAGATCGATTGTGAGGTCGGGGTGCTGTTCAAGGAACTTGGGCAGAATTGGCGCGATATAGAGTTGTGCAAAACTGCTAGGCGCGGCGAAGCGCAACGTTCCTTTGATGGTTGTTCTTTGCTTGCCTAAAGCAGCAAGTGCGGCCTCTTCCTGCGCGATGATCTCTCGGGCGAAGGGCAGGAAGTCAGCACCTTCGACCGACAGTGACACTTTGCGCGTTGTGCGGTGGAGCAATTCGGAACCCAAGTTTTGCTCCAACTTGGCGAGTTTTGCGCTGGACACGGCCGGTGCCATGCCTAATGCGCGCCCCGCCGCGCTTATGTTCAGTATTTCTGCTGCCCTGACAAACAATCGCAGCGCATCTGTATCAAGTCCCATTATATAGCAAACCCGAATTATCATTCCACCGATGGGCAGTTTATATGAAAATAGATTGACGCTAAATCCCTGTAATCGATGCAACACAGCATAGACAGGAGGCGCACATGACGAGGACAGCCACAGTCAACTACCACGTCCATAAGCCCTATCGGCAAGCCTTTGAGTTAGATGCAGGCGGGATTGCAGGTAACCTGGTTTCCCCCGAATTGGGCACAACAAGCGTTACGTTGGTCGATAATCGCGCGACGACCAATACAGTTAAATTTGCGTCTGATTCTGTTGAATTCGTAGCGCTTATAACGCAGGTTCAGCACTTTACAGGAGCCGCCTGGAAACCGATATACGATGCCGAGTTGACGGCGATGCTTTCTGACAGGCTGGGCGCGCGCGAGGTTTTGGTTTTCGACCATACGGTTCGGAAAGACGACCCGAGTGCGACGCGCAAACCCGCACGTAACGTTCACAGTGACTACAGCAAGGACGGAGCGGAACAGCGGCTTGCTGACCTGCTGGGTGCCGAGGTCGCGGCGGAATGGGCGCAAGGCCACTATGCTTTTGTTAACGTGTGGCGCCCCATAGAGCATCCGATCAACTCCGCTCCGCTTGGCTTTGTGCGCCCTTCATCGGTTGACCCGTCCGACTGGATTCTGCTGGACCTGATCTATCCCGACCGCAAGGGACAAATCATGGGGTTGGTGGAAAACCCAAAGCATAGCTGGGTCTATCAATCCAAGATGACACCAGATGAGGTCGCGATCTTCAACATCTATGACAACCAAGGCCTACCATCGGTCGCGCATAGCGCGCTCGACATGGTCGAAGATCCACGCATCTCCACCATCCGCAAAAGCATCGAAAGCCGCACACTGGTGCGCTATTAAAAGGACCCTGAGATGTTGGATAAAATGCAGCCTACTGAGTTTGCCCGGATCAACGTGGCCTATAACCGGGTGTTCCGTCGCGGGCGGTTGAGCATTGGCCTCGTGCTGCCGCTCGAAGCATACGCAGTCGGCGCCGAGCCGAATATGCGGGGACATCTAGAAGCGGCTCAGAGGGCAGAGGAACTTGGGTTTGCGGCCCTTTGGCTGCGCGACGTGCCGTTTAATGTTCCAAGCTTTGGTGATCCCGGGCAAGTTTTCGATCCATTTGTCTATCTGGGGGCATTGGCAATGGCGACGGATCGAATTGCGCTGGGAACGTCGAGTGTAATCCTGCCATTGCGTCACCCCGCGCATGTGGCCAAGGCGGCGGCGACGACCGATGTGCTCTCGGGGGGGAGGTTACTTTTGGGCGTTGCTTCAGGTGACCGACCCGAGGAATACCCGGCGATGAACCACAGCTTTGACGACCGAGGGGCACGGTTCCGCGACAGCATTGACTACATACGGGCGGCTGGGTCGGATTATCCTACTCATCAAAACGCCCAGGGCACTTTGTCTGGCGGAATTGACTTATTGCCAAAGCCGCATGGTACTCGACTGCCGATGCTTATTACCGGCGGTAGCCAGCAATCCCCCGATTGGGTGGCGCAGAACGGCGACGGTTGGATGACATATCCGCGGAATGCGGCGGCTCAGGGCCAAGTCATCGCAGATTACCGACGACGCGTTAGGGAAGCGGGCCAACTGGATAAACCTGTCGTGCAATCGCTCTATGTCGATGTTGTTGCCGACCCTGACGAGCCTCCGCGCCCGATCCACCTTGGGTTTCAGTCTGGCACAAATTTCCTGCGCAGCTATCTGCGCGAGATTGAAACGCTCGGGATCAACCACGTCGCGCTGAACCTCAGGTTCAATCAAGCACCTATCGACGCAACCCTTGAACACTTGGCAGACACTGTGCTGCCTGACTTTTCTTAAAGGATCAGACCGATGACCAAGACCATTCTCATAACAGGTTCGACCGACGGCATTGGTTTGCTGACGGCCAAGAAGTTGGCCGCTCACGGGCACAACGTGCTGTTGCATGGCCGCAGCATTTCCAAACTGGAGAGCGCAGCTGCCGAAGTCGGTGAAAATGTCGAAACCTATGCCGCTGATCTGAGCGACCTGTCCGCGGTGCGTGAACTGGCCGAGAACGTGCGGGCCAGACATGACAGGTTGGATGTTTTGATCAACAACGCGGGGGTGCTGAAAGCCCCGCAAACCGTACTTGAGAACGGGCAGGATATCCGCTTTGTCGTCAACACTCTTGCACCGTATCTGCTGACCGATTTGCTGCAGCCGAATATTCCGGCAAACGGGCGTGTCGTGAACCTCTCATCTGCCGCACAAGCCCCGGTGAACATCAGGGCCATGCAAGGTAATGTGCCACTGGCGGATATGGAGGCCTACGCCCAAAGCAAGTTGGCGATCACCATCTGGACCCGGGAATGGGCCAAATCCCAAGCTGATGCGCCTGTGGTGGTCGCGGTAAATCCCGGATCACTTTTGGCCTCGAAAATGGTGCAAGAAGGCTTTGGCGTTGCCGGGAATGACATGAACATCGGCGCGGATATCCTGATCGAGGCCGCCCTGGGCGCGCGGTTTGCTGACGCATCAGGGACCTATTTCGACAATGACAGCGGCGCTTTCGCAAACCCGCATGCCGCAGCACTGGACATAGATCACGTTGCTGACGTCATGAGCGCTATCAAAGAATTGATTAAACAGACCAACTGACCCTCTCGGCGCTAAAACGCCAAGCACTTCCATCTTTAACACCCCTCTACCCTCACGCATGCCGCGTCGAGGCCCAAGAAAGGACTGCCTGATGAAATACGAAAACTTTCAAACCTTTGACGTAGCCGTTGAGAGCGGTATCGCTACAGTGACATTCGACTTTGGCTCTGTGAATGTGCAAGGCCAGGAAATGCTGGCCGACCTGAACAGTCTGGCCATGCGGCTAGAGCGGGACCGCGACACCAAGGTCGTGATCTTTCAATCGGCCAATCCGGAAATCTGGGTCTGCCACTACGATACCGAACTACTTAAGGATATGTCGACTGAGGCCGTGTCCCGCGAGGATGCGCAACTTTTGGACCTGCAATCGGTCTGCGAGAGGATCAGCAAGGTACCACAGGCAACTATCGCAAAGCTGGAAGGGTTTGCGCGCGGCGGCGGACATGAATTGGCATTAGCACTCGACATGCGCTTTGCCGCGCGGGGCAGGTACAAGTTCATGCAGATGGAAGTCGGAATGGGCATTCTTCCCTGCGGCGGCGGTGCCTCACGTATGGCGCGTCAAACCGGCCTTGGAAAAGCGCTTGAGATCATTCTGAGCGCTCAAGACTTTGACGCAGATGATGCAGAGCGCTTGGGCACCATCAATAAAGCTTTGGAGCCGGATGAAATTGGTCCGTACGTAGCCGCGCTGGCCGAGCGGATAGCACAGTTTCCAGCAGAGTCGATCAATGCCTGCAAACAGATGGTCTACGAATCGATAGACAAACCAATTGATGAAGCGCTGAAAGCCGAAGCCTATTGGCTTTATCAGGCCACCAGCAAAACCCCGGCCGTCAAACGGTTCGCCATCGCGGATGAACAAGGTTTGGAGCACGACATCGAAAACCAGCGTAAATGGGGCGATCTGGTGATGCAGGTACAGGACATCAACTGACCTACCCCCAACACAAGTATCTAGTCAGGTGTGCGTTGTTTCGACGTGCCTCTGGCGTGGCGTTACAAAAGGAATACACCAATGAAAGCAATGGTTCTAAATTCATATGGACCCGAAGCACCGTTCGAGCTCGCAGAAATGCCTGATCCGGTGGCGACACCTGGACATGTGGTGGTCAAAATGGCCGCAGTCAGCGTTAATACCGTCGACACTATGATCCGAAGCATGGGTGCGGACCTGCCGCTGTCCCCCAAATTGCCCGCTTTGCTTGGCATGGATTTTGCAGGCACGGTTATCGCAATTGGTGAAGGCGTGACTAACTTTACCATAGGCGATGAGGTGTATGGCTGCGCTGGAGGTTTGATGGATTTGCCTGGCTCTCTCGCGGAATACATTAACGCGGATTCCCGTCTGATCGCACACAAACCCAAGACGCTTAGCATGCGGGAAGCTGCAGCGCTGCCTCTCGTCGGTATCACCGCCTATGAAGGGTTGACACGCGCAGATGTGAGCGAAGGGCAAACCGTGCTCGTCCAGGGCGGCGCTGGTGGTGTGGGTCATGTTGCGGTTCAAATCGCACGCCACCTTGGTGCAACAGTGTGGGCGACAGGTCGCGGCGCAGATCAGATGTCACTGATCGAGGGTCTCGGCGCGCGCCCTCTGGATTTCACAACGCAGAGTGTCGAGGACTATGTTGCGGAGCATACCGGTGGCGTCGGCTTCGACGTGGTGTTCGACAGCGTAGGTGGGTCGAACATGACGAACTCTTTCGAAGCAGCCAAGCTTAATGGCCATGTGGCCTCAACGGTCGCGATGGTCGAGATTGATTTGACGCCTGTGCATTTCAAAGGTCTATCTCTGCATGTTGTCTTCATGCTGATCCCGATGATGCACGATGTCGGGCGGCAAACACATAGCGACATCCTGAGGATACTGGCAGATCTGGCGGATGATGGCGCGCTCAAACCGATTGTTGACGAACATAAGTTTGGGTGGGCCGACGTCGGTGCAGCTTACGCGCATCTGACGAATGGATCTGCGGTCGGAAAAGTCGTTGTGGAATTGTGATCTGATCCGGTTGGACTTAGGGCGCGCATAATTACTTGGCACACCAAATCAGTTTTCGCTGCAGTTGACGTCGCCTATCATTGCATAGCTGGCTTTGGTGCAAATTGCAGAACAGGTTGCTTTTGGCTGGGAGCAGATGTTCGGCAGAATTCGTTGAACGTCTGCTACGCGGAGCAGAGTAATCGTTTAGGCGTAGGCGTGATAGCGGCTTGGATCGTCTGCTCTCAGTGCTTGGTTGAGTTCGTTTTGGCGTTATAACGCTCAACTCAGCATTCTTTCCGAAACGTCCTCAAGAAGGGTATGAAGATCGAACTCTTCGCCTTTCTCCGCAAGCCCTTTGTCATGCAGAATGAAAGACAGCCCGTGCACGAAACTCCACAACAAAAAACCACGGCGGCGAACTTCGCCTGTGATTCCCGGTTCACCGAGACACTTTGCTACCTCAGTCAAAAGAATCCCGAAGCTTTGCTGGCCGCCTTCCTCCAGCCGGAGGTCCGCGATACGGTCTGTGAAGCCGCCAAATTTCAGTCTGAAGATCCCGGGCTCATTTAACGCGAAGGCAATATACTCCATTCCTATGGCAGTAATGCGCTCGGGAGTTCCTTCAGGAACACCTTCCAGCGCAGCCAGCATTTTGTCTCGGTGCCGATCCATTCCTTCAAGGACAGTGGCAACCAGCATTTCTGTCTTGTCTTTGAAGTGCTTGTAAGGTGCCGCGGTTGATACGCCCGCGCGTCTGCACGCCTCGGATACAGAAAAACTCTCCGGACCTTTTTCTTCAACCAACTGTCGGGTTGCTTCGATCAGTGCAGCGCGGAGATCGCCGTGATGATAGGCTTTCTTGCTAACGGACAGACCAGCCGCTTGTCTGTTTGTCGGATGATTTTTTTCGGTGCTGCTCATGATCCAACATGTGCCAGATCACGTATCTCTTGTCAAAGTGAGAACTTCTAACATATGTTAGAAACGCTAACTTGATGAGGTCCCCAAATGCCGAATCCTGCAAATTCATCTACTGAAGCGACCAAACCGAGCCTACTTGCACGTGTGTTGCGCAGCACTGTGCGCCTGGGAGTAACCGTCAGTATTATGGCCGTTGCAGCGGCCGCCGTTTACTTTGGCGCATCCGAGCTCACCCGTAGAGCGGACGCTGTACCCGCACCAGATGCCGCTGCTGTGACACCGGTGTCCGTGACACCGATCACGTCCGAGAGCGCATACACAGTCGACCGTGTATTCATCGGGCAGGTCGAACCTCAGCGTTCGGCAGATATCTCTTTCGAACTGAACGGGACGCTGGATCAAATTCTGGTGGATGAGGGCGACGAGGTTGCCAAGGGTCAACTTCTTGCGACACTGGACATCGCACTGCTGGAGGTCGAACGCGACCGTCTGACAGCATCACGTGACGCCATTGCAGCCCAACTTTCATTTGCAAAGAAAACAGTCGAGCGAAACGCGAAACTCATTGAAGAAGGCTTTACCAGTCAAGCCCGTTTGGACGAGGCCGTTTCTCAGCAGGATGAATTGCTATCCAGGATTGGCGAGTTAGATGCCGCCTTGAGTGATGTGACCGTTCGGATCGAGAAATCCAGTATCGAGGCTCCGTTTGCCGGTCAAATAACCGCGCGACACGTGGATGGCGGTGAAACTCTGCGCTCGGGCGAGTTGGTTTTGGGTATGGTCGAGGTCGTGTCGCCGCAGGTTCGGATCGGTATCCCTCTCGATGTTGATCCGGCGCTGTTGACTGACGTTGAAATCGAAATTGCAGGTCAAAGCTATCAGGCTGAGCTTGCAACTTTGCGGCCCGATATTGACCCGGTGACCCGAACCCGCACCGCGCTGTTCGGTTTGAAGTACGCGCCGGACGTTGTTTTCGGACAAACCGCACGTGTGCATGTACTCGAACCCGTCCCAAGTGCGGGGACCTGGGTGCCTACAACATCTCTGAAGGAAGGAACTCGCGGGCAATGGACACTGCTCGTTGCCGATGCGCAAAAGACTGTGCGCCTGGCGACTGTCGAAGTGCTACATGCCGAAGATGACCGCGTCTTTGTGCGTGGCGCGTTTCCGAAAGGCACCGTCTTGATTGATCAGGGGCCGCAGCGAGTCAGCGTTGGTCAGCGCGTTGTCTTCAACACTGGCGAGTAACGGAGCGATTTGATGGAAACTCTTACCTTTCGCCATCCCCGACTGGTCGCCCTGATCATTTTAGTGCTTGTATCTGCAGGTCTGTCTTCGTTCCTATCACTTGGGCGGCAGGAAGATCCTACGATCACCAACCTCTTCGCAACTGTAACGACACAGTTCCCGGGTGCAGATCCAGAACGGGTTGAAGCGCTGGTGACTGCAGAAATCGAAGAAGAGCTGCGGAAAATCGCCGAGGTGGATGAGATCAGTTCTGTATCCCGTTCGGGCGTGTCGGTTGTTTCGGTAGAGTTGCTGGAAACGCTAGATGAAGCCACCATTGAGCAGGTTTGGGCCGAGGCTAGGGACGCCGTTGAAGATGCGCGCCAGATTTTTCCCACAGGAGTATTGCCACCGGAATTCGATGCCGAGGGCATTTCTGCCTATTCTGCGGTCATTGCAGTTGCGGCCGAGGATCCAGACTTTCCGTTAACTTTGCTGTCACGTCATGCCGAAGCACTGGGCGACAGATTGCGTGCGATACCTGCCACACGAGCAGTGGACTATTTCGGTCAGCCGGAAGAAGAGGTGCTCGTAAGTGTGGATATGGACAAGGCCGCTGCGCTTGGGCTTGGCGCTGCCGAGATTTCCCGGCGGATCACCGAAGCAGACGGAAAGGTTCAGTCTGGGCGGTTGCAATCTGATGTCGACCTGACCATCGGCGTCAGCGGAGAAATTGAGAGTTTGGATCGCATTCGGAGCATCGTCCTGCGTGAAAACGCAGGCGGTGCCGTGGTGAAGCTCGGAGATATTGCCAGCGTAGATCGTGGCGCACGCGAACCGCAGTCCTCAATCGCGTTCGCCAACGGAAAGCCCTCAGTTTTGGTCGGGATTCTGGCGCAGGACGGCGTACAGATCGACCGTTGGACAGGCTTCCTTCGGGATGAGCTTGATGCCGGCGCCGCGTCGGTTCCTTTGGGCATGCAGGAAATACTGCTATTTGATCAAAGCCAGTACACGACGGATCGTTTGTCAGAGGTTGGGGTCAACATGGCCATTGGCGTGGCTCTGGTCGTGGCAGTTTTGTTTGTTACGTTAGGGGTTCGGGCAGCCGCGATTGTGGCTTTGGTTTTGCCGGTTGTCTCCTTGGCGACCCTGGCGACGATGAACATGATTGGATTGCCAATTCATCAGATGTCTGTGACCGGACTGATTGTTGCCCTCGGACTGCTCGTTGACGCAGCCATCGTGATGACCGATGAAATCCGACGTCGTCTGCAGGATGGGATGGAGCGACTTGCAGCCGTGCGAGATGCTGTTCGCAGGTTGGCCGCGCCATTGCTGGCATCGACCGTGACAACGGCGCTTGCCTTCACGCCGATGATCTTGCTGCCAGGACCCGCAGGCGATTTTGTCGGCGCCATCGCCATCGCCCTGGTTCTTATGCTTGTCTGGTCCCTAGTTGTGGCCTTGACTGTGACTCCGGCGATTGCAGGCTGGCTACTGTCCGATCGCCCAGACGCAGGAATGCTGAGCCGCGGTATCAGCATCCCGCCACTTGCCCGTGTGTTCGAGGCCTCAATTCGATTGTCAGTCGCCAATCCGGTGCGATCTATCGCGTTGGCATTGATCTTGCCGGTGCTTGGCTTTGCCGCCTTTCCAACGCTGACCGCGCAATTCTTCCCGGGCGTCGACCGCAACCAATTCTATATCGAAGTCGACATGCCGGGTGGAGCGTCAATTGCCACCACCGAAGCAACCACCCGCCAGATCGATGAAATGCTGCTGGCTGACGACGGCGTCAAAAGCGTCTACTGGACCGTCGGAGAGTCCGGCCCGGCATTCTACTACAATATCGTTGGAAACCGCTCACGCGAGCCTGGGTTTGCACAAGCTATGATCACGACCGACACGGCCGACGACGCCGCCCGCCTTGTTGGAACGTTGCAGAGTCGTCTGGATACCGACTTTCCCGACGCGCAGATCATCGTTCGCAGTCTTGTTCAGGGCCCTCCGGTCGCCGCACCGGTTGAAGTCAAAATTCAGGGACAGGATATCACGGTTTTGCGTGATCTGGGCGACGAGGTGCGTTCAGTCATGGCCAATCTCGATCTGGTGACCCAGGCGCGCGCCAGCGTGAACGGCGGCAACCCTCAAATCCGGTTCGAGATTGATGAGGTCAAAGCGCGTCTGCTGGGACTGGACGTGGCCGATATAGCTGTTCAGCTGGACACGGCGCTTGTTGGCATCACCGGTGGATCACTGATCGAAGGGACTGAACAGTTGCCGGTGCGTGTTCGTCTCGGCGACGAGGTGCGATCAGACCTAAGCGCCATTGTCAGTATGCCGATCTTGCTGCCCAATGCTGCCTCCATATCCGCGATCGGAGTTTTCCCCGCTGTACCTTTGTCGGAACTAGCCAGACCGGTGGTCGAACCTGCGGAAAGCGTTATAACCCGAACGGATGGCGCGCGCGAAAACACCATACAGGCGTTTATCGTACCTGGTGTTTTACCCGAAGAGGCTTTGCAGGACATACTAGAAGCGCTTGATGCGTCCGGGTTTGCGTTGCCGCTAGGCTATTCGATGTCCTTAGGCGGCGACAGTGATGCCCGATCCAACACCGTGGGCAATCTGCTTGCCTCTGTTGGTTTGATTGTCACACTCTCCATCGCGACCATCGTTCTGACCTTTAACTCGTTCCGGCTGACGCTCGTGACCTTGGTCGTGTGCGTTTTGTCTGCAGGCCTTTCAATGCTGTCGCTGGCCGTCATGCAATTCCCGTTCGGAATTACGGCGATCATCGGAGTCATCGGCTCGATCGGGGTTTCGATCAACGCGGCGATCATAATTCTGACCGGGTTGCAACAAGACGTTGACGCAAGCCAAGGTGACCGAGCGGCCATGGCGCGCGTCGTGACTGGTTCAAGTCGGCACATCATCTCGACAACGATCACAACCTTTGGCGGCTTCCTACCCCTGATCATAGCTGGGGGAGCATTTTGGCCACCATTCGCCGTTGCAATCGCCGGGGGTGTACTGTTGTCGACTGTCGTATCGTTTTATTTCACCCCACCCGTGTTCGCGTTGGTGTATCGTGGAAAGTTCGACAAACGGCTTGACGCAAAAAACCAGCATTCCCAGCCTCAAGAAGCTAGTGTTGCGCTTGTAGCAGAGTGAGGATCGAGACTACTTCTCCTTGCGAGTTGTTATGTTTCAAAGCCTTCGTTGTTCGAAGCAAGGTTCAATTTCTGCTATGGGTCGCACGCTGAACTTTGCAAAGTCTGATTTCTGCGCATAGCCGCCGTCGGTTGATCGCGCAGCATCCGTCACTATGGGCTCAAAGCTGACTTTCGCAGCTTAGTGCATCAATGACCGCTTTGGCGCCATGCATGCTGCGGACACTCCAACCTTGAACGGTAGACTTTGCTTAACCTGCGCATCTGGGCGCGTTCCTGAGCCGTCTGGTGTGGTCCATGAGTTTGTCGTTGCTTTTGTCATTGTGCCGCACCCTGTTTTGCACGTTGCCGAAAATGCCTGGCCACATTCTTTGACTTCCATACCTACAGACTTAGAAAAATCTGGCTAACTTGTGGTGCTATTCGTTGATCAAAGACCGCCTTCCATGAGAAAGCAGCCTCCAATCGTGGATATACATAACGCTTTTGCTCTATGCGAACCGATCAAATGGATTGTGTTCCGCCTCTGCTTCAGGAACCTGAATATTGCTGCGGTTGGTTGGGCTCCCGCCCAATGCGCTGACGTGTAAACGAAGTTCTCTCAAAAGCGCCGCGCTGAGGTCCTGTTTGAGCTGTACTCGAGCCCTCAGGATACACGCCGATTCCAGCAAAGCACGGTCGCTATGAACCAACCAGGGCAATTCGTCTGCAAAGGCACGCCAGACAGCCTGTTCCGTCTCGTTGAGATAATCCGGTGGCACCCCGAGCTCGCCTAGACCTTCCGGTTCGTTCCGTCCTCTGTACCGCTGTGGGTCTTTCTTTGCGGCGCCTGTCAGGATCGCCTTGCCAAGTGGTGTCTTTGGTCTGGGCATTCTGTACCTCGAATTTCTGAATTGCGGATATGTGTAAACGGCGGGTGTGTCGGTATGCAGTGTGAAAGCGACGATGATTGACCTACCCCCCTTGGGTTGGGATGCTCTGGCCTACTCCTTAGTCGACCTTCATTGTTCCTCCGTATGTCTCTTTGCTTCTCACAGAGTGGTTAGTATTAGTGTTCCAATTCAGAACCGACCGACCGGAGAGAAACCGGCCTGACGGGTTCTGATATGGAACCATCAGAGGTCTTTGGGTTCTCAAACGGAACCACAGATGATGGTGACGGGTCCGTCTCAGAACCGCTTTTTGTTTTTTGGGGCTGCCAGAACCGCCAATCATTGGTGGCGGCCTTCTTTCCAGATCGGGTCTGGGTCGCCTTGGTCGTCAACCGCCACTCGTGGGCTCGCCGGTGATACCAGTTGCCTTCCTGCTCCAGAACAAGGAAGCCCTTGTTCTGCAGATCCTCGAAAGCCCGCTGAACCGTGGCCTTGCCCAATCCCAGTATCTCTGCTGCTTCATTCATCGACAGAAAAACCTTGCCGTTGTTGCCGCCGTTGTAGCGGGAGTGAAGTTCCAGCCAGAGCTTCACTGCAGGTCCGGACAGAGCCCGCCATGCCGGGGACTTGATCATGGCGTAGGGCAAAGGGACGTATTGGCCCTCATCTGACCGTTTACCCTTGGGAGACCGCCGCCTACTCATCGCGACACCTCCGCTGGAAGTGCTCGGGAAGGGCATCCAACTCCGGAAGGTCGCAGCCGATATGCGCCCGGACGAGCCGGGTTAGGCCGGATTTGGACACACTGTACCCGAGTGTGTCCCAGGCCGCTCCCCCGGCCGGAAATTGCGGTCTCTGACGCTGAAACAACCATTGGATACCGTCCCGCCAAACTGCGACGCGGTAAACACCATGGCGAAAGAGCTCGCCCCGGTAGTTCTCAGCGGTTTCTCGATGATTGGTCTTGGAAAGGGGGCCGTCTTCCAGCCCGCTTTCATAGTTTTGATTGCGCGATTTGGAAAAGGACGTATCAGCCATGCTCAATCCGTCCTTTCCGCACGATCACCCGTTCAACCGAATGGCTCAGGGGCGACCAGTAGTACCGGCGCTCGTTTTGTCTTGTCGGCGCGGGGCATCCTGTGGCATCAACTGGACTTGCTAGGGTGGCAGTTGATGTCACTTGGAAAGCCCCATCTCCGCGCTTGGAGTTGGGGTTTTTCATTATGCAGCCTCGTTGTTGGGATCGGTGCGCCGGGCCGCCAGCCAGGCGTTCAGATCGACGCCGTGGTAGGCGATCCGCCGACCGATGCGGATAAAGGCCGGACCGCACATGCGGTGACGCCATTGAGCCAACTTTTCGCGGTTTCCCAGCAATTGCATTTCAGGGTCTTCTGGGAAATAGACCCGGTCGTCATTGAAGACATTTGCCATCGTTGAAATCCTCTTGGATCAGTTGCGATGGCAAAATAATGCATCTGGTTTAATCCGTTTGGCAGACACCTAAGCGGAAGGAATTAGAAGGAATTAATTCTTCAATTCCTCCGCGTATTTGTTGACCATTCGGCCGGAAATCGGAAAGCCAGCCTCCGTTAGCTCAGCCGCAATTGCGTCACCGCTAAGCCCTTCTGGTTTTCCGTTTGGATATCGGCGCAAAAACTCCAGCCTTGCACCAGTAGGTTTTGTGCCCCTCCTTTGTTTTGGACCAGTTGATTGTCCGGTTTTGCTAAGCAGCGCCGACAAACCCCAACGCTCTTCAATTGCACCGATGTTTTCCAAGAACTCTGCAAAACTATCAGGAAGGCCTGCATCGTTCCAAACAACCGCTCTGGAGATGAATGGGGACACATGCGCAGCAACATAACGCTCGCAGAATGCGTCATCAGAAAAGTGAGAGCTTCGGTTGAAACCAGCCCTTGAGTTGTTTTTCATTGCTAAGACGCCCATCGGAAAATCTAGAAAACAGTAGCGCTCTGCAAGGTCACCGCCATCGAAGGTTCCATTGTCGAAGTATTCTATAAACGTCTTGAGCTCAGTGTTGCTCCTCAAAGGCCAGCGAGGATAAACCCAATCCAACCTGTCCTCATGGACAAATACATAGTCATCTGGCTGGATAGTCTCTCCACTACTAGAAACCAATAAAGTGTTTGTTTTCATAAGAAGTTTAGCAAATATGCAATGGAACAAGATCGTGACAAAAAATTTTCCTCATTGTTTTTTCTGGCGTGCTCCATCCAAGCCGCTTCGTTTTTTGATGGCCGAAAGTTAGGATCAATCTCCCGTAATTCGTCGCCCCTGTGTTTAATCAGAAGCAGGTTCTTATCGGTTTCTGACATTATGACTTCTAAGGGGTCGCCACCCTTTTCTTCGACCAAATAGGCCAAGTAAATTCCGTATGACCAATCGCGAATGTAGTCAGTCATTAGCCCAAAGCTAACGTATCCTTCTGGTGCAAACATATAGTGCCCCCAATTCTCCTAACTACATTTTTTCAAATAGTTAGACCAGCCTTCCATCAACACCATCCGCCTTTCCAACAAATCCGACCGCGCATAGGCCCGCTCTACATCGGACCCAACTTGATGAGCCAATGCCGCCTCTGCTACTTCCCGTGGCGCGTTTGCAGCCTCCGCTGCCCAATCCCGAAACGAACTGCGGAAGCCATGCACAGTGACGCCATCATGCCGCATCCGGCGTAGTAACATCAGCATGGACATGTTCGACAAGGGCTGATGCCGCTTTTGCCCCTCGAACACATAGTCGGAGGCCAGCGCACGCAGCGGCTCCAGAATTCCCAGCATTTCGTCGGTGAGAGGCACGCGATGGACCTGCCCGCCTTTCATGCGCTCCGCTGGAATGGTCCACAGGCGCGCATCGGCATCGACCTCGGGCCACTTCATCTCCAGCACTTCTGAGGTCCGGCAAGCGGTCAGAATGGTGAACTGCAGCGCTTTGGCGGCCATGGCTGAGCGGGTCTGCAACTCGGCATAGAACGCCGGCACCTCTTGCCATAGCATAGCGTCGTGGTGCTGCACCTTGGCTTTGACGGTAGGCAGCACCTTGCCTTCGCGGATCGCGGTCACCGGGTTCTCTCCCGAGCGGAGGCCCTTGGACTTCGCCACGTCGAGCACTGTCTTGATCCGCTGCGACAGTCGCTTTGCGGTTTCGTGTTTCTCGGTCCAGATTGGGGACAGGCACATCGGCACTTCGGGCTGATCAATGCTGTCCACGGGCATACGGCCGATCTTGGGGAACGCATAGTCGCGCAAGGTGTTGAGCCATTGCTGCCCATGCTTGGCATTCTTCCACGTGGGCAGGCGATCAATGTGGACCTGGCGGCTGAGTTCTTCGAAGGTCGGGATTTCATGCTGAGCATTGAAACGCGGGTTCAGCCCGGACTTAGCCATGCGTCGATATTCGAGGGCTCTTTCCCGCGCTTGGTTCAGAGTGACGACATCAGCGCCGCCCAAACCGAAGTCCGTTCTCAGCGGAGCGCCCTTGCGGTTCTTCTGTCCTTTGACCGTTACGCGCACGATCCAGCGCCGTGCGCCCGACGGATCGACAACAAGGTAGAGACCAGACCCGTCGCCACGACGACCCGGACCGAGATTCTCTACCAACTTCTTTGTCAGTTTCCCGCTTAACGCAGACAAAAAAATACCACAAAATGTACCACTCAATGAATCACACTAAAGGTAATTCAGCAAAATTTAAGATGGCACTAAGAGACAGTAAGCGCTGATTTTTTATGAATATACGGCATGTTAAACATGCCATGCCAACTTATCATAATGGATGGATGGCGGAGACGAAGGGATTCGAACCCTCGAGACGGTTTCCCGCCTACTCCCTTAGCAGGGGAGCGCCTTCGACCACTCGGCCACGTCTCCGCTGGCCGGTATATCCTTGCCGGACGGCCAGATACAAGGCGATTTTCAAAGGGTTTCGCATTTTTCTTCCCAGCACCATCCGATTGCCGGGAACGACGACGAAAACCCAACCGCTCTGGGGTTGGGGTGGGTGCACAGACGACCCAGGATCCCCCCCTCACCAACATCAATTTTAGAAAACTTGCCAAACATGTGCTGTTTAAGGCATATTTGATCAGACATAAAACTTAATAAATTTAATATTTTGAATATGTAGGGGGCACAAAACCGGGCAGTGAGCAATTTGCTCACCATACGAGCTATGGGGGAATGGAAGCTTGGCCTGGTTAAGAGTGCTATTCGTTTTAATGTGTCTATTGCTGGTGCCTGCACAGGTGCTGGCCAATATTGGAAAGGTGATTGGTGTCAAGCCAGGCGCGGAAATCACCCGAGGTGGAAAATCACAACCGTTGCAAGCCGGAATGGATGTCGCGTCGGGGGATTCGATCTCGACCGACGGGAATGGGCTGGTGCAACTGGTCTTTGTCGATGAAACCAAAATAGCCATCGGGCCGAATGCCAGTATGGTCCTGGACGTGACGATGCTGCGCGGCAATCGCAAGGCAAAATCATTTGCGGTGCAGGCATTGGGCGGCAGTTTCCGCTTCATTTCAGGCAAAAGCAAAAAGCGGGCCTATTCGATCAAGACCCCGACGGCGACGATGGCCGTGCGCGGGACAACGTTTGACATGTGGGTCATTCCGGGCGCTCAGAGCGCCATGTTGGTGCTCGAAGGCACGGTCCGCATGTGCGGAAATGGCGGTTTTTGCCACTCGGCAGGCCGACAGTGCAGTTTGTTTGCAACCAACCAGCGGGGTGGAGTCGGGCGTCCGGTGGATCAGGCACAATATGATCTGGCGCTACAAACCGGATTTCCCTTTATCCAATCTCAACAGGACCTGCTGAGCCCTCTGCAGGTCGGTATTGGTGGGTGCGCGGGCGAAGCGGCCCCCTTGCCCGTGCCCAAATCCGATCCGCCGCAGCCACCACAATTCGTGCAAGAATCAACGCCTCAACCGGTTGTGCTGCCTGAACCCCCGGCTCCCGAGCCACCCGTCCCGGATCCAGAACCGGATCCAGAGCCTGAACCTGAACCTGAACCTGAACCTGAACCTGAGCCGGAACCTGAACCCGACGTGAAAGGCAACCGTTCCGGTCAGGCCGACGGTTCCAATCCCGGCGGACAGAGCGGCAACACGGATGGGTTTGACAATCCGGGGAAAGCCAAAGGTAAAGGTAAAGGCCGAGGCAAAGGCAAACGCGCCTGAATAGAAACGACGCCAGATTTAGTCGGAGGCCGACTTGCGTTTGAAATCCAAAGAGAGAACGGGACGGCGACGGGCGTTTCGCCTGGTCGGGCTTGGCCTGATTCTGTTTGGATGCTTCATCCGGATCATGGACCCTTACCCAGTGCGGATGTCGCGGATGATCTATTTCGATTTGCTGCAACGGATGTCGCCCCGCGAATACACACCTGACCTGCCGGTGCGAGTCGTGGATATTGACGAAGAGTCTCTGGCCAATTGGGGCCAATGGCCCTGGCCACGCACATTGCTGGCGCAGATGGTCCAGAACCTGGGCGAGAATGGCGCAGCGGCTATTGCTTTTGACATGCTGTTTGTCGAACCGGACCGATACTCACCCGCCCGGTTGCTCAACGACCCTGCGCTGGACGGTGTTCTGACCGTGGAACGTCATGCGCAGAAGGTGGACTATGACGTGCTTTTCGGACTCGAGGCCGCACATTGGCCGGTGGTGATGGGCACGGCGGCGCGTATCTCGCAGGAGGGCAGCAATGTTACCCCCAAGGCCGGGATTATCGAGGTCGGAGAAGCACCGACCTCCGGGTTGATCTCGGTCCCGCATTGGACGCCGATCGCGCCTCCCTTGGATCGCAGCGCTGCGGGGATTGGCGGGGTAAACGTCTCGCCCCTGGGTGGTACCGGGATCATCAGACGCGTCCCGGTTTTGTGGGGCGGCCCGAACGGTCCGATGCCCGGTTTGGGGATCGAAGCGCTGAGGGTCGCGCTGGACGCACCGTTCATTCTGGCCGAGGGCTCGGCAGATGAGGAAGGGATCATGCTCGCGGTTGAGCTGGGAGATTTCCGCCTGCCGACCACCGAAAACGGTGAGGTCTGGGTCAGGTATCGACATGACCAGCCGGACCTTTACCTATCGGCCGACAGGGTCATGCAAAACCCAGGTGATCCCGCACTCAGGGCGGAGATCGAAGGACGGATTATCCTTGTCGGTACCTCGGCGGCGGGTCTGTTCGACATGCATCAGACCGCGCTGGGCGAGTCGGTGCCGGGCGTGTCGATCCACGCGCAGTTGCTGGAGCAAATTTTTACAGGTGAAATGCTAAACCGGTCGGATGTGACGGCAGCACTGGAACTGGTGTCTTTCGTATTGCTAGGCCTGATCGTGATTGCAGTGATGTCCAGTTTTGGCGCGGTCGCCTCATTCGTTGCTGGCGGGGTGGCAGCGGCCGCGGTTTTGGGCACCAGCTGGCTTGCTTTTCAGAACCAGCTCACCCTGTTTGACGTGACCTTTCCACTGCTGGGTGGAATGGCCAATTTCGGCTTACTGGCGGGGTACCTATTTGTCACGACCGAGCGGGAAAAGCGGGAAATCCGGCAGGTGTTCTCACACTACGTTGCCCCGGAAATTCTGGATGAGATGGAGGTTTCGGGCCATCGCCTGCAACTGGGTGGCGAGACGCAGGAAATCACCGTCATGTTCTCGGACATCAGGGGGTTTACGCCGCTGTCTGAATCCGTGTCGGCCACTGATCTGGTGGCATTGCTGAATGAGCTGTTCTCACAGGTCGGAGATCAGATCCTGCACGAACGGGGAACCATCGACAAGTTCATTGGCGATGCGGTCATGGCGTTTTGGAACGCGCCGCTGCCAGTCGAGGATCATCCCTGCCGCGCCGCCCATTCAGCGCTGTTGATGCGGCAGGCCTTGATCCGATTCAACGCCTCCGATGTCATGAAGGGTCGCCCACCGATCGCATTGGCGACAGGATGCGCCACCGGTCTGGCTTGTGTGGGCAATATCGGATCGCGCAGCCGGTTCAACTATACGGTCATTGGCGATGTGGTGAATGTGGCCGCTCGGATCGAACAAAGCTGCCGCCACGTGGAATATGACATCCTCGTTTCCAGCTCCGTCTACAAGGCCGCGCGGCAGGATCTGGCGATGCTCGAAGCTGGATTTGTCGATCTGAAGGGCAAGTCCGAGCTTGAGGCTGTTTTTCTTCTGGTTGGTAACACTACGCTGCGCACTTCGCCTGGGTTTATGGAACTCGCGGCGGCGCATGGCGATATGATCGCAGCCATTCGACAGCGGCAATCCTATGTGCAGATTAAGAAGCACTGCAACCTGTGCGCAACGCTGGCGACCGAGGTCGAACCGGGGCTTCGCCCGTTCTATCAAGCTGTTCCGGGTCGGGCGGCTGATTTCCGGTCAGATGTACAATCGGACCAGATCATGTTCAGCCACCGCGCACAGGCGAACCTGCCTTCGGCTTAGATCCGACCTGGTTACATCAGGTCGTTTTCCACATCCTCGGCGGAAATGCCCAAAGCGTCCAAACCGTTTTCCAGATGATCCGACAGATGTGGCGTTCCGATCAGGTAATCCGCGCAGGGGGTCGAGGCCTCGGACTTGGCGGTGGCGATGGCTTCGGCCAGATCTTCGGCGAAAAAGCTTTCGCGCCCGATCCACATGACCGCAACCAATTCGGCCTGCTCATCTTCGCCCATCCGGTCGATGAAAGCGCGCAGCTCGCCCTCGGCCCGGTCCAACTCACGTCCCATCATGGCGACCTGAGCGATTTTTCTTGCCGAGATTTCCAACATGTCCCAACTCCTCGTGTTCGCGGTCTCTATAGTACCACAACCACTCTCGCCGGGCTGAGTCTTTGATCTTACGCAAACTAGGGCCAGGAGCCATTAATCTTGCGCCACTGGCGCGCGAACGGCAAAAAAGCAGTGCTTTTGGGTGCGCAGGGACTGGCGGTGTCAATTTCAAGCGATCAAAGCCGCTGCTTTGCAGCGGTTCACGCGCCAGTGGCGCAAGATTAATGGCTCCTGACCCTAGGGCTCGCGGATGCGCGAAACCGGATGATCGGGCACGGGTGCATGGCGGAACGGACGAAAACGCGCCTTCTTCAACTTAAGCTTCAACGCCTGCCAAAGGATCAGGAAAAACGCGCGCCGCGCGCCGAAGGGACGCCGGACCAAGGACCATAGGATTGTCCGATCCGACAGCGGTGCGCGTGGGCCGCTGAGGGTCGCAATCAACCCGCCTTTCTCGCGGCCATAATCGATCCAGACACCTACCTTGTCAGGCCGATAGTCGAAGCGAAATGTATAAGATCCTTCGATTTTCTGAAACGGTGATACATGCATCAACTTGTCCGCCACGATCCGGTCCGAGGGCTGAATGGGCGCGAAATTCGGGTTGTGGCACAGATAACTGTGCCGCGTGCCAAAGGTATTTGTTACCTCGGCCACGACAGCGTAAAGCTGATCATCCTCATCAAAACAGAACCAGAAACTGACCGGGTTGAATACGTGACCCAACACACGCGGCTGCGTTAGCAGGGTCAGAGTTGCGGGTTGTGACACACCCAACTGTGTGAACTGATCGCGCAGCCATGCCGCGCCCCGGCCTTTCCCCGGCACACCGCCGTGATCGCGTTTGCGCCAGTTGACGATGTTCGCGCGGTCCAATGAAAACAAACGTGGCGTCTGAACCTCGGCCTCGGGATTCAGCAGGATATAGTCGACCGAGTATCGGAAGGCATTTTCAATCGCCCCCTTCCGGCCATGATAAGTGTGGCCTGCGATATGGTCGATCCGGTTCATGCCACTTTTTCCAATCTGCCTGTAAACCGTTCAATCGGCGCTGTTTTCGCCCGTCCTTGGATATTCACATTACGCTGAAAACACTGCAACGGATTAAAATTATCTGTGAGAGTGATCCGACTTGGGACCTTCCACGTAATATGGTTATGTTTACCGAGAGCGATACCGCGCGCTTGGATGAACCGGTGGCCGATGGGCCCGTAGTGAGGCCATTGCGCGTCAAGCGACGCATCAAGGGACGACCGGTGAACCACGCAAACGGCAGTTGTGAGACCAGAACCGAATGGGTGGGCCATGTGGCCCGCATCCGGGACGCGCAGGATCAGGCGGCTTTTGCCGAGCTGTTTCAGCATTTTGCGCCTCGGGTTAAAGCGTTCCTGATCAAGTCGGGGTCGGATGCGGCCATGGCCGAGGAATGCGCTCAAGAGGTGATGGCGACCTTGTGGCACAAGGCGCATCTGTTCGACCCAACTCGGGCGACCGTGGCCACATGGGTGTTCACGATTGCACGGAACAAGCGCATCGATGTGCTGCGCAGGCAACGCCGCCCCGAGCCCGAAGATCTGGGATGGGGTCCCGAGGCCGAGCCGGATCAGCACGACGTCATGGCGCTGCAACAGGAAACCGCGCAGCTGCGCGACGCGTTGACCGCGTTGCCCGAGGCGCAAAGAGAGTTGATTGAAAAGGCCTATTTTGGCGACCTGAGTCATCGCGAGATCGCCTCGCAGACCGGATTGCCGCTGGGCACGATCAAATCACGTATTCGGCTGGCGCTGGACCGCTTGCGCCATGCTATGAACTGAGATGACGATGATGAGCAACAAGATTAAACATCACCTGACTGACGACCTGCTGATGGCCTATGCCGCAGGCACACTGCCCGAGGCGTTCGACCTGATGGTCGCCACGCATCTGACCCTGTGCGACCATTGCCGCGCGCGGGCTGAAAGCTTTGATGCGGTGGGCGGGTGCGTGTTGCAGGAACAGGACGCCGCCGTCAGCATGAACGACGGGTCGCTGGCCGCTACCATGGCGATGATCGCCCAAGGTGCCCCTATTGCCAAACCTGTGCGTCCGGGCTGTTCGGTCCTGCCGACTCCGTTGCAGGATTATGTGGGCGGCGACGTCAATGATATCAAATGGCGATCGATCGGCATGGGCGTGAAACAGGCGATTCTACCGACCACCCATGAGGCGACTGCGCGTTTGTTGTTCATTCCCGCCGGGGCTGCCGTGCCGGATCACAGCCACAATGGCATGGAATTGACGATGGTGCTGCAGGGTGCGTTTTCGGATGAGGTCGACCATTTCGCACGTGGCGACGTGGAAATCGCAGATGAAGACCTGCACCACACGCCGACTGCAGATATTTCTGAGGATTGCATATGTCTGGCCGTGACCGATGCGCCGCTGAAATTCAACAAGCTGATGCCGCGCCTGTTCCAGCCGTTTCTACGGATCTGAAGATTAGGTGTGCATCGTGCTCAACTGACCTTGCGGAACGGAGGGTTCTTGCATGATGAAACACCTTATCTTTATCGCTGCGACCTTGGGGCTGACCTTCCCGGTCTCGGCACAGAGTGTCGCCGAGGTCAAATTCCAACCCGGCAACTATGGCACGATGGTCAGCGGCACAATCACCGGGAATGAATATTTCGACTATTTGCTCGGCGCGCAGGCCGGGCAGGAGATGTTTGCCGAACTCAATGTCAGCGACACAAATGGCAACGGCGTGATCTATTTCAACATCCTGCCGCCGGGCAGCGAGGGTGAGGCGATTTATATCGGTTCCATCGACGGCAACACGGCGCGTATCGATCTGCCTCAAAACGGAAACTATACGATCCGGGTTTACCTGATGGGCAATGACCGCGATACCGGCAAGACAGTTGGCTATAATCTGGATCTGTCGATCCAGTAGCGCCTACCCCTCGGTCTTACCCAGGGGCACCACGTTGGTGTGATCGTCCGGGGCCAGTTCTTCGAAATCGAAATTGTCCAGCCGCTGCGCCCGGCGGCCTGCCTTTTCGGCGCTTATTTTGATCTCTGAGATATCCTTGGCGGCCTGCCCGAAGTGTCGATCAAGGTTCGAGACGCGGTCGCCCAGACGTTCGACATCCTTGTGTAGCATGCCCAGTTCCTTGCGAATGGCACCGGCCTGTTCGCGCATCCTGGCGTCTTTCAGGATCGCACGCATGGTGTTCAGCGTGGCCATGCAGGTGGTAGGTGACACGATCCAGACCCGTTTGCTGAAACTCTCCTGCACCAATTCGGGGAACTTGGCGTGCAGCTCGGCATAGACTGCCTCGGACGGCAGGAACATCAGCGCGCCATCGGCGGTTTCGCCGTCCAAGATGTATTTCTCGGCAATGTCGTTGATATGTTTGCGCACGGTGCTTCGGAACATCTGCACCGCCGCTTTTAACTCGGCATCATTGGTGGACCCGATCAGCGCCTCATAAGCCTCAAGCGGGAATTTGCTGTCGATCACGATGGGGCCCGGCGGGTTCGGCAGGTTTATCAGGCAATCGGCGCGCCGCCCGTTCGACAGCGTGGCCTGCAACTGGAAACTGTCCGAGGGCAGCGCCTTCGACACGATGTCATTCAGCTGAATTTCCCCAAACGCGCCGCGGGTCTGCTTGTTCGACAGGATATCCTGCAAGCTCAACACATCGCCCGACAGTTTGGTGATATTGTCCTGAGCCTTGTCGATGGCGGCGAGGCGCTCCTGCAATTGCGTCAGCGAAGTAGCGGTCTGTTTCGACGAGCCATGCAGCGACTCCTTCATCCGCTCCTGCATTTCGGCCAGCGCACGGGCAGATTTCATCGCGTTATCCGCCAGCCGATCATTCATCTGCTGCTGGACTGAGGACAGGCGCGACTCAACCGTTTGAATCACCTGCACCTGCGCATTGGCCTGCGTATCTGACACATGCTGGAGCCCCCCGCGCAATTGTTCCTGCCCCTGACCCAATTGCTGCACATGCTGACCCAAATGCGCCATCTGCCGCGCCAGCGGCTCGGCCATGCGTGCCGACCGCTGCGCCGCCCGCAGTGACAGAAACAGCAGCAGCAGGATCAGCGCCACCACGCTGCCCCCAATCAGGATCACGGGGTCGTTCAGGGCGATTTGGGTGCCAGCAATCTCGATCATGTCGCCTCGGATGTTCTTGTTTTATTCTTCATATCGCGCGCACGCGGCGGGATCAACTGCGCCCGAACAGACGTTCGATATCAGACAGTTTCAGTTCCACATAAGTCGGCCGCCCATGGTTGCATTGACCGGAATGGGGCGTCGCCTCCATCTCGCGCAGCAAGGCGTTCATTTCCTCGGCTCGCATCCGACGGCCCGACCGGACCGAGCCATGACAGGCCACCCGGCTGAGGATCGCCTCGATCCGCGCCTGCACAGTCTGGCTTTCGCCCTGATCAGCCAGCTCATCAAGGATATCCAGGATCATCGCGCGGGCGTCGACTTCGCCCAGAATGGCCGGGGTTTCACGCACTGCGATGGCCCCGCCGCCGAAGGGTTCCAACGTCAGGCCAAGTCGGGTCAGGTCGTCGGCCACGGCCTGCAGCCGCGCACAGTCGCCGTCGGACAGTTCCACGATCTCGGGGATCAGCAGCGCCTGCGCGGCGACTCCGTTCTTAGCCATCTGGTGTTTGAGCTTCTCATAGACCAAGCGTTCATGCGCCGCGTGTTGATCGACGATCACCATGCCATCGGCGGTTTGGGCGATGATGTAATTTTCGTGCACCTGCCCGCGGGCCGCGCCCAAGGGCAAGTCCTGTGCCGGAGGTTCCTCCGCGGCGACCGGAGCGGGTTCGACAATGCTGCCGCTGTAATCCTGCGACAGTTCCGCAAAGCCCGGCGCCTGGGCCCGGTAGGCCGTGTGCCGCGCCGCTGCTGAGGGTCGATCCATTTGATACACCCGCGCCGGGGCGGGCTGCGCCGCTTCTGGCCGCATCGCGCCCAAAGTCGCGTTTGCCACGGTTGAAGACGCCCGATGCCCCGCCTCGGCCAGCGAGTGGCGCAGGGCCGAGACGATCAGCCCCCGCGCCACGCCGGGATCGCGAAACCGGACCTCGGACTTCGCCGGATGCACGTTCACATCCACCAGCGTCGGGTCACAGTCTATGAACAGCGCCGCCGCCGGGTGGCGGTCACGGCTCAGGAAATCGAAATACGCCGCCCGCAGCGCCCCGGTCAGCATCTTGTCCCGCACCGGACGGCCATTGACGAACAGGTACTGCGCCACCGCAGCACCGCGCGAATAGGTCGGCAAGGCGGCGTATCCGTACAGCCTGATCCCCTCACGCGTAGCGTCGATCTGCAACGCGTTCTCGGCAAACTCGCGCCCGATCACGCGAGCCAGACGGGCGTGCAAGGCATCGAACAGATCGCCATTCTCTCGGTCGGCGCGGAAGGTCACGCGCCCCTCTCCCCCGCCCGAGACATCGCGCAGGGTGAAGGTGATCGCGGGCTCTGCCATCGCCAGACGTTTCACGGTGTCGGTGATCGCCTGTGCCTCGGCCCGGTCGGTGCGCATGAATTTCAGCCGGGCGGGCGTGGCAAAGAACAAGTCGCGCAGCTCGACCACCGTGCCCGCGCGCAAGGCTGCGGGTTTCACCGCCTCCATTCTGCCACCCGAGACGTGAACCGACGCGGCCTCGGCCCCCGGCACGCGACTGGTAATGGTTAGTCGACCTACGGCCCCCAGCGAGGGCAGCGCCTCGCCCCGGAACCCAAATGTGTGGATGTTCAGCAGGTCCGAGCCGTCGATTTTCGAGGTCGCGTGCCGCGACAAGGCCAGCGGCAGATCATCCGCCACAATCCCGCAGCCATCATCGGTGACGCGAATCAGCGTCTTGCCGCCATCGGCAATATCAATGGCAATTCGGGTCGATCCCGCATCAATCGCATTCTCGACCAGCTCTTTCACAGCCGAAGCGGGGCGCTCAACAACTTCACCCGCCGCGATACGGTTGATCGCTGCGTCGTCCAATTGCCGAATTACGGGACGGGATTCGCTGATATTGGGGTTTGCCTGCGCCATACCCCCAGACCTAGCACAGGCACGCACGATTCTACCACTGGTTTGCAGAGGTCAATTTTCTGATTGAGGGGGCGTTCGGACAATCGTCGTGTCACCCAGTAAAGCAACACAGAGGCAACGATTGTCCGAACGGTCCAATGTGAGTGGTGGTCGTTCGCTTGATGCGGCGTTCGTAGCACGAAAAGGCTATTGAGGCTTGCGAACTCTGGCCAGTCAGTGGTGTTGGGCAAAGTTCAGCCGACATAAGCGCGCGATTACGCCGATCCCGGTGCCCCGGCGCGCGTCCGGCATGGCCCCCAGATTGCCGCCACGGCCAGGATCAGCCCAGCTACCGTTGCGATCATACCCGCCGCACTGACGGCATCCGCCATGCCCAACCACAGGGGGCCATATCCGGCCAGCACATAGCCCAGCACGGCCGAGGTCACTGCAAAGGCGACGGACCAGGCGATTTGCGTTTCCAGCCGATTGGTCATCATCCGCGCGGCTGCGGGTGGGCAGATAAACATGGCGATCACGATGATCGACCCCACCGCATCAAACGCTGCTACGGCAGCGATGGCAGCGGTGATCACCAGCGCAAACCCAAGCGGGCCGGTCCGGATACCGATGGTGCGGGCAAAGCCCTCGTCGAAGGTAGAGATCTTGAGCGGCCGCCAGAACAGCCATATAAACACAGACACCGCGGCCAGCGTCAGTGCGATGCGCAACAGTTCAGGCGGCAAGCCCGCCAGTGCGTCAATATCCAAAAGCGACGACCAACCCACTGCGTCCAGCCAGATCAGGCTTTCCAGATTGCCATAGAGCGCATGTTCCACGTCCAGATGCACGGTCGAGGTATCGGTCTGCTCCAGCAACAGCACCCCGGCGGCGAACATGGTGGTAAATACCACACCCATCGCGGCACCGGGTTCGATCTGGCCCAGCCTCCGGATCGCCTCGATCATCACCACGGCGACCACCGCAGCCCCCGCCGCACCCAGCATCATGGGCCAGGTCGAGATCGCTCCGGTCAGGATAAAGGCCACCACAATTCCCGGCAGCACCACATGGCTGATCGCATCGCCAATCAGCGCCTGTTTGCGCAGCACCAGAAAGTTGCCCGGCAACGCGCAGGCAATCGCCGCAAAAGTGCCAATCAACAAGGGCGTTAAGGACAGGGGGACAAACTCTTCACCGCTCATGCCACCACCCCCTGCGGGCCGCCGATCTGGCGGTCAATCTCGGCGATCTGGTCGCGGGTCAAGACGGTCTCAATATCGCGCAACCCGTCATAGAGCGCGGCTGTCGCCTCATGCGCCTGATCGGCACGGACGATTTCCCAGCGTTTCTCATCCCGCAGAGCCTTGGCGGCGCGGGCCTTGCCAGCCTCGGTGGCGACGCCATCGGCGCGGGCCAGCCCGGCGCGTTTCAACAGACGCAGGGTCAGGGGTTCGTAGATCTTCTGCCCCTGCGCCAAGGCCAGCAGGCCTTGACGAATATGAACCCGGCGCTGAAAGCGCAGATGACGCAGCACGGCGGCCAGAACGCCACGCACCGGAGCAAGCAACAGCGACAGGGCAAACAGGGCAAAGCTGACCAGCACGATGATCGGACCCGTCGGCAGGTTCGGGGCCGAGGCCGACAGCGCCGCGCCGACATAGCCCGAGACCCCTCCGGCGACCCCTGCCAACAGGACCACCCGGTCGGACCGTTCAGTCCAGAACCGTGCCGTGACGGCAGGGATGATCAACAATGCCACGATCAGGATCAGTCCGACGATTTTCAGGCCGACCACGGTGACGGCCATCACCAGCCCCATCATCGCAAGGTCGATGCGATGCACCGGCAGCCCTCGGGCGGCAGCATATTCAGGGTCAAAGGCCACCATCGTCATGGGTCGGCGCAGGATCATCACCAGCACCAGTGTCGCAGCGCCTCCAACAGCGATGATCAGCGCATCCGCCCATAGCATCCCGGCGGTCGAGCCCAACAGGAACCCTTCCAACCCCGCCTGACGACCCACGCCCATAGTCTGGATCACAGTCAGCAGTACGATACCGAAGCCAAAGAACACCGACAGAACCGCGCCGATCGCGGCATCCTCGGCCAAACGCGTGTGGCGGGTCAGCCAGTTCATGCACAGCAGGCCCATCCAAGCCGACAGGGCCGATCCGGCCAGCAGTCCCAGCAGGTTACGTCCGTCGCCGCCAAAGGCAACCAGCACCATGAAGGCCAGACACACACCGGGCAGCGTAGCATGGCTGATCGCATCGCTGACCAGCGCGCGTTTGCGCAGAAACAGGAACGTCCCCGTCACCCCCGCCGACACGCCCAGCAGCGCAGCCCCAATGGCAACAAGCGAGGCGTTATAGCCCAGCTGAAGGGTCAGAGCGTCCCAAAGCATGGATTATCCCAGCGCGCGCGAGATCTGGTCGATTTGAGCGGTGGCCAGACGGCCCCCATAAGCAGCCTGCAATGTCTCGGCGGTAAAGGCCTGATCCACTGGGCCCTCGGCCACTTTGCTGGTGTTGATCAGGAAGACATGGTCGAAATAATCGGTGACGGTGGCCAGATCGTGATGCACGACGACCACGGTCTTGCCGGTCTCTTTCAGCGCTTTCAGCACCGCAATGATGGCCTTTTCGGTGGCCGCATCGACTCCGGCAAAGGGCTCATCCAGCAGGTACAGGTCAGCATCCTGCGCCAGAGCGCGCGCCAGAAACACCCGCTGTTGCTGACCGCCCGAAAGCTGACCGATCTGACGGTCCGCGAAATCACGCATACCGACACGGTTCAGGCAATCCATCGCGCGCGCGCGATGACGACCCCGAATGCGGCCCAGCAGACCCAACTGACGCGACAGACCCATCAGGACCACGTCAATCACACGGGTCGGGAAATCCCAATCCACACTGGCGCGCTGCGGGACATAGGCGATGTGGGCGCGTTGGGACTCGAGCGGTTGACCGTGGACCGTTACCTGCCCCGAAAGCGCCGACACGATCCCCAGCGCGGCTTTCAACAAAGTCGACTTGCCCGCACCGTTCGGCCCGATAATCGCGGTCATAGCGCCGGGCTGCACCGTCATATCCACCGAGAACACAGCGGGTTTCTGACCATAGGACACAGTCAGGCCGCGAATGGCCAGCGGGCTGCGTTCAATCCCGTTGTCCTGAACGGATACGCCCTGATGTGCTGCAAGCTCCAGCATCGCTCAAAACCCCGCCGACAGTTTACCGTTCATGCCCAGTGCCGGTGCATCTGCACCCAACGCAGTGGCAATGACGGTGATATTGTGATCCAGCATTCCGATATAGGTGCCCTCATACGTGCCGGGTTCGCCCATCGCGTCTGAATAAAGTTCACCGCCCACATCCACCTGATGGCCCTTGGCCGCGGCACCCTCGATCAGCGCGCGCATGGACCGGTCCGAAACCGAGCTTTCCACGAACACCGCCGTCAATTTCTGATCAACCAGCGTATCGACCAGTTCGCCGATCCGGTTCAGACCAGCCTCGGACTGGGTCGAGATGCCCTGAATGCCCAGCACCGCATAGCCGTATTCCGCACCGAAATAGCCAAATGCGTCGTGGGCCGTCACCAGAACGCGGTTGTCCTTCGGGACGGCGGCCAGCATCCGTTTCCCATAGGCTTCCAACTGGGCAATCTCGGCCAGATGGGCCTGCGCATTGGCGGCGAAAAACTCGGCCGCTTCGGGGCGGGTGTCGGTCAGCGCATTTTGCACCTGAACCACAACGTCGCGCCACAGGGCCGGGCTCATCCACACATGCGGGTCGTATTTGTCGGCGTAATCATCATGGGCGCGCAGCTTGGACGTGTCGATCCCTTCGGCAACGGCCACCACGTTGCGCTTGCGAGACAGGTCGTGGAAGAAATCCTCCATTTGCGCTTCAAGATACAGGCCGTGCCATAGGATAAGATCTGCGCGGGTCATGGCAACGATATCGCTGCGGGTCTGACGATAAGCGTGCGGGTCTACACCAGGGCCCATCAGGCCCTTGACCTCGACTTGATCCCCGCCGACCTGACGCACGGCATCCGCAATCATACCGGTCGTCGCCACCACTTTAAGCGGCGCTTCGGCCAGCACCGACATCGGCAGAGCGACGGCAAAAGCCAGCGCTGCAAGAAAGCTACGACGAATCATGTCAGACCCCGATCTGATATCCCCATGACTGTTAATATGCGAACCATTCGCAACTTAGTCAATGCTATTGCGAATTATTCGCAAAAAAGGCGGCCATATTTGTCCATTTGGTCAAAAAAATGGCTGAAACGCACTCGCTTGCCCTTTTCTTTAGACGCAACCCATGCGATTTTGGCGCAAATCTCCCAAAGGACGCGATGATGGAAACGCAGAGCCCCGTGCGCACCGCGCATCTGCCGCAAGTGACCGAACCCCGCAATCCGGGTATGGATCTGGATTTGGACTGGGTGTGCGCCGTGCAGGCCAACACCTCAGCCATTGAACGCCGTGCCGCCACCCTGCCCGGTCGTCGTTCGGTAAAGAAAGATTATCAGGCCGCTTGGCTGCTGAAGGCGATCACGATGATCGACCTGACCACTTTGTCAGGCGATGACACGGTGGGCCGCGTGCGCCGCTTGTGCGCCAAGGCGCGTCAGCCTGTAGCCCCCGCGCTATTGCAAGCGATGGACATGCCGCCGATCACCACGGGTGCGGTCTGTGTCTATCACGACATGATCGAACCAGCTGTTGCGGCGCTAAAAGGCACTGGCATTCCGGTGGCTGCTGTCTCGACCGGGTTCCCTGCGGGTCTGTCCCCCTTCCATCTGCGCGTGGCCGAGATCGAAGAAAGCGTAAAGGCCGGGGCCGAGGAAATCGATATCGTGATCTCGCGCCGTCACGTGCTGTCAGGCGACTGGCAGGCTCTGTATGACGAGATGAAGGCTTTCCGTGCCGCCTGTGGCGACGCCCATGTCAAAGCCATTCTGGCGACCGGAGAATTGGGCAGCCTGCGCAATGTCGCTCGCGCCTCGGTCGTGTGCATGATGGCGGGGGCGGATTTCATCAAGACCTCGACCGGCAAGGAAAGCGTCAACGCCACACTGCCCGTGTCGCTGGTGATGATCCGTGCGATCCGCGATTACTATGACCGCACAGGATACCGCGTCGGCTACAAGCCTGCGGGCGGGATTTCCAAGGCCAAGGATGCGCTGGTCTATCTGTCGCTGATCAAGGACGAGTTGGGCGATCGCTGGCTGGAGCCGGACCTGTTCCGGTTCGGCGCCTCGTCACTGCTGGGCGATATCGAGCGGCAGTTGGAACATTATGTCACCGGGGCGTACTCGGCTGGCTACCGTCACTCCATGGGCTGAGGACAAGAACAATGACAGTCAAAGAGATTTTCGAAACCATGGATTACGGCCCAGCCCCCGAAAGCGCAGCCGAGGCGCTGGCTTGGCTGGTCGATCAGGGTGACAAATTCGGCCACTATATCGACGGGGCCTTCACCAAACCCGGTAAAGGGTTTGACAGCCGCAACCCGGCGACCGGAGAAGTGTTGGCCAAGCTGACTCAAGCCAAACACGCCGACGTGGACGCCGCAGTGGCCGCAGCCCGCAAGGCGCAACCCAAGTGGGAGAAGCTGGGAGGCGCGGGACGGGCGCGGTATCTCTATGCCATTGCGCGCCTGCTTCAAAAGCATTCGCGTTTGTTCGCGGTGCTGGAAAGCCTCGACAACGGCAAACCGATCCGTGAATCGCGCGACATCGACATCCCTCTCGCCCAGCGGCATTTCTATTACCACGCTGGCATGGCGCAGCTGATGGAAAGCGAGTTGCCCGATGCCCAGGCTCTGGGCGTTTGCGGGCAGATCATCCCGTGGAACTTCCCGCTGCTGATGCTAGCGTGGAAAATCGCGCCCGCGCTGGCGATGGGAAATACGGTGGTTCTGAAGCCGGCCGAGTATACCTCGCTGACTGCACTGCTGTTTGCTGACATCTGCACGCAAGCCGGGCTACCCAAAGGTGTCGTCAATATCGTGACCGGAGACGGCGCGGTAGGCGAAATGATCGTCAACGCCGACGTAGACAAGATTGCCTTTACCGGCTCGACGGCCGTTGGGCGGCGCATCCGCGAGGCAACCGCTGGATCCGGCAAGGAACTGACGTTGGAGCTAGGCGGCAAGTCCGCCTATATCGTGTTCGATGACGCCGATATCGACAGCGCCATCGAGGGGCTGGTCGATGCGATCTGGTTCAATCAGGGTCAGGTCTGCTGTGCAGGTTCGCGCCTGTTGGTACAAGAAGGTATTGCCGACAGGTTCCACGCCAAGCTGCGCGCACGGATGGATGGCTTGCGCATCGGCGATCCGCTGGACAAATGCATCGACGTGGGCGCAGTTGTGGACCCGATCCAGTTGCAGACGATCAAAGGCATGGTCGACAGCAACACCGCAGGTGAGGTTTATCAGGCGGCCTGCGCACTGCCCGAAAATGGCTGTTTTTACCCGCCTACACTGATTTCCGGCCTCGAAACCTCGGACCCTCTGATGCAGGAGGAAATCTTCGGCCCGGTTCTGGTCTCGTCGACCTTCCGCACCCCAGCCGAAGCGGTCGAGTTGGCCAACAACACCCGCTATGGGCTGGCCGCGACGGTCTGGACCGAGAATGTGAACCTCGCGCTCGATATCGCGCCCAAGCTGGTTGCGGGCGTGGTCTGGGTGAATGCCACCAACCTGTTCGACGCAGCCGCCGGTTTCGGAGGCGTGCGCGAAAGCGGATTTGGCCGTGAAGGCGGCTGGGAAGGACTGGCCGCCTATACCAAACCCAAAGGCAAGACCAAGCCGCTGGCCAAGGTCGAGGCTGCAATGGGCCAAGGCGCGCCGGTTGATCCTATTGACCGAACCGCCAAAATGTATGTTGGCGGCAAGCAGGCGCGACCAGACAGCGGATATTCGAAACCCGTATGGGGCAAATCCGGCCTGCTGGGCCATGTGGGTCTGGCCAACCGCAAAGACGTGCGCAACGCGGTTGAGGCCGCGGCGGGCGCAAAAGGCTGGTCCAAAACCACCGGCCATCCACGTGCGCAGATCCTGTACTATATCGGCGAAAACCTCTCGGCCCGCGCGGATGAGTTCGCGGCGCGGATCGACGCCATGACCGGCGGCAAGACCGGCGCGGCTGAGATTGAGACCTCGATCCAGCGCCTGTTCACCGCCGCTGCATGGGCCGACAAATATGACGGTCAGGTGCATGGCGTTCCGATCCGGGGTGTTGCCCTTGCGATGAAGGAACCCGTTGGTGTGATTGGCGCGCTGTGCGCGGATGAGGCGCCTTTGCTGGGCCTGATCTCAGCTATGGCCCCGGCGATTGCGATGGGCAACCGGGTGGTGCTGGCAGCCTCCGAGCCCTATCCGCTAGCGGCAACGGATTTCTACCAGATCCTCGAAACCTCGGACGTGCCTGCGGGCGTGGTCAATATCCTGACCGGCAGCCACGCGGAGCTGGCCAAACCCCTGGCCGCGCATCTGAATGTGGATGCGGTCTGGTCATTCTCATCGACCGATCTGTCGGCCGAGATTCAGAAAGCCTCGGCGGGGAATCTCAAGCGGACATGGGTCAACAATGGGGCCGCTACAGACTGGAACGCGGATCAGACGCGCCGCTTCCTGCAAGCCGCGACCGAGGTCAAAAACATCTGGGTGCCCTACGGCGAGTAGGCCCCCAGAACCAAACCCAGTGGTGCATATGCGCGAAAACACGCGCATATCACCGATTAACATGTGAATTCGTTCATATACAGATAACCCCACGTCCCTCAGCGTGGACCCATTCCAGATGAGGGTGGGCCGATCATGCTGAATATCCCGTTTGAAATTCCTGACTACATACAACTGACCACAATGGTCGGTGTCTTCGGCGCGGGGCTTTATATCCTGAACTATTTTCTGCTTCAGATGGGCATGGTGCGCGGCACTGGTGTGACCTATCCGGTGCTGGTGATTGTCGCTGCCAGTTGCGTGCTGATCAGCATGATGCGCGAGTTCAATCTGGCAGGCTCGATCATCCAGATGGCCTATATCTCGATCTCAGTTCTAGGCTTGCTGCGCGGGTACCTGTCACGTCATCTGGTGCGTTTTTCCGACGCCGAACGACAGTTCATCGCGCATCATCTGGAGACGTTGAAACCGCATCAAGCCCGGCGGCTGCTGAACACCGCAACTATTCAGGAGTTCCCGGCGGGCAGCAAGCTGATCGAAGAGGGCAAGACCACCGATTTTCTGGGTTTCGTCCTCAGCGGACAAACAACCATCCTGAAGGACGATCAGGTGATCAACCGCTGCGGGGCTGACGAAATACTGGGCGAGTTGACATTTAGCCTGGGATTGCCCGCAACGGCCACGGTAAAGGCCACCGAGCCCACCACCTGCCTAGTATTCGACAATATCCAACTCACGCGCTTGCTGCGCCGGAATCGCCATATCGACGATGCGTTGAAGGCCGCGCATTTCAGACATGCGCGGCAAAAACTGCTGAGCAGCAACAAACACACCCTTCGGGCGCAGAACAGCTCGGTCGCAGCCTAGGCGTTAGCCATCCAGCCCTTCGGGCTTACCAACGATGGTGAAATGCAGCCCCTCCGGGTCCAGCAGTTCCGAGGCAACACGATTCACATCCTCAAGCGTGACCGCGTTCACCTGATCGTTGCGGGTGGCGATATAGTCGATGGGCAAATCCTCCATCTGCATCCCGACCATGATCCCGGCGATCTGGCTATTGCCATCGAACCGCAAAGGATAGGCGCCCGTCAGATAGGTCTTGGCATCGTCCAGCTCTTTCTGGGTGAAGCCTTCATTGGCCGCACGCGCCCATTCATCCCGGATGACGGACACCGCGTCCGCGATCCGGTCATTTGAAGATGAGACCGAACCCAGATAGACCGAGGCCAGATCCTTGGGCACCAAGAAGGTCGACACCCCATAGGTCAACCCGCGTTTTTCGCGCACTTCCTGCATCAGACGGCTTTCGAACCCACCGCCGCCCAGCATGTGATTGAGGATGAAGGCTGCAAAGAAATCGGGATCGTCACGATCGATACCCGCATGACCAAACAGAGCCACAGATTGCGGCGTGTCAAACTCGACAACACTGACCCCGCCGGAGATGTTGACTTGCGCCGGTCCGGGGATCGGTTTGCCTGTTTCGGGCAGATCGGCCAGCAGGTGATCCAGCAACCTGCCGAGTTCTTCGGGCGTGATATCGCCCACAGCCCCTACATAGAGCCGATCTTTGGCAAAGACGTTCTCATAGGCATCAACCACGTCGTCTCGGGTCAGGGCGGTCACGCTTTCGATCGTTCCCTTGCCCTCGGTTCCATAGGGGTGATCCCCGTAAGCCATTCGCGCAAAATTGCGTCCGGCGATATCGTTCGGGCTGGTCTGATCCGACCGCAAGCCGGACAGAACCTGCGCCCGCACACGATCCACCGCGTCCTGATCGAAACGCGGCTCGTGCAGGGTCACACGCAGCAGGTCGATCACTTCGTCCCGGTTTTCAGTCAGGAACTGCGCCGAGACCGAGACGGTATCGTCACTAGCGTTATAGCCAAACGATGCCGCCAGCGATTCAAGCTCACGCGCATAGGTTCGGGAATCCATGTCGCCCGCGCCTTCCTCGATCAGGCCGCTCATCAGATAAACGGCCCCCCGATTTTCTGGGTCGTCCAACGAGGTCCCGCCGCGGAACCGCAATTCCAAAGCGGTGAACGGGATCGAGTGATCCTCAACCAGCCACGCGGTGATGCCACCAGGCGATGTCACCTCCTGAATTTCGATCTCAGCCCAGGCGGGCAATGCGATCACGAATGCAATCAGGGTTGCGAAAATTCGTTTCATTGCGTCACCTCATCGTCGCGCATCAGCCAACCCGTGACCGAAGTTTCCAGCTGTAGAACCTCGCGGGCGGCAGCGATGATTTCTTCCCCGGTTACGGCCTGCAGGACATCCGGCCAGGCCTGCACGTCCTCGACCGTCAATCCGCTGGTCAGGGCCCGGCCATAGCGATTGCCGATCCCGTCCACATTGTCGCGCGCATAGGTTTGCGAAGCGCGAAGCTGCATCTTGATCCGGTCCAGATCCTCTTGGTTAACACCGTCGGCAATGAACCCGGCCACGGCTGCATCCATGGCTTCTTCGGCCTCTTGCAGGGAAACGCCCTGCGCCGGAACGATAAATAGATCAAAGGTCGTGTCATCCAACGACACGCCGCGATAGAACGCCCCGGTGTAAACGGCTTTCTGTTGCTCGAATTGCAGTTTTTCGGTCAGGTATGACGTGTTCCCACCACCCAGCAATTCGGCCAACATGAAAAGGGCTGCGGCCTTTTCCTGTTCGCCCGCGTTGCGTTCAGGCGCCAGATAGCTGCGCTGCACGTAGGGCTGCGATACACGTGCGTCCTTGAAGGTCAGCCTCCGCGCGGCCGTCTGTGGCGGCTCTTGCGAACGGATGCGCTCGGGCAGGTCCGGGTTGGCGGGGATCACGCCATAGTATTTTTCGGCCAGCGCCTTGACCTCATCGGGCTCGACATCGCCTGTCACAACCAGAATGGCGTTATTGGGCGCGTAGTGCGTCTGGTAGAAGGACAGAGCGTCCTCCATGTCCAGCGTCTCCATCTCGTGCCGCCAGCCGATGATCGGAACCCCGTAGCGGTGGTTGAGGTATTGCGACGCGTTCATCTGTTCGCCGAACAGGGCGCGGGGGTTATTGTCGGTGCGCTGGTTGCGTTCCTCAAGGATCACATCACGCTCGGTCACGATATCATCCTCGGACAGGCGGATATTGCGCATCCGGTCCGCCTCCATTCGCATCATCAGTTCCAGCCGGTCGGCGGCGACGCGTTGGAAATAGGCGGTGTAGTCATACGAAGTGAATGCGTTGTCATTGCCGCCGTTGGCCGCCACCGTGGCCGAGAACTCACCCGGTGCCAGCGTATCAGTTCCTTTGAACAGCAAGTGTTCCAGAAAATGCGCCACACCGGACGATCCGACGGGTTCATCCGCCGAACCTGCGCGATACCAGACCATATGCTGCACGACAGGGGCACGGTGATCCTCGACCACGACGACATCCATGCCGTTTTCCAGCGTGAAGGTTGTGACCGCCTCCTGGCCAACTTCGGCAAAGACCGGGGTGGCAGCAATCAAGGCAGCCGACAGGGCAAGGGCCCGTACCATGGGGCATCCTCCGTTTGTTGTCTGAGTTTCAAACTACGGTGGCGCGGCGCAGGTTCAAGTGTGATGACGAAAAGTTAAGGATTATTCACCTGGCGGCGGAGCCGACGGAGTTTCGACCCCAGCCTGCCGTGCCTGTTCATTTACCTGCGACGAATCCAGCGCCCATCGTTTGTAAACCTGCGAATAGCGGTCCACGTTAAACAGACGCAGTCGGGTAAAACGGCTTTGCTTGCGGCGGAACTCAGCGTCTTCGGCATCGACCACCTGACGAGCATTCTCGGTCACGCCATACCGGCTCGAGGCCGTCACCAATGCGCCATCCGCCGCGGGAATCGCCGTGTTAGGATTCAGTGCATCCGGGTTGCCGCCCAGTGCCGCAATCGCATCCCCTTTGGGGGTCGGGTCGGTTAGATTCCCTGCGCCCGGTGTCGGCGCGGGCAGGAATTGATAATCTTCGGGCTGTGTCAACGGCTTGACCGGCAGGACCGAGAATTCATCCGGTCCCGGACCCGGCGCCTGAAGGTGGCGCAGACCGATATCGGAACATCCCGCCACCGTGAAGGCAAGCGTCACTGCAATAATGGAACGCGGCAACCGCATCGTAGTCTCCAGCCTGTTTGAGGCGCTTTTATCGCATTTCCACCGGCGCGTCACGAGGGCTTTTTGCCGTCGAATAGGATCAACCCGATGGCACCGGCGAAAATAAACACATCGGCCAGATTGAAGACAAACGGGTTGTTGATACCGCAACAGGACATGTTCAGGAAATCCAGAACATAGCCATAAAGCACCCGGTCCAGCACATTACCCAGCGCGCCGCCAATCAAAAGCCCGCCCGAAAGCAGCATGATTTTCGACGGCGTTGACCGCATCAGCCAGATCAGAACAGCAGCCGAGATCGCAATGGACACGCCGATCAGAACCCAACGTGCCGCCTCGGTATTGCCCTGAAACAAGCCGAAGTTGATGCCGCGATTCTCGCCATATTTGAACACAAGCAAGGGCGGCAGGACGTCGATATCGCCGTCGGCCACGCGCATGACGTGAACGACCAGAACTTTGCTGATCTGGTCGATCACAAACGCCGCTAGTGCAGCCCAAATGAGCAACCGATAGCGCATCAGTGGCGGAAGTGCCGCATGCCGGTGAAGACCATGGCCAGACCGGCCTCGTCCGCCGCTGCGATCACTTCGTCATCACGCATTGAACCACCGGGCTGGATCACACAGGTGGCACCGGCCTCAGCGGCCTCCATCAGACCGTCCGGGAAGGGGAAGAACGCATCCGAGGCCACGGCCGACCCGATGGTCAGCGGTTGCGCCAGCCCCAGCACGTCGGCCATACGTTCGGCTTTCTTGGCCGCAATCAGCGCCGAGTCGACGCGGCTCATCTGCCCAGCGCCGACGCCCACGGTTGCGCCATCTTTGATGTAGACGATGGCGTTGGATTTGACGTGTTTCGCCACTTTCCACGCGAACAGCAAATCGCGCATTTGGTCTTCGGTCGGGGCTTTTTTGGTGACGACCTTCAGGTCATCTATGCCGACAAACCCGTTGTCTTTGTCCTGTACCAACAAACCTCCGGCAACCTGACGGACGGTTTTACCACCGGCCATTACATCAGGTAAGCTGTCGGTGGTCAGCAGGCGCAGGTTTTTCTTGGCGGCGAAAATGGCTTTCGCCTCATCGGACGCGCCTGGGGCGATCACGACCTCGGTGAAGATGCCAGTGATTTCCTGCGCGGTTTCGGCATCCAACGGTTGGTTCAGCGCCACGATCCCGCCAAATGCCGAGGTGCGATCGCAGTCGAACGCCGCCTTATAGGCCTCGATCAGCGTGGCACCTGTCGCTACACCGCAGGGGTTGGCGTGTTTGATGATGGCACAGGCAGCACCCTGCGCCGGATCGAACTCAGCCACCAACTCAAACGCGGCGTCGGTGTCGTTTATGTTGTTGTAGCTCAGTTCCTTGCCCTGATGCTGCACGGCGGTGGCGACACCCGGACGATTTGTGCCATCGGTATAGAACGCTGCCTGCTGGTGGCTGTTCTCACCATAGCGCAGGGTCTGTTTCAACTCTCCTGCAAAAGCGCGACGCTTCGGAGCTTCAAGCTGCAGCGCGTCAGCCATCCAGTTCGACACAGCCGTGTCGTAGGCCGCTGTGCGGGCATACGCCTTTTGGGCAAGCCATTGTCGGAAACCATACGACGTCTTTCCGTAATTCTCCTCCAACTGGTCCAGCAGTGAGGAGTAGTCTTCGACATCCACCACTACGTTTACAAAGGCGTGGTTCTTGGACGCCGCCCGGATCATCGCCGGGCCACCGATGTCGATATTCTCGATGCATTCGTCATAGCCTGCACCTTTGGCGACTGTGGCCTCGAACGGGTAGAGGTTCACCACCAGAAGGTCGATCGCGCCGATGCCATGTTCGGTCATTGCGGCGACGTGAGCGTCGTTGTCACGGAGCGCCAACAGGCCACCATGCACCATCGGGTGCAGGGTCTTGACCCGGCCGTCCATCATTTCGGGAAAACCGGTAATCTCGCTGACATCCTTCACATCCAGCCCTGCCTCGCGCAGCGCCTTTGCGGTACCACCTGTGGACAACAGCTCGACCCCGCGCTCGGCCAGCGCCTTGCCCAAGTCGATCAATCCGGTCTTGTCGGATACGGAAAGCAGCGCGCGGCGCACGGGGTGAAGGTCGGTCATGGGTCCAAAGGTCCTTTTGGCGTCAGTCGAAATCGGGCTCGTCCCGGTGCACATCGCGCACGGCATAGGCTGTATCCTGCGCCTTGCTCAACGTCCACCGGATGCGCGTCGCATACTCCATTGCGCGGCCAGATAGAACGATCTGTTTTGTCGCGCGCGGCTTTAGCCGCCCTTTTTCCAGGTAAACGCTTGGCTCGACACCCAATTTTCCAACGCCATCATGGCGAAACACCCAGATTTCACCGCTTTTGAGCGCCATCGACACCGCCGCACCGCCCAAATCCAGCGCCGCATCCACGTCAGGATGCAGGTGAAAGCGGATATCAAAGCCCAGACCTTTCAACCCCGAGGCATCCATCGCCCGGTCAAACTGCCGCTTGGCCTTGTCACTTGTGGCCAGCAGAATATCTTCGCCGGTCAGTTCACGGCCATCAAAGCGCAGTTCGAAGGTACGGGCATGCGTCAGACCGAAAACCTTGGCATAGCCGTCATGCCCAGCCATGAAGCGCGCGCCCTCGAACGCCTCTTCAAACTCATTGGGTACCTCGCGCGGGGCATCCATCAGCGCCTCTTTCTCGGTCCCCGGAACCGGGTCCGCCAGCCGCGCGCTGGAATAGCCGTCCAGACACAGGGTCGAATGCGATGGGGTTGCCCGCCCTGCCCGACGCCACTCGACCCCGAATGTCTCACCCGATCCGCAATTCACGATCAATGGCCGCCGCCCTGAGGTCAGCTCGAAAGCCAGCGTTGACGCGTGGGCGTTGTAAGAATTGGCCCCCTTCGGCGGCGTTGCGGCATCGATAATCACGCTGGTCCGGGCCGCGTAAAGCCGCCCGAACCCCATCGACAGCCCCTTGGCGCGTTGCGGTTTTACCCCGCTTTGGGCAAGGGCCTGATCCAGCCGCCCTTCAACTCCGCGCCCACCGCCGTGAAACCGGGCCAAACCGCCATCCGTGTGGCGCAAGTTGCGCAGCGCCGGGGCGATGCGTTTGATCGCATCAGCCTGCGCGCCAGGTGTTCCCCGCCCCAGATCGCTGAGCGCGGCCGAGGTCCATGTCAGCAAGGTGAACACCTCGAGCAGTTCTTCGGGGTTGCGCGTGGGAATGCCGCCCTGATCGTCGATCTGACTGCCGCATTCGCGCGCCAGCGCGCGCAGGGCCGGGTCAGCCAATTGTTCAAGGCCCTGCAACGCCAAACCGGCCTGCACAAGACCGGCCAGCGCCTCGAATCGGGGCAAGCCGGGGGTTGCAGCTTTCCACCGCTTGGACAGAAACCATGTCTGCTGCGCCAGTGCGCGAAAGAAGACCTGAGTTTGCTTTTCATCCATTCCGCGCAGCAAAAAGGACGAGTGATTGATCCAGCGCATCAACCGTCGCCCGGTCAGATCGGGCACCCAGCCCGGCCCCTGCCCGCGGCCATGCGCCTCGATCCAGCCCCAGACCCATCGCTGGGCCTTGTCGCGTGCGCGCATATCACCAACGGCGGCCAGATCGTCCAGCCAGGCAAAGCCGTGGCGTTCGTGGTCAAAACCGGCGCTCGGGGCAGTCACGTCCCAAAGGCCGGTATCCTGCGCCTCGACCAGAAACCCGGCAAACAGCAGGTTTCCCGCCACCAACTGCCGCCCACGTGCGAATGAACCAACCGTGCGCGGCTCGGGCTCTTTCACGAATCCCGCTGCCGCCTTGCGACGCTGGCTCAGCCGCGCATAAAGACGGTTCTGGAACCGGGTCCACCGGCTTGTCATGGAATCCGAGTTAGACATTGCGCTCGTTACTCTGCCCCTTGCGCTCTGTTGGCGCCTGAGACCCAACGATAGACCGCGCCGCACGTCAAGTCACCGAAAAGCGTTGGATTATTCCGATTTGTTCAGACAGGCGATGTAGAAGCCATCCATACCACCGCGATCAGACCAATAATCGGGCCGCAGCCGCAACCCGCCCTCTTCAGTGATCCAGCCCTTTTCAACGCCGGTCACGGCCAGAGCCTGCCGGTTTACCTGCATGTCGGGGAACATATCCAACGCCTCTTCGATCTGCACTTCGCCCTCATCTGGCAGCAGGGAACAGGTGCAATAGATCAGCCGCCCGCCAGGTTTCAGCAAGCTCCACGCATGAGCCAGCATCTGCGCCTGCAATTCGATCAGCCCGCCAAATTCCGAGCCATCCTTGGCAAAGGGCAGGTCCGGATGGCGGCGAATAGTGCCCGTGGCCGAACAAGGCGCGTCCAGCAAGATGGCGTCGTATTGGCCTTGATGGTCCAACGCGTCGCCTGCGATGACCTGCGCCGTAAGCCCCGTGCGAGCAAGGTTCTCGCGAACCCGTTCCAGCCGCGATTCCGAGATGTCCAACGCCGTGACCTGTGCTCCGGCGGCCGCCAGTTGCAGCGTCTTGCCCCCCGGTGCGGCACAGAGGTCGAGTATCTTCTCTCCAGCCTTCGGGGCCAGCACCTGCACCGGCAGCGCCGCCGCCGCGTCCTGCACCCACCAATCGCCCGTATCGAATCCTGGCAGGGCCGAGACCTGCCCCGCATCCTGCACCCGGCGCGAGCCAGTAGGCAGCGCCTCACCGGGACCATCGGCACCGGGTTTGACGGTAATATCCAGCGGCGCACCTGCGAAATGGGCTTGTTCAATACCCGTGATCGCATCCGCGCCCCAAGCCATAGTCAGCGGGTCGCGCAGCCATTCGGGCAGGCGCGGCACGCGCATCTTTGGCCACGCCTCAGGCCCTTCAGCGGCCACTTTGCGCAGCACCGCGTTGACCAGTCCCTTGAGTCGGCCATGCTTGCTGGACCGGCCGACGATCTCGACCATCGAGTTCACCACCCCATGCGCAGCCTCGCCGTGGCACAACTCAACCGCACCAAGGCGCAGCGCGTTATGGACCGTCAGCGCAGGCGTGCGGTTCAGGTGGTTGTCCAGCAGACGGTCAGCGCGTTCCAACCCGCGCAGGGTTTCCAGCGTCAGGCGTTGTGCCCGCGCGCGGTCTTCGCGGTCCAACCGATCCAATGCGCCAGCCGCCAGACATTCGGACAAAAGCCGCCCTTCGCCCAAAATCTGATCCAGCAGATAGATCGCGCTGCGCCGCGCTGCCGTTGCGTTGTCGGACATGGAACCGCCTTTGATGTGACCCTCGCCCGCATTGCCAAACGCGGACGGGGGCGTATATCAAGCCATGGAACGGAAAGGAACCCGATCTCATGAGCGACGACCGCAAAGACCTGCCGCCTGCCGCCCAACGCGCTTTGGCCGAGGCCGAGGACCGTCGCCGCAAGGCCGAGGCCCAAGCGAAAGAGTTGCCCAAGGAACTGGGTGGTCGCGACGGCCCTGACCCCGCCCGTTATGGAGATTGGGAAAAGAAGGGCATCGCAATCGACTTCTGATCACTCAACCCCGCAGCGCGGCCAGGAAATCGGCAATCAACGCGCGCTGTTTTTTGGATTTCGCCCGATCCTCGGGCCATGTCAGCCAATAGCCGTCTTTTGTTTTCAACTCGGGAAGATCCAGACGCCGTAAGCGCCCGGCCTGTAAATCGGCCTGCGCCAGAGGTTCAGACCCCAGCGCCACACCCATCCCTTGCCGCGCTGCCGACAGGGCGTGTTCCATCGAATCGAAGCTGATCACCGAAGGCGGCAGATCATCATGACCCGTCTTGCGCGCCCAGTCGCGCCAGCCGGGCCGTTCGCCGCGCAGGTCGATCAGGGGCGCGCCCCACTCCACATCCGGGGCGGCCATGGGCACCAGAACCTCGGGCGCGATCCGTTCAGCCTCGCGCCCCGACCACGTGCCGCGCCCATAGCGGATTTGCAGCCAAGTCCGCTCTTCATCCAGCGATGACCGCCGCGCGACCGAATCCGTCATTACCCGCACTTTCGGGCGCATCCGCTGGAACCGGGATATCGCCGGAACCACAAGCGCATGGATGTTCGACGACAGCCCCGCAACGCGCAACTCACGCGGAGATTTGCCGAACAGATCCTCGGTATTTCGTTCCAGCGCCTGTAAGCTGTCCTGCACCAGCGGCAAATAGCTTTCGCCTTCGACCGTCAACGACACGCCACGTGCTTCGCGCACAAACAGGGTCCGGCCCAGCCAGGATTCCAGGTTTCCAATCCGCTGACTGACGGCCGCTTGTGTCAAGCCGAACTCGCGCGCGGCAGCGGAAAACCCGCCCAGCCGACCGGCGGCCTCGAACACCCGTAGCCAGTCCAGAGGCGGCAATCCGATCTTCTTCTTAGCCATAAGGTTTTCCAGCCCTCAGTCGCAATAAGGTTTAATTGTGTTAATGCCACGAGGCACGTATCACCTCAAGCAAAGCTCGCGCCGATCAGGAGAAGCCTCATGCTGCGCACTGCCACTCATACGGCCCAGATCGTGACTGTCGAATTTGCCGATGGCACCCAATCCCGCTTTCACGCCATCTGGCTGCGTGACAATGCATTGGACCCCGACACCCGCGCGCCGGGCAATGGTCAGCGCCTGATCACCATCGGGGACATTCCCGTCGATACCACGATCAGCGCCGCTGAGATGGCAAAGGGCGATCTTCGCGTCACCTTTCAGCCCGAAGACAAGACGGTCACCTTTCCCGCCGACTGGCTTGCCGCACACAGCTATGACCGCACCCAAAGTGCCGAGTTTGGACGCCTCGCCCCCGGCATCACCACGTGGGCGCAGGGCATCGAAGCCCCCGCCGGAGATTGGGCGCAGGTTCATTCCAATCCCACTGCCAAGCGCAACTGGCTGGCCGCCGTCGCCGAATATGGCTTCGCCAAGCTGACAAACGGCCCGACCGAGCCGGAATCGCTACTGCAAGTGGCCGACCTGTTCGGCTATGTGCGCGAGACCAATTATGGCCCTTATTTCGAGGTTCGGACTGAGGTGAACCCCACCAACCTTGCCTTTACCGGGCTCGGTTTGCAGGCGCATACCGACAACCCTTATCGCGACCCGGTGCCAACGCTGCAAATTCTCTACTGCCTTGAAAACAGCGCCGAAGGTGGCGAGTCAATCGTGGTCGATGGCTTCCGCGCAGCCGAAAAACTGCGTGATCAAAACCCCGAGGGCTTTGCCCTGCTGACCGGATACCCGGCGCGGTTTGAATACAAGGGCGAAGACGGGGTTTGCCTGCGGTCCCGCCGCCCGATGATCGAACTGTCGCCCGATGGCGAGTTGATTGGCATCCGATTCAACAACCGGTCGTCTGCTCCGCTTGTGGACATCCCCTTTGACCAGATGGAGGCCTACTATGCCGCCTACCGTCAGTTGGGAGCCATCATCGACGACCCGGCCATGGGCGTGTCGTTCAAGCTGGAACCGGGTGAATGCTTTATCGTCGACAACACCCGCGTGCTGCATGCGCGGCTGGGCTATTCCGGGGCCGGGTCGCGGTGGCTGCAAGGCTGCTACGCCGACAAGGACGGGCTGCTGTCCACGCTGGCGGCAATGGATGCCCCTCAGCCGGAGGCGGCGGAATGAAACCCGATTTCTCGACCCTGAACCGCACCAACATTGTGGCCTTCATCGGCGACATCTTCGACCGCCGCGGTGGTGAGGAATATCTGGGCGAACCCGTCACCATGGCCGAACATATGCTGCAAGGGGCCACGATTGCTGAACAGAACGGCATGCCCGAGGAAATCATCGTCGGCGCCCTGCTGCACGATATCGGCCACTTTACGTCCGAGTTCGGCACCTATCACCCCGACGACACCGAAGACCGCCACCACGAGGATGCAGGTGCCGAAGTGCTGGAGCAGTTCTTCCCGTCCGTCATCACCGATTGCTGCCGGTATCACGTGGCGGCCAAGCGCTATCTCTGCGCCACCAAGCCCGAGTATTTCAACCGGCTGTCCACCGCCTCGGTCCACACATTGGAGTTGCAGGGCGGCCCGATGAACCCCGAAGAGGTGGCCGCGTTCGAGGCCAACCCGAACCTAAAAGAGATCATTCAGGTCCGCTATCTGGACGAGGCCGGCAAACGCGCGGATATGGAAACCCCCGATTTCGCTCATTTCGCCCCGATGGTGCAGCGTATGGTCGACAAGCATATGGGGGCCGCATGAACGCGCCTGAGTACATCTTTGAAGCCAGCACCAAACCGTCCCTGCCGTGGCACGAGTTGCCCCTGATCCGAGCCACCGATGCATCCGTCAAAGGCTATGGTTGTCTGGTCGATGACCCCGAGGGGTTCGAGATCGAGATCACCCGCTGGCCGCAGCAAGGCTGGCGGCCCATCGACGAGGGCACCGGTGACGAAGGCGGCTGGGTTGAAGGCACGTTCAAATGCGACTGGCAAGGCGACGTGCTCTATGGCGAGAACGAGGCGGTCAAAGGCCACTATGTTCTGGGCTGGTCCGCCGATCCGCAGCAGGCGCAAACCGCACGCCAAACCGCGCCTCGTGATCAGGTCCTGCTGTGGCACATGAACTATCACCCGGATGGCGGTCAGATGTTCTGGCCCCTGGACAACAAGCCCTTCATCGTTCCTGCTGCCCTGCCCGGCGACAACCTGACGCCCGAGAAGGTCGTGGCCTTCTGGTGTGACGGCTCACGCGGGCTCTATATTCATCCCGGTATCTGGCACGAGGGAATTTTCCCGGTCGAAGACAGCCAGCGGTTTCTTGACCGTCAGGGCGCAGTTCATGCGCGCGTCAGCGCCGATATCGGGAAAGAGTTCGGCGTCTACCTGTCTTGCCCGCTGCGCGCGGACAAGATTAAGGACGTGTAGGCAAAGCCCCAGTATGCGCCCGTTGCTTGCGGGTGATCCATAGCTGAACGGCCATCAGATATGGCACGTAGAACGCAAAGTTTTGCACAAGGTCAAACGGGCCCGAAAAATCGGGCTCGGACCCCAGCCCACCGGTCAACAGATACCAGATCGTGTAGTGCACCCGATAAAGCCACGATCCCAGCGCCAGCCAGAACAGGCGCAGGCCCCAAGCCCAATGACCGGCACGGTCTTTGTTCAACGCCATACGCGCCACCATCAGCGCTGCCGTGAACAGGCAAAGCCCATAAAGGAAAAAGGCCGCCGACATGACCGACCCACCGATCGTGCCACGCAGGGGGATATAGGTCATTCCGGCCAAACCCGTGAACAACGCCAATGCGACCAGCACTCTGCCCAGCTGACGATGAAAGCCGGTGAACGTGCGCCGAACCCCTTTCAGCAGTTGCAAAGGAACAAGAGCGACCAAAACAGTTCCGGCGCAAATATGCAGCACCATCGCCAAATTGCCGACAGGCTGCCCATCTGCAAACAAATAGCTTTGCTGCGCAGCGGCTGCGGACAATCCGATGCCGATCATACCTACGCCGTGTACAACGAAAGGCAGCAGAGTCAGATAGAACCCAATCAGCAACAGGCCCAAAAGTACTCGAGATCTTACGGTCTGCATAAGCTGACCATAGGGCCGTCGGTTAGCACGTCTATAGCTCAGAGCCCCAGTACATCCACCATATCATACTGACCGGGGGCTTTGCCCTGCCCCCACAGCGCCGCTTTCAGCGCGCCGCGGGCGAAGATGACGCGGTCGGTGGCCAAATGGCGCAGCACGATACGTTCGCCCGGAGCTGCGAATAAAACATCGTGTTCGCCCACGATGTCTCCGCCGCGAATGGCGTGGAAACCGATATCGCCGCGTTTGCGCGCGCCCGTGATGCCGTCGCGGGCGCGATCGGACACGTCCGCCAGATTGACCCCGCGCCCTTCGGCTGCGGCCTCACCCAGCATCAAGGCAGTGCCCGAGGGCGCATCGACCTTGTGGCGGTGATGACCTTCGATCACTTCGATATCGAAATCCTCATCCAGCGCGGCGGCAACTTTCTTGGTCAGCTGCACAAGCAGATTGACGCCGAGGCTCATATTGCCCGCCCGCACGATCACTGCATGGCGCGCGGCAGGTTCCAGCGCGGCAATCTGCTCATCCGTCATACCGGTGGTGCCAATCACATGTACACAGCGCGCTTGTGCGGCCAGCGCGGCAAATTCCAGCGTCGCCTCGGGCGCGGTGAAGTCTATCACCGCCTGCGCCTGCGCGAATGCTTCCAGTGGGTCATCTGTGACAGTGACGCCCAACGCGGGGCCGCCCATCGCCGTGCCCACATCCTGACCGATCCAGTCATGGTCCGCACGTTCAACAACGCCGACCAGACGCGCCTGATCGCTGTCCGTCACGGTCTTGATCAGCATCTGCCCCATACGGCCCGAAGCCCCTGTGATGACGATCCCCGGAATATGGGTCATGGCTTGCTTCCCTCATTGCAATCGGCTCAAAGCCTCCTACCCGGTTCGCGCCCGCTTGGCAAAGGTGGGATTTGGGCTTAGATCGAAGTCATGGCAAAGAACAAATTCCACGATGGCCCCGGCCCGTCCCAACGGCAACTGCGTGTCGGCGAACTGATCCGCCGCACCCTGTCCGAGGTTCTGGCGCGCGGAGATGTCCACGATCCCGACCTGAACCGTATGTCAATCACTGTGGGTGAGGTGCGCACCTCGCCCGATCTGAAAATCGCCACCGCCTATGTGCTGCCTTTGGGCGGCAAAGGCCAAGAGGACGTGATCGATCTGCTGGCCCGCAACAAGGGTGAGCTGCGGCGCATGATCGGCAAGAAGCTGAACCTGAAGTTTTCACCCGATCTGCGGTTCCGTCTGGATGACACGTTCGACCGTCTGGACGACACCCGCCGCATGTTCGAACAGGACGCGGTGCGCCGCGATCTGGACGAGTGATCCGCACGCTGGCCACATTGGGCGCGCTCCTGTGGGCCGCGCAGGCCAGTGCGGTGAGCTGTGAGAAAGTCACCCACGACGACAAGCGATATACTGTGTGCGAAGTGGACGCGGCCAATGAAGACCTGCGCCTGTTTCTGAACGACGACAATGGCGATCTGCTGGGGCATTTCTCCTCGGTGAATGAGGCGCTGGCCCCCGGGGGTGAACGTCTGGCCTTTGCAATGAATGCGGGCATGTATCACGATGACCGCTCGCCTGTCGGCCATTATGTCGAGGACGGGCAGGAACAGATGCGCGTCATTTCGAACCCCGGCCCCGGCAATTTCGGCCTGCTGCCCAATGGCGTGTTCTGCGTCCGCGACGGCCGCGCCGACGTGTTCGAGACGCTGGACTATGTCGATCAGGCGCCCGAGTGCCGTTTCGCCACCCAATCCGGCCCCATGCTGGTGATCGACGGAGAGCTGCACCCGCGCTTCCTGCCCGACTCGACCTCTCTGTTTGTGCGCAACGGTGTGGGCACCAGCGCCGATGGCACCCGCGCGGTGTTCGCGATTTCCGAGGATTACGTCACCTTCCACGAATTCGGCAGCCTGTTTCGGGACGTGCTGAAAACCCCCAACGCACTGTTCTTCGACGGGAATATTTCACGCATGTATGACCGGGCCGGGGGCCGCTCGGATATAGGCTTTTCACTGGGGCCCATCGTGGGTGTGGTCGAAAGCGCACCCGTAAATTGACAGCGCCCACGTGATCCGCTACCCCGCGCGCCTTAGCATGAATCAAGGTGTGATATGGGACGCAAACGCAAGGGCCGCGACATTTCCGGTTGGCTGGTGGTGGACAAGCCTGCGGGCATGACCTCAACCGCTGTGGTCAACAAGGTGCGGTGGGCGATGGACGCCAAGAAAGCGGGCCATGCGGGCACGCTGGACCCCGAGGCGACCGGCGTTCTGGCCGTGGCGCTGGGTGAGGCGACCAAGACCGTTCCCTACATCACCGACGCGTTGAAAGCCTACACCTTCACCGTGCGTCTGGGTCAGGCCACCAACACCGATGACGCCGAGGGCGAGGTGATCGCGTCCAGCGATGCGCGCCCCTCGGATGACGATATCAAACAGGCGCTGACCCCGTTTCTGGGTGACATCATGCAGGTGCCGCCCAAGTTCTCCGCCGTGAAAATCGACGGCCAGCGCGCCTATAAACTGGCCCGCGACGGCGAGGATGTGGAGCTGTCCGCCCGCCCCCTGTGGGTTGAGGAACTGATCCTTGTCGACCGCCCCGACGCCGATCACGTGGTGCTGGAGATGACCTGCGGCAAGGGCGGCTATGTCCGCTCCATCGCCCGCGATCTGGGTGCCGCTTTGGGATGCCACGGCCATGTCAAAGAGCTGCGTCGCATCTGGTCCGGCCCGTTTGAGGTCGAAGATGGCTTGTCCATCGACCAGATCGACGAGATGGCCAAGACCGAAGCGTTGGACGCCTATCTGCACCCTCTGGAAACCGGCCTCGCCGACCTGCCCGAATTGAAATGCACCCCCGAGGGCGCCACCCGCCTGCGAAACGGCAATCCGGGCATGGTTCTGGCCCGCGACGTGGAATATGGCGATGAAGCCTGGGCCTCGCTCGATGGCAAAGCCGTGGCGGTGGGCATCTATAAATCCGGCGAATTGCATCCCAGCCGGGTGTTCGTCTCCTGAACTCCGTGTTAGGCGGAGGCATGATCATCCGAACGCATACCAAGGGCGATGCGCCCTCGACCGCCGTCTATTCCGATTGTGAGAAGTATCGCTATAGCCTGACCCGTGTGTGGGATGCGGGCGGGCGCAAGGCGCTGTTTGTGATGCTCAACCCTTCGACCGCGACTGAGGTGCAGAACGACCCCACGGTCGAACGCTGCGAACGGCGCGCGCGGGCGCTGGGGTTTGGCGCGTTTCAGGTGACGAACATCTTTGCCTGGCGCGACACCGACCCCCGCAAGATGCGCGCCGCCACCGATCCGGTGGGCCCTGCGAATGACGCGGCCATTCTCGACGGTGTCGAATGGGCCGATCAGGTCATCGCCGCATGGGGCACGCATGGAGAACATCTGAACCGTGGCCCGGCGGTCGAGACCCTGCTGCGCGGCACCGGTCAGCTGCTATTCCATCTGGGACTTACCAAGGCGGGCCACCCGAGACACCCGCTCTACATCGCCTATACCCAGCAGCCCGAGCTATGGTGACAAAGGGTTAACCACGACCCCAAGCTGTCTTTGACCAACCACCTGAACGCATGGGATAAATCATCCTCGGGGCAATGCGTTCGCGGAGGGGTTCCATGTTCATGATCGGGTTTCTCAGTATCGCAGCCCTAGGTGGCGCGGCCTATGCGATCAGCGACATTTTTGAGCCCGAGGACGAGCATGAAGAAGAAGACGTCATCGAAGATGACGCCGAAGAGATCTCGGAAGGCAATCTGCTTGAGATTGACGATGTGCCAGACGCACCGTCAACCGGAACTGTCATTTCCGAACACGAAGGCAATCTGATCCTTGCAGGCACCGAAGAGCAGGACATTCTGACCGGTCAGGAGGGCGACGACCAGATCAACGGCTATGCCGGGGATGACACCGTTGTCGGCGGCGCAGGCGACGATACCCTACACGGTGGGGACGGGGACGACACGGTCCTGGGCGGGTTGGACGATGACATTCTGCATGGCGAAGATGGCGATGACCTTCTGATCGGAGAGGACGGGGATGACACGCTCTACGGCCATTTCGGTGCAGACCATCTGGAGGGCGGCGTCGGGAACGACGACCTCTATGGCGGTCAGGACGACGACGATCTGAGCGGGGATAAGGGGGATGACGCCCTGCATGGCGGCTATGGCGACGACAGGCTGCACGGCGGCACGGGTGAGGATGTGCTGTTCGGGGGCGACGGCGACGATGTGTTGATCGGACAGGATGCCGAAGGCGAAGATGAGGTCGATTTCCTCAACGGCGGCGACGGGGACGACACTATTCTGGCTGAAGGGGGCGACATAGCGACCGGTGGCGAAGGGGCGGATGAGATCATTGTTACGCCAGAAGAGGGCGACGACCCGGTCACAGTGATGGACTTCCAGCCCGGTCAAGACAAGCTGCTGATCTCGTGGACCGGCGAGGAAGATCCCGACATTCAGGTTGAACCCGATGCCGAAGATGACAACCTGACAAATGTCGTGATCAACGGGCAGACCGCCGTGCAACTGCTGGCAGCCGAAGGATTGACCGCCGAGGATATCCAACTGATTGGCGAGGGCGCGCTGGCGCAATTGAACGCGTTGGGCTGATCGGGCAGAATCCCTTTGCCATCCGCCGAAAATCCGCTTATACGCGCGCATCCGCATCGGAATCGGTGCGGTTTTCTCCATGGGCCTGTGCTGGACGACATCCCGGCCTGCGCCATCAACCTTAACCTTTTACAAGGAGACCCCGATGTCGATTACTGCCGCTGAAAAAGCACGCGTCATGAAAGAATTCGCAACCAAGGACGGCGACACCGGTTCGCCTGAAGTCCAGGTTGCCATCCTGACCTCGCGCATCACCACCCTGACCGAGCACTTCAAGACCCACAAAAAAGACAACCACGGTCGCCGCGGTCTGCTGAAAATGGTCGCCCAGCGCCGTAAACTGCTGGACTACCTGAAGGGCAAGGAAGAAGCACGCTATCAGGACCTGATCAAAAAGCTGGGCATCCGCCGCTAAGCGCTTTTTCGTCCAATTCGAAACGCCCGCCAATTTGGTGGGCGTTTTTTTGTTCGGGACGATCTATCGAAGCTATTGTGCTGTCAGTCCGAAGCGGCGCGATCATATTCCATGCGCGCGGTCTTAACCTGATCCATCTGTTCGTGCGACCAGTAGACGAGCGGCCTGAGCAGTTCCAATAAGCTGCGGCCCTGAGGTGTCAGTGCATAAGACACAGCGACAGGCGGACCGGGATCGACAGTACGCGTTAAATATCCATCCCGCTGTAGCCCCCGCAGATTTTCGGTCAGCACCCTTTGCGTAACGTCACCGATACATCGCTTGAGCTCTCCGAACCGCTTCGGCTCATCTTCTAGCGCCAGAATGATGATCATCCGCCACTTGCCTGTGACGTTGGACAAAACGGATCGGATCGAACAGTTCGACGCTTCGGCTTTATTGCTAACGCCAATGGGAAGCATGACACCCTCAAGTTCATTATGAATACCAGAAACGACTACAATACCTTATATCACAAATGCAACATACTGTTTTTTCGCTAGTATCCTAAAAGTAACCCGGTGAATTTAAGGTGCGTAATTGCCCTTTGGTGCGTTTTTGATACCTACTATCAACGCAACACGAATCATCAGGAATTCACCATGACCCCTAAAGATCTTGTCCTCGCACTTTTTTCTGCCGCTTTCCTGGACCATGACCCAGAAGCTGCGCGTCAGATGGTAAGCACCGACTATGTTCAGCACAATCCGCAGGTACCGACCGGGGCCGAAGGACTGATGGGCCTGATCTCGTTGGTCGGTCAGGCTGGTATGACCGCGACCACCCATCGCGTGATAACCGAAGGTAATCTGGTCGTACTGCACAACACCTATGACAATGCCGACGCGTTCGGCGCGTCCTCGCTCGCTGCGTTTGACATCTTTCGCGTAGAAGACGGGAAAGTGGTTGAACATTGGGACAACTTGCAACCTATCCCCGAAACCACCGCGTCAGGGCGCGGCATGACGGATGGTGCGGTTGAGATCACCGATCTCGACAAGACCCAAGAAAACAAAGCCTTGGTTCTGGGTTTTGTACGCGACGTGTTGGGCGGGGCAGCACCAGAGAATGTCTCGAAATACATGGACCCCGAAGTTTACATGCAACACAACCCGTCAATCGAAGACGGCCTGTCGGGATTGATGGCCGCGATCGAAGCATTTGCTGCACAGGGAATGGTAATCACCAAGTTTGAGCCTCAATTCGCCGTGGCCGAAGGCAATTTCGTCTTTGTCGCGACCGATGCTGTCATGGGCGGCGAACCCTGGGCCTTCTTCGATCTGTGGCGCGTGGAAGATGGCAAGATCGTAGAGCACTGGGACGTCGTCTCACCTATCCCGTCCGAAATGGCACATGGGAACGGCAAGTTCTGAGTAAGCTTGACCGCCCCTGAAGCGCCATGAGAAAGCGCCCGTCAAACGTGCGGGCGTTTTCCGCTTTCTTCAATCAGGAAGACCCGCATTCCGCCACCCGGCGCGCCAATTTTCCGAAGCATTTGTCATCGAAAACACAGGCAGTTTGGCTTGTTCGGTAGATGCGGTGATATCGGGCCGAAGCGCATTAAGGTCATTGACCGCAGACTTCGCCGCGGCTGTATCCGGCAGTTGCCCCAACGCGGCAATCAGCATCAAATGGCTCATGACAAAACCGGACCGAACGGCCAGAGCCTCACGCGCTGCGGCGGCGGCTTCTTCGTACCGGGCAAGCTGGAACAAAGCGCTGCATCGGGCAATATGCGCGGCGTGTCGCATCGGGTCCTTGGGGCTGAGTTCAACGGATTGCGTCGCATGATCCAGTGCCTCGTCCGGCCGATTCAGCATGCACAGGTTGATCGAAGCCAGCATATGCACACTCGCAGCATTCGGATTCTCGGCCAACGCCTGTTTGAAAGCAGCCCGTGCGCGCGGTAAATCCCGCGCCAGCATTGAGATCGAGTGCGCCGCATAGGCCAGTGCGATTCCGTCAGCCCGGTCGCTCATCAACACGCGTTCGGCGGCAGCTACGGCGGCCTTGGGGCCTTTGCCCACAGGTTCCAGACCCTGCACAAGGCGCTGGATGTGCAGCCATGCCAACAACCCGGCTGCGGCTGCGTAGTCAGCGTCGCGCTCCAGTGCCAGAGTGGTAAGCCGGATCGCTTCGCGATTGTCTTCATCGGTCAGCAAATGGAAATGCGACAGAGCCTGTAAATACAGCTCATACGCCTCCAGACTTTCGGTTGGCTTGGCGCGCGAGCGGGTGGTTTCAGCGCGACGCAGTGACGGCTCGATTGCTGTCACCACCTCTTGCGTGACCTTGTCCTGAAGATCGAAAATATCGTCCAACACACCATCAAACCGATCTGCCCAAAGGTGGCTGCCGTTTTCCGCATCAATCAACTGCCCGGTAATCCGAACACGTTGGCCCGCCCGACGGACTGACCCTTCCAGCACATAGCGAACGCCCAGGCTACGCCCGACCTCACGGATATCAATGCTTTTTCCTTTGAAAATAAAAGATGAATTGCGCGCCACTACCATCAGCCACCGAAACCGCGACAGCTCGGTGATGATGTCCTCGGTCATGCCGTCGGCAAAAAACTCCTGCTCGGGGTCGCCGGACATATTGTCAAAGGGCAGCACGGCGATCCCGGGGCGCGTGTCGGCCGAGGTCGACAGATTGGCCGACGTCCCCTTGGGCCAGCACCAGACACCGATGCGGCGCGTGATGTTTTTCAACTCGGTCTGCTCGCCCCCGTCGAACTGAGCCGCATCACCCCGGTCCAGGCTGTTGTGCGACGTGTCCGAGATCAGGATCTGGTCGGGTTCAGCCAATGCCTCAAGCCGCGCGGCGATATTGATCCCGTCACCGAAGATATCGTCGCCGTCCGAGATCACCTCGCCCGTGTGGATGCCGATACGCAGCCGAATGGTATCTGCCTTTGGAGCCGATTGAACCGCAATTGCGCAATCGGCGGCGTCGGATGTCGAGGGGAACTCGGCAATCCACCCGTCCCCCATACTTTTGATCAGGCGCCCCTTATGCGCCTCAAGCAAGGACTTAAGCGTGTCTTCACGAAACGACCTGAGCGCGGCCAACGTGCCCTGCCGGTCCTGATCCATCAGCGCCGAGTATCCAACGACATCTGCCGCCAGCACGGTCGTAAGTCGTCTTTTCATTGACAGCCCCCCAACAAAGGCAACTTACCGCGCGGGAGACCGTCTGTCAGGTTATTTGCGCAGGACATCCGCGAAGTTTGTCCGTAGCCTTGGCACATTTCGCTTTCGTTCCAACCTGATTTCACGCGCGCGGTGTCAACTCCCTGTTTGACAAGCATGCAACTAAAGGTCGGTGCTTCGGTTTCGCTTCCCTTCCGCCTCAAACTCATGTATGCGCGCGGGTATCTGAGACGTTGTGCCCGGACCCTGGCACTCGAATGGAAGATAAATGGGGTCGGCGGCAATGGGGCCGCCATGCAAACCGGAGACCCGCAGGGGCGGGAGTGCTCCGTTCTAGGATACGCATATGTTTGATGTAACAAAGAAATCGATTCAGTGGGGCGAAGAGACGCTGACACTGGAAACCGGCAAGGTTGCCCGTCAAGCGGACGGCACCGTGATTGCCACGCTGGGCGAAACCAGCGTCATGGCCAACGTGACCTTTGCCAAAAGCCAAAAGCCCGGTCAGGACTTTTTCCCGCTGACCGTCCACTATCAAGAGAAATACTATGCTGCCGGTAAAGTTCCGGGTGGCTTTTTCAAGCGCGAGGCGCGCCCGACCGAAAAAGAGACGCTGACCGCGCGTCTGATCGACCGTCCGATCCGCCCGCTGTTCGTCGATGGCTTCAAAAACGAAGTTCTGGTCATGTGCACCGTGCTGAGCCACGATCTGGTCAACGATCCCGACATCGTTGCAATGATTGCTGCGTCGGCTGCTCTGACTATTTCCGGCGCGCCGTTCATGGGTCCGATCGCCGGTGCCCGCGTTGGTTTCGTGGATGGCGAATACGTCCTGAACCCGACCGTAGACGACATGCAGGACCTGCGCCTGAACCCTGAACAGCGTCTGGATCTGGTTGTCGCCGGCACCAAAGATGCCGTGATGATGGTGGAATCGGAAGCTTACGAGCTGTCAGAGGCCGAAATGCTGGGCGCCGTGACCTTCGCGCATGAACAAATTCAGCCGGTTATCGACCTGATCATCAGCTTGGCCGAAGAAGCTGCGAAAGAGCCGTTTGAATTCGCCGCCCCCGACTATGCGGACCTCTACGCTGCTGTGGCCGCAGCCGGTGAAGAGCAGATGCGCGCCGCCTTCGCGATCACCGACAAGCAAGAGCGCACCACCGCCGTTGCCGCGGCCCGCGAAGCAATCAAAGAAGCGTTGACCGAAGAGCAGCTAGAAGACGGCAACCTCGGTTCCGCGATGAAAAAGCTGGAAGCCGGCATCCTGCGAGGCGACGTCGTCAAAGGCGGCAAGCGGATTGACGGTCGCTCGACCACCGACATCCGTTCGATCGTTGCTGAAACTTCGATGCTGCCCCGGACCCATGGTTCCGCCCTGTTCACCCGTGGTGAGACTCAGGCACTGGCCGTAACCACGCTGGGCACCGGTGATGATGAGCAGTTCATCGACGCGCTGCACGGCAACTTCAAATCGAACTTCCTGCTGCACTACAACTTCCCTCCCTATTCGGTTGGTGAAGTTGGCCGCGTCGGTGGTCCCGGCCGTCGAGAGATCGGCCACGGCAAGCTGGCATGGCGCGCCCTGCAGGCGGTTCTGCCTGCGGCGACCGACTTCCCCTACACGATCCGCATCGTGTCCGAGATCACCGAATCCAACGGATCGTCCTCGATGGCGTCGGTCTGCGGCGGCTCGCTGTCGATGATGGATGCGGGCGTTCCGCTGAAAGCACCAGTTGCCGGTGTGGCCATGGGTCTGATTCTGGAAGATGACGGCAACTATGCCATCCTGTCGGACATTCTGGGTGACGAAGACCACCTGGGCGACATGGACTTCAAGGTTGCGGGTACCGAAAACGGCATCACCTCGTTGCAGATGGACATCAAGGTTGCGGGCATCACGCCCGAGATCATGGAGAAAGCCCTGGCGCAAGCCAAGGACGGCCGGATGCACATCCTGGGCGAGATGGGCAAAGCCCTGTCCGAGACCAACGAATTCTCGGTCCACGCCCCGCGCATCGAGACCATGAACATCCCAACCGACAAGATCCGCGAAGTGATCGGCTCGGGCGGTAAGGTCATCCGCGAAATCGTCGAGGTTTCGGGTGCCAAGGTCGACATCAACGACGACGGCGTGATCAAGATTGCCTCGCCCGATGGGGAGTCGATCAAGAAAGCTTACGAGATGATCCACTCGATCGTCGCAGAGCCCGAAGAAGGTCAGATCTACACTGGTAAAGTGGTCAAGATCGTCGATTTCGGTGCCTTCGTGAACTTCTTTGGCAAGCGCGACGGTCTGGTGCACGTCTCGCAGATCGAAAACCGCCGCCTGAACCATCCCTCGGATGTTCTGAAGGAAGGTCAGGAAGTAAAGGTCAAACTGCTGGGCTTTGATGATCGCGGCAAGGTTCGCCTGTCGATGAAAGTGGTCGATCAGGAAACCGGCGAAGAGATCGTTCCCGAAAAGAAAGAAAAGAAAGAAGACGCCGAATAATCAGCGCCTCTTTTCGAATTACCAAAGACCCCGGTTCTGGCCGGGGTCTTTTTTTGTGACCCTACAAGTCCTTGGCAAAGTAATGCAGATGCGGTCGCAACATCGGTTGGTCCTTGTAGGTTGTTGTCTCGATCGGTGTGTCCAGTTCCACAAACCCAAGCTTCGGATACAGGCTGCGCATCTCAACATTCGGGGTCAACGTATCGGCCACCAGCCGTTTCAACCCCATCTGTCTTGCGGCATTCTCTCGCGCCACGATCAACGCGCGCCCGGTTCCGGTGCCACGGGCACTTTCGGTGACAAAGACGCGCTTTAACTCACCGGTCTCTTGATCCAGACGCTTCAGCATCCCGCACCCCACAATCGCGGACTGCCCATCCCGCGCCACGACCAGGCAACCATTGGGTGGCAGGTAATCCTCGGGGCGCGCCCAGAATTCGGCTAAGGCGCTTTCCGGGGCGGATGGATCAATCTCGAACCCCATGGCGCCCATGCGTTCGACAATCAGGTCGTAATATTGCGACAGGATGCCATTCAGCTGATCCTTGGGCGGCAACGCGGCGCAGTTTTCAATTTCAATCATCGGGTCACACCTCGCGGATCAGTTGACCCTGTTGCGGGTGTGACCACAAGCCATTGTTCAATGCGCAACACCGGACGGCCCATGTTTCATCACGTGCCACTGGCCATAGCTGTCGTTCAGATCAAGCTTGATCGCTGCATCCGCCTTGGTCGAAGCGCTACCGATCTCGGCCAGTGTGAATTCGATCCCGCCGGGAATGTCGATCCGAACGCGATGCTCGCCGCCGCCGTGCGGGGCCTGAATTGGACGCCCCGTGGATTGTAGCACATCGCCCACGGTGACCTTGGCCTTGCGCCCTTCGATGTCGATATCGAAATCAATCGGCAGATACAGTGTCTCGTGAACGGTCTTGCACATGGCACGGAAGACGAACCAATGGGTGGCCATCTCATCCGTTTCCTCACCGTGAAACACCTTTTCCAACGCATCGCGCTGCGCGTCCGAGGCGCTGGGATCAATAATCACCTGCATCTCGCCGCCGCCTTCAAAGATCGGGCCGGGCCACGCGTAGATCAGGGCCGCTTTGGTGCCTGCCAGATCAGTGTCGCCGAAATGCCCCTTGGAGACCTCCAGCACTTCGAAACCCCTGCAATTGCCATTGGTGGGTAATTCTTCGAACTGACAGGGGCAGGCGTAGCCGCAGTTGCAATTCCCGAAGGCTTCGCCCTCAACGTACCAATCTGTGAATGCCATCGTAACTCTCCTGATGTGAAAGCCCGATACCTGTCATCACCCGCCCCGATCGCGGCACCATAGCATATTTACGCCAAATCCCGAACCTCCGCGAAAAATCGAATGAGAATGAGAAAGACGCGCGAATGTGTCGAACTTCACAGTCAGAAGGCTTTCGGCATGACAATTTGCGCAAGGGTCGAAAGACCCGCGACCGAGCATGCAGGGCCGACGTCTCACAACCAATAAGTGTGTGCGAAGGAATGGGCCATGACATTAAGATCGTTCAAAGAGCGAGTCATCCAAACATGTAGTTTCGAGGTGGTGGGGATCGCGTTCGTCTCGCCGGTTTATGCGTATATCGCGGGGGCATCGATGGCGCATGGGTTTGCGCTGATTTCCCTGCTGTCCATCGTCATTTTGATCTGGTCGCCCATTTTCAACACGTCGTTCGACTGGATAGAGCGGCACCGAACCCGCCGCCTGGCAAGCGCCCGCCCCCACCGGTTGCGGATCGTCCACGCGGTGCTGCATGAGGTCACCGCGATTATTATTACATGCCCGTTGCTGATGTATTTTGGCGGCTATTCCCTGCAGGCCGCACTGGCTTTCAATCTTGGGCTGACGATCACCTATTCGATCTACACCTATGTTTTTCATATCATTTATGACCGGTTACGCCCCGTAAGACCTGTCTCTGCGGTCGAGGGCACACCGCAATGCGATCCCGGCGCGGCGGTCTGCAATAACATCTGAACAAACCCGCGCTGCTTGTTCGATCACTCCACCCCAATAAGCTGTGAATCGAAGTGAAGCTCGCCTGTCTTTCATTTGCGGCGAGTTTGTCCACATGTGGGTTCACAACCATTTGGAACAAAGGACATGGACATGGTTAAGCGAATTATTCTCGCCTCGGCGGTGCTGGGCCTCAGCGCGTCAGCACCGGTTGCGCAAAGCCTCACAGATGACCTCTACGTCCACGGATTTGCTGGCTACAGCAATTTGCAGGACAGCGATTTCACCGGCACCGTCAATGGTGGCCCGGAATCCGTCGATACCGATTTTGACGGTGGGTTTGGACTGGGCATTGCCATCGGCAAAGAAATCCCACAGTGGAGCAATGACAGCATCGCCACTCGGGTCGAACTTGAACTCTCTTATCGGGACAATGACGTAGACGGAGTGAATTTTTCCGGCAACGGGCCCGCAAGCGAAGTCAACGTTTCGGGTGATGTGACCCAAACGTCCTTGTTTGCCAATGTTCTGGTCGATTTCAAAACCGCTAGCGCGCTCACGCCCTATGTCGGCTTGGGTCTGGGTGTCGCCTACACCGATCTGGATTTCTCATACGGACCGGGTGTGGAGTTGGATGACAGTGACACCAACTTTGCCGCTCAGATCATCGCAGGCGTTGCCTATGATGTCAGCGAAAACACGGCCCTGACACTGGATACGCGCTATTCGCGCGCCTTCGACGTTTCCTCGGACCGTCTGGCCCCGAACGGCGCGTTGACCGGCACCGTCGAAGATGACATCGACGCGTTCAGCATCAATTTCGGCGTGCGCCAAAGATTTTGATCGAATAGGGGAAGTGTTTCTCTCCGGTTTCCCTTCCCCCGCATGTCCGCGTGCTCTATGCACGAGGACATGCGATCTTTCGTCATCCATATGTCCTCTAGTGCCGCGCGGCGACCCAATGCCGAGAAACTTTGCAGCGACCTTCCGAACGCGGAATTATTCGAAGCGGTAAACGGTCGCGACCCGGCGCAGATCGCCGATGTTGCGCTGTTTCCCGGCAATTTGCACCATCCAGAATACCCGTTTAAATTGCGCCCTGCGGAGATCGGGGTGTTCGAAAGCCATCGTCGTCTTTGGCGCAAACTGGTGGACGAAAAGATCGATATGGCCATCATCACCGAAGATGACCTGCGCATTGACCCCATTCGCATGGCCAAAGCGCTAAAGATGTTGGCGGCCTTTGCTACGCCCGAGCACTATATCCGCATTCCCGTAAAACAACGCGAAGTTGCGGCGCAAGTGCTGGCCAAAACCAATGATCAGCGTCTGATCCTGCCAAAGGTGATCGGGTTGCAATGTGTGTGCCAGCTTGTCGGGCGCCGCGCGGCAGAACGGCTTTTGGCCGCAACTGACAAGATCGACCGCCCTGTGGATACGTTCCTGCAAATGCACTGGCTAACCGGCCAACCAATCCTGTCGCTTCAGGGCAGTGGCAATCAGGAAGTGGCTGGCGAAATCGGCGGGTCCACAATCCAGACTCGTCCTCCGCTGGGCGACAAACTGACCCGCGAGTTCAAGCGCGCAGCTTATCGCGCCTATCTGCACAGCCATCCGCAAAAGCCGGCTTGCTGAACGAAAAAGCGGGGCCTGATGCCCCGCTTTGTTGTTTCTTAGCTCGGCGCTTTGGTTTTGCGCAGATAAGGGAAGATCGTTTCGAACTCGCCAAATTTCTCCTTGGCCTCCTCGTTCGACACCGCAGGCGGGATGATCACGTCTTCACCGGGCACCCAGTTGGCCGGGGTTGCGACGCCCTTGCTGCTCATTTGCAGACCGTCCAGCGCGCGTAGGATTTCCGCAAAATTGCGACCCACGGTCATCGGATAGGTCATCGACAGCTTCAACTGCTTGTCCGGGCCGATGATGAACACAGAACGCACGGTGGCACTGTCCGCCGGGGTGCGGCCATCGGGCAGATAAGCTTCGGCAGGCAACATGTCGAAGGCTTTCGAGACCGCAAGCCCGTCGTCGGCAATGATCGGGAAACCGGGATTGGCATTGCCATAGGCCTCGATGTCTTTCTTCCACTTCTTGTGGTCTTCCACACCATCGACCGACACGCCCAAAACCTTGGTGTTGCGTGCCGCCCATTCGTCATTCAGTTGCGCCACGGCAGAAAACTCGGTGGTGCAGACAGGAGTGAAGTCCTTGGGGTGCGAGAACAGAATAGCCCAGCTGTCACCGATCCAGTCGTGGAACTGAATGGTGCCCTGATCCGTTTCTGCGGTGAAATTCGGGACGGTGTCGTTGATGCGCAAGCCCATAATGCGTCTCCTTCTCCTGTTGGTCAGCCTGGCAGGCTGATGCGAATTTAATCACTTTGCGTGTAAGTTAAACCGTTCTTTGAGGGATCGCTCAAAATTCACGTATCACGATATTATCCTGAAATTCAGGAATTCGCCCCAACAAAAACGCGGCGCGCCTGTCTCAGGCCTCGGCCTGCGCGGCCTCATAAGCCAGCATGGCGCGCTTGACGGGCAGGCCCCAATGATAGCCACCTAGCCCGCCTGACTTGCGCAACGCACGGTGGCATGGGATCAGCCAACTGACCGGGTTGCGCCCGACTGCCGTACCCACAGCCCGAACTGCTTGAGGAGACCCCACCCGCTGCGCGATCTCGGAATAGGTCGTGACTTGCCCCGAAGGGATGTGCATCAGCGCCTCCCACACTTTGATCTGTAAAGGGGAGCCGATCAGGTGCAGCGGCGTCTCAGACCGATCGGTACCAAACGACGCCTCGACCCATGGGCGCAGTTTTTCGGCATTCTCGACATAGCAGGCTTTGGGCCAGCGCGAGGTCATATCTTCCATCGCCGCCGCTTCGCCGGTTTCCGCGCCAAAAGCCATGCCGCAGATACCCTTGTTGGTGCCCATCACCAGCGTCGGACCAAATGGGCAGTCGAACCACCCCCAGTAAATCGTCAGGCCATCGCCCTTGCGGGCATATTCGCCGGGGCTCATGGATTCCCATTTCAGGAACAGGTCATGCAGACGGCCGCTTCCGGACAGCCCCACGTTATGCGCGGTCTCCAGCGTGGTGAACCGCTCGTGCAGCAAGGCCTTGGCGTGGCCCAGCGTCAGATATTGCTGATAGCGTTTCGGCGATACCCCGGTCCAGCGTGAGAACAGGCGTTGAAAATGCGCGGGGCTCATGTCCATCTGGCGGGCCAGTTCGTCCAGCGACAGGGATTCGCCGCCCTGATCAATCAGCTCGATCGCGCGGCGCATGACGTTGTAGTGGTATCCGCTTTCGGGGGTCTGGACGTTCATAACTCACCTCATCTGCTGCCCCGGACCATATCCCGCGCGCCACGCCGCCGCGACCCGAAACATGCGCATTGGCTTTGGGCTTGTGTCATGCGCCTGCGGGCGGCATTAAGGCCCGGATGGCAAAGCAACTCGATTACCACACGATCCGCGAGATCTTTACGCGTTTTCAGGACGCCGACCCCGAACCCAAGGGCGAGCTGGATCATGTGAACGTCTATACTCTGGTCGTGGCCGTAGCGCTATCGGCGCAGGCCACCGATGCGGGCGTTAACAAAGCCACGCGCGAGCTGTTCAAAATCGCCGACACACCGCAAAAGATGCTGGATTTGGGCGAAGAGGGCCTGACCGAGCATATCAAGACCATTGGCCTGTTCCGCCAGAAGGCCAAGAACGTCATCAAACTCAGCCGCATTCTGGTCGAAGACTATGGCGGCGAAGTGCCCAATTCCCGTGCCGCGCTACAATCGCTGCCCGGTGTCGGGCGCAAGACGGCCAATGTGGTTCTGAACATGTGGTGGCGGCAACCGGCGCAGGCGGTCGACACCCATATCTTCCGCGTCGGCAACCGCACCGGCATTTGTCCCGGCAAGACCGTAGATGCCGTCGAACGCGCCATCGAAGACAATATTCCCGCCGATTTCCAACTGCACGCGCATCACTGGCTGATCCTGCATGGTCGCTATCACTGCAAGGCGCGCAAACCCCAATGCGGAACCTGTATCATCCGCGATCTCTGCGAATTTGAGGACAAGACCCTATGAAAACCTACCAGCTCACCGGTATCGGAAATGCCGTTGTGGACGTGATCTCCCAGGCCGATGACAGCTTTCTGGAACTGATGGGCATCGAAAAGGGCATCATGCAACTGATCGAGCAGGAGCGCGGCGAAGTGCTGTATGCCTCGATGGAGGGGCGCGTGCAGACGCCCGGCGGCTCGGTCGCGAATACCATCGCGGGTGCCGGGGCACTGGGACTGGATGCGGCATTCATTGGCCGGGTGCATGACGACGCGCTGGGGCGGTTCTATGCGGATGCGATGAACGAGGACGGCGTCGATTTCGTCAACCCGCCGGTGCCGGGTGGCGAGCTGCCGACCTCACGCTCGATGATCTTTGTCTCGCCCGACGGCGAACGGTCAATGAACACCTATCTGGGCATTTCCTCGGAACTGTCATCACAGGACGTGTCCGAGGATGTGTCAGGCAACAGCCAAATCATGTTCCTTGAGGGGTATCTGTTCGACAAGGAAAAGGGCAAAGCCGCGTTTCTTGAGGCCGCGCGCACCTGTCACAAGGGCGGCGGCAAGGCGGGGATCGCCATTTCCGACCCGTTCTGCGTGGAACGTCACCGGGTCGATTTCCTGCTGCTGATCGAGAACGAGCTGGATTTCGTGATCGGCAACGAGGCCGAGATCAAATCGCTGTTCGAAACCGATGATCTCGAGGATGCTCTGGCCAAAACCGCCGCGATTTGCCCTCTGGTCGTATGCACCCGGTCGGGTGATGGCGTCTCGGTTTTGTTCGATGGTCAGCGGGTGGACGTGCCGGTGGAAAAGGTTGTGCCCGTGGACGCCACCGGCGCGGGCGATCAATTCGCCGCTGGGTTCCTGTTCGGTATGGCCACAGGGCGCGATTACGAGACCTGCGCCAAGATCGGCAATGTCTGCGCCCGCGAAGTGATCAGCCATATCGGCCCAAGGCCAGAAGCGAATATGCAGGAATTGCTGCGCGCCGAAGGCTTGCTGTAAGTCGCTGAGTAGCGCCGAGGGCGCCCAGATGACCTTGGCGCAGCTTTTTTACGACCCCGCCGCCGCGTCGTTCAGTGCCCAGTCATAACTATAGGCACTGACACGGGACACATCTTGCAGCCGCGCTTCCAGATCGGGGTCGGCGACCGTTCGGACATAGGTTAGAACCGCCTGTTCGTTCGGTCCGAAATCCTCTCGGAACCAGATGAAGATCTTGGACAGGATCAGCCCGCCATTGTCATTAAACCGCACGCCACGCGGGTCGTTGATATAGGCGTGTTCGGCGGCGGCAAAGTCACGCTCCAGCGTGTCGGCCTGCCAGGCGCGGTCCATCAGGTTGGGGCAGCCCACAGCGGCACAGTTCAGGGCATAGTGAATGCGCGGCTCGTTGAATTCAGGGCGGATGATGCGATGTTCAATCTCGTTCGGGGTCAAGGCCTGCCCCGCAACCGTCACTATGGGCCGGTTCCATGGCCCGATTGACAGCGGCCCGTCCTTGATGTCGCGGATCGAGGCGACGGGGTAGTTCTCAAGGATCACATCCACCGTCACCGCGTTATACATGTTGATCCAATAGGCCAGCTGTTGATCACGGGTCAGCGCCGCAGGGTCCACTGCTTGCAAATCTTCGATATACCCGTCCAAACGTGCTTTGTCTTCGGCCGAGACCTGCCCGTAAGCCATCCGGTTCACCCCCTGCGCATCAGGCGCGACATAGCGGTTCAGAAAGGTGGTCCAGTCGCGGTGATCAACACGCTCTCCGGGCGGTTGGGCGACGCGGGTCAGGGCGCTGTTCGCCAAAGGTTCGGGCGCGGGAAGGGCCAGTCGTTCGACACTGGCACAAGCCGCAAGCAGGGGCAGCAACAGCAGGGTCAGCAGACGTCTCATGAGGCATCCTTTCGGGACTGGCGCAGGGCGCGCATCTGCCCTTTCAGCCGTTTCATCGGAGCAAGCGCCGGATCGCTCAGTTCGGGCAGGTCCGGGCCATTGGACAGACGCGGAACGGCAGCGTTCCACCAGCTTGGACCGGTCGGCCCGTCAATCCGGTCAGGGCTGGCCAGATGCATGTCGCGCTGCGCGTTATGGACACACATCGAAAGCGGCCCGTTCGCCGTAGCCACCATGAACACGCACGAGGCGCAGCGGTCTTCGTCCAACTGATCTGCCGCCATGAAATTGTGAATGAACACCGCTTGCCGCCGCACCGGGCCACGCAGCACGCCATTACCCAGACAAGCGACGCTCAGCCCAAGTTGCCCCAATGCGCGCAGGGCCAGCAGCGGATGTCGTCGGATCATGCGCCCAACCTTGGGGCGAATACGGATATGGGCGTCCTGATTGTCGTCCACCCCTTCCAGCGCTGTCATCACCCGATGCACCAAGCTTTGGTTAGACAATAGCGAGACCGCGCGCCCTCCGGCCGTCAGGACGCTGGCGTAACGGTTGCATTTGGAATGGCCCACAGCCGCCGTGCCGAAATGCAGCGGCGTCCCATAGCCTTCCTCGACCGCGCGCGCGACACTGTCCTGCGTGATCATCTCGGGCCGTTCGCGCAACACGCCGCGCCCGGTATCGGCCTGCATCTGGAACGAGACAAACGCCACCTCGGGTCGATCCCGCAGATACCGCGCCAGCATGGGCAGTTCGTCGAAATTGCCGGCAAACACCGTGGTGTTGAACAGAATACGCAGCCCCAATCCCCGCGCCCGGCGGATATAGGCGCGGCGGACGGTGTTCAGCTCTTCTTCCGAGGTGAACCCCTTACGCTCTTGCGTCATGTCCACATGAAAGGCCACGTCGTTCAGCCCCGCCGCTGCCAACCGCATCAACTTGGCGCGGCTGGCGCGAATCCCGTTTGTCATCAGACAGGACCGCATACCCAAATGGCGGATTTCCCGGCACAGCGCCTCAAGATCCTCGATCTTGCGCAGGGTCGGATCACCGCCAGTCAACTGCACCGATACGCCGGTGCCGTAGTGGCTTTGAATTGTCTTCAACCGAGCAAACAGAACCGACAGAGGAGGGTCATAGGTAATCTCGGCCCGGTCCGAGAGGTAACACAGCGTGCAATCCAGATTGCACCTTTGCGTGACCTCCAGCGCAACGCAAGCGATGGGATAGAACCGCCCCGCCGTTTGCCCGGCATGGTATTCGCCACAGCCTTGCAAACCCTCGCGCAGAGGCGCGCGGCGGTCAGAACCGATGAACTTGCGACCTGCAGGGACGAAGGCGGGGGGGCTGTGCGCGGTATCTCTCATGCGGACCAAGCTAGAGATGCCGTGTGGCCCGAACTATGCCCCCTCACGGCAAGTTGTCGCAGGGTGAGTGAAGCGCGCTCCTACCGCAGAAATGCGCTGAATGCTGCAACCACCTGCGCGTAGACATCGCGCTTGAAGGGTACGATTTCTTCAACCAAGCGTGAGGGCTCCTGCCATTTCCAGCGGGTGAACTCGGGATGATCGGTGTCGATATTGATCTGATCGTCACGGCCCGTGAAACGCAGCAGGAACCATTTCTGCTCTTGCCCGCGATAGCGGCCTTTCCAAATCTTGGGCACGATGTCATGGGGCAGATCGTAGGGCAGCCAGCCAGTAGTTTCGGCCACGACCTCGACCAGATCAGCGGTCACACCTGTCTCCTCCCACAGCTCGCGCAGGGCCGCATCGCGAGGGTCTTCGCCTTTGTCTACCCCACCCTGCGGCATCTGCCAGGCATCGGCGTGGCGGTCATTGCGCTGGCCGACAAAGATATGACCTTGAGCGTTCATCAGCATTAGCCCGACGCAGGGCCGATAGGGCAGTTTGGCGATTTCATCGGGGGTCATGTGCGGCCTCTTTTTCCTGTCACGCCTTGTCTGTATCAAGTGCCGTCAGGACAGCAAAGACCGTGACGCAAGGTTTCGCGTGACAATGTTGACGCAAACATCAATCTAGTCGCCAAACGTAGGGAGAGTTCACCATGACCGCGTACCCAAACATGCTGGCCCCGCTGGATCTGGGCTTTATCACTCTGAAAAACCGGGTCCTGATGGGCTCGATGCATACTGGTTTGGAAGAAACCGGCGACTGGAACCGCGTCGCGGAATTTTATGCCGACCGCGCCCGCGGCGAAGTTGGGCTGATGGTGACGGGCGGGATTGGCCCGAACCTCGAAGGCTCGGTCCTGCCCGGCGCGTCGATGATGACCACCGAGAAGGACGTCGAAAACCACTCCATCGTGACCCAGCGCGTGCATGAGGCAGGCGGCAAGATCGCCATGCAGATCCTGCATGCGGGTCGCTATGCATACGGCCCCAAATGCGTGGCGCCCAGCCCGGTGAAATCGCCCATCTCACCCTTCCCGCCCAATGAGTTGGACGAAGACGGGATCGAGAAACAGATCAGCGACATCGTCAACGCCGCCAAGCTGGCCCAAAAGGCGGGCTATGACGGGGTCGAAATCATGGGATCGGAAGGCTATTTCATTAACCAGTTCCTCGTGACCCACACCAACAAGCGCGAAGATCGCTGGGGCGGCTCGTATGAGAACCGGATGCGCCTGCCGATTGAAATCGTGCGCCGCACGCGCGAGGCCGTGGGCCGTGATTTCATTATCATCTACCGCCTGTCGATGATCGACCTTGTGCCCAATGGCTCCACCCATGATGAGGTTGTCGAACTGGCGAAACGGGTTGAACAAGCGGGAGCCACGATCATCAACACCGGCATCGGCTGGCATGAGGCGCGGATTCCGACCATCGCCACATCCGTGCCGCGCGCAGCTTTTGCGTGGGTTACTAAAAAGCTGATGGGCAAGGTGAGCATTCCGGTGATTACCTCGAACCGGATCAACACGCCCGAAGTCGCCGAAGAGGTTCTGTCCACCGGCTGCGCCGACATGGTGTCACTGGCGCGCCCGATGCTGGCGGATGCGGATTTCGTCGCCAAGGCGATGGACGGCAAATCGGAAAAGATCGCGCCCTGCATCGCCTGTAACCAAGCCTGTCTGGACCACACATTCGGCGGCAAGCTGACCTCGTGTCTGGTGAACCCGCGCGCCTGCCACGAGACCGAGTTGGTGATTGGCAAGGCCGACACACCAAAAACCGTGGCCATCGTTGGCGCGGGCCCTGCGGGTCTGTCCACTGCCATGACCGCCGCTCAGCGCGGCCATAACGTGACTCTATTTGACCGCGCATCTGAGATCGGCGGCCAGCTGAACATGGCCAAACAGGTGCCCGGCAAGGAAGAGTTCTGGGGGCTGGTCGACTGGTTTCGCACCATGATAGCCGATCTGGGCGTGAAGGTTGAACTGAACCGCGAGGTAACGGCTGACGACCTGACCGGCTTTGACGAGGTTGTCATCGCCACGGGCGTCACCCCGCGCGATCCGCAGATTCCGGGGCAGGATCGGGACAATGTGATCGATTATATCGACGTGTTGCGCCACAAGGCCGAGGTCGGCAAATCCGTCGCTGTAATCGGCGCGGGGGGCATCGGGTTTGACGTGTCCGAATTCCTGCTGGAGGACGGCCACAGCATCACCACTGACCTGCCTGCATGGATGAAGGAATGGGGCGTCACCGACCCGGCCGAGCATCGCTCGGGCCTTGCCCCCGAAGGCCCCCAACCGGCGGCACCCGCGCGCGACATTACGCTGTTGCAGCGCAAGAAACAGGCGCATGGCAAGGGTCTGGGTAAAACAACCGGCTGGATTCACCGCGCGACGCTGAAGATGAAAGACGTCAATTTCGTCGGCGGTGTGAACTATGAACGCATCGACGATGATGGCCTGCATGTAAGCTTTGGCGAAGAGCGCGCCGACCCAACCGTGATTGCGGCGGACACGATTGTTCTATGCTCGGGTCAGGTTTCCGAACGCAGCCTCGCGGATGCGCTGATCGAACGCGGTATAACTCCGCACGTGATCGGCGGGGCGGATGTGGCGGCAGAGTTGGACGCCAAACGCGCAATTAATCAAGGCACACGTCTGGCGGCGACTTTTTGAGGCATCGGGCCCGGTTCGCGCCGGGCCTGCGCTACAACGAAAAAATGGCTTTGGTGACACGTTCAACGGTCACAAATTTGCCATCCTCAGATTAACATATGTGTAATGCTGCCGGTAAAACCCCATAGTTTTCGGGTTTGTGGCGAATTTAGAAACCACCGTTTCCACGTTTCCTATCCGCAAACGATCCAGATTAAATCCCTGATATTATCCCATGTCTGCCCAGTTTCCGCCCAGATTGAGCGCCAAGGTCAGTCAACGAACCAAGACTTGGGGTACGAGTATGGACAGACTGACCGAAATGGAAGCCTTTGCCAATGTGGTGGACCAAGGTGGCTTCACAGATGCGGCCAAGAAAATGGGCATCTCCAAATCGGCCGTGTCCAAGCACGTCTCGAGCCTCGAGGCGCGTCTGGGCGCCCGTCTTTTGAACCGCACTACGCGACGCGTATCGCCTACGGAAATCGGTTTGGCCTACTATGACCGCGCGCGCCGTGTGCTGAATGACGCAGGCGAGGCTGATGCGCTGGTGACGTCGATGCAATCCGCGCCTTCGGGCCTGTTGCGCATCAGTGTGGCCACGGATTTTGGCGTGAATCATCTGTCTCCGGTCCTGTCGGAATTCCTGTCAGCCTATCCCGATATCACCGTGAACATGGTGCTGAACAACCGGTATGTTGAGCTGATCTCGGAAGGGTTCGACGTGGCCGTGCGTATTGGTGAGTTGGAAGACAGCACCCTGCGCGCCCGTAAACTGACCGAAACCGTGAAACGGATGGTCGCGGCCCCCAGTTACATCGACAAATATGGCCGCCCCCAAAAGATCGACGATCTGAACGAGCACAAGCTGCTGCATTACTCCAGCCAATCTTCCGGCAACGTGTGGAAACTGACCGCGCCATCAGGCGAAAAGCGTCAGGTCCGTACCGCCGGCTGGCTGAGCGTGAATGACGGGCAGTCCCTGCTGAACGCAGCGATCTCGGGCCTTGGGATCGCGCATCTGCCCAGCTATCTGTACGCTGACGCGCTGAAGAGCGGCAAGGTTCTGGATGCGATGCCGTCGCTGCCTGATGAGTTGCAGGGCGTCTATGCAGTGTACCCTCCGGGCCGTTTCACACAGCCCAAGGTGCGCGCATTCATTGATTTTCTGGTCGAGTCCTTCAACGACAAGGGCCCGATGGATTGGTAATTTCTCCCCGGTGAAGACTGAACGGCCCGCACACAATTGTGCGGGTCTTTTTTTATTCCATGAAGACCGACAGCCCCATGCCCTTGGCAACGGTGCGCAGGGATTGGATCAGGATGTTTTGTCCGAGCAGGGCGGCTTCCCCGCGCCGCGACAACAGCGAGATATCGCGGTTGGCGTTGGGGATCGTCAAAGGGCGCAGACGCACCTCGTCTCGGTAAATACCCTGCCGCCTTGCATAGAGATCGGGCAAAACCGCAGCCCCCACCCCCGAGGCTGCCATTAGCACGATAGAATCCAGTGTCGTGCCCTCGTATTCATCGGATACCACGCCTCCGCATTCCGCCGCCAGCGCATAGACGATCCGGGACAGACGGTGGCTTTGGTCCAAAGTCAGGATCAGACGGTCGCGCAAATCCTCGGCTGTGACCCCGTGCAGATCGCGCGCCAGTACGTCGTCCACGGCCACCCCAATCCAGAGCGTTTCGTTGAACAGGCGTTGTTGCAGCGTATTGGGGTGATCTTCGGGGGTTGAAATGATCATGTCGAACCGGCCGGATTTCAATCCCTGCTCAAGGTCTCGGGTGTTTTCTTCGCGCACGACGATGCGCAATCCGGGCCGTTCCTGGTGCACATGCTTGATGACTTGCGGCAACAGGTAGGGCCCAATCGACGGCAATACACCCAACCGCAGTCGTCCACCGACAGGGGTGTCGCTGGTCATCGCATGGCGCAGGTCCTGTACCTCGGCCAGGATTTTCTGAGCGCGGGCAATGAACTCCTCGCCCCGCGCTGTAACCTGTACCCCGCCCCGGTCCCGTTCAAAGATACGCAAGCCAAGCTCTTGTTCTACCGTCGCAATTTGCGCCGAGAGGCTGGGCTGACTGACATTGAGAACGTCAGCAGCCAGTCCGAACCTGCCCAAGCGACTGACCGTGACGATATATTCCAGCTGGCGCAGGGTGGGTCGCATTTCATAGTTCCAAACTATTCAGTTGTTAGAAAGATAATATTGGGCTGATTCAATTCTGCAAGGCACTAGGCCCCGGACCGCCGGAAAAGGAGCCGTATATGCCCAGCGTCCTAGAAACTCTGTCCAGCAATCTGCTGGTGCCCACCATTTTGTTTTTTGCCTTGGGGCTGGTGGCCGCGTTTGTGCGCAGTGATCTGTCCATCCCGGCGGGCGCGGCCAAGTTCATGTCGCTCTACCTGCTTCTTGCCATCGGGTTCAAAGGCGGAAGCAACCTAGCCGAGCACGGCATCCACATGGACCTGTTCCTGACGCTTCTGGGCGGGGTGGCGCTGTCCTTTGCCATCCCCTTCGTCGCTTTCGGGCTGTTGCGAGTGATGACACGGTTGGACAGCCTGAACGCAGCCGCGGTTGCAGGGCATTACGGCTCGATCTCGATCGTGACCTTCGTAACCGCGACCAGCCTGTTGGACCTTGTAGGACTTAGTCATGACGGGTTCATGGTGGCCGTCGCCGCCGCGATGGAGGTTCCGGCCATTCTGTCCGCGCTGTGGTTGGCGCACCGGTCCAATGGCAGTGGCGTCAAGGATGACGGGTTGTGGCGTGATCTGCTGGCCAACGGCTCCATCGTTCTGCTGACCGGGGCGTTCCTGATCGGGGCTATCACCGGTGGTCAGGGGATGCAGATGATTGCGCCCTTCATCGTGACGCCATTTACCGGGATTTTGTGCCTGTTCCTGCTTGATATGGGCCTGTCGGCGGGGCGCAGCCTGCTGAGCAATCGCGACAAGCTGTCGGTCGGCCTGTTCGCCTTTGGGGTCCTGATGCCCCTGATCGGCGCGATGATGGCCTGGGCCGTGGGCGCGCTGATCGGTCTGTCCGAAGGCAGCCTGTTCCTGCTGATGGTTCTGTCCGCCTCGGCCTCATATATAGCGGTGCCTGCGGCCATGAAAATCGCCCTGCCCAAGGCGGAATCCGGGATTTACCTGACCCTGTCTCTGGGCGTGTCCTTCCCGTTCAACATCACTGTTGGCCTGCCGCTTTATCTTTGGTGGGTGATGTAGGCAGGTCAGTTCACCAGCAGAACCGCCTCAACCCGGCGGTTCTGGTCGCGGCCCTCGGGCGTGGCATTTGAGGTCATGGGGGCCAGATAGCCAATGCCGCGCGCCTCAAGACGGTTTCCGGCAACGCCGTGCTGTTCGATCAACCGCACGCGCACAGCCTGCGCACGCCCCGTACTGACCGAAATGTTCGCCTCGAGCGTACCCGTATCGTCGGTATTGCCCACCAGCGCCAATCGGACGTTGGGATTGTCGGCCATATAAGACGCGATCAGCGCCAGCGAAGGAAACGGGCCTTCGCCCAGCGTGATCTCACCGGTTCTGAAATGCAGGTCTTCAAGGATAACGTGGCCATTCTGTTCCAGTGCGTCCAGTAGCCCGTCTGTCTGCTTCACCGTTTCCTCAACGACCAGAGGCGGCGGTTCGGGCGCGTCCACGGGCGTGACACGGATCATCTGCACATATCCGTCGGGCGGATTGCGGCTGACCAGCAGGCTCAGCGCCTCATCCCCACGGGTGGCCGAGAGAAAGCGATAGTCCTGAATGGCCACGTACATATCCGGGGTGGGCACGACCTCGGTTCCAAAACGGAAGTCGAAACCGCCGCAGGTGATCGCCTCGCATTCGAAGACGATGTCAAAGCCCTGATCCATGATCTGTTGACGCAGTGGGGCCAATAGCTGCAACGTGGTGCTGGACCCTGATTGCAGGCGCCATGTCAGGCGCTCGACGCGGCCCTCGACTGTGAGGGCAGGGACTTTGCCAGTCGCGAATCCGCCGGTGGGCAAGTCATAGCTGTCCAGCGGACTGACTCGTTCGCTGACCAGTCGCGAACCCGACGGCAAGGCCACATCCTGCGCCAACGCAGAACCAGCCAGACATAGCGATATCAGGCCCGCGCGCAGGATCATCGGGCCTGCGCGAAATAGGCGTCGTTTGGCACCATCGCCGTGGCGCTGGCGACCCGGTTCGACATGTTGAAAAAGCCGGCCACATTGACAATGTCCCAGATATCACGGTCGCTGAAACCCGCATCACGCAGGTTTTGGCGGTCCGGTTCTTCAATCTCAGCGCTGGCATGGGTCATCTTGGCCGCGAAATCCAGCATCGCCCGCTGCCGCGCATCCAGTGGGGCGACGCGATAGTTCATCGCCAACATCTCACCCAGTTGGGGATCACCCGACATCTGCCGCACGGCTGCCCCATGCGCCACAAGGCAATAAAAGCACTTGTTGATGGCCGAGACGACAACCGCAATCATCTCACGTTCCAGCTTGGTGATGCCGCTCTCGGCCAGCATCAGATCGTTGTACATGGTGGTAAAGGCATTCAGCTTGTCTATGTCAAAGGCATAGGCCCGCAACACATTGGGCACAAAGCCCAGCTTCTCCACACAGATATCGAAATACCGCTGGGTTTCCGCTGGTAGGGGATCGACCATCGGCAGGTTCAATGCAGTCGGCAGAGAGGGATCGGTCACGTCAGGTTTTTCTCCTTAGATAAGCTGACGGTAATGGTATTCTCCGGCGATCTCCATCCCCAGCGCATGATAGAGACCATTGGCCCCATCATTGACCTTGGTGCAAATCACACTGAGCGTCCGCGCCCCCTGTTCTTGCGCCCAGAAAGCCGCCGCTCGCATTGCCCATTGACCCAGTCCATGACGGCGGTGTTCCGGCAGGATTTCCAACGCGTGGACCATGGCGACATCATCGTGGATAGCGACAAACGCCGTCCCGGCCGGTTTATCCACGCGGCGCATCAGCAGTCCCGTTTTCGGCCCCGGCGCGCGTTCCATGACCGCAAGCCGTTCTGGGCCGATGCCGCTTTTGGCCCAGATCTCGACCATGATGGCCAGCGGGTCCCAGATGGCAAAGGCAGTCACCCGCGGAACAGGGATATCGGTCAGATGCGCCACCGGGCAGGTGTAGATGTTGACCGGGTCCAGCACGTCGTACCCTCGGTCCGAGAGCTGCCGGTCCAACGCCTCGTCCCCCGGTCGCAGGCAAAAGATGCGTTTCTGCCCCATCGCCAGCATGGCGGCTTCGGCGGCGTCGATCTGTGCGTCAGACGCGGGTCCTCGCGCGCTGGCAGCCGAGACGCGCGAGCCACCGCCCTGCCCTTGACGCAGTTGGAACGGGCCCTGCTGCGTGTACTGCGCGGCGGGCCATGTGCCGTCGACGATGTTGGCCCAATCGGTCAAAGCTCGAACTCTTTCGCCAACCGTGTGACCGCTGCATCAACTTGCGCCCCGTCGGTGCCGCGCACCACGATATTCGCGCCAAAGGCCCCGTTGATCTGAAACGGATAGCTGCCAATGGCCAGATCGGGAAAATCCGCAGCCAACGCTGCCAACGGCCCCGCGATATCGCCCTCGCCCCGATGCACGCGCAGGGTCTGCGACAAAAGCGGGCTGCCGCCGGTCAGGCCGGGCAGCACACTGGCCACCATCGCCTGAAAGACCGAAGGAACCCCGGCCATGACATGCACATTCGCAATCGTGAACCCCGGTGCGGTCGAGACCGGGTTGTCGATCAGCGTGGCCCCATCCGGGATGCGCGCCATGCGCAGGCGGGCCGGGTTCAACTCCAACCCGGAATTCTTGTAGTGCGCTTCAAGCAAAGCGCGCGCGTCGGCACGGATATCAATGGCCGCGTCAAAGGCACGCGCGATGCAATCGGCGGTGATGTCGTCATGGGTCGGCCCGATACCACCGCTGGTGAACACATGGTCATGCGCTTGGGACAGCGCCTTAACGGCGGCTTCAATCGCCGGGGCGTCATCGCTGACGATACGCACCTCTTTCAGGTCGATGCCCTGTTTGGTCAACTCGCCCGCCAGAAAATGCATATTGGCATCGCGCGTGCGGCCCGACAGGATTTCATCTCCGATCACCAGCATTGCAGCGGTTGGATTGGCCATGGCGCATACCCCCTCTTGATCGACCGTTGGGGCAGGTATAGGCCCTAGGCCATGCGATTTGAAACCCCTCTTGTCCCCGCCCGCCTGATCCGGCGCTACAAACGCTTTCTGGCCGATTGCACGCTGGAGGACGGGCGCGAGGTAACCGCCCATTGCGCCAATCCCGGCTCAATGATGGGTCTGGCCGAGCCAGGCCAGAAAATCTGGTTGGAGCCCAATGACGACCCCAAGAAAAAGCTGAAATATGGCTGGCGGCTGGTCGGCCACGAAAATGGGCATTTTACCGGGGTAGACACATCGCTACCAAACAAGGCCCTGCGCGCGGCGTTACTGGAGCGAGAAATCCCGGCGCTGGCCGCCTATGAAACCATCCGGCCCGAGGTCAAATACGGCGAAAACAGCCGCATCGACTTTCTTCTGACCCAACCCGGCCTGCCCGATGCCTATGTCGAGGTCAAAAGTGTCACTCTGTCCCGCCAGCCCGGTCTGGCCGAATTTCCCGACAGCGTCACCGCGCGCGGCACCAAACATCTGGGAGAGCTGGCCGCAATGGCAGCACAAGGCCACCGGGCGATCATGCTGTATCTGGTACAACGCACCGACTGCGACCGCTTTGCTCTGGCTGCCGATATCGACCCGGCCTATGCAGCCGCGTTCGAGGCCGCACAAGGGGTCGAGCGGCTGATCTGCGGTACCACGATCACGCCCGAAGGGGTCTGGGTCGACACCGACAAGATCTGGCACGTCGACGGTCGCCCTTAGTCAAGAATTTGGAAGTCGCCCAGATAAGACCCCGTGTCGGGGCTGAACGCCTGATAACCACCGCTTTCTGTCCGGCCCACGGTCGCGCACAGCTTTGCCCCCTGCCGGAACGCAGCCCATTGGCTGCATATCGCGTCTTCTTCAAGCCACCACGCGCCTGTGTCCTGCCCTAAACGAGGCACCAGCACCGCGAACTGGCCATCGCGGTCAATTCGCGCCGAGCCCGAGATGTGGAACCGTTCGAATGTGATCCTCCGATCCTGCGCCAAAAGCGCGGCCACATCGGTCGCGGACAGCATCTGAACCTCTTCCCGACATCCCACAAGGGTCAAAACTGCAAGGATCAGACCCTTTTTCATATTCACCATCCTTTCCGAGCCACACATGTCTGTACCGGCTTTCTGCACTTGCGCAGATCACAAGATCGCGCGCAAATTTACTTTTGACACGCCATGATTTAAGATCATAACCCATACTGAAGGTTGAATTTCCAGGCTTTGCGCCTCATCTGAACCATCGATCCCGCCGCGACCGGACGCCCTCTGGTACTTTCTGCACAAGCAGCGTAAAAGGAGCGCTGCGCGAAACATTTGGAGCCTCGCACCGATGAAAGAACATCGTGGCCGTCTGACCAAGGACGGTATCCGCATTTACGAACAGGGTGACTTTGCCGGGATGCACGCGGCAGGGGCCTTGGCTGCGCGGATATTGGATGACATCGCCCCGCATGTCTTTCCCGGCCAAACCACGGGCGCGATTGACGGGCTGATCACCCAGATGGTCGAAGATGCGGGCGCGACCTCGGCAACCATCGGCTACAAGGGCTATCAGCACGCCAGCTGTATCAGCGTCAATCACGTGGTCTGCCACGGCATTCCTGGCGATAAACGTCTGAAAGAGGGCGATATCCTGAATATCGACGTCACGGTCATCGTGGATGGCTGGTTCGGCGACACCTCGCGCATGTATGTGGCCGGAAAACTGCCCCGCAAGGCTGAGCGTCTGATCCAAGTGACCCATGATGCCCTGTTCAAGGGGATCGAGATGGTTAAACCCGGCAACACTTTCGGTGATATCGGCCACGCTATTCAGGCCTATGTCGAAGCGCACCGTATGAGCGTTGTACGCGATTTCTGCGGTCACGGTCTGGGACGTGTGTTCCACGCGCCGCCCAACGTGCTGCATTACGGCCGCCCAGGCACCGGCGCTGTGCTGGAAGAGGGCATGTTCTTCACCATCGAACCCATGGTCAATCTGGGCCGCCCCGAGACCAAGACGCTGGCCGATGACTGGACAGCTGTGACCCGCGACAAGTCTCTGTCGGCGCAGTTCGAACATTCGGTTGGCGTGACGGCAAACGGGGTTGAGATTTTCACCCTGTCGCCGGGTGATATGTTCCACCCGACCTATTCGTCCTGATCTTTGGCCTGATCGCGTAGAAGCTTCAGCAAAAGGGTCTCGTCCCGCCACGGGATGACGGCGTCATGGATGAAAACCGGTGCGCGCAGCGGTTTACGCTCGGGGCCGGTGGCCGAGTCTGTGGCGGCATCCTGCTTGGGTGCCCAGAACAATGGGGGTAATGCGCGATCCATGCTGAAACCCTAGCATGTTTTGCGATCAGAGTCCCAAAAGCTCGGGCAGTTGTGACATCTGCGTGAACACCTCGGCGCCCAAGGCGGACAATCCCGCGCCGTCATCATGGGAGGCATAGGCCAGACAGCGCATCTCGGCCCGGATCGCGGCAGTGACGCCATTTTCGCTGTCTTCGATGACAACCGGGCGGACAGCACCAAAATGCTGCGCTGCGGTCAGAAACAGGGTCGGGTCCGGCTTGGCGGTCCCCATTACCTGGGCCGAAAACATGACGTCTTTGAATCGATCCCAAAGCCCGTTCTGGCCCAGCGTGATCTGCATTTTCTCGGGGCGGCCATTCGAGGCCACGCAATAGGGAACACTGGCGGTCTCCAGCCGCTGCAACACGTTCCGAACACCGGGCACCAGAGGCGTTCCGGCGCGCAAGGCGGCGTAAACCTCGGTATAGATTTGCTCCACCCAGTCGTCGGGCAGGTCCGCCCCAAGGTTGCGCGCCTGTTGGTGGACGCCGCTCATGGTGCCGCCTACGAACAGAGACATGCATTCCGACAGCGACACATGCAAATCGTAACGTGCAAGGTTGTCGACCAGAACCTGATTGGTCAGCCTTTCGCTGTCCACCAGAACGCCGTCACAATCGAAGATGACCAGATCATGCATCGGCGCGGTCCTTCCACATCAGAGTGATATGCGTGTCGCCGTATTTGCGGGCGTCTTGCAGGATGAACCCCTCGGGCGGTTGCATCGGCGCGTTCTCCTCCCACACAATCAGCGCGTCGTCCGCGAACCACCCTTGGGTCAGAGCCGCGATGGCCTTCTGGCCCATCGACTTGCCATAGGGCGGGTCGAGGAAGAGCAAATCATAAGGCGCGTCGGTGTTTTCACCCAGCCGGGTCGCGTCGCGTCGGATTAGCTGGGTGCGGTCTGCACTGCGGGTCAGGTCGATATTCTTTCGGATCAGACCCTGCGCTACGCGCCCGTCATCCACGAAGGTCACATGGGAAGCACCACGCGACAGTGCCTCAAGCCCCAGCGCACCAGTGCCAGCAAACACGTCCAGCACGCGCAGCCCGTCAAAATCAATCTGATGGCTGAGGACGTTGAACAGACTTTCGCGCACCCGGTCCGTGGTAGGCCGCAGATGCGCCCCCGAATCGCCTTTGCCGACCGAGGCCAGGGCTCGGCCTCGGAAATCTCCGGCGATAATCCTCACGCTTTGAGCAGCGGTTTCAGGTCCGCAGTCGGGTCGGCTACCACGGCGGGATCGGCGGTCTTGCCCGCGTCGATCAGGCGTTTGCCGACCATATAAGCACGAGGGTCGTTCATCGCGTCCACCGCAATCAGTTGATCGCCTTTGTAGTACCAGAAGGACACGGTTGCGCCCTCACCTTGCCGGGTCACGACGCGGTCATAGCCCGTGTTCAGACCCGCGATCTGCAGCTTGACGTCATACTGGTCGGACCAGAACCACGGTGTTGCAGTGTAATCCTTGGCCGCGCCCAGCATGTTCTGGGCCACGATCTCGGCCTGATCAATGGCGTTGGGCACGCTTTCCAAACGAATGCGCCCTTCGCCATGCGGGAAAGACGCACAATCGCCTGCCGCCCAAATCGACGGATTGGATGTGCGGCCATGGGCGTCGGTCTTGATACCGTTCTCCAGCTCCAGCCCCGCCATCTCTGCCAGTTGGGTCGCGGGCGCGATGCCCACGCCAACCACAACGAAATCAACGGCAATCTCGGTACCATCGGTCAGAACCGCGCCCACCACCTTGCCATCCTCGCCCAGCAGACGGTCCAGCCCGACGCCTTCACGGATATCGGCACCGTATCCGGAATGCAGCGCGCGGAAGTAATCGCTGGTCTCAGGTGCAGCGACCCGTTGCAGGATTCGGTCTGCCATCTCGACCAAGGTCACATTGACGCCGCGCTTGGCGCAAACCGCAGCCGCCTCGAGCCCGATATAGCCACCGCCCACGATCAGCGCGCGGGCGCCGTCGGTCACGCGCGGCTCCATCTCGTCGATATGGGCCAAATCGCGCACCACATGCACGCCTGCCAGATCGCCACCAATCGAGGCAGGCAAGCGGCGGGGGTCAGACCCGGTGGTCAGGGCCAGTTCGTCATAGGAAATGACTTCATCACCCAGCCACACGGTCTTGGCTTGCGGATCAATCGCGGTCACACGCTGACCCAGACGCAGGGTGATGTTGTTCTCGGCATAAAAGCTCTCGGGGCGCAGGAACAGGCGCTCCAGCTCCATCTCGCCCAGCAAATAAGCCTTGGACAGGGGCGGGCGCTGATAAGGCAGATGCGACTCGGCCCCGATCAGGGTGATGTCCCCTTCAAACCCGTCTTTGCGCAGCCGCGCCACCAGCGATGCACCCGCCTGCCCGGCACCGATCACGACAATATGGCTCATCTTCCCCTCACCCTGTCGAATTCCCGTGGTCTCCTCCACGCGACCACCTATATTGCGGCTAAGCCCGACTCTGCAAATCCAAACGACAGGAGCACAAAAATGATTTCAACAGGTGATACGCTGCCCGACGCCACACTGACCCAGATCGGCGCAGAAGGCCCCGAGGAGGTTCGGATTTCCGATAAAACAAACGGGCGCAAAGTGGTGATCTTTGCCGTCCCCGGCGCGTTCACGCCCACCTGCCATTCGGCCCATGTGCCCAGTTTCATGCGCACCAAGGATCAATTCGATGCCAAAGGCGTGGACGAAATCATCTGCCTGTCGGTCAACGACCCCTTCGTGATGAAAGCCTGGGGCGAGGCCACCGGCGCGTCAGATGCGGGCCTGACCATGCTGGCAGATGCCGCGTCCGAATTCACCAAGGCCATCGGTATGGATTTCGACGCTCCGCCGGCCGGGCTGATCGCGCGCTCGAAACGCTATGCGATGCTGGTCGAGGATGGCAAAGTCACCGCGCTGAACTTGGAAGAAAGCCCCGGAGCGTGCGAAATCTCGGCTGGTGAGGGTCTTTTGGACGTCATCTGATCCGGTTTGGCCCCGGTTCTGTCGGGGCCTTTGCCCTATTTAACTTGATAGATACCCCTGAACGGCAAATACTCGGCCTAGTTGTTCAGGGAGTCCTTTAATGAAGCTCAAGTCCATTACCCTATGTCTGGGCACAGCAGGCGCACTGGCCGCGTGCGGCCCGGCCCCCACACCACAACAACAAGCCGCCCGCCAACATGAGATCGCCTGCCTCAGCGGCACGGTCGGCGGCGCGCTATTGGGTGGCGTCATCGGCAATCAGTTTGGCGGCGGGTCCGGCAAGACGATCCTGACAGCAGCAGGGGCTGCCGTCGGCGGGATCGAAGGTCAGAAATTCGCGTGCTGAGGGGGACATCATGAAACTTGGGATTTTGACACTTGGCCTGACCCTTTTGGCTGGGACCGTTGCGGCCGAAACGGTAGCAGAGCTGCATGAGAATGAATTGAAAGCCATCGACGCCAACAACGATGGATTTCTGTCAAAGGATGAGTTCAACGCTTTTTCCGACTATGCGTTTCAAGCGATGGACGAAGACAAGAACGGCACACTGGGGTTAGACGAAGCCAAGCCCTTTCTGGACATAAAGCAATTCCAAAGCGTTGACCGCAATCAGGATAACATTATCTCTCGGTCAGAGTTCGATGCGCAGATGAACGACGACTTCACGTCTGCCGACAAAGACGGGAACGGCCAGTTGGACTAGGGCCGCCCGAACCCGACAGGAGCGTATGATGAACAAATGGATATCGCTGGGTGTTCTGGGTCTGCTAGCGGCTTGCGACGTGCCGCAGGCGCCGATTGTGACAGGACCAGACGGCCAGCAACGGATTCAGATCAATACCAGCGGGATGACCTGCTATGATACGCGCTGTCTGTATATTGACCCGGCGGCGCGGTCGGTGCGGTCGAACGGCCTGCGCACGACGCGCATCCCCGGCAATATCGACGTCAGCAGCGGCACCGTCACGCCGGATGAGTTCCGTCAAATGGGCGTTGCCGCCTCGCTGGCGGGTGGCGTCGGCTCGGCAAGCGACCGGGGTTAAACCAGACTGTCCATCTTGCGGGCCAGCTTGGCGTCCAGCGCCGACAAACCGCCCACATCATGGGTGGACAGTGTCACCTCGACCCTGTTGTAGACATTGAACCATTCGGGGTGATGGTTCCATTTCTCAGCAAAGATGGCCACTTGGGTCATCCAGCCGAAGGCCTGGACAAAATTCTTGAACGTGAAGGTCTTGGTGATCGCATCCCGGCCTTCAACCATGGTCCAGCCGGTTTGAAACAACGGGTCCAGAAGGGGGCCGCGCGTTTCGGTCGACAAAAGTTCGGTCATTGCTGTTCCTCCGGGTTCGCTTTTCTGAACGGGCCGTAATCCGTCAGAATCTCGATCTCTTCTCCCACTGCGTGGGCCTCGGCGTCCAGATATTTTCGGATCGCGTCGGCAAAGCCAGGGTCGTTGACCCAGTGCAGGCTGTGCGTGCGCGTTGGCAGATAACCGCGGGCCAGCTTGTGTTCCCCTTGCGCCCCGGCCTCGACCCGAGACAGTCCCTGCGCGATGGCGAAGTCGATCGCCCTATAATAGCACAGTTCGAAATGTAGACAGGCATGGTGCTCGACGCAGCCCCAATAGCGGCCATAAAGCGTCTCACGCCCGATGAAGTTCAACGCGCCTGCAATCGGGTATTCGTCACGCTCGGCCAGAACCAGCGCCATGTCGTCGGCCATGGTTTCATGGGCAATGTCAAAGAATTGACGTGTCAGGTATGGCATCCCCCATTTGCGCGAGCCGGTGTCCTGATAGAACCGCCAAAACGCGTCCCAATGTTCGGGCCGCAAGTCGTCACCGGTGAGCGCGCGGATTTCTCCACCAAACCCACAGGCCTGCGCGCGCTCCTTGCGGATATTCTTGCGTTTGCGCGACGAGAGCGCCGCCAGAAACCCGTCGAATTCCGAGTAGCCATCATTCAGCCAGTGAAACTGCTGCGAATGGCGCACCATCAGACCCATTTCTTCACCCGCTTCGGCCTCGGCCTCGGTGCAGAAGGTCGCGTGGATGGATGAGACCTGATTATCCGCCGCCAGTTGCACCGCACCTTGTACGAGGGCCGACAGGCCGACGCCCTCGTACCCAGGCCGCACCAGAAACCGTCGCCCCGTGGCGGGTGTGAAGGGCACTGCGATTTGCAGCTTGGGGTAATAGCGCCCACCCGCATTTTCGTAGGCATGAGCCCAGTTGTGGTCAAAGATATACTCGCCTTGCGAATGTGACTTGGCGTACATCGGTGCCGCCGCGATCAGCATCCCGTCCAGATAAGCGGTCAGATATTGCGGCTGCCAACCCGTGCCCCGCCCGACCGAGCCGCTATTTTCCAGCGCCAACAAAAACCGATGCGTGGTAAACGGGTCCATTGGACGACCACCATCCGCAGCCTCGGGGCAGGCACAGCTGTCCCACTCTGACGCAGGGATTTGCGAGAGCGACCCCAGTACCCGAACCTCGATTTGCGCCTGATCCATGTGCCCTCCGCGTCTTGTCTTTATCTGTGACGGATGGGGTGGGGTTCAACCCGGGCGGGCGGCCAAATACCCTTCAAAGGTCACATTATCGGCAACCTTGCGGGCCTCTGCCTCTTGTTCGGGCGAGCGGATGGTCCAGCACAGGATCGGCACGCCCTGCGCCTTCAGCGCAGCCACGCGGGGGCGCGACAAGTCTGCGGCCTCATGGCTGATAAAGCCGGCCCCCACCCGATCGAAATCGGGGATGTCGCGCAGGTGGTCACAAACCGCATGCGGCAAATGCTCGACTTCGGGCTGGTAGGAACAGGTGGTGATCCCACGCGGCAGATTCGGTGCCAGCCGTGCCAGTTCAGCGACCGAGTTGGGGTTGAACGACATCAGCGCCACAGACCCGTCATAGCCTTGCAACGCGCGCACCGTATCCGCCTCGAGCGGGCCGACATTAGGGCCCATCGCCCCATCCTGATCCTTCAGCTCGATCAACAACGGAACCTTGCCCGAAACGATCTGCAACACCTCGTCGAAGGTCGGAATGCCGTCCTCGCCGTGCAAAAGCCGCGTGGCTTGCGCCTCATCCGCCGTGATCTGCTGGATCGGACCGGATCGGCCGGTCAGCCGTGTCATGTCGTAGTCATGAAATACCATGGCCCGGTTATCGCGGCTGCGTTGCAGGTCGATCTCGATCCCGTAACCGGCCTCGACTGCAGCGCGAATGGCCGCCCGGCTGTTTTCCGGGCGGTTGTCCGAGAGGTCATGCAGGGCTCGATGCGCAATCGGGGTCTGCAATAGCACATCAGGTAGGGCGGGTATCATGCGACCTCGAAGATGCCTTCGATCTCGACCGCTACACCCAGCGGCAACGCAGCGGCACTGACAGCCGAGCGCGAGTGACGGCCCGCTTCGCCCAGCGCCTCGACCAGAAAATCCGAGGCCCCGTTGATCACCTGCGGCTGCGCGGTGAAATCTGCGGTCGAGTTCACGAACCCGGTCAGCTTGATCACGCGTACCAGCTTGTCGATATCGCCACCACAGGCCGCCTTGACCTGCGCCAGCAGGTTGATTGCACAGACCTTGGCCGCCGCGGCACCCGCTTCGACATCCATGTCGTCGCCCAGCTTGCCAGTGATCATCGTGCCGTCGTTCGAGATCTGGCCCGAGACATAGACGATATTGCCCACGCGCACGAAGGGCACATAGTTGGCGGCAGGCGCAGGTGCGTCCGGCAGGGTGACGCCTAGGCTGTCCAGTTTGGCTGCGATGCTCATGTGATACTCCTCAACTAAATTCGACTCGGACGGACGCTAACCGGGATAGCGCGGATCGAAAAGCATGAAACCGGCAGTTTTACGGTTGCCCGCGCAGTAAGCATAACTTCTCTTATTCGGGACTGTTGAAGTTGGGTCACTTTACGTTGACCACTTGTCCGGGTTACACGCTGAGTGTTTCAATCTATTTGAGAAACACCTATGTGACATTGAATTGCGCCGCTTGTTGCGGTCGAAGATAGTATTGATTGAACGTCCAGGCATTTTCATTCCTGACGTGTTGGAGTGGCAAAGACCGTGTTGAGCAAAGTCAGCTTGAAGCCTCTGATCCTTGTGTCCCTGGTGGCAACTCTTGGTGCCTGCGCCACGCGCCCGCCTGCTGACGCCCCTCCCGGAGAGGTCTTCGACCCCTATGAAAAGACCAATCGGAGTATTCACGACTTCAACCTCGGCGTTGACCGCTTTCTGTTCCGACCCGCGTCAAAAGGCTATGTGAAAATCTTCCCCGATCCGGTCGTGACCAGCTTCAGCAATTTCGCCGAGAACCTGACCTTGCCGGGACAGGCGCTGGACTATCTGTTGCAGGGCAACCTGAAACAGGCGGGCAACGCATTGCTGCGCTTTGCCATCAACAGCACTGTAGGCGGGGCCGGGTTGTCCAAACCCGCAGACGAGCTGAACCTGCCGCCTGTCGATACTGATTTCGGCGAGACCCTGCATGTCTGGGGCGTGGGCGAAGGCGCCTACGTCGAATTGCCGTTCTATGGTCCCTCGACCCAGCGTGATGCGATTGGTGTTGTGTTCAACCTGTTCTCGAACCCGATCAACTTTTCCCCGGTGCGCCCGGTCGACAATATCGGTGTTTATGCCGAGGTGGTGCGCCGCATGGGCGATCGAGGCCGGTTCTCGGACACGGTGGACTCGATTCTGTATGAAAGTGCCGACAGCTATGCGCAGGCACAAACCATCTACCTGCAAAACCGCCGCTTTGAACTGGCGCGTGATGACGAAGACGCCTATCTGGGCCTTTATGACGACCCCTATTCCGTAACCGGGACCGACCCGGTCAGGGACCCCTATCTTGACCCTTACGAGGACCCCTATGCCGAGTAATCTGATGAACCGACGCGGTTTCGTCGCCACCGGCCTGGCCGGGGCGCTGATGACCGCCCTGCCCGCCTACGCCCAGACCGAGGCCAGCGCAAAGGCGCTGGTGGTCAGCGTGGTGGATGACATCAACCGCGTGATCGCTTCGGGCAAATCCGAAAACGCGATGATCCGCGATTTCGAGAAGATCTTTACCCAATATGCCGACGTGCCAATCATGGCGCGTTACGTACTGGGTGCCGATGGCCGCTCGGCCAGCCCGGCGCAGTTGCGACAATTCACCAAAGCCTTTCAGGGCTATATCTCGAACAAATATGGCCGCCGCTTCCGTGAATTCATTGGCGGCCAGGTTACAGTTCGCAACGCCCGCAAAATCAAGGCTGGGTACGAAGTACGCACCTCGGTCAAGCTGCAGGGCTCGTCCCCGTTTGAGGTGACTTTCCTTGTATCCGACAAATCGGGCCGAGACCGGTTCTTCAACATGTTCATCGAAGGGGTGAACATGCTGCTGACCGAACGGACCGAGATTGGTGCGATGCTGGATGCCCGTGGTGGCGATCTGAACCGGTTGATCAAGGACCTGAACAAAGTCGGTTGAGCGTCTTTAAAAATGCATGCAGCGCCGCGCAACCTTTTGGTCGCGCGGCGCTGTGCGTTTAGTTCAGGCGTTCACCGGTTTCCTGAGCAAAGTAAGACACTTTGCTCATGTCGAAGGCCAGATTCAGCATCTTGCCCGCCTGCGCGCTGGTTTCAGCGTGCAAACGCGCCGTGACCTGCTTGCCGCCCAGCTCCGAGACCACATAGGTGTCGGCCCCTGCGGGTTCGACCATGTCGACCAGACATTCAGCCTCTTGCACCCCATCGCCGGCGCGGAACCCGGCTTCGGCGATGTCTTCGGGACGCAGGCCCAGGATGACATCCTTGGGAAGCGCCAGATCGCGGGCGTCGTTCAGCACCAGTGTCTCACCGCTGTCGCGCGCGATGGCGATCTGGGTCCCCGCTCCGTTCTTATGCGCCTGCGCCGGAATCAGGTTCATCGCGGGCGAGCCCATGAAGTCAGCAACAAACAGGTTGGCCGGGTTGTTATAGATCTCGGCCGGTGTGCCGATCTGCTGAACGACTCCACCTTTCAGCACGACGATCTTGGTCGCCAGTGTCATCGCCTCGATCTGGTCATGGGTCACGTAAACGATCGAGGCATCCAGCGTTTGGTGCAGCTTCTTGATCTCGGTCCGCATCTCGACCCGCAGCTTGGCGTCGAGGTTGGATAGCGGTTCATCGAACAGGAACAGCTTGGGATCGCGCACCAGCGCCCGACCCATTGCCACACGCTGACGCTGACCGCCCGATAATTGGCTGGGGCGGCGGTTCAGCAGAGGTTCGATCTGCAACAGTTGGGCGACCTCTTTCAGCTTGGCATCCTGCGTCGCCTGATCGACCCCGCGCACTTTCATGCCAAAGGTGATGTTCTTGGCCACGGTCATGGTCGGGTACAAAGCGTAGGACTGGAACACCATCGCGATGTCGCGGTCCTTGGGGCTGACATGGGTCATGTCATTGCCCCCAATGGACAGGGTGCCGCCAGTGATCTCCTCCAACCCGGCAATGCAGTTCAGCAGGGTGGACTTGCCGCAGCCCGAGGGGCCGACGAGCACCAGGAAATCGCCCGGCTCGATCGAGATGTTGATGTCCTTCAGAATCTCGGTCGCACCGTAATTCTTATAGAGTTTGTTGATATCAAGGATGGGTGCCATGGGTCTTATCCCTTCACAGAACCAGCGGTCAGGCCGCGTATGAAATACTTACCGGCAACGACATAGACGAACAGCGTCGGTAGCCCCGCGATGATCGCGGCGGCCATGTCGACGTTGTATTCTTTGACGCCGGTGGTGGAGTTTACGATGTTATTGAGCGCCACTGTCACGGGTTGCGTACCCGCCTGGCTGAACGACACGCCGAACAGGAAGTCGTTCCAGATCTGCGTGAATTGCCAGATCACGGTCACAACGATGATCGGCAGCGACAGCGGCAGGAAGATCGACCAGAAGATCCGCAGGAACCCGGCCCCATCAACGCGTGCGGCCTTGGTCAGCTCGGACGGGATGGTGACATAGTAGTTACGGAAAAACAGCGTGGTGAAGCCCAACCCGTAGATCACATGGACAAAGATCAGGCCCGGAATGGTCCCGGCGATCCCCATCATGCCCAACAGGCGCGCCATCGGCAGCAAAACCACTTGAAACGGGATGAAGCAGCCAAACAGCATCAGCGAGAAAATGATGTTCGCGCCTTTGAACCGCCACTGCGCCACGACATAGCCGTTCAGCGCACCTAGCAGGGTCGAGATCGCCACCGCAGGCACCGCGATGAGGACCGAGTTCCAGAAATAGGGGCGCAGGCCCTCGCACTGAATGCCGGTACAGGCACCGGACCATGCGGTTTTCCAGGCATCAAAGCTGACTTCGCGCGGTAAGGAAATCAGGCTGCCGGTGCGGATTTCCTCAAGGCTTTTCAACGATGTGGTCAACATCACAAACAGCGGCATCAGGTAATACAGCGCAAAAAGGCCCAGCAGGACGTACAGCAACCAACGCAGGACAATCTTGCCAACGGCACTTTGGCTACGGGGTTCGGTTTGGGATTGGGGCATCGACAGATCAGTCATTTTTCGCCCTCAGCTCTGAGTAAAGATAGGGAACGACGATGGCAAAGACGACCAGCATCATGATCATCGCGGACGACGCCGCCTGACCAATATCGCCGCGCGAAAACGCCATTGCGTACATGTATGTGGCTGGCAGATCGGTTGCGTATCCGGGACCGCCACCTGTCAGGGCGATGACAAGGTCAAAGCTTTTAATCGCGAGGTGGGCCAGCACGATGAAGGCCGACAGGAAGATCGGGGCCATCGACGGGATGATGATCGCCGTGTAGATGCGCCATGTTGGGATACCATCGACTTGGGCTGCCTTGATGATCTCACCATCGACCGAGCGCAGGCCAGCGAGAAACAGCGCCATGACGAAGCCCGAGCTTTGCCAGATCGCGGCCATCACGATGCTGTAGATGGCGTAGTCCGGGTTTACCAGCCAGTCGAACTCGAAATTGGTAAAGCCCCAGCCCTGCACCATGGATTCGATCCCCAGACCCGGGTTCAGTATCCACTTCCACGCGGTACCGGTCACGATCATCGACAGCGCCATCGGGTACAGATAGATCGTGCGGATGGCCCCTTCGACGCGGATCTTCTGATCCAGCAGAATGGCCAGCAGCAGGCCCAGCACCATCGCGATCACGATGAACAGCGCACCAAAGATATAGAGGTTGTTGATCGCCGTATCCCAACGGGGCGAGTCAAACAGGCGTTCATATTGAATGAAGCCTTTGATCTCGTATTTCGGCAACAGTTTCGATCGGGTTAGCGACACCCAAGCCGTCCATCCGATAAAGCCGTAGACAAAGATCAATACGGCAATGAACGACGGTGCCAGCACCACCTTGGGCAGGTGGTTTTCCAGCCATTCGGACATGATTTCCTCCGGGGAAAGATGCTCTGCCCCGTCAGTATAGGGGGCAGAGCGATTTGGATCAGTAGCTGTTGGCCACTGCCGCCGCCAATTGCTGAACCGCGTCAGCCGACGACATATCCGAGTTGAAATGCGCGGTCACAACATCCGTGATCGCACCAGACTGCGACCCGCGCAGCGCCATGCCGTGGGCATAAGACGGCAGCAGCGAGCCTGCATCCGAGGTCGCACCCATATCTTCGGCCGACAAATTGGCGCAGATGTCAAAGTCATCAAGTGCCACGTCGGTCCGTGCCGGGATCGAGCCTTTGTTCAGGTTGAACACTTTCTGGAAGTTCGGTGCGACGATTAGCTTGGCCAGCAGGTCCTGACCGGCTTTCTTGTCATCGCCGTCCACATCGAACATGGCAAAGCTGTCGACATTGTACAGATAGCCATCACCGGGGGTCGAGGCGCACAGGAAATCCTCGCCGGGTTTTTTGCCCGCCGCCAGGAACTCGCCCTTGGCCCAATCACCCATGATCTGGAACGCGGCCTCACCGTTCATGACCATCGCGGTGGCCAGGTTCCAGTCGCGGCCCGAGAAGTTCTCGTCCACGTAGCCGCGCATTGTGCGCATCTGGTCGAACACCTGAACCATCGTGTCCGAAGTCAGCGCCTCAGGGTCCAGATCAACCAGCGCTTTCTGGAAGAACTCTGGCCCGCCAATGCCCAGTACCACGGTTTCAAAAACGGTCGCGTCCTGCCATGCCTGACCACCATGGGCCAGCGGGATCACACCTGCGGCTTGCAGCTTATCCGCTGCAGCGTTGAATTCGTCCCACGTGGTCGGCATCTCGATGCCATTTGCGGCCAGAACGTCGGCATTGGCCCAGATCCAGTCAACGCGGTGTACGTTCACCGGCGCAGCGCACCACGTGCCCTCGCATTTCATATGGCCCGCGATCGAGGCGGGCAGAACGTCGGCCCAGCCTTCGGCCTCGGCCACAGATGAGATATCGGCCAGCACGCCTTCCTCATACCATTCCTGAATGGCGGGGCCTTTTAGCTGAACCGCCGTCGGCGCGTTGCCCGACAGAACACGGGCGCGCAGCGCGGTCATCGCGGCATCACCGCCACCGCCAGCAACGGGCATATCGGTCCAGCTGCCACCATTGGCCGCGAATTCCTCTTGCAGGACGGCAACCGACTTGGCCTCGCCCCCCGATGTCCACCAATGCAGAACTTCTGCCTGGGGGCCCGCCAACACCGACGATCCGGCCACAACAGCCAGCGTCGATACGGTGGCAAATGCAAAACGTTTCATTTCTTGTCTCCTCCCTAGAGAACGAAGTGACTGCCGCAGCAGCGATGTCGGCCATACTGGGGCGCACGGGCCGTCTGGCAACTTGGAATCCGCGCCAAGCCCGTGCATCGGTCCAATTTTTCACCGCTTCTGTTACCGCGTGTTACGTTGACATTGAATCTGTTTCCGTTCGTTACAATTGACGATATCTGAGGGGCCACAACCGGGGAGGACAGACATCATGAGCATTCCGCGACTGTTGGTGGTGGATGACGACCCCGAGATGCGTTCGATGATGACTCAGTTCATGCAGCAAAACGGGTTCATCGCCCTGCCCGCCCGATCGGAATCCGAAATTCGTGGGCATCTGGGGGCGGGCCGCATTGACCTGATCTTGCTGGACGTGATGTTGGGCGATGAAAATGGCGTCGAGATCTGCGCCCGCCTGCGCGCCGAACAGGATGTGCCGATCATTCTGGTCTCGGCCCTGTCAGCCGACCATCAGCGCATGGCAGGGTATGAGGTCGGGGCCGATGACTATATCGCCAAACCGTTCAATCCTCAGCTTCTGCTGGCCCGCGTACGGGCGGTGATGCAACGGGCGCGGCGGTCATCGTCGCTGGCCTACCGCCGCCGCATCCACAGCTTCCGCTTTGACGGCTGGCTCTATGACGGCAAGCGCGATGAGGTGCACTCGCCCGAAGGCTATTTGGTGGCGCTGTCACAACGTGAGACGGCGTTGCTCAAGGTTTTGCTGGCCAATCCGCATATCCCCCTGACAAGGGATGAGATCGTCGCCGCGCTGGATGTCACCGGCGGCACCGAAAAGCCCGAGGCGCAGGGCCGCGCCATCGACATGCTGGTGGGGCGGCTGCGGTCAAAGATCGAAGTCAACCCGAAGGACCCGCAGATGCTGCGCACCGAACGCGGCGTCGGCTATGTTTTTGCCGCTGACGTGTCGGTGCAAGAGGAATGACACTGCGCCTGCGCAATCTAGGCTGGTTTTGGGTGATCTCAGCGTTCGCAACAGGGCTGGTATCGGCCAGCCTGTGGTTTGCTTCGGCCCGCGCCTGGAATCATTTCCTGACGCAATCCTTCGTCGCAGGGTTTACCGTTTACGAAGAACTGCGCACAGGAATGGCCCCAGCAGCCCCGCTGTCCATTACGCCCTTGTCACCGGCGGATGCCGTCCTGGCCGACAAGGGAGAGTTCCAGCAATTGCCTGGGTCTTCGGGCCGTCGGTTCCTGACCAACCTTTCGATCCTGACCGACAGTTCAGCGCCGCTCAACGGGCGTGAATTGACGCTGGCGATCCTGTCCGATCGTCTGGTCTATCCGGTGTCAGATATCGTCTCGCGCAGTGATCAGACCGGGCCTGAAAAGATGGGTAACCTGACCCGGCTGCTGGCCACCTATTGCAGCGAACCGATCCTGATTGCGCAATTCGGACGCGGGCCGTGGTACCGCGTGGATGGCACCGGGATCTGGGGCTGTGGCGCGGCGCCAACCGATCTGCGCCTGCCTGCGATATTGCTGGGCATCGTGGCGCTGGCGGTCATTCTGACCTCGGTCGGCAACGTGTCCGATACATTCACCCGGTTTGCCCATGCCCTGCGCGACCGTCGGAGGCGCGGAGGCCCCGACAGCTATGACGCTGACGGGCCGACCGAGCTGCGTGATATCGTGTCTGCGGTGAACGCCCATCTAGACGCCGAACGCGCCTTGCTAGAACAACGGGCCACGGTCTTGTCGGGTGTCAGCCACGATCTTGGCACCCCCGCAACCCGCGTCCGGCTGCGCGCCGCGTTGATCGCCGATGACGAGCTGCGCGAAAAGCTGGAAGCGGATGTGGACCAGATGACCGGCATGATCGAAAGTGTTCTGACCTATACGCGTTCAGAACTGAGCGTCGAGGAACCGCGCCAGATTTCTCTGACATCCTTGGTCGAATCTGTCGTCGCCGATTATCAGGACATGGACCTGCCGGTGACGCTTCAGAATGTCGATCCTGTCGCGGTCGAGGGTGCTCCGTCCGTTTTCATGTCCCGCCGTGGGCACGGGACGTTGCTGGAAACCCGGCGCATGTTGGTAACGGGTCGGCCCATTTCGCTGAAACGAGCACTGACCAACTTAATCGACAATGCCCTGAAATATGGCCGCCACGCCGAGGTCCAGTTGGAAACCGACGCGCACACCGCAACGATCACGGTCGAGGACAAGGGCAATGACCTGTCCGTTCATGAGATCGAGGCCCTGATGGCCCCGTTTCAGCGCGGATCAAATACAGGCTCGTCAGACGGGTTTGGCCTGGGTCTGACAATTGCTGCCACAGTGGCTGACCAGCATGGTGGCGGGCTGCATTTCGAGGCCGGAGATCAGGGGCTGCGCGCCCGATTGACGATCACGCGGCAGTAATCTGTCAGCCCATGTAGCTTCGCACCAAAGCGCTGGCGATCAGGGACCACCCATCCGCAATGACAAAAAAAGCCAGTTTGAACGGCAGTGAAACCGTTGCAGGTGGCACCATCATCATCCCCATCGACATCAGCACCGCAGCTACCACGAGGTCGATGATCAGAAAGGGCAGGAAGATCAGAAAACCGATCTGAAAGGCCCGCGCAATCTCGGACAACATGAAAGAGGGCATCAGGATCGACAACGGCGCATCCGGCGACACGTCCACCGCATTGCCTTCGGGGCGCAGTGCAGCCATGGCGTAGAACGTGTCAGGGTCCAGTCGCGCGGCCATGAAGGCGCGAAACGGTTGAAAGGCGCGTTCCAAAGCGGGCTCGACCTCCATCGTTTCGTCGACCATGGGTTGGATGCCAGTGGTCCAGGCTTCGTTAAAGACGGGCTCCATTATGAAATAGGTCAGAAACAAAGCCAGGCTGACGATCAGCATGTTGGGGGGCGATTGTTGCAACCCAATCCCTTGCCGAAGGATGGCCAGCACGGTGATCAGAAAAGGAAAACAGGTGATCATGATCGCCAGCCCAGGTGCGAGGCTGAGCACGGTAATCAACAGGATCAATTGGATCGTCCGCGCCGAGATGGAACCCCCGTCACCCAGCGACAAGGACACATCCTGCGCTTCTGCAAAAGACGGTGTCAGCAGCAGCGCCACGATGATCCAGGGCAGAACGCGCATCAACCGATCCCGTTTTGCAGATCGGCAATCTCGGTCAGGCGCACGGCCAGTTGTCCGGCCTGATCGCCTTCCATCTCTTCCAGCAAGCCGCGGGCCACCAGCTGGTCCCCTACATAAAGATCCACCGGATCCTCGATCCGTTTGTCCAAAGTCAGCACCGCATTTTCACCCATATTCAACAGATCGCGGATCAGTGGGCGGGCGCGGCCGACCGAGACCGTGACCTCGATCGGGACCGATTCAAACGGGTTGGATTTTTCGCTTTTGGGAGTTTGGGGATCACTCATTGCTCAATGCCTCTTTTGCCTCGAATACATACGCGTCGAACGCGGCGCGGATCGACGTCAGCAGGCCGCCGCAATCCACCTCGCGCCGCGAGATACCGACCTGCAATCTAGCCTGGCCGGGTTTGATCTGCGGGTCTGAGATGACTTGCGCCATCTCGGCCATCCCCTCGGGCAGCATCTCTTTCACCTCAGCCGCGAGGCCTTCGGGGACGAAAACCTGCATCGGCTCATTGATTTGTTCGCGAGCCATGTCGGTCAGTTGTTCGGCCAGCCGGATGGTATAACCCCGCTCCAAAGTTTCGGGCAGGACCGCGAGCATCAGGCTGTTGAACATCGGTTCCAGCGACAGTGTCATCCGTGTTACCGCCTCACGATAGGTGAAGGACATGTCCTCAAGCGACTTGGCCAACTCGGTCGAGATCCGGCCTCGGTTTTGCTCCTGTGCCTGAACGGCATCTTCCCAACCGGCGGCATAGCCCTGTTCGAACGCCGCCAGACGCTGTTCCTCCAACCCGTCCTCATCCAGCAAGTGCAGCTTTCCACCGCCAGCCTGCAACGTGAAATCTTCCAGCAAATGGGCGATCGACATCAGACCTTTTCCTCGCCTTCTTCAAGCCAGCTGCGCAGGATTTCGACCGTTTCCTCCTGCTTGTCGCCAATCATCGCCCGCAGCCGATCTACCGGGTCCGCCCCGGGCTGAGAAGCCAGCGCTGGAACATCCCCGCCCGCGACCTGACCCGCGATCGGTGCGAATTGCCCGCCTTCTTCGGTCGCAATCTCACCCGTCAAAACCGAGCCTGGTTCGGGTAGACTTCCAGTAGGTAGTAGTGCCGTGGTCACAACCGGCTTGGTCAAAATAGGCCGGATCACGAACAACCCAAGGATCAGAGACACAATCGCCAGAACTGCCATCTGGATCAGCGACATTGCGTCGAAATGCACCTTCTGCCAGATCGAAGCCGAGGCCAGCGTGCCCTGCGGTTCAACAACCGGCAGGTCCATAGATTTCAGCGTGATCACGTCGCCGCGTTCCGCATCAAACCCCACAGCCGAGGCGACCAATTCCTTCAAGGCCTCCATCTCTGTTTCGGGCATGGGGGCAAAACCTTCCGTGCCCGTCGCATCCACACTGCGCGTTCCATTCACCAGTACGGCCACAGTCAGACGTTTGATCGCGCCGGGGGCGTTGTGAACCTCAAGCTCCGTCTCGGACACCTCGTAGTTTACCCGCTCGCGCGTCTGGGTGGCGTTCGAGTTCGACTCGTCGCCCCTCGCGCCGTCACCATCCGGCAGGTTCGACGCAACGGTGACATCAGCGGATTGATTGCGCGCGCTGTCTGAACGTTCTTCGACATCGGTGCTGATCGCCACACGACCGTTGGGGTCAAAGCGACGCTCGCGAATGGATTCGGTTTTCGTCACCGTATCTACGCTGACTTCTACAACGGCATTGCCCGTACCTACGCGGGCTTCGACCAAACGCAGGACCTTTTCCCGCAATTGCCGCGACTTGTCATCCGCCGTATCGGCGGCAACGGCGTTTTCCTGCGCGCCAATCACAGCCCCGTTCGAATCGATGATCGCCACATTCTCGGGCGCAAGACCACTGACCGCGGATGAGACCAGAAACCGGATCGCCTTGGCCTGATCTGACGTGATATCCGCCCCCGAAGACACCAGATAAACCGAGGCAGTCGGTGCAACGCTGCGCTGAAATGGATTGGTTGAACCATTGGCGATGTGCACTCGCGCCTGGCTGATATGGGGTGCCCCTACAATCGTGCGGGCCAGTTCACCCTCTTTGGCGCGCCAATAAGCGGCGTCAAACATTTGCGAAGTGGTCCCGAACCCGCTGAGCGTATCCAGCAGTTCGTACCCCCGGTTTCCATTCGCAGGCAAACCCTCGCTCGCCAGAGTCATGCGCAACTCATCCCGCTGCGACCCCGGCACGTAGATCGAGCCGCCCCGAATCTCAAAGGGCACGCCGCGCTGATCCAGTGACCGAACGATATCGCCCGCCGCCCCACTTTCCAGCCCGGCATAAAGCAAGGTCATCGACGGTGCCGTTATCAGCCGCGACATCGCAAGGACCCCAAGAAATACCAGCATAACCGCACCGGCAACGATGATTTGTTTTCGCCTGTCCAAACTTGTCCAGACAGTTCCGATCTGCTGCACGCTCACCTCCGACTCGCCGACATTCTGCTCGGCGCATCCCTTGTTTGACCGATTGCCCTTAATAATCGGTTAGTCCCTACCGGGTTATGACGATTGCAGAACGGATGGATGAGGACGTCATGACTGACGCAACTGCAGAACAGGCAGAAGCCCCAGAAAAGCCTGGGAAAAAGGGATTGATAATAGGTGTGATTCTAGCCCTGTCCGGCGCGGGTGGAGGGTATTTTGTAACCACGTCCGGGCTGTTGCCAATAGGCGCCATGCCCAAGGCGCAAGAGGCGGTTGAAAAGGCGGAAAAAAAGCCTGCAAAAGCCTTGCCTGACGTTGGATTCGTCGATCTTCCGCCCCTGATCCTGTCGCTGAACTCGGGCGATTCGCGGCACCTGAAATTTCACGCTCAGCTTGAGGTGAACTCGGACTATCTGGGCGATGTCGAAAAGATGAAGCCGCGAATCATGGATGTGCTGAACGGGTATCTGCGGGCGGTTGAAATCTCGGATCTTGAGGATTCGTTGGCCCTGGTGCGCATTCGCGGGCATCTGCTGCGGCGCATCGGCATTGTAGTTGGCGAGGATCGCGTTCGCGATGTCCTCGTGATGGAATTCGTTTTGAATTAGGAGGCGAAGTTGGAACTGATCGCAGATATTTTCCTGATTGCAGGCGCCTTGGGCGCAGGTCTCTATTGCTTTGTTCTGTCTCGACGCCTCAAGCGATTCACCGATCTTGAAAAGGGCGTTGGCGGCGCCGTTGCCGTTCTTTCGGCACAGTCGGATGAATTAAAGAAATCGCTGGAGTCCGCGCGTGCGGCGTCGGACCGCTCCGGGGACACCTTGAAGCAATTGACGCAACGGGCGGAGACGGTCGCGCAGCGGTTGGAGCTGATGATGGCGTCGATGCATGACATCGTGCCGGATCAGGAAGCCCCAAAGGATACAGCCTCGCCCGCGACCGAGCCTACGGTGCCACCAGAGCCTGAGGTTGCAAAGGTTGAAGCTGCGGAAGCGCCCGAGCAAAAGGAGGAACCCGTTCCTGAGCCTGCGGAAAAACGAACGGCTGGTCCGATGTTTATGCGGCATGGTCGCAAGAGGCGTGAGGCCACGGCATGAAAACAAGGCAGAGCAACAAACCCAAAGGCGGCGTGCTTGCTGTGATCTCTTTGCTGTTGATCGGATCGGCTGCGATTCGCGTCGGGTTGGAGGCTGGTCCGGCACTGGCCAAGAACGCCGAACCGACGGTCAAGCAAGCCAAGCCAGAAGGTATGGAAAAGCCCGGCGCACAGGAATTGTTGACAGAACTTCTGCGACGCGAAGCAGCGTTGGAAAAGCGCGAAGCCGCCGCAATCGACAAGGAAAAGGCGTTGGAAATCGCCGAGCAAGCCATCGAAACCCGAATGGTCGCTATGCAAGCGGCCGAAGAGAACCTGCGCGAAACACTGGCCTATGCGGAAAAAGCGGCCGAGACCGACCTGACCCGGCTGACGGATGTGTATCAAAGCATGAAACCCAAAGACACAGCCGCCTTGTTCGAGACGATGGACCCAGGTTTTGCCGCCGGTTTCCTGTCACGGATGCCTGCGGATGCCGCCGCTGGCGTGCTGGCGGGGCTGAGCCCTGAGGCCGCCTATACAATCAGCGTCATAATGGCGGGGCGCAACGCTGCCGCGCCACAGGAATGACGTCCATGTTCACCAAAGCCGCGTTTGAGTTTGCTGGAGACCCCTCATGATCGGACTAGTCGGAATTGTCGTCATCTTCGTCATGGTGTTCGGCGGCTATCTGGCCGCTGGCGGCAAGATGACCATCATCATGAAATCTCTGCCGTTCGAAATGATGATGATCGGCGGCGCAGCGGTCGGAGCGTTTTTGATCAGCAACGACATGAGCGCCGTGAAGCATACGCTCAAGGACATGGCAAAGGTGTTCAAAGGTCCGAAATGGAAACCCGATGACTACCGCGACCTGTTATGCCTTCTGTTTTCCCTGATCCGTATCGCCAAAGCCAACCCGGTCGAGGTCGAGCAGCATATCGAAGACCCCGAAAATTCCTCGGTGTTTTCGGCTTATCCGAAGATCCAATCCGACAAAGAGGCCGTGGATCTGATCTGCGACACGATGCGGTCGGCTTCGATGAACTACGACGACCCCCATCAGGTCGAAGAAGTTCTGGAGAAGCGGATGGAGGCAAATTTTCACCACGCCATGCATTCCAGCCATGCATTGCAGACCGTTGCGGATGGCTTGCCAGCCCTGGGGATCGTGGCTGCGGTTTTAGGGGTGATCAAGACCATGGGATCAATCGACCAGCCACCCGAGGTACTGGGTAAACTGATCGGGGGGGCTCTGGTTGGGACCTTTCTGGGCGTTTTCCTGGCCTATGGTCTGGTCGGACCATTCGCAGGAAAACTGAAGGCCGTGGTTGAGGAGGACAACCATTTCTATCAACTGATCAAAGAGGTTCTGGTCGCCAATCTGCACAACCACAACCCCGCGATGTGCATTGAAGTCGGTCGCCAGAACACGCCGACCCATAACCGCCCTGGTTTTTCGGAACTGGAAGAGGCGTTGAAAGAGCTGAAACAGGCGGCGGCATGATCCGACTTGGTCTTTTTCTTGCAGTGTTGCTTGCAGCAAACGGTGCCACTTCGCGTGAAGCCACCGTGCGCTCGGGAGAGCATGAGGACTACACCAGGCTGGTCATTCAGGTGCCGCCTGGCACCGGCTGGGTCCTCACCCAAACCGAGTATGGTGCGCGTCTGAACGTCACCCTGGAGGATGTTCATTTCGAAACCACTTCGGTCTTCCGCAGGCTGTCTCAAAACCGTTTGTCCGCCATTTCTCAGACCGAACCGGGCGGGCCATTGGAAATGCAATTCGGGTGTGACTGCGCGGCTTCGGCGTTTTTATACCAAGACACCATGATTGTGGTCGATATTGCCATTGCGCAGGCCCTGCCACCGATAGGTGCGGACATTCCTCCGCCCATCTTGCCGCAAGCAAACCGCGACACCGGACTGCTGGCGGCCGCTCAGAACCGCAACGTCTTGCCAATGCCTGCGCTTCCGACGCCATTGCTTGGGTTTGAGGATCGCCTGTCAGAACGTCTATTGCAAGGTGCAGACCGGGGCATCGTTGACCTTGAGCTTGCCCAGGTTGGCCCGCGATCGTCGATCTTTGACGGTGCCACGGAAGGTCCAGCAGTCCCGACAGGGAATATCAGCGTATCGACGGTGCTCGATGAATTGAACGGTCTATTGGGGCCCGATTTGATCGGGTTTGAACAAGAACCTGCCTGCATATCCGATACAGAGTTGGGGTTCGAGACGTGGGGTGGCTCAGCCGATTTCCCTCAGCAAATAGCCACCTTAAGATCAGGTTTGTTTCAGGAATTCGATCGGGTTGATCAGGACACAGCGTTGTCTCTGGCAAAGCTGTACGCATTCTATGGCTTCGGCGCCGAGGCGATGCAGGCTTTGGCATTGGTGGAAGATCCCGATGCTGACGTAAACCGGATTGCAGCAATTGCGCAGTTTTTGGACGCAGGGCATGTGGCAGACGACAATCCGTTTGGTGGCTTGCAACGATGCGGGGGTGACGTTGCACTTTGGGCTGTTCTGATGGCCGGGGAATTATCCGCTGAAGCAAACTTGGACAGGGTAGAGCAATCATTTTCACGGCTGCCAACGCATCTAAGACGGCAATTTGGACCTGATCTATCCGAAATTTTGGTCGATGCAGGTCGGTTAGAAGCCGCTCGACGCGTATTGCGGTCTGTTGACCGGGCGGGAATTCAAAACGCCTCGGACACAACACGGGCCAAAGCTAAGGTCGCAGCCGCCGAAGGTGACGCTCCAAAAGCCGAGGCGTTGCTAAACGACGTGGTTGCATCCTCCGGCCCCAATCTGGACGCTCCGCTCGCTTTGGCGCGGCTGATCGAAAACCGATGGGTTGATCGAGGCGCCGCTTCACCCAAAGAAGTCGCCCTTGCGGCGTCTTTTTCGAACGAGTTTCGTAAATCCGAGATCGAGCCACAGTTAAAACGGGCTCTTGCTGTGGCCCTAAGTCTGACTCAGGAATTCGACCTAGCATTTGATGCTGCCTTGGAAATACCTGCAGGGCAAGAACGCCTGGCCACGTTGAACCGGATTTCTCACATTCTGGTGGAGAGGGCGGATGACATAACATTTCTACGTCGGGCGTTGGAATTTGCATCCGGTGATACGCAGGACCTGAGCACCGATACGGCTGTCGCGTTGGCAAACCGTCTGGTGAAGCTTGGGTTCCCTGGACCAGCGCTGGCTTTGTCGAACAGACCCCAAGATACGGTGCAACGGTCAGAGCGTGCACGGATCAGGGCACGCTCTGCCTTGCAAACGCAACGCCCTCACCAAGCTATGCTTGAACTGGAGGGGGACAGTTCGGAAGAGGCATTGCGTATCAGGAACCAAGCGATGCAAGCCCTTGGCGATTTCGATACAGCCGGAGAGCTATCGCGCACATTAGGGCAGGCGGAGCAGGCTGACCGCAATTTTTGGCTGGCCGACCACCCCGAAGCCATTGATCAAGAGGAAGAAACGCAGTTTAGTTTGGTTAGCAAGGCGACACAGGTTCTGATCACTCCTCCTGTTTCGCAACCTGACAAGCCTTTGGCCGAGGCGGCGGATTTACTTCAGGATAGTGTCGAAGCTAGGGAAAAAATCACCGAATTGCTTACTATTCTCGAGCAGTGAACCGTATCAATTGGGGCCCGATTCCCCGCGAGACTGCTATCGCGGGGGTGAAGAAACCAGCGACGCCAGATCGGCATATCTAGAATGCGGTTCAATCCAGGACAAGATCGCATCGCGGATCGCGTTAGCCCGATGCGCTCCGACAACTGGTTCTGCGAACTCGGAATATTTCGCCAAAACCTCATCGCGCGACATAGGCGCCTCAGGGCCACCGCGGGCGTGGATATCGCCCGAATGCAAAATGCGCCCGTCCGTTGTCTCAATTGATAAATCTGCCCAGCGCCCACCCGGGAACCGTTGCGAATGCCTCTCTTCCTCGCTCACGTGTATACGGGAAATCAGGCCCGCGATCCGGGGGTCGGACAGTCCGGGCCCTGAGATATGCTCGGCTCCGATACGGCCATACAGAACCTGAACTGCAACAGCGAAGGGCAGAGAGTACTGTGCTTGCGAAGTGGTCGCGGGCATTCCAGAAAACAGTCGCACGGCCTCACAAAAAGTGTTGATCTGGATCGAATGGATCTGGTCACCGACCAAACTGTGTTTCGACATCAGCGCGCGGACCCCATCTATCGCGGCGTGGGCCCAGCGGCAGATCGGGTACGGCTTCACATATTGATACTCAACCTGCCAAAACCTGCCCAAATCCGCCCAATGAGGGGCGGCAGTCTCGGCCTCGATCGTGATGGCAGGCGCCCCGGTAAACCCCCGCTCGGCCAGAATCGCCGCGGACAGGCCGACCATCGCACCCCATCCCGAACCATCATGCAGCATCGTGGGATTGGCGATCTCGCGCATCATCTGGCTGCGCGGCCCATGAAATTCGGCGATCCCCAGCGCCTGCCGCAACTGGTCTGGAGTGAGCCCGCGCAAACGGGCCGCCATTGCGACCACGCCCAGCGCATTCCAGGCCCCAGAGGTGTGATATTCGCTGACCGACGCGTGCAACGAAATCCCCGCGCGGCCCGCGATTTCATAGCCAGTGATCACAGCAGCCAAAGCCTGCGGGCCAGTCAAATTCGGGCAATGCGTGGCCAGCGCCACCAACGCAGGCAGCACAACCACGCCGATATGGCCTTTGGTCGGGTTATACCCGTCATGCCCGTCCAGATTGTCTGTCTGTGTCGCCGCCGCATAGGCAGCGCCAGCCATACTGACGGGTCGCCCGTCAAACATCAGCCGAGCGCTGAAGGCAGAATCCGTGCTGGCGTAGAGCAATGCCGCCGTATCCCGCGCGATCACGCCCGCTTCCATCGGGCCGGAGGCAATCAGGATGCCCATAGTGTCCACCATCATCAGCGCCGCTGCCTCTTTGGCGCTGTCTGGCATTTCCTCGGGTGGACGATTTAGGACGAAATTTGCAACGCGGGCGAACGTATCGGTCATTCGGCAGGCTCTATAGCGGGCTTAGAGACGTCACGCAGCCGATATCCCGCAGGATCAAAAGGAGGTTCAGCCAGAATAGTTGCGCGATGCGGTTTGCCGAGGATGAACACCTCAACCCTATCACCGGGTTTTGCGACTTGCGGGTTTGCGAACCCAAGGGCCAGCGATTTACCGACCGAATACCCGAAGCCACCCGATGTCACGCGCCCGACCGAATGACCATCTGGTGTAAAGATCGGCTCACCGCCCGAGGCGTCGGCGGTGTCCACCTCAATTTCGAACATCGACAAAACCTCACGCACAGGATTGTTCTTGATGGCCAGATAGGCCTGCTTGTGCAGGAAATCCTTGTCCAGCTTGATGAGGCCGTCCAGCCCGACTTCTTGCGGCCAGTATTCCTGACTGTACTCTCGCCCCCACGAGCCGTAGCCCTTTTCGATACGCAGACTACCCAGCGCACGGCCGCCAACTGGGCCGCCGCCTTGCTCTTTCGCGGCCTCCAGCAAGGCCGTGTAAAGCGCAACCTGATCGCTCTCAGCGCAGTGCAGCTCCCACCCAAGGTCGCCGGTAAAACTGACACGGATGGCGAGGCAGGAAACGCCCGCCACGTCTATCTGACGTGAACGCATGAAGCGGAACCCTTCGTTGGACAGATCCGCATTGGTCAGCCGTTGCAGCACATCGCGCGATTTCGGGCCGGCGACGTTGAACCCGGCGATACGGTTTGTGGCAACCTCGAAACGGGTACCTTCAGGCAGATCAACCATGTTGAAGAACCGCTGGTGATAGCGCTCGGCCATGCCCGAGCCGATCATCATGTATTCGTCATCGGCGACTTTGGTGATGGTAAAGTCCCCGGCCACGCCTCCGCGCACTGAAATCAACGGGGTCAAACACGACCGGCCAACCTCGGTCGGTACCCGGTTGGCAACAAGACGATCAAGCCAATCATGCGCCCCTGGCCCCTTGATCACATAGTTGGCGAAGTTCGAGATGTCGATCACACCCACATTGTCGCGCAACATCTGCACCTCTCGGCCAACGGGTTTCCACCAATTCTGGCGGGTGAAGCCGTTGGTTTCGACCACACCGGGTTGATCAGCGAACCAGAGGGGGTGTTCCCACCCGCAGTTCAGGCCAAAGACGCTGCCCATCTCCTTTTGCATCTGATAGGCCGGGCGGAGGCGCGCGGGGCGTCCGGCGCTGCGCTCTTCGTTCGGGAAATGGATGGCGAAGCGGTGCGTATAAACGTCCTGCACCCGCGCCTTTGTGAAGGCCTTGTCGGCCCAGTCGCCGAACCGCGCCAGATCCCAGGCGAGCATGTCGTATTGCGGCTCGCCCTCGATCATCCATTGCGCCGACAACAGGCCAAGCCCACCCGATTGCGAAAATCCGGGGATGATCCCCGTGCAGCAGAAATAGTTCTGCAACTCGGGCACAGGCCCCCAGATTGCATTCGAATCCGGCGACCAGATCATCGGGCCATTGATTACCCGCTTCACCCCCGCAGTTGCCGCAACGGGCACGCGTTCGGTGGCCCGGATAACGTTTTCCATGATGCGGTCCAGATCGTCGGGGAACAGATCGTGGGCGAAATCCAGCGGTGTGCCGTTTTCGGCCCAAAACCGCATGTCCTTCTCATAGGCCCCGATCAGCAAGCCATTGCCCTCTTGCCGGAAGTAGTACTCGCCATCCCGGTCGGCGATGGACGGCAAGCGACGGCCCAACGCGGCGACTTCATCAATCGCTTCGGTGACAAAATACTGATGTTCAGTCGGTTGCAGGGGCAGTTCGATCCCAGCCATCGCGGCCACTTCACGCCCCCACAATCCACCGGCATTGACCACCCACTGTGTGTGGATATCGCCCTTTTCGGTGCGTACGATCCACGTTCCGTCAGGCTGTTGATCAGTCCCTAACACGAGACAAAACCGTTCAATACTGGCGCCCATCGCGCGTGCTCCAGCGGCATAGGCATGTGTTACACCCGAGGGATCAACATTGCCGCCATCGGGTTCGAACATGATGCAGCGGATGTCATCGAACTGCGCTAGCGGGTGCAGTTCCATCGCCTGTTCGCGGCTGATCTCGTGGAAGTTCAGGCCGTAGAAACGCGCCTTGGCCTCTTGCAGACGCAGTTGGTGTTCGCGGTCCTCGGTTTGCGCCAGATAGAGCGACCCGGATTGAAACACGCCGCAGCCCTGTCCGGTTTCCTTCTCTAACTCTTTGTACAGGTTCATCGTGTAGTGCTGAATGCGCGTGATGTTGTTGTTGTCATGCAGCCCGTGGATATTGGCCGCTGCGTGCCACGTGGACCCACTGGTCAACTCATCGCGTTCCAGCAGGACAACGTCAGTCCAGCCCAGCTTGGCCAGGTGATACAGGATCGAGCAGCCGACCAGCCCCCCTCCGATGACAACGGCCTGAGCATGGGTTTTCATTGGCGCACCTCCTACAGAGCTTGCACGAAAGTCAGCCACAGGTCAGGGGCTACTGATGCTCTGTTCCCGACGCAAAATGTCGGTAATGACGATCAAAGCGCCGGAAGCAAACGCCGCGTCGGCGGATCATCGCCCGGTGACACCAAACGCGCGATGTCGTGAGCGTTTGTGTCTTGAAATGAGACGCACTGATTCTTTGATTAAATTAGGAAGCACGAAAATACGTGCCGAATAGGTCGAAATGCGACGGGACAGGCTGGTTTGAAACACGGTGAAGACCGCGTGGATCAGCAGAAATCTTGAAAAGTTCCTAAAATGTTCTATATTTGTTCCACGTGAATGTCTGAGGTGGAACGGAGGTATTCGAGCTATGGCCAACGCTGCCCGTCAAAGCTGGTACGACGCACCCAGCAACGACTATCACATGATGCCCGTCACGGACCGGCAGATGCGCTATGCGCGCGCGATTGCCCAGCAATCGGCGCTTGAAATCCCGGTCGAGGCACAACGCGACCGCAGGGCCATGTCCCAGTGGATTTCGGCGCATAAACAGGATGACCCGTCACCATTCGCCAATTACCCGACCGGCAAACAGGTCGCTTTTGCCGAACGGATCTCGCGTTCCAAACGCAGACCGATACCGTCTGAGTGTTTCCGCGACAAGCACATGATGTCCCGGTGGATTGACACCAACAAATAGGCTCTAGTCCGAGTGGTTTCGGGCATAAAGTGCCACGGCAGCGGCGACGAAGAGGCCCAGCAGGATGTAGCCTGTCACCGCTTCTGACACAGCCAACGCGCGGCACAGGCCAGTCGGGGCCATGTCGCCATATCCAACGGTGGTGAAGGTGACATATGAGAAATACAGGATGTCCCCCGGTCCGCTGGCACCGACCACGCAGTTGTCTTTATAGCCGAACGCACCATAGACGGCGGCGAACAGGAAGGGGACGACCTGAATAAAGGATACGCCCATCAAGAACAGCACGCGGCGCGGGGATTTCACTTGTGTCATATAGTACCACGATTGCGAGACGATCCACAGGAACAGGCCCACGGATGCAAACGTGCCCAACGTATCGCCCGCCGTTGATTCACTAAGGCGGGACAGGCCGAACCAGGCAAAGAAGCTGGCCAAAACCATACCGCCTGCGGCAAGCAGGGTCGATTTCCATTCTTCCAACGTTGTCGGCTCGCGGCGCATGTCGTCTCCGTCTTTAACGGGTGCGATGATCGGGGTTTCGCCCCGCCCGTGCAACCGAGTGGTTTAGTCTGCGCCCAAATGTTCCTGCCCGCGTTGGCGCGCCAGCCCGATCTGCTTCTGCCGCTCGCGGAAACGCATCTTGTCAGCTTCCGAGGTTTCATCCACACATTGATGGCACGAGACGCCGTGTTCATATTCAGGGCGTTTCATATCCTCGGGCAGGATCGGACGGCGGCAGCCATGGCACAGGTTGTGGGGCCCCTCGACCAGCCCGTGCCCCACGGACACGCGATTGTCGAAGACGAAACACTCACCTTGCCAGGTGCTGTCCTCGGCGGGCATTTCCTCGAGATATCGCAGGATGCCGCCTTTCAGGTGATAGACATCCTCAACACCCTGACCCAAAAGGAAGTTGGTGGATTTCTCGCACCGGATACCTCCGGTGCAGAACATGGCAACACGCTTGTTGTGAAAGCGGTCCTTGTTTTCCTCCCACCAGGCCGGGAATTCGCGGAAACTGGCTGTTTCAGGGTCTATTGCCCCTTCAAACGTACCGATCGCCACCTCATAATCGTTGCGGGTGTCGATCACCACCACATCATCGGAACGGATCAGGTCGTTCCACTCCTCCGGCTCGACATAATTGCCGACACGGGCGCGCGGATCGACATCCGGCTGGCCCATGGTCACGATCTCTTTCTTCAGGCGCACCTTCATCTTGCCGAAAGGCGGATGGTCGGCGGTGGCTTCTTTCCATTCCAGATCAGCACAACCGGGCAGCGCCTTGATATGCGCCAGCACCGCGTCAATCCCAGCGCGCGGACCCGCGATTGTGCCGTTGATCCCTTCTTGCGCAAGCAGCAGCGTGCCTTTGACCGATTGCGCACGGCACAGGTCCAGCAAGGGTTCGCGCAGGGCGACGTGATCAGCGAAACGGGTGAAGTGATATAGGGCAGCGATGGTATACATGCGCGCGGTCTAGCCCCACGCGCGCAGAGTCGCAAGGGATCGGATTGACGCCCCCCGCGCGCGCCCTTACCGATAGCTGAAAAGGAGAGCGCGATGACCCATGCCCTGATCGTAATCGACGTCCAGAACGATTTCTGCCCCGGCGGTGCGTTGGCCGTTCCTGGCGGCGATGAGATCGTCGCCCCTATCAACGCGATTATGGATGAGTTCGACGCGGTGATCCTGACGCAGGACTGGCATCCGGCAGGGCATTCCTCATTCGCCAGCTCTCATGCAGGAAAGAACCCTTTCGACGTGACGGAAATGCCCTATGGCCCGCAAGTGCTCTGGCCGGATCATTGCGTGCAGGGAACGCAGGGCGCAGCGTTTCATCCCGATCTGCGCATTGAAGGCGATTTGATCATTCGCAAGGGGTTTCGCAGCGCAATTGACAGCTACTCAGCCTTTTTCGAGAACGATCAGACTACGCCAACCGGGTTGGAGGGCTATCTGAACACCCGAGGCATCCGCAAACTGACGATGGTGGGCCTGGCCACGGATTTCTGCGTTCATTTCTCAGCCGTGGACGCGGCGCGGCTGGGTTTTGAGGTGACGGTGAAAATGGGACTGTGCCGCGCGATAGATCTGGACGGCTCGCTGACGGCGGCAGAAACAGCGATGAAGGCTGCCGGTGTGACCTTGGCTTAGGGCGCGGAGCCCGAATCCAACAGATATTTCAGGATCACAAAAATAATAACCGCCAGCCCAAGAGCCACGCCAATGCGGGCGGGCAAGGTGCGGCGTTCCGGCGTTGCCGGGGATTTATAGCGCGGGTTCGGGGTCCAATCAGCGGTGTTACGTCGCTGACCGTTGCGCGGGCGGGCCGATTTGACGTCCCGAAGGAATTTCCAAAAGTCGAATTCGCCGCAATATTCGCCCTGAACACCCATTTCCCGAATGTTGGCAAACAGCGCTTTCAGAATCCGTTCACGCTCGGCCTCGTCACGGGGTCGATAAAAGCCATGCATCAACTGGCTCCCGGTCGCGTCCAGACCGAAACCTGCATCCTGAAAGATCTTGCGGATTTTCGGAGAAGCCGCCCGCAGTGCATCCGCCGTTTTCACATTGCGGAACATTGCGCGCAAAACGGGCTTTTTCGAAGCCCCCTCTGCGCCTTGCTCGCCTTCTCCGTCCCCCGGATCGACAACAACGATGTCAAAATCGTACTCGAGAACCATTCACTAACTTAACCTCGACTTCCCAACCCCTCTTCTCACTAACCGGTGAAAAGATCACACAATTTGCTCGCTTTGTGACCTGAGCTTGTCATTGTCACCAAACCAGCGACTCTTGCCATTCCACACACCGATTGATCTAACAACGGAAATCGCAGGAGTTCCTCATGGTCGATATTGCGGCACGTGTGTACAATCATAAATGGCAGATTGACCCAATTATACGGTCTTTAATCGACACAGATTTCTACAAACTGCTGATGTGCCAGTCAGTGTTTCGAAATCGGCCCCAAACGGATGTGGTGTTTTCACTGATCAATCGGTCGAATCACATCCCCCTCGCCAAGCTTATTGACGAGGGCGAACTGCGCGAACAGCTGGATCATATCCGCTCGCTCAGCCTCAGCCGCGGCGAAAGCACATGGCTGCGGGGCAACATGTTCTACGGCAAGCGGCAGATGTTCCGATCCGATTTCATGGAGTGGTTCGAGAACCTACGCCTGCCGCCCTACCATCTTGAACGCAAGGGCGATCAGTACGAACTGACCTTCGAAGGCAAATGGCATGAGGTCATGTTGTGGGAAATCCCGGCCCTGGCCGTGTTGATGGAATTGCGATCCCGCGCGGTTCTGAACGACATGGGCCGGTTCGAGTTGCAGGTGCTCTATGCCCGCGCCATGACGCGCGTTTGGGAAAAAATTGAGCAACTGCGCGACATTGATGGGCTGGGCATTGCGGATTTCGGCACCCGGCGGCGTCATTCCTTTCTATGGCAGGACTGGTGCGTGCAGGCGATGATCGAAGGCTTGGGACCCGCATTTACAGGCACGTCAAACTGCCTGATCGCCATGCGGCGCGAGGTTGAGGCCATCGGCACCAACGCGCATGAGCTACCCATGGTCTATTCCGCGCTGGCCAACACGGACGCCGAATTGGCGCAAGCGCCCTATGATGTTCTCAGCGATTGGCATGATGAGCATGAGGGCAACCTGCGTATCATCCTGCCTGACACCTATGGCACTCAGGGCTTTTTGGATCGCGCGCCCGACTGGCTGGCAGGCTGGACTGGCATCCGCGTGGACAGTGGTGATCCGGCGACGGGGGCGGAAACCGCCATCAACTGGTGGAAATCACGCGGCGAGGATCCGCGCGAGAAGCGCGTGATCTTTTCCGACGGGCTGGATGTAGACAAGATCCGCGAGTTGCACGGCCAGTTTGCCGGACGGACCAATATTTCCTTTGGCTGGGGTACATTGCTGACCAACGATTTTCGCGGGTTGGTGCCGGATGACGCGCTTGCACCGTTTTCTCTGGTCTGCAAGGCGGTCTCGGCCAACGGGCGCCCGACGGTCAAATTGTCGGACAATCCCGAAAAGGCGATGGGTCCGGCGGATGAGATCGAACGTTACAAACGTGTCTTCGGGGTCGGTGCGCAAGAAGCGATCGAGGTCATCGTTTAGACCCTAACCATGGTAGTTCGCCACGGTTTTAAGCTGTGAGAAGCCATAGAGCGCCTCGAAACCCTTTTCGCGGCCATGGCCAGATTTACCGACGCCGCCAAATGGCAGTTCGACCCCGCCGCCGGCCCCGTAATTATTGACGAAAACCTGCCCCGCCTGCAGCCGTTTCGCCAACCTCATCTGCCGCGCGCCGTTGCGGGTCCAGATGCTGGCGACAAGCCCATAGTCGGTACTGTTGGCGATCTCTGCGGCTTCGTCCTCGGTGTCGAACGGGATCAGCACCTGCACCGGGCCGAAAATCTCATCCTGCGCCAACGCATGATCAGGCGGCACATCGGCGAATAATGTGGGCTGCACATACGCGCCTTGCGTCGGGGCGTCCTCCACGATCTGCCCAAGACCTGCGATATTCAGGTCCGTGCCCCTGGCCAGAAACCCCTCAACAATCTCTTTCTGACGGGCCGAGATCAACGGCCCCACCCGCAAATCCTGCACCGCAGGTCCAACGGTCAGATCAGCATAGGCCGCAACCATGCGCGCCTTGACTTGGCTATAAACCCCACGCTGCACCAAAATGCGGGACGAGGCCGAACAGGTCTGCCCCGCGTTCTGAATACCCGCATTCACCAGAAACGGAAGGGCCGCGTCCAGATCGGCATCATCAAACACCAGTTGCGGGGATTTTCCGCCCAATTCCAACGTTACTGGTACAACATTGCGCCCCGCCGCCTGCTGCACCAAGGCCCCTGTCGCGACCGACCCTGTAAACGAGATATGGTGGACGCCCGGATGCGCCGACAGTGCAGCCCCGGCTTCGGCCCCCAAACCCGGCACAACGTTTAGCGCACCAGCTGGCAAACCGGCTTGTTGGGCAAGATGCGCAAAGGCCAGCGCGGTCAGGCAGGCCTCTTCCGCCGGTTTCAGCACGCAGGCATTGCCCATCGCCAGTGCCGCCCCGACCGAACGCCCGATGATCTGCATCGGGTAGTTCCACGGCACGATATGGCCCGTCACCCCATGGGGTTCGCGCAGGGTATAAACAGTGTAGCCGTCCAGATAGGGAATCGTCTCGCCCATAACCTTATCCGCCGCGCCGCCGTAGAATTCGCAATACCGCGCCAAGGCCACCGCATCCGCGCGCGCCTGAGTCAGCGGTTTGCCCACATCCATCGCCTCCAACGCGGCCAGATCGTCCACGCGTTCAAGTACCAACTGACCCAATCGGGTCAGGATCCGCCCGCGTTCCATTGCGGTTTTACGGCCCCAATCCTCATCTAGTGCTGCCTGCGCAGCCGCGACCGCCGCGTCGATATCGGACGTATCCCCCAGCGCGATGCGACAGATTTCCGTACCGTCAGACGGGTTGATCAAAGGCAGGTCGACGCCAGCAGAGGGCGCGATCCACTCTCCACCAATCAAACAAAGTGCGGGGTTGAACCAAAGAGGATTGGGCATGTTTCTCTCCATTCAGGCTCTAATCATACATTTCAGCCAGCAAGCGTTCCGATATCAGGCAGCACCGGCGCGGCGTCGATCAGGGTACGGGTATAGCTGTGCTGCGGATGGGCAAAGACCTGCTCGGTCTCGCCTTGTTCCACGATCTTGCCCGCCTGCATGACCATCACCCGATCAGTGATCGTGCGCACCACGCTCAGGTCGTGGCTGATGAACAGATAGGTCAGGTCATAGGTCGCGCACAGCTCGGCCAGCAGATCCAGGATTTGCGCACGAACTGAAACATCAAGGGCCGAGACCGCTTCATCAAACAGGATCAATTCGGGGCGGATGATCAAGGCACGGGCAATGGCGATACGCTGACGCTGCCCGCCCGAGAACTCGTGGATGTATTTCCCAGCGTCATTAGGGCTGAGGCCGACGGCGGTCAGCATTTCTGCGATCCGGTCCTGCCGCTCGGTCCCAGTAGGCGGCGTGTCCAGCAAATGAAACGGTTCGGTGATCAAACGCGCGACTTTGTGGCGGGGGTTGAAGCTGCCATAGGGGTCCTGAAACACCACTTGCATTTTACGACGCACCGCAGGGTTTGGTTTGTGGCCCGTGAAAACGGGTGCGCCATCCAGACGGATTTCCCCCGCTTGCACCTCTTCCAAGCCCAGAATCGCACGCGTTAGGGTCGATTTTCCACATCCAGACTCACCTACCAAACCCAGTCGTTCACCACGATTGAGCGTAAAGCTGACCTGATCCACCGCGCGGTGGTGGCCCGGCTTGTCGAACAGACCCTTGCGCGGCAAGTGATAGTCGCGGACGACCTGAGTGACCTCTAACAACGGGCGATCCCCCGCTGTGTCGGGCAAGGCCACCTGATGACCCGAGGCCTCAAACAGCATACGGGTATAAGGGTGCTGCATGTTTCGCAGCAGATCGTCGGTGGGGCCAGCTTCCACGACCTCGCCGTGCCGCATCACGACGATCTGGTCTGCCATGTCAGCGACCACGGCCAGATCATGGGTGATCATCAGCAGACCCATGCCGTATTCGCGCACCAACCCCTTCAGCAGATCGAGGATTTGCGCCTGCGTTGTTACATCCAGCGCGGTTGTCGGCTCATCCGCGATCAGCAACGTGGGCCGCAAGGCAATGGCCATGGCGATGACAACGCGCTGGCGTTGCCCGCCCGACAACTCATGCGGATAGCGAGACAGGGGAAAGCGCTCCGGGGGAAGGCCCACGCGGCGCAACACTTCCTTCGTGCGGTCCAGAGCCTGCGTGGCAGGCATGGCCTTATGGATCAGGATCGTTTCCATGACCTGATCGCCGATGGTCTTCACCGGGTTCAGGGCTGTCATCGGCTCCTGAAACACCATCCCGATTGCGGCCCCGCGCAGGGCACACATCTCAGCTTCGGGAGTGGTCAGCACGTCGCGCGCTTCCAGCCGGATCTCGCCCTGCGTCTGCGCCCCGTTGGGCAACAGCTGCATCACGGCCAAAGCGGTCATCGACTTGCCCGAGCCGCTTTCACCTGTCACGGCGACGATATGGCCGGAATCAATGGACAGGTTGACCTGTTTCAGAATCGGCACCCCGTGGATGGACAGCGACAGATTTTCGACCTCAAGCAAACTCATGCGCGCGCCACCCTGATCCGGGGGTCCAGCCAATCGCGCAGCCCATCGCCCAGCAGGTTCAGACCCAGCACCGTGACAATGATCGCCAGCCCTGGAATCAGAGCCAAATGCGGGGCAAAACTGACCATTGTCTGCGCATCGGCCAGCATGCGGCCCCAGCTAGGTGTGGGCGGTTGCGCACCAAGTCCGACGTAAGACAGCCCGGCTTCGGCCAGTATCCCCAGCGAGAACTGGATGGTGCCCTGTACGATCAGCAGATTGGCGACATTGGGCAGGATATGTTCCGCCGATATGCGCGCAGCACCCTTGCCCGAGACACGGGCGGCGAGGATGAACTCACGCTCCCACAGGGACAGCGCCGCGCCGCGGGTGATACGGGCGAAGACGGGGATGTTAAAGATACCGATGGCGATAATCGCGTTGATCGCCCCTGCGCCGAATACGGCTGTGATCAGGATCGCAATGACCAGCGATGGGAAGGCAAAGACCAGATCATTGCCGCGCATGATCACCTCATCCAGCCAAGATCCTTTGCGCGCCGCCGCTGTCAGGCCAAGCGGCACGCCCAGCGCCATACCGATCCCCACGGCAACTAGGGCGACCGCAATCGACGTGCGCGCGCCCACCATAATCATCGAGAACATGTCGCGCCCGAAATGATCCGTGCCAAACCAGTTCTGTGCGCTTGGCGTCTTTAGCTTGCCGGGAATATCCAACGCGGCGTGGTCGTAAGGTGTCCAGACAAAGGACACCAGCGCCGCCAGCAGAACCAGCGAGGACAGCAAGGCGCCAAGGATCAGGTTGCGGCTCATGTCCGGCTCCTGAGGCGGGGATCGACGGCAGCATAAGCCAGATCGACCAGGAAATTCACGGTGATGACGGCAAAGACCAGCAACATGACAACCGATTCCACCACAATCAGATCACGGGCCGAGATCGCCTGAAACACCAAGCGCCCAAGGCCGGGCAGATAGAAGACCTGCTCGATAATGATCGACCCAGCCAAGAGGAATGAAAACTGCAGCCCAATGATGGTCAGCACCGGGATCAGCGCGTTGCGGACGCCGTGCCGCCACAGGGCCTGACGGCGCGACAGACCCTTGGCGCGAGCAGTGCGCATGAAATCCTCGCCCAGAATATCCAGCAGAGATGACCGCATGACCCGCGCCAGAATCGCTGCTTGCGGCAAGGCCAGCGCGACGGCGGGCAACGTCAACGAATGCAACCCGGTCCAAAACCCCTGATCCCAACCTGCGAACCCTCCGGCGTTGAACCAGCGCAGGTTTATGGCAAAGATCAGCACCAGCATCATGGCAAACCAGAAATTGGGCACCGCAATGCCCAGCTGCGTCGCACCCATCACGGTCAGATCGCCGGGCTTGCCCCGACGCGCAGCAGCGTAAATCCCGGCAGGGAAGGCAATCAGTGTCGACAAGGTCAATGCATAGAGCGCCAGCGGCAAAGACACCCAAAGCCGATCCTGGATCATCTGCGAAACTGGAGTGCGATAGGTATAGGAGGTGCCGAAATCACCCACCAGCATTCCGCTGACCCAATTGAAGTAGCGCTCAAGCTTTGAGCCATCCAAGCCCAACTCAGCCCGTAGCGCAGCTAGCGTGTCCTCTTGCGCGTTTACGCCCAGCATGAAGGATGCCGGATCGCCCGGTGCAACCTCGATCACTGCGAAGATCACGACCGAAGCAACAGCCAGGCTGATCATCAGCGATATCAAACGTTTGAGAGCGTAGCGCAGCATAGATCGCACGTTAGGGTCACAGGCGCCGTTGGTCCAGCGTCTAAGGTATCAGCAAATAAGCAGAAACCGCGTAGCCGACGATCGCGGCATATCCCAGAGGATAGATCCACTTAACCGCGTAATTGTCCAGCTTGCGCGCAGTGTCCTCGCGCCCGGCGACCTTGAGTCTGCGCAAGGCGACGTTGAACACGATCAGCGCCCCGGTCATCAAGAACATCCATTGCAGAACGAAATCCAGAAAGGTCAGATAGCCCAGCTTGGGCAGATCAGCAGAAATCGCCCAGTTGAAAGCAACGAAGACCAGCAGGTTGCCCCCCGCAATCTCGATCCGTTTGCGGTATTCGTCCAGAAAGAACAGCGCCCAGCCAACAGCAACGAGTACCAGCATGGGCATGAACACCCTGATCATGTAGTAAGTCTGATGCCTGCTGCCCTGAAAGGCCAGCGCCAACTGATCGCTATCTTGCCCCGACAGACCCTGAACCTGGGTTTTCACCATTCGCGCATTGCCCAGAACCCATTCTTCCTCGCCCAGCAGATCGCCCAGACCCGAGTAGTCTTCCAGCGGGTAATACGTCACGTAATCCGAGGGAAAGACTGAAACGACCTCGAAATAGAAATCCTGCGTGTCGAACGGATACTTGCGGAAATCGAAATGAGGGGCCTGCAAGGTCAGCGAAGATTTCTCGACATAAACCACCCGCCCGTCGCTGCGCAGCGAGGCGGCGGCCTCGTGTATCCATTTGTTGGATTGCTGATTGTGGATCACGAAAGCGGGCATGACGGCGCCAATCTCGGCCGCGTGGTCCGCCAGGTCAGACGGGTTGAAGACCCGAATGTCTCGCCCCGTCTTCTCTGAGTCAAACGCCAGCAGAGGGTCCGTCCATTCGAACCGCAAAACCGCCACCGCCCCATAGTTTTCCGCCTTTTGATCGACGCTTGTAATCTGGTTGATCCTGATCCCAACGCCCACATTCAACGGATTTTCGGGGGTGCCGGCCAGTGCGTCCAACCGGGTGCTCAGCGCATTTTGCGCACCCGCCATCGAGGCCAGCCCGCAGAGCGTACACACGCATAGCAAAAGAACATGGAAAGACGTCATGATACTGCTCACCCTGACCCTGGCAAAACTTGGGGCCGCGCAACACGGCCCCAGTTCCGGTCATTCAGACCAACTGATCTGCGTCAGATCGATGGCAGCCGTGGGCGCGTTCTCCCACAGGCCCTGCACACCTGCTTTGGCAACACCCAGCTTGGCCAGCTGGAACAGATAGCCGTTGACAAAATCGGTGGCGATCAGGCGTTGCGCATCGCCCAGCAATTTCTTGCGCTGATCCGGGTCGGTTGTTTCGTTCAACAGTTCCATCAGAGCCTGAAAGTCGCTGCTGTCATACTGGAAGTAATAGTCGGGCCGCGCATAGATGCCGATATCCATCGGCTCGGTATGGCTGACGATAGTCAGGCCAAAATCCTTGCCCTTGAACACCGATTCCAACCATTGCGCCCATTCAACATTGATGATCTCGGCCTTGATCCCGACCTCGGCCAGTTGCGCCGCGATGATCTCACCGCCGCGACGGGCGTAAGAGGGGGGCGGCAGGTGCAACGTGGTTTCGAACCCGTCAGCATAGCCTGCATCAGCCAGAAGCTGCGCGGCTTTTTTGGGGTCATAGGCCGAATTGCCGGTCAGATCGACATAGGCCGGATTGTGCGGTGCGAAATGAGTGCCGATGGGGGAGCCATAGCCGAACATCGCTCCGTCAATAATCGCCTGCCGATCGATCGCATGGGCCAAAGCCTGCCGCACGCGGATATCGTCAAAGGGTGGCTTTTTGTTGTTCGTGGACAGGATCGTTTCGCCCTCGGTCGAGCCGACCAGCACCTGAAACCGCGAATCCGCCTCGAACTGAGGCAGGTTTTCGGGGGCCGGGAAATTGTCGAACACATCCACATCATCGGCCATCATCGCAGCAAATGCAGCGGTCGGATCCGAGATAAACTTGAACGTAGCGGTCTCCAACGCGGGTTGATCGCCCCAATAGTTCGGGTTGCGGTTCAGCGTGATGCTGTCGCCCTGCACCCAGTCGCCAAAGGTATAGGCCCCGGTACCAACCGGGTTGGTCTTGATGTTCTCGATGCTTTCAGGCGCGACAATCACCGCATCGCCCCACGCCATGTTGAACAGGAAGTTCCCGTTCGGTGCAGACAACGTGACCTTGACAGTCAGCGGGTCCACCACCTCGACACTGTCGATCCCGGCAAACAGGGCTTTTTGCGCGTTGGCGCTGTCTTCGGCGCGGGCGCGGTCAAGGCTGAACTTGACGTCCTCGGCATCCATGGTCGAGCCGTCATGGAAGGTCACCCCATCATGCAGCTTGAAAGTATAGACGGTGCCGTCATCCGAAATCTCCCAGCTTTCCGCCAGCCCCGGCACGACCGAGCCATCGCCCATAAAACGGGTCAACCCTTCGAAGATATTAGTATAAACGACCGAATCGATGGCCTGCGCGGCGGCGCTTGTCGGGTCCAGATGCGGAGGCTCCAACTGCATCGCAATGGTAATATCGGATTTGGCCCAAGCCTGCCCGGCGAAGAGGCTGGCTCCCACGGCCAACACCGACGCAAAGGACCGAAACGTCTGCTTTGTCATGTAAATCACTCCCCACTGAAAATGTGTGACCCTTCGTTTCCGAGGGTCGTTCTGAGACCAATGTCCCCATAAACCCAAGGTCAATCAAGGAAATGTTCGCGCAACCGGGGTTTCTATGGCCCATGTCGATCTGTTATGCCGCGCTGCAACATGAACCCCGGAGCAACGATCATGAGTGCCACCGCCCGCAAAAAAGCCCCAAACGCCCAGGATATCCGCGACCTCAAAGGCGGCGAGCCCATCGTCAGCTTGACCGCGTATACCACGCCGATGGCGCGGTTGATGGATGCCCATTGCGATTTCGTACTGGTTGGCGACAGCGTCGGCATGGTGCTGCACGGGCTGGAATCGACGCTGGGCGTGACGATGGAGATGATGGTGATGCACGGGCAGGCCGTCGCCCGCGGGCTGAGCAATGCGATGATGGTCATCGACATGCCCTTTGGCAGCTATGAACACTCCCCTGCCGACGCCTTTCGCAACGCTGCGCGTCTGATGGCTGAAACCGGCGCCGGTGCCGTCAAGCTGGAGGGCGGGGTTGAGATGGCCGAGACCATCCGATTTCTGGTCAAGCGCGGTATCCCGGTAATGGCCCATATCGGTCTGACTCCACAATCGATCAACACGCTGGGCGGCTACAGGGTACAGGGCCGCGATGATCAGGCCGAGGCGGTGCTGGCCGACGCCCACGCCGTCGCAGATGCAGGCGCGTTTTCGGTCGTATTAGAGAAGGTTCCGCAAGGTCTGGCAGATCGCATTACAGCCGAGGTCGCGATCCCCACCATTGGCATCGGAGCCTCGGCTGGCTGTGACGGGCAAATCCTTGTGGTCGACGACATGGTGGGCTTTTTCACCGCCTTCAAACCGAAATTCGTCAAACGTTATGCCGAACTTGGCCCACTGGCCGAGGCCGCCATCGCCGAATACGCCGCCGAGGTGCGCGCCCGCACATTCCCGGCGGACGAACATGTCTTTGCCAATCAGGCTCCGTCCAAAGGACCAAAGACATGACAGCCCCCATCCTGCGCCGCCTTGCCGATCTGCGCGTGTTGACGACAGAATGGCACCGCAACGGTGAGGTCATTGGCGTGGTCCCCACCATGGGCGCGCTGCATCAAGGTCACCTGTCACTGGTTGAGGCCGCCAAGGCCGGGGCCGACCGCGTGATCGTCACGATCTTTGTGAACCCCAAGCAGTTCAACAACCCCGAAGACTTGGCCAATTATCCGCGCACGGAACATCAGGACGCGCAGAAACTGGGCCCATTTGACGTGGATGCGATATATGTGCCCGATCCTGATGAGATCTATCCGCAGGGCTTTGCCTCCACCGTTTCCGTCACTGGCCTGACCAACGTGATGGAGGGTGAATTCCGTCCCGGCCATTTCGACGGAGTCGCCACCGTCGTCGCGAAACTGTTCCTGCAAACGCAAGCAGATCGGGCCTATTTCGGCGAAAAAGACTATCAACAACTGATGGTCGTGCGCCGTATGGCCCGCGATCTGGACATCCCGATTGAGGTGCTTGGCTGCCTCACCGTCCGCGAACCCTCGGGGCTGGCGATGTCATCGCGCAACCTGCGTCTGTCTCCCGAGGGACTGGAAATCGCCGCCAACAAGCACCGGATCATGAGTGATCTGGCCGCCGCACTGCGGGACGGGGCAGAGTTCGACACTCTGGCCGCGCAGGCGCAGACCGATCTGCTGGCCACAGGGTTTACGCAGGTCGAATATATCCAACTGCACTGCGCCGAGACGCTGGAACCGCTGACCCATGCCGACCGCCCCGCCCGGCTGTTTGTGGCGGCCTGGGCGGATGGGGTGCGACTGATCGACAATATTCCGGTCTGAACGCTCTGGCAACCGCGCTATTGTTTGCGCTAAAGTCCTGCAAAACCAATACCGGAGGGGGGCGCGGGGCATGACCTATATTCTCGCCATTGATCAGGGTACCACATCATCGCGGGCCATTCTGTTTGACGCTGAAATGCAGCGCGCGGGCACCGCGCAGCACGAATTCACCCAGCATTTCCCGCAGGAAGGCTGGGTGGAACACGACCCCGAGGAAATCTGGGACAGCGTATTGCGCGTCTGCCGCGAAGTGATGGACACCAACGGCGTCACCCCGGATCAGATCGCGGGCATCGGCATCACCAACCAGCGTGAAACCACCGTGGTCTGGGATCGCGCCACCGGCAAACCGATCCACAACGCCATTGTCTGGCAGGATCGCCGCACTGCCGAGATTTGCGCCCGCTATAAACAAGCGGGGTGTGAGGACGACGTGACGGCCCAGACCGGCCTGCTGCTGGACCCATATTTCTCGGGCACCAAGGTGAAATGGCTGCTGGATACTGTCCCCGGCGCGCGCGAAAAGGCCGAAGCCGGAGAGCTGCTGTTCGGCACCATCGACAGCTTCCTGATCTGGCGTCTGACCGAAGGCCGTAGCCACGCCACCGACGCCACCAACGCCGCGCGCACCCTGCTGTTTGACATCCACAAGGGCGCATGGAGCGCGGAAATTTGCGATCTGCTGGATGTGCCGATGTCGATGCTGCCGCAGGTTCACGATTGCGCCTCGGATTTTGGAGAAACGACCCTACTAGGGGGAAATATCCCGATACTGGGCGTGGCGGGCGACCAACAGGCCGCCACCATCGGGCAGGCCTGTTTCCAGCCCGGCATGATGAAATCCACCTATGGCACGGGCTGTTTCGCGCTGCTGAACACGGGCGACAAACCGGTTGAATCGAAAAACCGTCTGTTGACTACCATCGCCTATCAGCTGGACGGCAAACGAACCTATGCGTTGGAGGGCTCGATTTTTGTGGCCGGGGCTGCGGTGCAATGGCTGCGTGATGCGTTGCAGATCATCGAAACTGCCCCCGAAAGCGGCGATTTGGCGCAACAAGCAGACCCCAATCAACATGTCGTGCTGGTGCCCGCCTTTACCGGGCTGGGCGCGCCTTACTGGAAACCCGATTGCCGCGGCGCAGTGTTTGGTCTGACCCGAAATTCAGGTCGGGCCGAGTTCGCCAAGGCCACATTGGAAAGCATCGCCTACCAAACCCGTGACCTATGGCACGCCATGCAGGGCGACTGGGGCGCGGATACCGATGTGACCTTGCGCGTGGACGGCGGGGCCAGCGCCTCGGATTGGGCGATGCAGGGGTTGTCGGACTATCTGGGGGCCGAAGTTGACCGTCCGGTGATGCAGGAAACAACTGCCCTGGGCGCGGCGTGGCTGGCCGGAATGCGCGCGGGGGTCTATCCCGATCAGCAAGGGTTCTCGGAGACCTGGGCGCTGGATCGCCGGTTTAAACCAGAGATGTCGCAAGAGGATCGCGACGCCGCCTATGACCGTTGGAAACGGGCTGTTTCGGCCGCGATGGCGTTCTGAACCCGGTGAGGGATCAGCTGTGATCCTTCATCAACCGCTGCTTCTGACGTGACCAGTCGCGCTTGGCCTGCGTTTCACGCTTATCGTGCAGTTTCTTACCCTTGGCGATTCCAATCTTCAGCTTGGCCCGGCCCTTGTGATTGAAATACAAAACCAGCGGCACCAGCGTCATACCCTTGCGCTGGGTCGCATTCCACAGACTCGACAATTCCTTGCGCGATACCAACAACTTGCGGCGGCGGCGTTCTTCATGCTTGAAGACCTTCGCCTGCTCGTAAGGCGCGATATAGCTATTGATCAGCCACAGCTCTCCGTCATCGACCGAGGCATAGCTTTCGGCAATGTTCGAGCCACCCGCGCGTAAGGATTTGACCTCGGAGCCTTCCAGCATGATGCCGCACTCAATATCCTCTTCGATCGCGTAATCGAAGCGGGCCCGCCGGTTTTCGGCGATGACTTTGTAGTTCGGGTCGGTCTTCTGCTTCTGCTTGGCCATGACGCGTTGATTTAGGCGGCTTGGCGCGGCCTTGCAAGCCCTCAGGTCTTGGCCGAGATGATCAGGTCGGGGCCGAAAATCGTGTCGGCGTGGTTGTGCAGATAAATCTTGAGCCAGGGTGTGAATCGCGCGGGGTGGCGCTGCACCTCGGCCAGAAGGTCGTGATAGTCGATCCAGCGGATATCCATCACCTCGTCGGGGTTCGGTTCGATCTGCAATGGCCCACGCACATGAGCGAGGAACACGTCCACCACCTCATGCTCGATCATCGAATTGCCCACATCGGCGTGGTATTCCAGCCGGTGACGGTATTCGGGATAAAGCCCGGTAATCCCCAACTCTTCGCGCAGGCGGCGCACTGCGCATTCCGAGGGCGTCTCACCCCAGTCGGGATGGGTGCAGCAGGTATTCGCCCACAGGCCCGGCGTATGGTATTTGCCCATCGCCCGGCGTTGCAGCAAAATCTCGGTGCCGCGCATGACAAAGACCGACACCGCCTTGTGCCGCAAACCCTTTTCATGCGCTTCAAGCTTGTCCACGGGGGTCAACTCGCCATCGACCCAGGCCGGGATCATGATTCCCATCTTTCAACTCCTGCTGCCTGCCCGACGGACAGGTCGGGCTCGTTCGGCTGCGTATGTCCAAGGTGGCGATGTTGAGCACTCATATCAATCGCACGAAAGGCCGCAGGGGGACTGCGGCCTTTCGATGAATCTCAGGAGATCGGTGTCAGATATTATTCGCCCGAAACGCTGACGATATAGGCATAGACGTCTTCACCGCCGGATTTCAGCCGGAAGGTCATTTTCGACTTGGCCGCTGTGTCATCCAGATAGGTTTTCAGGAAGGCTTTGGGGTCCTGAACATATCCAACGAAAGTCGTTTCATCCCAGACCAGGCCATTTTCACCTGCAGCGACAAGGCTGTCGCCATATTTGAATCCATCAACGGTACCAGCGGTACGGCCTGCGATGGCGTAGAGGTTCGGACCGGTCTTGCCGCCTTTGACGATGGCTTCACCGGAGGCATCGGCGATCTGGTGGCAGGACTTGCATTTGTTGAACGCTTTCTTGCCCGCTTCGGCGTCACCTTCTGCATAGGCAGGAAGGGCCAGAAGACCGGCAACTGCGGTGGCGAGGATACGATTCATAGCTTTTGCTCCGATACGAATTGGCTGCACTGAATGGATCGTCAGTGTAGATGAGAGTCAACGCGCAGATTGCCGCGCGATGGCACTGTGTCACAGCCCGACTTTGGTCGTCCTTAACTTAAGTCATGTATCTGTGACCAACAGGGTAACAGATCCCCTGTCTGTGGCGTCGCCTCAAAGATGGCGCGACCTATGGCGCGGGCCAGACAGACGGCCGCTGCGTGTCCCAGCGCTCCTATCTGCATCGGGTCACCCCCAAGCGGGCGGGTCCCCGTGCTGACTGCAAAGACCAGGTCCCCGTCGCCCGGCGTATGGGCGGGAACGATGGCGCGGGCAATACCATCATGGGCGGCAACCGCCATTCGATGACATTGCGACTTGGACAGTTTGGCGTCGGTGGCGACAATCGCGATGGTGGTATTTGCTTTGTCCGGCGCCGCCGGGTGCATGGCCTGCGCCTTGCGGCTGGGGGCTGGTTGCCCCAGACCCGAATTCGGGTCGGGTCCCAGTCCTCCGAATTCACTACCCATTTCGAACGGCGCGGCCCAGAAATGGCGATCACCCGGCGTGGTGACACTGCCCAGTGGGTTCGCCGCCGCCAAAGCGCCGACCGTGATGCCATTGGGCAGAACGGCAGAAGCCGAGCCCAGCCCGCCCTTTTGCATCGCTGCCAATGCGCCGGTGCCGGCCCCAATGCTGCCGAGTTCAAATTGATCTGAGGCCGAGAGATACGCTTGATGACCCAAGCTGCGATACGGATTTTCCACCCATGCCTTTTCACCGCCGTTCAGCAAGTCAAACAGGATGGCGCCCGGAACGATGGGGACCACAGCCGCGCCGACGGCGAAGCCCCGACCCTGCGCGCGCATGGCATCCGAGACGCCGGAGCAGGCATCTAACCCGAAGGCCGATCCCCCGGACAAAACGATGGCGTCGACTCGGTCCACGGATTTGTCCGGGGCGAGAAGGTCCGTCTCACGCGTGCCCGGAGCGCCGCCCATCACATGGACCGATGCGGTGAATGGGCTGGCGGAGGTCAGGACTGTGGTGCCGGATTTCAGCGCGGCGTCCTGTGCGTTGCCGACCAGCAGGCCGGGGATATCGGTGATCAGGTTTTTGGGTCCGGGTGTCACGACTAGCTGGTCCGATGGGGGCGGGAAGCGCGCAGGCGCGCTGCCTCCGGCGGGGATATTTTTGGCCAGATGAAGGGCGGATCAGATACAGCGGCCACCATCGACCTCCAAAGCTGTGCCGGTGATCATGCTCGCCTCATCCGAGCACAGGAACAGGGCGGCGTTTGCCATGTCTTGCGGGGTTGAGAAGCGGCCGAGCGGGATGGTTGAGATGAATTTGGCGCGGATTTCCGGCGTATCTTCGCCCATGAAGGATTTCAGCAGCGGGGTTTCACCGGCCACCGGGCAGATGGCGTTGACGCGCACACCGGATGAGGCCAGTTCCACAGCCATGGTTTTGGTGGCCGTGATCATCCAGCCTTTGGACGCGTTGTACCAGTTCAGGTTCGGGCGCGGCGACAGGCCCGCCGTGGATGCCACGTTCAGGATCGCGCCTGCGCCGCGCGCCTTCATCGCCGGGACAAAGGCGCGGGCGGTCAGGTAGACGGATTTCATGTTCACGTTGAAGACGCGGTCGAAATCATCCTCGGTCACGTCCTCCAGCGGAGTTGGCAAGTGGGTAACGCCCGCATTGTTGACCAAAATGTCGAGGGTTCCGAAGGCTGCGGTTGCGGCGTCGGCCATGGCCTCAACCGAAGCCCGATCAGCTACATCGACCTGTTGCGCGGAGGCTTGGTCGCCAAGAGACGTGGCCATGTCTTGTGCCGCCTCGCCGTTGATATCCGCGATCATCACGCGGGCACCTTCGGCTATGAATGTCTGCGCGATGCCTGCACCGAAACCGGATGCACCGCCGGTCACGATTGCCGTTTTGCCCTTAAGCCTCATAGCCTTGCCCTCCCGTTTGGGGATCAGACTAGCAAGGCACCGAGAAACTGCCAGTTCAATCTTCGTTGACCCGTCCGCGCAGGGCCTTGACGTCAGAGCGTGCCTTTTTCGCCGCCAGCCGCCGTTTCACCGACCCATAGGTGGGTTTGGTGGCGATGCGCCGTTTGGGTTTGATCAGGGCGCGGGAAATCAACTCGGCCAGACGGGCGCGGGCCAATTCCCGGTTTCGGGCTTGTGACCGCGTTTCCTCGCACTGGATGATGATCGCGCCATCCTTGGTCCAGCGTCGTCCGGCCAGCCGTTTCAACCTGTTCTTCACCGGATCAGGCAGAGATGGCGAGCGCGCGGCCTCGAACCGCAACTCGACCGCGGTCGAGACCTTGTTCACATTTTGCCCACCAGGGCCGGAGGACCGAACAAAGGTTTCGGTCATTTCCCAGTCTTGCAGGGTAATATCGTCGGTGATGCGCAACATGAGGCGGACCTTAGCGAGCGCGAACGGAAACAAAAAGGGCCGCCCCGGTGGGACGGCCCTTCGAAAGTACAGGAGGTTGGGTCGGTTAGGTCAATCGACCAGCCGGGGTAAACACCCCGCCAAGGGCTGCCCTAGCAGGCGATCCCCCCGGTTGTTCCGACACCTCTCTCCAATCTCTTTCTCGACACTGGATCACCTCCTTTTCTATCTGTTGCGGTTGACAAGGATGGTGACACAAGATGCGCCATTCTCAAAGCACTTTTTTACGCGGGCTGTGCAGTCAATCGACCAACGATCACTTTGAACGGGATCAGGGCGATCAGGGCCAGCGACAATTTCACCAGCCAATCCGCAAAGGCCAGCGTCACCCACAAGGGTGCCATCGGGCCGGTCAGCATGAAGGGCACCGGCTCCCACGCCCAGTTGATCGCGGCGTCCGCATTGGCGCCGAAGAACGTGACCGAGGCCGAGAAGGCCAGCATAAAGAAGATCGCCGTATCCAGCGCAGACCCAACCAGTGTCGATACCAGTGGTGCGCGCCACCAGCGTCCGCCGCGCAGCGAATTGAACACGGTGACGTCGGTCAGCTGCGCGATCAGGAAAGCGGTGCCCGAGGCTACGGCGATGCGCAGCGGGACGGCGGCATAGGTGAACCCGTCACCTTGCAACATGATCTGGCTGCCGATCAGCGAGCAGATGATGCCGGTGACAAACCCGGCAAACACGACCTTGCGGGCCGGGCCCACGCCATAGACGCGGTTCATGATGTCCGTGACCAGAAAGGCCAGCGGATAGGTAAAAGCACCCCAGGTCAACAGCCCGTCAAAGATCAGGAACTGGACCAGAAAGTTCGAAGCCACGACAATGGCGGCCATGGCAAAAATGCCGGGAATAAAGCTGCGTTTCATATTTTGATGCCCGTTTTGTCAAGGTAGCGGCGACTTGGCCAAGGGACCGTCCCAAGGCAAGCCGTGCGTTTAGACCCTTGGGTGTTCTGAGTCAATCGGGCAGAAGATACTCGACCAGCTCGGTACGTTGCAGCGCCAGAAAGTTGTCATCCGAGATCATGGTGGCGCGCAAACGGTCTTGGTCATCGCGCCAGATGGACAGCCCCTCGAGGTTGTCATGCGTGCCGGTGCCCGTTTCAAACAGGGTTTCTTCGCTGGTCACCTCCCCGTCGCCCAACTGCCAGCGTCGCAAACGCGAGCGGAAGCCGGTCCACCCGACTGCGCGCTCTAACAGGTAAAACCGCCCGTCAGGGCCGACATCCGCCGCAACAGGCAAAAACTTACCGCGTTGCGGCAAGACAAAGGGGGTCGCCCAACCCCGACCATCCCAACGGTAGACGGGAATATCACCCTGCGCGGTGCGGTTCTTTTCCGGCAAGGTATAGAGACGACCGCTGGAATCCATCGCCAGCGCCTCGAACGACCCGTTGCCATTCAATGCGTCGAACGCTTTGGGGCGCGGCAGAACACGGGCTTTGGCCTTTAATCCTGTGTAATGCGCGACACGGTGGATACCCTCGAAAGAGACGTAAAAGCTGCCATCCGGGGCAACGGCGATCCCTTCGGAATCGCCCGCTGTGCCAGACATGGCGCGCCCAGTGCTGGACAAAAGCCGCGCGTGGTCGGTCAGGGTGACGCCGGTGATCTGGCCCCTGTCGCGCTCGATCCGAGCCTCGATGACCGTGGACCGATCGCTAAGCGCGATTATGCGCTGCCCCTGATCATAGACATGAACGGCAGAAAATCCGCCGAACCACGCGGCGGGGTGTTTCCAGGTGTAGCCGCTCAGGTGCGAGGCCGTTTTTGCCTCAACTGCCCAAACAGCACCTGCGACCAGAGACGCGGCGATCAGTTGGATTGCAGAACGGCGGCGCATTGTTGGGGCAGATCGGCAAGTCGGTATTCTCGCCGGGGCTTCGGCGCAGGCGCATTCGGGTCCGGTGGCGGCGGGTTGAGAATGTTGTTCACCCATTCCTGCGCCTGTGCGCAGCCGTCACCCTTGGGGGGTGGGTCCTGATTGACACAGCCGCGCGACCCTCTCGGGCAAGCCAGGCGAACGTGGAAGTGATAGTGATGCCCCCACCAAGGCCGGATCTTACGCAGATAGGAACGGTTGCCTTTCTCATCCTTGCACATTTGCACTTTGGCACCGGGGAAGACAAAAATCCGAGCGACGCGCTTGTCCTTGGCAGCTTCGCGCAGCACCGCGTGGTGTTGCTTGGTCCAATTGCCGTTTACAAAGGCCCCGTTTTCACGGCGCAGGGAGATGGACGAGATATTCTCGCGCGCCTTGCGGGACAGGCGCATATTGTCACCGGGCAGCATCCAGATGTCGATATCCAGACCCAACTGGTGCGAGCGGTGCCCCGAGGTCATCGGCCCGCCCCTCGGCTGGCTGATATCCCCGATATAGAGACCATTCCACCCCGGCTGTTTCGCCGCAAACCGGCTGAGGTCCTGCGCGAAGTCGATCGCCTGCGGGTGCCCCCAATTGCGGTTGCGCGACAGGCGCATGGCCTGCCATGTCGGACCGGTTTCAGGCAGCTGCACCGATCCGGCGGCGCATCCGCGCGAATAACTGCCGAAAGCAGCCGATTTTTGTTCTGACCCGACCTTCTGGGCCCCGAAAAGCTGCTTGGCCAAGGGTTGTGCCGTGGCTGTGCCTGCCAATGTGATTGCGGCCAAAATGGCCAAAAAACGTAGTAAAATCATCTGCTCTGATCCCCTTCCGGTTTCACCCAGCGCATAAGGATTAGACCCAGAATAAACAAAGCGATGATCGGTGACACCCCCAGACGCGCACTGCCGGTCACACTTGTTGCAATCCCGATCAGCAACGGCGCGGCAAAGGCGGTTGCACGCCCCGACAAACCATAAAGACCAAAGCTTTCCACCGGAGCTTTGGGGTCAGTGTGCCGCACCATCAGAGACCGGCTGGCCGATTGCAGGATGCCCCCCATACCCCCGATCAGAACGCCACAGCCGAAGAACACCATGTCCGGCAAGCCTGAACCTTCGGGCAAAGCAATGCCGTAAATCTGTGTCCGGTCCATCGACACCACGGTGATACAGACAAATATCAGCACCCAGATCGCGACCAAAATCACCGGTTTAGGGCCGTATTTCTTATCCGCCTTGCCCCCGATCCAAGCAAAGATAGCCGAGGCCAGAACGCTCACAATCCCGAACACGCCGATCTTGATCAGGCCCCATTCCAGCACCAGCCGCGCATAGACCCCGCCAAAGCTGTAAAGCCCGTTCAGCGCATCGCGGTAGAACATGGACGAGCCCAGATAAGTCGCCAGACTGACCCGGTGGCGCAAGTCCGAGACGGATTTGCCCAGCAGTTTCAGCGCATCCCCGACCGATCCCTGTTTTCCGCTATCAGGATCGTCCTTTACCCACAGGAAATACGGCACCATGAACAGGATGAACCAGATCGCGGTAAAGGGTCCGACGAACCGCGTGCCCTCCTGATTGGCCGCATCCAGCCCTAGGATCGGAGCAATCCCAATCAGCGTCTTGCCGTTGGGTTGCTCGACAAACAGCGTCAGCATGATCGCAAGCGAGATCAGCCCGCCGAAATAGCCAAAAGCAAAGCCCGAGCCTGAAATTTCGCCCACCTCGCTGTCATCACCCAGTTCGGGCAGTTGCGAGTTGATAAAGATCAGCGCGTATTCCGCCCCCACAAAACCCAGACCAAAGGCCGACAGCATCAGCCACATGTTTGACCCGTCAGGCAGCGTGTACCACAGCGCGGCGGACCCCACAGCATACATGACCGAGAAGGCAAAAACCCAAGGGATGCGCCGCCCCGACACATCGGCCATCGCCCCCAGCAACGGCGCGCCAAACGCGATGATCAGCCCGGTGATCGTCAGGCAATTGGCCCAAACCGTCTGCGCCCGCGCCGCGGCGGCTTCGGCATCCAGCCCGGTGCCACTGAAATACCCCGCAGCAACCCCTGCGAAATAGGGGCCAAAGACAAATGTCACCAGCAACGTATGAAAAGGTTGCGACGCCCAATCGAAAAACCACCAGCCCCAGATGCGCTTGCGCTTGGAAATCTCTACCATGACCGCCCCTGTTTTTTCTTGCTTCAATAAGACGGGGCTTTGGGTCAATTCGCAAGCGTTCTGTGGGCGCGGGCTTGCTCTTTGACGCAAGGGCGCTTAGGTCTCAGGCAATCGACCACCCGGAGGCCCCATGCTGTCGTTGATCCAAATTCTGCTGCTGATCCTAGACATTGTCTGGTTCATCATTCTGGCCCATGTGATCATGAGCTGGCTGATCAACTTTCAGGTGCTCAACCTGCATCAGCAGCTGGTGGCGCAAATCTGGTACGGCCTGAACCGCATACTCGAGCCGATCTACGGCCCGATCCGCCGTATCCTGCCCAATATGGGTGGCTTGGACCTGACGCCTCTGGTCGTGCTGGTCGGCGTCTATGCGCTGCGGATCATTCTGATCAACAACATGGTCTATTTCGTCTGACCTCTTGTTCACCGAATCTTAGTATGTGATTGTCCTGTCTTAAGAGCAGATAAACCATAAAACAGGGCAACCCCGCAGATGTTCGACTCCGCGCCTTTGCTGCGAGATGTCTTTGGATTCGACGACTTCCGACCCGGTCAGGAAGAGATCGTCGACGCCGTGACGGCAGGCGAGAACGTGCTGGCCATCATGCCCACGGGTGGCGGTAAATCCCTGTGTTTCCAACTGCCTGCCTTGCTGCGCGACGGGGTGACGGTGGTGATTTCCCCCCTGATCGCCCTGATGCGCGACCAGGTGCGCGGGCTGCAAGAGGCAGGGGTTGAGGCTGGCGCGCTGACATCCGGCAACACCCCCGAAGAAACCGATGCGGTGTGGGAGGCGCTGGAGGCCGGGCGGCTGAAGCTGCTCTACATGGCTCCCGAACGTCTGGCCGCCGGGTCAGCTCTGGGCATGCTGCGCCGGATCAATGTCGGCCTTATTGCGGTGGACGAGGCGCATTGCGTCAGCCAATGGGGCCATGATTTCCGCCCCGACTATCTGCGGATCGGAGAGCTGCGGCGCGCGCTGAACGTTCCCTTGGCGGCCTTTACCGCCACAGCGGATGCGGAAACGCAGGATGAGATTGTCGAGAAACTGTTCGACGGCACCGCACCCCGCAAATTCCTGCGCGGCTTTGACCGACCCAACATCCATCTGGCCTTTGCTGCCAAAGACGGACCACGCAAACAGGTGCTGGATTTCGCCGCCGCGCGCAAAGGGCAATCCGGCATCGTTTATTGCGGCACCCGCAACAAGACCGAGGTGCTGGCGCAGGCCCTACGTGCCGAGGGCCATTCGGCCTGTCACTATCACGGCGGTATGGACCCCGAAGATCGCCGCATTGTCGAAACCCGCTTTGCGCGCGAAGATGGACTGATCGTGGTCGCGACCGTCGCCTTTGGTATGGGCATCGACAAACCCGATATCCGCTGGGTCGCCCACGCGGACCTGCCGAAATCCATAGAAGCCTATTATCAGGAGATCGGGCGCGCCGGACGTGACGGCGACCCTGCGGAAACGCTGACCCTGTTTGGCCCCGATGACATCCGCCTGCGCCGCGCGCAAATTGACGAGGGGCTGGCCCCACCGGAACGCCGCATGGCCGATCATGCCCGTCTGAACGCCTTGCTTGGGTTGGCCGAGGCGCTGGTCTGCCGCCGTCAAACCCTGCTGGGTTACTTCGGTGAACAGGCCGAACCCTGTGGCAAATGCGATCTATGCGATGCCCCGCCCGAGGTATTCGACGGCACCACGCCGGTTCGCATGGCCCTGTCTGCCATCTTGCGCACCGAGGAATGGTTCGGCGCAGGCCATCTGATCGACATCCTGCTGGCCAACGAAACCGACAAGGTCCGCGCGCGGCGGCATGATGCGCTGTCCACATGGGGCATTGGAAAAGACTGGTCCCGCCCGCAATGGCAGGCGATTTTCCGGCAGATGATGGGGCATGATCTGGTGCGCCCAGACCCCGACCGCCATGGCGCGCTGCGCATGACCGAAGCCGCCAAACCGATCCTGAAGGGCAAGGCGCAGATCAACCTGCGCAAGGACTCGATCCGCAAAGCCACCCGCCGCCCTGCCGTCAAGGCGATGGTGGCCGAAGAAGACGCGCCACTGCTGTCCGCGCTCAAGGCCAAACGCCGCGCGCTGGTGGAATCGCAGCGGGTGCCCGCCTACGTCATTTTCCCCGACCGCACCCTGATCGAAATGGCCGAGACCCGCCCCATGACGCTGGACGACATGGCCCGGATCGGCGGCGTCGGTGCAAAAAAGCTAGAACGCTATGGCGACACTTTCCTTGAGGTGATCGCAGGTGAGGCCGCCGCGCTGCACCCTGCCCGGCGCAAACTGGCCGGGCGCGATCAGGGGGACATCTACGACCAGCTTTTGGCCGTTCAGAACGATCTGGCACGCGGGCCTGACGGGATCGACAAACCGCTGACCTGTTCTGCCTCGCAACTGGCCAAGGTCGCGCAATTGCGCCCCGGCGATCAGCGCGGGCTGGAACAAGTGCTGGGCGATCGTCGTCACGAAAGGTTTGGGGCCGCTTTTCTGGACGTCTTGCAACAAGCGGGCTAGATACCCCGAACAGGCAAGCGAAGAGGGCGGATATGCTGGTAGTGATTTCCCCGGCCAAACGGCTGGACTGGGCCGAGCGCGACGTGACGGTCACACAACCGGATTTTCAGGATGACGCGATCCGACTATCGAAAACCGCCCGCAACCTGACGCTGGGCGATCTGAAAAAGCTGATGGACCTGAGCGATGATCTGGCCCGCCTTAACCGCGACCGCTATCGCGCCTTTTCCGATGCGCCCGAGGCCGACCTGATCCGCCCCGCCGCGCTGGCCTTTGCCGGTGACACCTATCAGGGGCTTGAGGCCGCATCTTTGGATGCAGATGAAATGGCATGGGCACAGGATCACCTGCGCATTCTGTCGGGGCTTTACGGCGTGCTGCGTCCGCTGGACGCCATTCAGGCCTATCGGCTTGAGATGGGCAGCAAGCTGAAAACCCGGCGCGGCAAGAACCTGTATGAATACTGGCGCGATCAGCTCAGCAAGGCATTGAACGCGCAAGGCGCGCAGATCGGGTCGGATGTGCTGGTAAATTGCGCCAGCCAGGAATATTTCGGCGCGGTTGATCCCAAGGCACTGAAACTGCGGGTCATCACGCCGGTGTTCATGGAGGACAAGGCAGGCACCCCCAAGATCGTCAGCTTTTTCGCCAAGAAAGCGCGCGGGGCCATGGCGCGCTATGTCATCCAGCGCCGCCTGACCGATCCTGCGGGGCTGTTGGACTTTGACAGCGGTGGGTATGAATACCGCCCCGACCTGTCATCCGAGGACAAACCCGTCTTTGTGCGCCCCTATCAGGCCTGATCCTGCATCGAAGTGTCATAGGCCACCAGCTCGACCGTATTGCCTTCGGGGTCTTCGGTGAAAATACCGCGCCAACCGATCCAGCTGAACTGCTCGACGCGGTAAGGCTGGCCCAACTGGTCATACCAGCGCAGGACGGCCTCTTGCTCCTGAAACGGCAAAGACAAAGCAATGTGATGCAGCGATGACCCGGCCCCGGTCGTGGGGCGGCCTGCACCTGCGGGATGCAAACCGGGGCGCGGAGCGGCCGTGTGGTGGAACAAGGCCAATACCTGCGTGTGGCCGCCAAATCCTGGGCCAATTCGAAAGAATGTGATGGCGCTGTTGTGGTCGCCGCTCAGGCGCTCCAACCCGATGACATCCTCATAGAATGCCACCATTGCGCGCATGTCTGCGCACCGAATGGCAATCTCGCCCAATGCGCGCGGTTGAAATCCACGGTCCGACATGGGTACAACCTAGGTGGGTTCCTTTGCGCTATCAATCACCGGCTGTGCGTCATCAGGCTCATGATTCAAGATCATCTGATGAATTTTCCGCTTTTGCAGCGGCTTGGTCAGGTAATGATCCAACCCCGCAGACAGAATACCCTGATCATCGCCCGCCATCGCATGCGCCGTCAGCGCAACGATTGGCACAGCGCGCCCGGTCTGGATCTCATGCCGCCGAATCTCACCCGTAGCCTGTTTTCCATCCATTCCGGGCATCGAGATATCCATGAAGATCAGGTCGGGGTTAAAATTCATATAAGCCTCAACCGCCTCGGCCCCGTTATTAGCGAAGCGCAGGTCAATGTTCAGCGTCTTGACCATCTTTTGCAGGATCAACTGGTTCGTCCTGTTATCCTCAGCCGCCAAGACGCGCATCAGGCGCTGATCCAAGGTGTCTGTGGCGGGCGCTGGCTCGGTTTCCTGTTGGGCGGGGGCATCCACCTTGTGTTGACCCAATGCAGTCAGGCGCGCGTAAAGCTCGGATCGCGGGATGGGTTTTTGCAAGACCCCTTCGATCAGGTGACGGGCGGGATTGGCATGTATAGTGCCGGGATTGGCAGACATGACCACAATCGGCAACTCGCCCCAGCCCCGTTCCTTCAATGTGGTGGCAAGTTCCAACCCATCCATATCCGGCAGGTCGTGGTCGCACAGCACTAGATCGACCGATGAGTCGATAGCCGCCAACGCCTCACCCCCAGAGGTGCAGACAGTGACCCGAGACCCCAGCCGCCCAAGTTGTTTGGACAAGATCGCGCGGTTGACCGCCAAATCCTCAACCACCAGCACATGGTTGAGCCTGCCTTCAAGATCAGGTGGTTCGGGCTGAGGACCTTCGGCCGTGGGCAGTGATATCCGAAACCCAAAGCACGAACCCTGCCCCGGATCGCTTTCCACCCAGATCGTTCCGCCCATCAACGTGATCAGACGCTTGGTGATAGCCAGACCCAGCCCGGTTCCTTCGAACTGGCGGTTTTTCTCATCTTCGACCTGATTAAACTCTCCAAAGATGTGGTCAATTTTCGCCTGCTCGATCCCGATGCCGGTATCTTCGATTGCCACGTGAATATCGCAGCTTTGCGCCTCGGCATTGGGGACGCCGGTGACGCGGATAAGCACATGGCCATTGGCGGTGAATTTGACAGCGTTGCCCACCAAATTGGTCAGAACTTGCCGCACCCGCCCCGGATCGCCAACAAACAGTGTGGGCAGGAACAAGTCATAGTCGACCAGCAAGGTCAGCCCCTTGTCCCGCACACCCGGTTGCAGCAACATCGCGACCTCAAGGATACAGCGTTCGAAATCGAACTGCTCGGGGTGCAGGACCAGCTTGTCAGCCTCGATCTTCGAATAGTCCAGAACATCGTTGATGATGACCAGCAACGCCTCGCCCGAATTGCGAATTGTGTTGAGGTAGAGCCTTTGTTCCTCATCCAAAGGTGTCTCGTCCAGCAATTCGGTCATGCCGACGATCCCGTTCATTGGGGTTCTGATCTCGTGGCTCATATTCGCCAGAAAGGCCGACTTTGCCCGATTGGCCGCTTCGGCCCGTTCTCGCGCTGATCGCAATTCAGCCTCATGCCGGACTGAAGCCGAAATATTCAGCGCTAGACTAACCACATCGCCGCCGTTGCCACGCTGATCGATGAGTTTGAAATAGTGACCGTTCCATAGACGAATGACTTCGGGTTGCGGGTTGGCTTGCGTCCACCGTACCTTCATTCTTTCTATCCAGTCCGAGGCAGCCTCATCTCCAAGGTCGATCAGACCCTCGGCTGTGAGAATTTCCAGAATACGGGGATAGGCAATGCCCGGCGCCACTTCTTCGATTCCGTCAAAGACGCTCAGATAGGCCGTATTGGCGCCGATCAGACGGTTATTACTGTCAAAAAACGCAAACCCGTCATGGAAGGTTTGAATCGAGTGCCACAGCCGCCGCTCGGCCACTTCAATCTTTGCATTGGCCAGTGTGAGGTCCGATTTGACCTTCTCATTCTCACCGCGGACGGTTTCAACCTCGGCCTGCGTCTCGCCAATTCGTTTGGTCAGAGCTATGGCGTGCAGGCCAAGCTTGCGGTTGGCCGCCGATAACTCGGCCTGTTTCATTTCAAGCAAGCGCTCAGCGGCAAGCCGCGCACGCCGTTCTTGTGCCAGTTTTGTTGCAAGACTCATCGTGGGCGATCCTCGGGCCATTCCGTCCCAGCATCCGGGCAGAGGGTGAAGAACTGCTTAAGCCGTTGCTTGGAAGCCAGGGCTTGTGTCAGACTTTTTGCAAACCGGAGGCTACCTATGACAAATGCACGCTATTTTTCTGCCGTCTGGCTGTTCTGCGCGGCAACGCAGCCCGCTTGGGCCGAATGCGCCACGGATGCGCAGGTTGACCGGTTTGTTCAGGATTATCTTTCCAACACGCCGACTGCGGCTCTGTCCGCCGATGGAACGATGCAAGACGCATTGTGTACGCAGGCCAAAATTTCTACTGCGTTAGAGCCTTATTTGGGCCCAATCATCGGCTACAAAGCGGGTCTGACCAGCAAGCCCGCGCAGAACCGGTTTGGCGCGGATGAACCGGTGCAGGGGGTCTTGTACCGCGACATGATGGTCGCGAATGGCGCGACGGTTCCACTGAACTGGGGCGCACGCCCTGTGTTCGAGGCCGATCTGGTTCTGGTCGTGGGAGATGCTGATATCAACATGGCCACGACGCCGCTGGAGGTGATGCAAAACATATCAGCCATTCGCCCATTTTTGGAACTACCAGACCTGACCCTCGCCGAAGGCGAACCGATCACGCCGATTACGTTGACTGCAATTGGGGTGGCGCCAAAATTGGGTGTTTTAGGGTCTGATATTCCTGTCTCCGACCCTGCCGCGATGTCCCAGGCCCTGTCAGATATGACCGTCACTTTGCGGGCGGCGGATGGGGAGGTATTGGCAGAGGCTCCAGGCGCTGCAGTCATGGGGCACCCAGCCAATGCAGCGTTGTGGCTGATCTCGAAAGGGATCGAGTTTCAACCCGGCCACTTGATTTCGGTCGGCTCTTTCGGCCCGCTGGTCCCACCTGCAAAGGGCAAAGGTGGCGCGTCGGTCAGCTATGACGGGTTGCCCGGTGATCCCACGGTCAGCGTTGTGTTCGACTAATCAGCGCCGTCCTTCGCGCAACCACCCGCCGACGAGAAACCCGCCAACCAGCAAGAGCACCAACCACGGCGGCAACAGCCCAGCCTGTGTTACATCACGCGTTTCATAGGCGTCGCGTGGTGTCAGGCCAATCCACCCCCGTCCCGAGGCCGGTCGTCCGGCCCGCACATTTCGGATCGACGGCAAGCCCTCCTCGACCCGGATGGTGCCACCGCGCAATCCCGCCAGAATAGGGTCCACCACTTCCGAGGTCGCGATCGTGCGCTCGAACTCTTTTGGCGCGGCGGGGCCAAGGCCGATCACCGCCGAGTGCTCGCCCTCCTGCAAACGGTAGAGGCCAATCTCGGGCCCGTAATACTGCGCTTCGAACCGACCGGGTGAGACCTCGTCCAATGTCACCTCAAGCGTTTCGCCGTTGGGAAGCGTGACGGTCACAGGGCCGACCTCATCTTCAAGGGTCTGGCGAATGATGCGCATGATTTGACCGTTGGCTTCGGCCCACAGCGCCTCTTCCTCTAGCTCGGGCTCTTTCATCATCCAATGCGCCAGACGGCGCAGCAGTTCCAATTGCGGTCCGCCGCCTTCGAACCCGCGGCTCCACAGCCACGCGTGATCCGAGGCCAACATCGCCACGCGTCCCTCACCCACACGGTCCAGCACCAGCAAGGGGCGGTCGTCCACGCCGGTCATCAGCATCTCACCCCGGCGCTGGTTCACGTCGATCTGCCGCAGCCATGCGCCCCAGTTTTCAGGATCACCCAGATCGGTCGTCACCGGATGGCGCTGACCCAGATCCGTCACCATAGGGACAAAGCGTTCTTCGATCACCCGTGCAGTTGGCTGCGCCGGAAGGATTGAAGCCAAAGGCGACCGGAAAATACTATCAGCGCTGGCAAAATCCGGCCCCGCCGCGATCAGAACTGCACCACCTTCATTGATGTAGCTACTGACATTGTCCAGATAGATGGCGGGCAGGATTCCGCGCCGTTTGTAGCGATCAAAGATGATCAAGTCGAAATCGTTGATCTTTTCCAAAAACAACTCACGCGTGGGGAAGGCGATCAGCGAGAGCTCATCCACCGGCACGCCGTCCTGTTTCTCGGGTGGGCGCAGGATGGTGAAATGCACCAGATCGACCGAGCTGTCGGATTTCAGCAGGTTTCGCCATGTCCGCCCGCCGGGATGCGGCTCGCCAGAGACCAGCAACACACGTAGGCGATCCCGCACGCCGTTCATCTGGATCAAGGCGGTGTTGTTGCGATCGGTCAGCTCACCTTCGGCCTGCGGAACGGTGAATTGCAGCACATTGCGCCCGCCATGAGGCAGCGTGACGGGCAATTCCACATCTGTGCCAATGGGAATGGTGAATTGCTCGGGCTCGGCCCCGTCGACCGAGATTTCAAGCGGCGCCGTAGTGGCACCGGCAGGGGCAGCGCCGCTATCCTCGACCCGCAGGGTCAGGGTCACGGGCTCGCCGATAATGGCAAAAGCCGGGGCGTTGCGGACAATCAGGCGGCGGTCCCAGTCGCTGGAGCGCCCGGTCTGCAACAGATGCATCGGCGCTGGCAGGTCCGGGGCCTGATCCGCGTCATGCACGATCCCGTCCGAAACGACAACGATACCCGCGATCCGGGCACGGGGTTCTTCGGCCAGCGCCTCATTCAACGCGGCCATAACCTGGGTGCCCTCGTCGCCGTCACCATCGCCGACCTTGATGCGGCGCAGCTCGGTATTGTCGCGGGATTCGATCTCATCCGCCAGGGCATCCGCCGCTTGCGCTGTTTGTTCAGCCCGGTCCGACAAGGTCTGACTGGCGCTTTCGTCTTCGATCATCAGCACGATGTCGGTCAGCGGCGCACGGTCCTCGACCTGATAGACCGGCCCGGACAGCGCCGCGATCACCACCAGCGCCGCCAGCCCACGCAAGGCCCAGCCGGACAGACCACGCCACAGGGCAACAGCCACCCCCGCCAACGCTATCGCACCTACCACTGCCAGAACGGGCCACGGGATCAGCGGATCAAAAAGTACGGTTCCCGTCATTGTCCCAACCTGTCCAGCAGAGCAGGCACATGCACCTGATCCGATTTGTAATTCCCGGTCAGCACATGCATCACCAGATTGACCCCGAAACGATTGGCCAATTCGCGCTGTCGCTCTCCGGCATATCCGCGCCCGACGGGCAGAAGTGCCTGACCATTGCGATCCACCGCCCAGGCTGCTGCCCAGTCATTGCCACCAATCACCACCGGTGTCACATTGTCATTGAGGTTGCGGAAGGGCATCCCCTCGATCTGTTCCGCATCCAGCGGGGCGGCTTCAACCCACACATCCGCTCCGGCATGGCGACCCGGAAAATCCTGCAACAGGTAGAATGTCCGCGTCAGCACATGGTCACGCGGGATCGGCTCTAACGAAGGGATATTCAGCGGCGCGGCCAGTTGCTGTAGCTTGCGTCCATTGGGGCTGGCAGCCCCGAACCGCGCCACGTTGGAATCGCGCGTGTCAAACAGGATCATGCCACCCGAGCGCAGATAGGCGTTCAGCTTGGAATACGCCTCGACCGAGGGTTGCGGTTGATCCGGCGTGATCGGCCAGTAGAGCAGCGGGAAAAACGCCAGTTCATCACGCTCCAGATCAACGCCCACAGGCCCGGCCGGTTCCACCGACGTGCGGTAGAACAGGGTCTGCGCCAACCCGCGCATCCCGGCCTCTGCGATCTCATCCACGTCGGCATTTCCGGTCAGCACATGGGCCAACACCAGTTCAGTCGTTGCGTTCAGGGCAAATTCGGTCTCGTCGGGCGTTTGCGCCTGCACCTCGGGTGCGATCAGCACTGCGCCCAGCGCAATCGCCGCCGCGCGCGCAAGACCAAGCCGCCCCGACAACGCCAACGAGGCGATCACGTCCATGGTCAACAACAGCAGCGCAAGACTGAGCAACATGCCTCCAATCGGGGTTTCAGTGCTGATTTCCTGCCCTTTGATCGGCACATCCGAAGGCCAAGAGACCGGCGTCAGAACGGTATCTTCAGCCAAGACGTTCAACGCCAGCTTCTGTTTGCCGCTTTCATAGAGACCGGGGCGCAAGTCAGGACCGATCGTGCCCGTCACCAGATCAACCCCGTCGACACCGGCAAGATTCCCTGCATCCATCAAACCGCCAAAACCGTCCATGACTTGCACTGGCGCCCAAGTGGTGCCCTGCAACTGAGACTCTTGCCGCGACTTAGCGGCCGAGGCGACAGCCAGGCGATCCAACATTTCGACGAACAAACCGGACAGAGGCAAGCTGGACCATTCCGCATCTGCCGTTACGTGAAACAGCACCACCTGCCCCAGACCCAGCGCTTTGCGCGTGACCAGTGGCGTCCCATCCGAAAGCGATGCAATCACTCGATCCGCCAGATTAGGGTCTGGTTGTGCCATCACCTGCGTCGTAACGGAAACGTCCGACGGCACCCTTAAGCCATAAAAGGGCGAGCCTTCTGGGAAGGGGGCAAGCCCCTTGGCCTCACCCCAGCTCATCGCACCACCGACCGAGCGGCCGCCGCTGCGCAGACGTACCGGCAACAGCGTATCCTCGGCATCGCGGCCCAGATCGCTGGCAGCCATACGCGGTCCGGCAAAGCGCAACAGCAACCCTCCCTGTTCAACCCATTCGACGACCGCCTCTTGCTCGCCCGCAGACAGTTTCGCCACATCGGCCAGCACGATCACATCTGGGTTCGCGGGCAGCACATCCATCAGCCCGCCTTCGACAAAATCCGCCGTGGGGGTCAGAACCTGCGTCAAGTAATGCAGTGGCGACAACAGCTCCAGCCCTTCGCGGTTCAGTGTTCCCGCGATCAGCGCAACCTCGCGCCTGCGCAGGCTGTCATCAGTCAAGGTCATCGCGCCCGCCGAGCGCTGGCCCTGAATTTCAAACCGAGTGATCCGTGCGCGCAGCTCGGACGGCAAGGCCAGTTCGACCTGCGCCTGCGTTTCGCCGCTGGCAAATTCCATCGCCGCGGATTGCAGAACGCGCATCACTCCAGCCGGGTCGCGGCCCTGCGCCAAAACAGTGATCTGCTGGGCTGGGCCAGGTTCGGCCCGCTGGGCTGTCAGTTGGATCAACCCGTCCTGATATGTGGCAGGCAAAAGGGCAACAACCGCTGAGGCCGCCTGATAGACCGTGACCTCACCCCGCCCTTGCAGTGTCGCTAGGATCGTATCCTGGCCATCAAAATCGAGACGATCACTGAACCAATGCGTGTCGAAGCCCCCGTCCAACTGATCCAGCGCAGCCAGAGTCTGTTCTATCTGCACCTCGGTCGGTTGCCAGGGTGTCGGCGCCAGCCCCGGCAACCTGCCGCGCCAGTCTTCGGCGGATTGGAACACCGGTACTTCGGGTTCGGTCAGGCTCAGGATCGCAACGGTGCGCCCAGCGCGTCCGGCCTCGGCCAGTTGCGCGTCAATCTGATCCAGCGTTGCGGACCATCGGGTGGCCCCGGCCCAGCTGGCATCCAGCACCAGCATCAGCGGACCTGACCCCGCTTGATCACGCGAGGGGTTCAGTACCGGCCCTGCAAGTCCGATGATGATCGCCGCCGCCGCCAGCATCCGCAGCAAAAGCAGCCACCACGGCGTGCGGTCCGAGACGCTCTCCTCATCCTTCAGCCCCAGCAACAGAGTCACCGCCGGAAACAGCCGCCGGATCGGCGCGGGCGGCACTGCGCGCAGGATCAGCCACAGGATCGGCAGGGTCAGCAGACCCAGCAACACCCATGGCGCGGTAAAACCGATGCCTGCCAAAATCGTCATACAGACCCCCGATCCAACGCACGATAGAGCCACAACAGAGCTGCCTGCGCGCTGTCACCCGTGTGATGCAGCCCAAGCTGCCAACCGGTCGCGCGGCACAACTGCATCAGCGCATCCTTGCGTTTGGCAAGCCGGTCCAGATAGCGATCGCGCAGCTCTCCGGCCTTCAATGTCTCGTGGCGGGTCGTGCCGCCGACGCTTTCGAAAATGGTCCGGCCACGATAGGGAAAGCTCTCCTCGGTCGGGTCCAGAACCTGCAACAGAACCCCGCGCACGCCCCGGTCGGCAGCCTTGGTCAGGGCCAGTTCGACCTCGTCCATGGGCCCCAGAAAATCGGAAATGAAAACGGCCCGCGCATGCGGGATCATGGCGCGGTGTTCAGGTGGCGCATAATCGGCCTCGGCATCCTCGGACCAGGCTTGCGCCAGCCGCACGATCTGTGCGTTGCCGCGCCGGGGCGGCAGGGTGGTGCCGGTCAGGCCCACGCGTTCTCCGCCTCGCACCAGCAGGATGGCCGTGGCTAGGCCCAGCAAGCGCGACCGGTCGGCCTTGGTGGGATGGTTCTTGTCAGACGCAAACCGCATCGAGGCACCCTGATCGACCCACAGCATTACCGATTGCGCGATCTGCCATTCGCGTTCGCGCACAAATTGCTGATCCCCGCGCGCCGAGCGGCGATGGTCGATCATCCGGCGACTGTCCCCGATCTGGGCCGGGCGGTACTGCCAGAAATCATCACCCAGACCCGAACGCCTGCGTCCGTGATCGCCCAGCAGAACCGTTCCGGCCAGATGTTCGGCCCGCGCCAACAGGGGCGGCAGCCGGGACGCCTCGGCCTCAGATCTTTCACGAAGGGTCAGCGCGGCATTCACGCCGCAGCCTCGGTGCGGATCAACCCGGCAGCGGTGCTTTCGATCAGGTCAGCAAGGCTGTCCCCTCGCGCCCTTGCGGCAAAGTTCAATGCCATCCGGTGGCTGAGGACAGGGCGGGCCATATCCAAGACGTCCTCGGCATTCGGGGCCAGCCGTCCCTGCAACATCGCCCGCGCCCGCACGGTCATCATCAGCGCCTGCGCCGCCCGCGGACCGGGGCCCCATGCAACGGTTTCAACCACACGTTCAGACACGCCCGCCTCATCGGGACGGAAGGCGCGAACCAGATCGAGGATCAGTTCAACCACCGAGTCGCCCACCGGCATGCGTCGCAACAGAACTTGCGCTGCCAGCAGCTCTTCTTTGGTGAAAATCTCATGCGCGTCATCTTCGTCAACGCCCGTGGTGGCCAGCAGAATGTCACGCTCGGTCTGGCGATCAGGGTATTCCACGTCGATCTGCACCAGGAAACGGTCCAACTGCGCCTCGGGTAGCGGATAGGTGCCTTCCTGCTCAATCGGGTTCTGCGTCGCCAACACGTGGAAGGGCGTACCCAGCGAGCGATCCTCGCCCGCCACCGTCACAGTGCGTTCCTGCATCGCTTGCAGCAGCGCCGATTGCGTCCGGGGGCTGGCGCGGTTGATCTCATCCGCCATCAGCAACTGGCAAAAGATCGGGCCCGAAATAAAGCGGAAATGGCGGCTGCCATCTTCGGCGGTATCCAGAACTTCGGACCCCAGAATGTCGGCAGGCATCAGGTCCGGCGTGAACTGGATGCGGTTGCCGTGCAGGCCCATCACGGTCGACAGCGTTTCGACCAGTCGCGTCTTACCCAGACCGGGCAGACCGATCAGCAACGCATGCCCGCCGCACAGCAGCGCGGTCAGGGTCAGGTCCACGACCCTCTCCTGTCCGATAAAGCGACGGGTGATCGAGGACTTGGCCTCTTGCAGTTTGGTTTCCAGCGCTTCGATCTCGGACACGAGGTCGGCAGGTTCGGTCATGACTTTCCCTTCCGTGGACTAATATGGTTGAAGTGTATCGCGCGAAAAGGAAATGGCAAAAGTAATGAGCGGACAAAAACCTGTGACACCTTCCCCTGATGGCATTGCGGCATCAGTCAATGCCGCCAAAACCAAGGGCCTACCCCCGGTTCATCTGTGGAATCCTCCGTTTTGTGGCGATCTGGACATCCATATCGCCAAAGATGGCTCTTGGACTTATCTAGGGTCGCCGATCAACCGGTTCGAGCTTGTGAAGCTATTTTCCTCAATTCTTAAAAAGGAAGACGGGAAATATTACCTCGTTACCCCGGTCGAGAAGGTGGGAATCACTGTCGAGGACGCACCTTTCGTGGCGGTCGATTTCGATGCGACGGGCAAGGGCACGGCGCAGACGCTATGTTTCACCACCCATGTGGGGGATGAAGCCGTCGCAGGGCCCGACCATCCAATCCGCATTGTCATCGACCCCGAATCCGAGGAACCCGCGCCCTACATCCTGATCCGCGCAAATCTCGAGGCGCGGATCGACCGCAAAAGCTTCTACCGGTTGGTCGATATCGCCGAACATAGCGACGGCTGGTTCGGTGTCTGGTCGGGTGGGCAGTTTTTTCCCCTGATCCGGTCCGAGGAGTTGCCGGATTAGACCCGACGCGCCACGCGACGGTCCTGCGCCAACAGCACGGCGATTGCCACGATCCCCGCGCCCAGCGCGCGGGTCCAGTTCCAGTCCTCACCCAGAACCAGCATGATCAACATCACGTAAAACGGCGCAATGTTGATGTGGAATGCGGCCAGCGCCACGCCGATTTTGCCAACGGATGCGATGAAAAAGACCTGACTTAGCCCCATTGAGATCAGCGCATACATCACAAGCATGCCCATCTGTTGCATATCGACCGGCGCTGTCGGTGCAACGCTGACACCCATTTGCGCGGCGCAGAAAAACAGAACCGAGGCCGTTACCAGCCCGCCGACAAAAGTGATCGTGCTGCGCCCTGTCTGGCTGAGCGCCGGGAAATCCCGCGCCGTCGCCATACTGGCCCAGCAAAACAGGGCCGTGGACGCAATGGCGCAGGCCGCACCCAAACCCAATTGCGCCGGGGCCAGCGCGCTGGTTGCAATCAACCCGCCGATGATTGACACGACCACGCCCAGCGCAAAATTCCACCGCAAGCGCCGCGTGCCTGTCGCCAGTTCCAGCAGAGTTGCAAACAAGGGCGCGCCGGACGCAATGATCGCAACCGTCACCGGGTCAGTCAGCTTTTGCGCCAGAATGATCAGGAACATCCCAGATCCCAACGCAGCGCCGACAAACATCGCGTGCCCCCAACGCGCGCGTAACACCCGCGCGGGCCCATCCATCAACACCCAGACCGGCACCATCACCAGCACTGCCAACGCCAACCGCGCCACCAGCAACGTAATCGGAGGCCAAGTTTGCAGCAAAACCTCGGCCGCAGGAAACCCGGCTGCCCATGTCAGCATGGACGCCACTGCCAGGCCATTGCCGGATACAGCCGAGCGGCGCCCCGCAGACACAGAAAGAGTGTTCCCGCGCACGGGGTCAGGGCTCATCGCCATGGTGTCAGACCTTCTGTTGGAACGGTGGCCGAAAATGATCCACCGTGATGGCTGAAGGCTGGCTGATTCGAGCCGATGGTTCTGGCCGGTTTTCGACAAACTGTCGTTTTCAGTCTCTTTCGTTGAAATCGCCCCAAGGCTAAGGTCCGGGCAGCATCACGTGGGACCTCTTATGCCGAAATTCGCCGCCAACATCTCGCTGCTCTTTACCGAGCTGCCCTATCTCGACCGGTTTCAGGCCGCGGCGGAGGCCGGGTTTCAGGCAGTCGAGATCCTGTTTCCCTATGAGCTGGCTGCCAAGGAAACCCGCCGCGCCCTGCTGGCCAACGGGCTGGACCTGGTGCTGATCAACGCCCCTCCGCCCAACTACACCGGTGGCGAGCCAGGCTATGCTGCGGTCCCAGGTGGCGAAGCGCGGTTTCAGTCCGATATCCGCCGCGTCATGCGCTACGCCGATGTTTTGAAACCAGGGCTGATCCATATCATGTCGGGGTATTGCGCGGGACCAGATGCACTAAAAACCATGGTTGAGAACCTGAAATGGGCCGCCGATTTCGCCCCCAAACAGCACTTTACGATCGAGCCGCTGAACCCTGTCTCACAACCCAACTACTTCCTGAACGATTATGATCTGGCTGCCGAAGTTCTGGCCTTGGTGGACCGCCCCAATATCGGCCTGCAATATGACAGCTTCCACGCTCATATGATCCACGGTGACGCGCTGGACGTCTGGCACCGCTTTCACCACATTGTCACCCATGCTCAGATCGGTGCCGCCCCAGACCGGTCCGAGCCCGGACGCGGACCAACAGACTTTGCTGCGCTTTTCGAGGCCTTTGACGAAATGGGCTATTCCGGCTGGGTCAGTGCCGAATATACCCCCTCAACGGCGCAAACTTTCAACAGTCTGGACTGGGTAGAGTTCTGATATCTGGCCTTTTCAAAAAAAATCGCGCAGACATCACCACAATGACTTGAAGGAACTGTGATGATCCCTGCCCGCTTTTCGCGCATTGTGTTCTGTCTGATCATGTCGGGGCTGATGTCCTGCATCGTCACAGGCATTGCCACTGTCAAGGCCATAGGATTTGGGCCTACCACATTCGGCGATTGGATGTCTGCTTGGGGGTTTTGCTGGCCCATCGCCTTTACGGTCATCTTTATCCTGGGACCCACCGTACAACAGTTGGTGAACCGTCTGGTCAAGACGCAGGATTGACCCGCTGCGAAGAGGGCCCGCCGGGCCTGATGAGCAGCGCTTCTTAGTGCGCCTCGGCCCAATTCGCGCCTTGCCCTGCATCCACGCTTAGCTTCACGTCCAGCTTCACCGCGGGGTCCGATGCCCCCTCCATCACATCGCGCGCCACACGAATCACTTGATCCACTGCATCCTCAGCCACTTCGAACAGCAATTCGTCATGCACCTGCAATAGCATCTTGGCAGGCAGCCCGTTGATCGCATCCGGCATCCGCACCATCGCGCGCCGGATCACATCTGCTGCCGTGCCTTGAATCGGCGCGTTTATCGCCGCCCGACGCGAGAACCCGGCATGCGGCCCCTTGGCATTGATCTCAGGCGTATGGATTTTGCGGCCGAACAGCGTCTGCACGTATCCGTTCTCTTTCGCAAAAGCGATGGTGTCGTCCATATATGTCCGTATACCCGGAAAGCGTTCGAAATAGCGGTCAATGAACCCCTGCGCCTCGGACCGAGGAATGCGCAGATTGCGCGCCAGACCAAAGCCCGAAATCCCGTAAATCACACCAAAATTGATCGCCTTAGCCTGGCGGCGGATTTCAGGTGTCATCTCATCCAGCGGCACGTCAAACATCTCGGAGGCGGTCATGGCGTGAATGTCCAACCCATCCGAAAACGCCTGTTTCAGGGTCGAAATGTCAGCGATATGAGCCAGTATCCGCAATTCAATCTGGCTATAGTCGAGGCTAACCATCACATTGCCCGGCTCGGCAATAAACGCCTCACGAATGCGACGCCCTTCTTCGGTGCGCACCGGGATGTTCTGCAGGTTCGGATCGGTCGAGGCCAGACGCCCGGTATTCGCCCCCGTGATCGAATAAGATGTATGCACCCGGCCTGAATCCGGGTTGATATGGGTTTGCAGCGCGTCCGTATAGGTCGATTTCAGCTTGGAAAGCTGCCGCCAGTCCAACACCCGGCGGGGCAGTTCGTGTTCGGTGGCGAGGTCTTCCAGAATGTCCGCCCCGGTCGAATACTTCCCGGTCTTGCCCTTCTTACCGCCCTCAAGTCCCATCTTGTCGAACAGAATCTCACCCAGTTGCGCGGGCGATCCCACATTGAAATTCTCACCGGCCAATTCGTGAATTTCAGCCTCTAACCCGGCCATTTTTTGCGCGAAGGCGTTGGACATGCGGCTCAGGACATCGCGGTCCACCTTGATGCCGTGCATCTCCATTTCCTTGAGGACCGGCACCAGAGGCCGCTCCAGCGTCTCATACACCGTCGTTACCTGCACATGATGCAGTTGTGGCTTGAACAGTTTCCAGAGGCGCAGCGTGATATCCGCATCTTCAGCGGCATAGGCAGTGGCCTCGTCAATCGGCACCTTGTCGAAAGTGATTGCGGATTTGCCGGACCCCAGCAGCGGTTTGATCGGAATGGGCGTGTGGTTCAGGTAACGCTCGGACAGCGTATCCATCCCATGCCCGTGCTCACCACCATGCATCGCATAAGACATCAGCATCGTGTCGTCGATCGGCGCCACTTCTACGCCATAACGCGCGAAAATCTTGGCGTCGTATTTCATGTTCTGGCCGATTTTCAGGATCGAGGCGTCCTGAAGCATCGGTTTGAGCAAAGTTAGAGCCTCATCCAGCTGCATCTGCCCCTCGGCCAGCGCGTCTGAGCCGAACAAGTCATCCGATGCCCCATCGCGGTGAGTCAGCGGGATGTAACAGGCCGAACCCGCCTCAACACTCAGCGAAATACCCACCAGATCAGCGATCATTTCGTTCAATCCGGTGGTTTCGGTATCGACGGCCACCCAGCCGGTTTCATAGGCCCGGTCGATCCACGCCTGCAACGCCGCCGCATCCCGCAAGCATTCATATTTCGAGGCGTCAAAGGGGATATCCTCGGCCTCAGAGGCCACTTCGGGCGCGGGCGCGCCGGCGATCACCGGAGCCTCGGCCCCCAGCTTGTCGGCAATGCGCTTGGTGAGGGTGCGGAACTCCATATCCGCGAGGAACCCCAGCAGGGTCTCTGGATCAGGATCGCGCACTTCCAAATCGTCCAGCGTGAAGTCCAGAGGCGTCTGTTCATCCAGCTGCACCAGCTTCTTCGACAACTCGATCTGGTCGCGCTTTTCGATCAGAGTCTGGCGGCGTTTGGGCTGTTTGATTTCTTCGGCGCGATCCAACAGGGTTTCCAGATCGCCGTATTCATTGATCAACAGGGCCGCCGTTTTCACCCCAATCCCCGGCGCACCGGGCACGTTATCTACGGAATCCCCCGCAAGCGCCTGGACATCGACCACCCGTTCGGGACCCACGCCAAATTTCTCGAACACGCCGTCGCGGTCGATGCGCTTGTTTTTCATGGCGTCCAGCATTTCCACGCCGCCGCCCACCAGCTGCATCAGGTCTTTGTCCGAGCTAACGATGGTCACCCGCCCCCCGGCCTCGCGCGCCTGAACGGCCAATGTGGCGATGATGTCGTCGGCCTCATACCCCTCCAACTCCTTGCAGGCGATGTTGAAGGCGCGAGTGGCTTCACGGGTCAGAGGCATCTGCGGACGCAAATCCTCAGGCATGGCCTCGCGGTTGGCCTTGTAGAGGTCATAGAGGTCGTTGCGGAACGTGTGCGAGCCCTTGTCAAAGATCACCGCCACGTGGGTCGGCGCATCCGGTCCCGCGTTCCCTTCGACATATTTCTGCAGCATGTTGCAGAAGCCCGATACAGCGCCGATGGGCAGCCCATCGGATTTGCGCGTCAGCGGGGGAAGCGCGTGATAGGCCCGAAAAATAAAGGCTGATCCGTCGATCAGATGCAGATGACACCCTTTTCCGAAATTGCTCATGCGCGCTCTCCCTGTCGGTCAGGGATCGTTCTGCCACAGGGGCAGACGGGTGACCAGTCAGGAACGTGCCCTAACCCCCAAAGAGGCCGCTGAAAAAGTCCGAAAAACTATGCACCAGGGCCATTATGACCAGCACACCGAGGAACGCAAAAAACGCAAAGGCGAAAAACTGAAACAGAATGGCACCAACACCGATAACCATTCCGGCAATGGCCGGGCGACGCCTTTCGTGACGCAGAAGGCCAATGACCGAAACAACAATCGCCAGCCCGCCAAGCATCGCCACACCGATTTGCAAAAAATCATCCAGATCGCGGGTTCGGGCCACAGGTTCGGGTTGCTCTGCCCCCGTAGCGGCACGCAGGGTCGATTTCCCGATCTCGGCCGCCAGTTCGCCAAGCGTGACGCCTGTAGATTGCTGAGGCGCAAACGGTCCCGCCCAAAACACAAACAAGGCGGCGAACAACGCCAAAGCAGCGAAACAGAATCCGACCCAGCCAAAAACCGGGCTTGCGCTGTCCGTTTGAGTAATCTCAGTCATCACACTCACCTAAGACGAATGCGGCACAGCGTATCACGCAAATATGGGCGCGTTTTGGGAAAAAATGACTATTGGAGCAGTTGAAGCCGATTTGTGTTTAAAAAAACATAGATGCACAAGACACCCGCTCAGGATAAATCACGCGATACTGAAGGCGCGGTTCGTCTTGTCCCAGTTCATCCCGGATTGCTGCGCAATGTGCTGCATCTGCTTGTTCAATGACCGATCATTCAGCCTGCGACTTAACGAGCGTAACGGCACAAGGTTTCGTTCCCCGTACCCATCGATCAGAAAGAACATACTTATGTCGTCACGCAATCCATAGACGATGTTTTTCCCATGGATGTCCCGACCCACAATTTGGAACTCAAAAAGCTTTCGGACAAAGATGTTCAGATCATCCAATGTCTCAGCCGTCATCTCCTGCCGCGCGCACATCGACAGCAAGTCCTGCGCTAATGCGCCATCTTCGGTGCTGATCCTCTCGACCACGACGCCGGGCCCGACATCTGTCTGCACGACACCAAAGGACCGCGCCAGTGGCAGTCTGGAAATGTCCAGACCACTTTTCAGCGCCGCCTTCATCTCGCACTCCAGCTCTTTCAAGGCGTTTCGGAATGCTGAATCGGGCAGCAGACGACGCACAGCGCGTTTCATGATGGATCTGTTGCGGCGGATTCTGGGACGCGTCACTTTGACCAGCAACTCTGGCTGGTTGGGGCAGGCATAAACGTTCCGGTGGCCGCCCTTGGCCACAATATCCCGGTCTGAAAGGTGCATGACCTGCACGGAAAAGAGCATCTTCGCGCCCTGGAATCATAAAGCTATTTCGTCAGGATATAGAGTCTTCACTCGGGCGGAAATAGGACGCGTAACAGTTTTGTGACGGGCCTACTGATCCTGATCCGCCAGCACATATTTGCAATCGCAATAGGGGCACTCAACCCAGCCGGTATCCTCGGGGATCTGCAGCCAGACCCGCGGATGGCCCAGCGCACCCTCGCCGCCGTCGCAGGCAACACGAGAGGTTTCGACGATCTTGGTTTCCGGCGCTTCGATGGTCACGGCTGGCGATCCTTCTTCGGTTGTCGGCCTCGCGGGCATGGTTTAGGTGCGTTTATGAGCGATGAGCAAACCGGGGGCAAGAGCCACATGAGCGATGCGGCAATCAGGATCGAAGGGCTGCGCAAGACCTATCGTGGCGGTAAGGGCCAGCCTGAAAAGCACGCGCTGAAGGGCATCGATCTGACCGTCCCGCGCGGCTCGGTCTTTGGGCTGTTGGGGCCGAACGGGGCCGGGAAATCGACTCTGATCAACATTCTGGCCGGTCTGGTGGTGAAATCGGCGGGTTCAGTGTCGATTTGGGGGTTTGATCAGGACCAACACCCCCGTCAGTCCCGCGCTGCCATTGGCGTGATGCCGCAAGAGCTGAACCTAGACCCGTTCTTCACCCCGCGCGGCGCATTGGAGGTGCAGGCCGGGCTTTATGGCGTACCCAAGTCGCAGCGTCGCAGCGATGAAATTCTCGAACTTGTGGGCCTCAGCGACAAGGCCGAGGCCTATGCCCGCACGCTATCGGGCGGCATGCGACGACGGCTTTTGCTGGCCAAGGCACTGGTGCACCACCCCAAGATTCTGGTTCTGGATGAACCCACGGCAGGCGTGGATATCGAACTGCGCCAGATGCTCTGGACCAATGTACGCAAGCTGAACGAACAGGGCATGACGATCATCTTGACCACGCATTATCTGGAAGAAGCGCAAGAGATGTGTGACGAGATCGCCATCATCAACCACGGCGAAAAGATAGCGCAGGACAGTACCGCCAACCTGCTGGGTCGGATGGACAGCCGGACGATGGTGATCCTTCCCGACAGCCCGGTCGTGGATCTGCCCACGACTGATGGTGTCGAAGCCGCTTTGCGCGATGATGGCAGCCTTGTCCTGCAATATCGCAGCGCCCAGACCAGCGCTGAACAGGTGCTTGAGGCCGTGCGCGCCGCAGGCATCCGCATCCGCGACGTGCGCACCGAAGAGGCCGATCTCGAGGATGTGTTCCTCGCCCTGACCTCATCCCGTGCCGATGATGGCCCAGCGGATGATCTGGATCAGCCGCGCCGGGGGATGCACCGGGTCAAGCTTTAAGACCGGTCGATTCGCGCCTGATAGCAGTTGTTTCGGGCGGATCGCACGTGGACATAGGCGATGTCCGCACGGGCAAAGATGTCCTTTACCGCCGCACCAATCTGATCTGTCGGGGCGATCGCCCCGGTGTCATAGACGATCCGGTCATCCAATCCATACCCCTTGATCAGATAGTCCGGAGAGGTGGTCAAAATCTCGGGCAGCTCCGTGCCCTCATATCGCTTACACGGGCTGGCACATAGAAAGATCGGACCCGTTTCCGCGTAAGGTTGTGCCTCTGGAAAAGGGCGATGCGCCAATATCAGCATTTCTTGGCCTTCTGGTATGTTTTGTAGGCAATGTCGGCAGGGATTGCCCGCACCTTTGGAAACGGCGCGCTCGGGTGAGGCGCCATATGCGTCCGGCCCTCCGGCCTGAAGCGCGCGGACTTGATGGGTGGGAAGGGCAGTGATCTTGAACATCTCGGGTCTCCTTTTTCTGCCAACTTGCCCAGAGGGGAAACTGCAATCGACCCGTTTCCTGCGCAAAGGACTCGAAAAAGAACAAAAGGTGAATATAATATGGAATCGCCATGTATGCCGAGCTGTCAATCACGTCGAATTTCACCTTTCTCACCGGGGCCTCGCACCCCGAGGAGTATATGCAGCGTGCCGTCACCCTTGGCCTGCCCGCCATCGCGATTGCCGATGACAACTCGGTCGCCGGGATCGTGCGTGCCCACACCCAGGCGCGCGAGATCGCCCGAAAGGTGCGCGAACGTGTGGAATGGGAAGGGCAGAACACGCCCATCGGCCCGCCCTGCCCCGATCACATTCCCAAACCGCCCTCCTACCCGATCCACGCCGTGCCACGCCTGATCCCTGCGGCACGGCTGATCTTCACCGACGCGCCCACCGTCACCGCCCTGCCCCTGAACCGGCAGGGCTGGGGCAACCTGTGCCGTATCCTGTCCGCAGGCCGCCTGCGCGCCGAGAAAGGCGACTGTATCCTGCACCTGTCCGACCTGATGGAATTCTCCGACGGTCTGCACCTGCTGCTCTGGCCACAAGCGACCCGGCCGCAGGGCGGCGCGAGTGCTTGGCGGACACAGGCGCAAAAGCTGACGCGCCGCTTTTCCGGGCGGATGCATCTGGTGATGCACCCCAGATATGATGGCGCAGACAGTGAGTATTTCTCTGTATTAGAGACTGAATCACAACAACTCAACCTCCCCACCCTCGCCAGCGCTGCGCCGATAATGCACCATGGTACCCGTCGCAAGCTGGGTGATGTACTGACCGCCATCCGCCTGCGTCGTAAGGTCGATGATCTGGGCCGCGATGCGCTGGCCAATGGGGAACTGCGCCTGCGCTCGGAATCTGAGATGTTGCGCATCTTCAAAGGACACGAAGGGGCCGTCGCCCGCGCTCATGCTCTTAGTAAAGACCTCACCTTCTCGCTCGATGAGCTGCGCTATGAATACCCAAGCGAGGGCGACGAACAGGAAACCCCGACCCAGCGCCTGCACCGTCTGGCCCATGAGGGGTTGAACTGGCGTTATCCGGCGGGCGCGTCCGAGAAGGCCAAGAAAATGCTGGCGCATGAACTGACCCTGATCGGCAAGCTGAAATATGAACCCTATTTCCTGACCGTCCGTGACATCGTCACCTTCGCCCGATCCCGCGATATCCTGTGTCAGGGGCGCGGCTCGGCGGCCAATTCGGTGGTCTGCTACTGCCTTGGCATCACCGAGGTCAGTCCAGAACTGGGCACGATGGTCTTTGAACGCTTTGTGTCCGAGGCGCGGGACGAGCCGCCCGATATCGATGTCGATTTCGAACATGAACGCCGCGAAGAGGTGATCCAGCACATCTATGACCGCTATGGCCGGGAACGCGCGGGCCTCTGCGCCACGGTCGTACATTATCGCGGCAAACGCGCCATCCGCGAGGTGGGGCGAGCGATGGGGTTGACCGAGGATACGATCTCGGCGCTCTCGTCACAGCTATGGGGATTCTTCTCGGCCAAAGGTCTTGAAGCCGAACGCATGCGCGAGATTGGCCTTGATCCCGACGATAAACGCCTAAAACAGACTCTAATGCTGGTCTACGAGATTGACGGCTTCCCCCGTCATCTGTCTCAGCATGTGGGTGGGTTCATCATCACCGAAGGGCGGCTGGACGAACTTGTCCCCATCGAAAACGCCACGATGGAGGATCGTACGGTTATCTGCTGGGATAAGGATGACATCGATTCCTTAGGTATTCTAAAAGTCGATGTGCTCAGCCTCGGGATGCTGACCTGTATCCGCAAGGCGTTCGATCTGATCAGCCAGCACCACCAGACGGGCTATAGCCTCGCCACCCTGCCGCCCGAGGATCCGGCGGTGTATGACATGCTGTGCAAGGCGGACAGCGTCGGCGTGTTTCAGGTGGAATCGCGGGCTCAGATGAACTTTCTGCCCCGCATGCGACCGCGCAATTTCTATGATCTGGTGATCGAGGTCGCCATCATCCGCCCCGGCCCCATTCAGGGCGACATGGTCCACCCCTATATCCGCCGCCGCAATGGCGAGGAGGAGGTCAGCTTCCCCTCGGACGCGTTGGGCGAGGTGCTGGGTAAAACGCTGGGCGTGCCGCTGTTTCAAGAACAGGCGATGCAGATCGCCATTGTCGGCGCAGGCTTTACACCGGAACAGGCGGACCGGCTACGGCGATCGCTGGCAACCTTCAAGAAACACGGCAATGTCAGCGAATTCCGCGCGCTGTTCCTGCGCGGCATGAAGCGCAACGGCTATGATGACGAATTTGCCGAGCGCTGCTTTTCACAGATCGAAGGGTTTGGCTCATACGGTTTCCCCGAAAGCCACGCGGCCAGCTTTGCACTGCTGGTCTATGCCAGCGCCTGGATCAAATGCCACCATCCCGGTATTTTCGCCTGCGCCCTGCTGAATTCACAGCCGATGGGGTTCTATGCCCCTGCCCAGATCGTGCGCGATGCGCGGGAACATGGGGTGCAGGTGTACCCGGTCTGCATCAATGCCAGCTTCTGGGACAATGTGATGGAACCCGACGGTCACGGCGGGTTGGCCCTGCGGCTGGGGTTCCGTCAGATCAAAGGCCTGAGCGAGGAAGATGCCAGCTGGCTGACCGCCGCGCGGGGCAATGGCTACCATCAGGTGGATGACGTCTGGCGACGCGCCGGGCTTGGTCCCTCGGTGATCGAGCGGCTAGCTGAGGCCGATGCCTTCTCCGCCTGCGATCTGACAAGGCGCGAGGCGTTGTGGCAGGCCAAAGCGATTGCCACCGCCAAGCCCCTGCCCCTGTTCTCGCAGGACCTGGAAGGCGAGGCGCTGGACGAGCCCGAAGCCTATCTGCCGCAGATGACGCTGGGCGAGCAGGTGGTCGAAGATTACGTGGCCACCCGCCTCAGCCTCAAGGCGCATCCGGTGGCTCTGATACGGCATCTGCTGACGCCAGAGCCGCGCGACAAAACCACACCTGTTGCGTGACGTCTGAACCGGGTATCCGCCCGGAACAGAGTCGAAAACGGACCAAATATGACCCGCCCCACCCTGCCGCCGCGCTTTCCCGCGACCCCGGACCAAATCAACGCGCAGGTCCGTGCCTTTTACGCCCGCGTACGCGAGGACGCGGTGCTGGGACCGGTCTTCAACACACATGTCCAAGACTGGCCCGCGCATGAGGAAAAGATCGCCGCCTTCTGGCGCAACGCTATCTTGTATGAGCGCAGCTATGACGGGAATCCGCAGCGGGTCCATATTGAACGGCCCGACGTGCAGCCCGAGATGTTCGCCAATTGGCTGGACCTGTTCGAAGAGGTCGCCACCCAGACCCTGCCACCCGAGACCGCGATCCCGTGGGTCGCACTGGCCCGCCGGATCGGCGTGGGGATGAAGGCCGGTGTGCAATCTGCACGCCAACCCAAAGACGCACCTCCTATCCTGCGTTGATCCCAGAGCATGGCGGCTTTGCCATGTTAGCGGTAAAATAGGGGCTATGCGGGTCGGCCAAATGGGTTTACTCAGGGGTACGACAGCCCCATTGCGCTGCGCCCTTACACCGACACATCACCCGAGGCCGCCTCATGAGCACTCAGAACACCACCCTTCGGGGGCTTGGCTATGCGTTTGCGGGCTTTGCGGTCTTTGCCAGCCACGACGTGCTGATCAAAGTGCTGGGCAGCACCTATTCCGTGATGCAGATCATCTTTTTCGCAACGCTGTTTTCCTTTGTGCCGATGGCGGTGACGATCCTGACCGACCGGGCAACAGGCAATTTCCTGCCACATCATCCATGGCTGGTGCTGTTACGATCCAGTCTGATGGTCACAGGCATGTCCTGCGCGTTTTATGCGTTCTCGGTCCTGCCACTGGCCGAGGTTTATTCGCTGCTTTTCTCTTTCCCTCTGATCGTCACGGTCCTGTCGATCCCGATTTTGGGCGAGGTTGTCCGCGTCCAACGTTGGGCCGCGGTTGGCGTCGGCCTCATCGGTGTTCTGATCGTGCTGCGCCCCGGTTCAACAGATATCACGCTGGGACACCTCGCGGCCCTGACGGCTGCATTCTGCAGCGCCTTTGCATCTGTTCTGGTGCGCAAGATCGGGAATGAGGAACGCTCGGCCGTGCTGATCCTATATCCGATGCTGCTGGCCATTGTGGTCATGAGCTTGATGCAACCCGCCGTTTACCAACCTCCCTCGCTGCTGCATCTGGCGATGATGGCGCTGGTGGGCGTGTTCTCGGTCGTCGCACAACACTTGATCATCCTTGCCTATCGAGCCGCGCCCGCTGGGGTCGTCGCCCCCAGCCAATACAGTCAGATCATCTGGGCCACATTGTTCGGCATGGTCTTTTTCAACGAGCGGCCCGATGGCTGGGTCGCCGTTGGGGCCAGCATCATCATCGCCTCAGGCGTCTATGTGGTCTGGCGCGAAAGCCGGGCGAACACCTCGTCGGTCAATACCCCGGTTCTGCGGGTCCGCTCGCCACGCTCTGACACCGGCGCAAGCCGTCCCGGCAAATAAAAACGGCGCGCCATTCACAGCGCGCCGTCCTCAAAATCGCAGGTTGAGGGCCTTAGTAAACCACGACCGAGCGGATGCTTTCGCCCTTATGCATCAGGTCGAAACCGTGGTTAATGTCGTCCAGACCCATGGTGTGGGTGATCATCGGGTCGATCTCGATCTTGCCTTCCATGTACCAGTCGACAATTTTCGGCACATCGGTCCGGCCCCGCGCGCCGCCAAAGGCCGTACCGCGCCACGAGCGGCCCGTGACCAGCTGGAACGGACGGGTCGATATCTCTGCCCCCGCAGGCGCCACGCCGATGATGATCGATTCACCCCAGCCCTTATGCGCCGATTCCAATGCGGCACGCATCACGCCCACATTGCCAGTGGCGTCAAAGGTGTAGTCCGCGCCACCTTTGGTCAGGTTGACCAGATAGGGCACCAGGTCGCCTTCAACTTCGGTCGGGTTCACGAAATCGGTCATGCCGAACTTGGTCGCCATCTCGACCTTGGCGGGGTTCAGGTCAACGCCGACGATTTGATCGGCCCCGGCCAGACGCAGGCCCTGAATCACGTTCAACCCGATACCGCCCAGACCGAACACGATGGCGCGGCTGCCGATTTCCACCTTGGCAGTGTTGATGACAGCGCCGATCCCTGTGGTCACGCCGCAGCCGATATAGCAGATCTTGTCGAAGGGCGCGTCTTCACGCACCTTGGCCAGCGCGATTTCCGGCAGAACCGTGTGGTTCGAGAAAGTCGAGCAGCCCATGTAGTGCAGGATTGGATCACCATCCAAAGTCGAAAAGCGCGAGGTCCCATCCGGCATCAGCCCCTGCCCCTGCGTTTCACGGATCGCCTGACACAGGTTGGTCTTGGGATGCAGACAGTATTCACACTCGCGGCATTCGGGGGTGTAAAGCGGGATCACGTGGTCGCCTGGCTTCAGGCTGGTCACACCTGGGCCGACCTCGACCACGACGCCTGCGCCTTCATGGCCCAGAATCGCGGGGAACAGCCCCTCGGGGTCCGCGCCCGACAGGGTGAATTCGTCGGTGTGGCAAATGCCGGTGGCTTTGATCTCGACCAGAACCTCACCCGCTTTGGGGCCTTCAAGGTTCACATCCATCACTTCCAAAGGTTTGCCTGCCTGAACGGCGACGGCAGCACGGGTGCGCATATTCGGTGTCTCCCTGTCACTTTTGCCTCGACCCTGCGTTAATTGCCGGGCGTTTTCAACTGCGCTTTGATGCCAGCTTTGCTAAACATCTGATATTGCAGAAACGACATTGCCGGAAAGAGGAACGCCAATGCACCGTTTTATTCCCACGCTGGCCCTGCTGGCCGCCTGTGCCCAAACCCCCGCGCCCGAGGATGCGCCCCTGTCGCCCGAACCCGCCCCGGTCGATCTGGCCTTTTGTCAGGGCGAAGCTGTTGCAGGCTCTGTCGGTCAACCGGTCTCGACCATTCAGACCCAGTTGCCCGAACGGTCCCGCGTTCTGGGGCCGGGTGATCTGGCCACGCAGGATTACCGCATCGACCGGCTGAATGTTTTTGTAGATGAGACCGGGGTCATCCAACGCCTGACCTGCGGGTAAGCGTGGACTCGGTGGGCGATTATACGATAAGAACAAAATGAGAACATTTTGATGTCTGCCAATGCCAAAACGCCGAATACTCTCGCTCTGGTTTCCCCGTCTGGGGGCTGAACGGCTGATCCGCGCTGCGCGGGGGCTGCAGGATGGGCCTTTGGCTGTGGTGACCGAGCAGTCGAACATGCAGGTGATCACATCCCTGAACGCGGATGCGCAGACCGCTGGTCTGCGCGTGGGCCAACCAGTGCGCGACGCTCATGCCATGTGCGCCAATCTGGTGACACGCCCCCGCAACGCCCCGGCCGAGGCTGCGTTTCTGACCGCCCTGCGACGGTGGGTGGGCAAATTCAGCCCATGGGTGGCTGAAGAAGCGCCAGACGGATTGATCGTGGACCTGTCAGGCTGCGCGCATCTGTTCGGCGGGGAAGAAGCGTTGTTGAACGTGATCGAAACCGACTGCGCCGATATGGGGCTCAGCGTGCAGATGGGCATCGCCGACACGCTGGGTGCGGCCTGGGCGCTGGCACGCTACGCGGGGCAAGAGGCCGCCTCCGACCGCAATGGCGACGCCATCAGCCAAGAGGCCCGCGCCACCCGCGCCCGCGCCACCAAGCGGCGGCACTGGACCAAGGGCGGGGCCGCACCGCAAATGGTGGCTGTGGGCAGTGGCGCGCGGATCACAGCGCCGGGGCAATCCTATGGCGCGCTCAGCCCGCTTCCCATTGCAGCGCTGCGGCTTGAGGATCAGGTGGTCGCACAGCTGAACCGTCTGGGCCTGCGCAGGATCGGCGACCTACTGGGGCAGCCGCGCGCGTCGCTGGCGCGGCGATTTGGGCGGGGACTGGTGCTACGGCTGGATCAGGCGATGGGCAGCGCGCCAGAGCCGGTCTCGCCCGCCCGACCGCCGCATCACTTTGCGGTGCGGATGACCCTGCCCAACCCGATCGGTCTGACCGAAGACGTCATGGCCGCCATCGACCGCGTTCTACCGACGCTCTGCACCAAGCTAGAGGAGAAAGCGCGCGGGGTGCGGACTCTGCGGCTGGAAGCCCATCGCGCCGATCAGGCGGCTGAGATCATCGAGGTCGGGCTGGCCCGTCCAACCTATGATAAACACCGCATTCGCCCTTTGTTAGAGATGAAAATCGACCAAATCGATGCGGGCTATGGCATCGACATGCTGCGACTTGAGGCGGTGCAGACGGAACCTATCCACGCCCGCACCATGGCCGGTCATGCCGAGGCGCGCCGCGTCGCCCGCAACCGATTGGACGGTAACACCGCTGTCGAAGACCTGATCGGAAAACTAGGTGCGCGGGTCGGGCTGGAGGCGATCACAAGGCGGCACCCGGCGGCCTCGCATATCCCCGAGAAAACCGCACAGGTGCTGGCTGCTGCGTGGTCCGAACCCGCGCAAGACTGGCCTGCACCACCGCGTCCGCGTCCCTTGCAGATGTGGCAACCCGAGCCAGTAGCCGCTCCAGATACCCCAGACGTGCCAGACACATTTCGCTGGCGCGGGCGAAACTGGCAACTGACACAAGCCACCGGGCCGGAACGGATCGCACCGGAATGGTGGCTGGATGACCCTAACTGGCGCAGCGGCGTGCGCGATTACTGGGTGGTTGTGACCGAACAGGGCGAGCGGCTGTGGCTGTTTTACGGCCACGGCGGCACCATGTCGGCGGGCTGGTTTTGCCATGGTCAGTTTGGATAAACCCCTGATTAGAGTCTACTTACCGCGATACACCAGCCAATCCGGCAGGTAATCAATCAGCCGGATCACCCAGGAAAACGGCGCAGGGAAATCGGTGCGGAACCGGCGACGCGCCATGGCTTTGGCCACGCGATCCGCCGCGTCCTCGGGCGTCATCAGCATGGGCATTTTGAAACTGTTCTTCTCGGTCAGCCGGGTCTTGATGAACCCCGGATTGACGATCCGTACGGTTACACCCGATCCGGCCAAATCATGTCGCATCGTCTCGGCCAGCGACACCAGCGCCGCCTTGCTGGACGCATACCCAATCGCCGCTGGAAGACCGTGATAACCAGCCAAAGACCCGATCAGGGTGATATCCCCGCGCCCTGTCTGGACGAACCCCGGCACGGTTTCCCCCAGCACCCGCATGGCCCCAAGATAGTTCACATCGACCATCCTCAGCGCGCTTTCCGTATTCCAGTCACCACTCCGCATGGGATCATAGGCACCAGCGTTATAGACCAGCCCATCGACTGAGCCAGCCTCGGTCGCTGCAGCACAAACAGACGCTAAATCAGTCACATCCATCGCAATCGCACGGGCGTTGGGCAGGGTATCGCAAATCTCGGCCAGACGCTCCGCGTTGCGGGCCGACAGGATCAGATGCGCGCCCTGACGGCTGAGGGTCTCAGCCAGAGCCCGCCCCAGCCCTTCACTGGCGCCGATGATCCAATATGTCTTTCCGTCAAAGCTGCTCATTCCGGGACCGTTTCATATGCTTTTCTGTTTTACGACCGCCGAGGGGTGCCGGATCACAGGCGGGACAGATAACGCATCTTGTAACCCGAAGTCACAACCTAGTGCATTTTCGAAATTCTTCTAACCCGATTGATCCACCCAAGCCTATTCTGCGTATCTTATTGTAATACGTTACAGAACGAGGCTTGAATGTTCGACGAAACCCGGAGCGGTCGGAAAAAAATCGCAGTAATAGGCGCAGGCATCTCGGGTCTCTCCGCAGCTTACTACCTGTCAGAAAACAATGACGTAACCGTCTTCGAGGCCGAACCCCGGCTGGGCGGTCACGCGCGCACGGTTATGGCGGGAAAGAACGGCGATCAGCCGGTCGATACGGGTTTCATCGTATTCAACTACGTGACCTATCCTTATCTGACCGCCTTGTTTGAAGAACTGAACGTGCCGGTTATCAAGTCGGAAATGAGCTTTGGTGCCACCATCGACAATGGCCGCATCGAATACGGGCTGAACAATCTGCGCACCCTGACCGCGCAGAAACGCAATCTTGCGCGCCCCGCATACTACAAGATGATCGCCGACATTCTGCGGTTCGGCAAAGAGGCCCCCGAGGCCGCACAAGACGACGACACCACGATCGGAGAGCTGGTGGATCAGCTGCGCCTCGGCCATTGGTTCCGCCACAATTACCTGATGCCCATGTGCGGCGCGATCTGGTCGACCCCTGTTGAGTTTGTGGATCAGTTCCCGGCCCGCTCGTTGGTGCAGTTCTTTCGCAACCATGCGCTGCTGGCCAGTGGCCGCGCCAAACAGCATCAGTGGTACACTGTAAAAGGCGGCAGTATCGAATATGTGCGTCGCATCGACGCCGCGTTGCGTGCGCGAGGGTGCGAGATCCGACTGGCCGCGCCGGTGGATCACGTGAAACGCGATGGCGACGGCGTTACCGTCCACAGCCAAGGGCACGGGGACCAGTTTGACGAGATCATCCTGGCCACCCACTCCGATCAATCGCTGGCTATTCTGGGTGACAGCGCGACCGAAGGCGAACGCGCCGCACTTGGTGCAATCCGGTATCAACCGAACACAGCGATCCTGCATTGCGACGAGCGCCAGATGCCCCGCCGGCGCGCCTGCTGGTCCAGTTGGACCTATCGGTCGCAAGCCGGAAATGTTGGCGTAACCTATTGGATGAACCGTCTGCAGAACATTCCCGACAGCGATCCGCTGTTCGTGTCGCTGAACGCTTCATCAGAAATTCCCGCGGATAAAATCTATGATCAGGTGGAATTTGCGCACCCGGTCTTCGACAAAGCGGCCCTGAAGGCACAAGGGCAAATCCGCGCGATGCAGGGACAGAACCGAACCTGGTTTGCCGGCGCCTATAACAGGCACGGCTTTCACGAAGATGGGATTGCCAGCGCGATGCATGTGGTCGAGCGCTTGAATGGCACCCAACACACATTCGGAGCTGACAATGAGACTGATGCACAAAACGCAGCCATCGTGGCCTCGGCAAGCGTCTGACTTCTGTCGGGCGACACTCTTGTCCTTGGCCCTGCTGGTGCCGGGCAGCCTGCAGGCCGCTACCGGGCTGAATGATCTAGACGATCCGCAACTGCGCGGCACGGCGACCTATCGCTATCTTGGGCTGCCGCTTTACAACGGGCGGCTTTTCACCCCGGGCGGCGCGGCGTTCGACTGGAACAAGGATTTCGCGCTGGAACTGCAATACCGCCGTAACGTATCAAAGAAGGTGCTGATCAACTCGACCCTGGACGAAATGGACCGCATCGGGCGCCCCGCCCCTGTGCGTGATCAGCTTGAGGTCTGCTTCAAGGCCGTGAAAAAGGGCGATCGGTATCTGGCAGTTTCGGACGGGCCAAATGAGGTATCCTTCTGGCTGAACGGCGCAAAAACCTGCACCATGCGCCATCCGGGCATCAAGCGTAGCTTCATGTCGGTGTTTCTGGGCGAGAAAAGCCGCTCGGCCGCGTTCACGCAGAAGCTCAAAGGTCAGTAATGTTGTATCCGAGGGTCAGCCTCTATGCGCTGATGCTCGCGGCGGCGGGCATCCCGCTTTACATCCACCTGCCGCGCTTTGCTGCCGTCAATCTGGGTATAGGGTTGGGGGTGATCGGGACGGTTCTATTGCTGATCCGCCTGATTGATCTGGTGCAAGATCCGCTGATCGGATGGGCTATCGACCGCTGGCCGGGGGCGCAGCTTGCCTTCGCCGCCGCCGCTGCACTTGGATTGGCCATCGGGTTTCCCTTGCTGTTCGGTTTGCCCGACGGGGCCAGTATCGCCGCATTAGTGTCTGTTTTGATCCTTTTGTTCTCGGCCTACAGCCTCGGCACGATCCTTCTCTATGGCCGCAGCGCTACGCTTGCCAAGCGAACCGATGCACAAGAGCTTATGACTCTGGCTGCGTGGCGCGAAGGCGGACAGCTGACAGGGGTCATTCTGGCGGCCATCGCCCCGGCTGTGTTCGTGGCGCTTGGGGCCGGGGGGCAAGGTTATCCCGCTTTTGGACTGTTTCTTGGGGTGCTGGCCCTTCTAACCCTGGCGATGACCGTTCCAATCTGGCGGCGCGCGCCGATCACCGGACAAGGGATATCTCTGGCGGGGCTTGGACAAGCTGGTGCGTTGCGTCTTTTGGTTCTGGCGCTGGTGAACAGCCTTCCTGTGGCCATCACCTCGACCCTGTTTCTGTTCTTTGTTGAAGACAAGCTGCAACTGCCGGGCAAAGCGGGCCCACTGCTGATCCTGTTTTTCCTCAGCGCAGGCGTCAGCGTTCCGCTTTGGGCACGGCTGAGCAAGCGAATTGGCCCAAAACAGACTCTGATTATAGCCATGCCCCTGTCTATCGCGGGCTTTATTGGAGCGGCCATGCTGTCGGCTGGAAACCTAGCTGGCTTCGCCGCGATCTGCATCGCTTCGGGCGCGGCGTTGGGTGCCGATATGGTGGTGCTGCCTGCCATGTTCTCGGTTGTGCTGACGCGCGCAGGGCTGAATGCCTCAACCGCCTTCGGCATCTGGTCCTTTGCCGGCAAGCTGGGCCTTGCGCTGGCTGCTTTTTTCACCTTGCCGCTGCTGGAACGCAGCGGGTTCACTCCTGGTCAGGCGAACACGACCGAGGCGCTGAAAACGCTCACCCTCGCCTATGCCGTTCTTCCCTGCATCCTGAAACTCGGCGCGTTCGGACTGGTTCTGACGCTGCCTACTGAGGTCTCTGCCAAATGAAACTGCTTGTTGTTCTGCTTTTAGCCGTCTTGGCTCTCTTCGTCGCAAAGGGTCGATTTCTGAGCTTCCGATCGCAATCCCCCGCCGATTACGCTGGAACCGGCCCCGCCTTCAAAATGAAGGAAAACCTGAACGGAGAGATCCTGTCCGAAGGTCTGATCTACGGCCCCAACGGCAAGATGACCAACAGCTTCGTCGCCCGCATGATTGGGGAATGGGACGGCAACACCGGGACGCTGGCCGAGTACTTTACCTATTCCAACGGCAAGAAGATGACCCGCAAATGGTACCTGACGCTGGGTACAGGCAACACGTTCACGGCCAAGGCGGATGATATAGTCGGCGAAGGACAAGGCACGATTTCGGGTTCGACCGTCAAACTGACCTATCGGATTATCCTGCCTGAGGACTCGGGCGGGCATACACTGGATGTTACAGATTGGATGTATCTGACCGAAAGCGGCGTGATCATGAATCGCTCGGAAATGCGCAAATATGGCATCAAAGTCGCCGAGCTCGTCGCCACAATGCGACCCGCGCCTGAGGTCAAAGCCGCGCATCTGAACGGGGCCAACGGTTATGACTCAGACAGCGAGGCGAGGCCCCTGCAATGACCCTGCGCCGGTTTCTGATCACCTTACTTGCCATCGCTGGCGTCGCCGCGCTGGCGTCATGCTCGGCCAAACCGCGCGTACCCAAGTCGTTCCTGTCAGACCGACAGTTGAACCTGGAAGAGTTCTTTGTGGGTAAAACCGTCGCCTATGGCCAGTTTCAGGATGTTCTGGGCAATGTCCCACGCCGGTTCACGGTCGATATCGACGGAACATGGGACGGCACGACCCTGACCCTGGTCGAAGATTTCGTCTATGACGACGGCACGACCGAGCAGCGCATCTGGACCCTGACCAAAACTGGCGAGGATACTTGGACGGGCACGGCTCCGGGTGTGCTGGGTACGGCTAGCGGGATTGAACGCGGCGATACGTTCAATTGGAAATACAAGATCGATCTGCCGATCAAGGACGGCACCATGCGGGTGAATTTCGATGACTGGATGTGGTTGATGACCGATGACCGGTTGCTGAACCGCGCCTATGTCTCGCGCTATGGTGTGCGCCTGGGCGAAGTCGTACTGTTCTTCGAAAAGAAATAGAAAAAGGGCAGGCGCAAGGGCCCGCCCCAAAATCAAAATTGCCTAGGTCGACTTAGAAGTTGAAGCGCGCACCAAAATCGGCACGGATAAAGCCATCTTCGTCGCCTTCTTTGATCTCGCCGATACCGCCGCGCAGCGATGCGCCGTTGCCCAGATCGTAGATTGCGCCAACACCGATGTTGCGCTCGTCATCATCGGCGTTGCCGTCACCATAAGCGACCAACAGCGTTGTCGCGGCTCCAACGTTATACGAGGCCGAGAAACCATAGGCGGTGCCATTCTCGGCATCGTCCGCGACGTCATCGTCCGCCAGGAACAAAGTACCGTAGAAGTCACCCAATTCTGCACCAAGTGTCAGAACAGTAAGGCTTTCGTCGTCGCCATTCACCAGATCTTTTTCACCATAGGCGACCGAAGCGGTAAAGGCGTCAAACGAGTATGACGCAAAAATATCCCAGCGGTCGGTGCTTTCATCAGACCCGTTCAGAGCAACAGTTTCCTGATCATATGAACCGCCAAAGCTCAGGTCGCCAAGCTGGTACTGAGCGAACACCGCGTTCGCGCCCGAACCCGTCGAACTGTATTCGAGGAACTCGTAGTTGACGCCAACATACTGACCCAGGAATTCTTCCAGGCCCGGTTCATTGCCGAAGTAGTCATCCAGGTTGTCAAACGAACCTGCCACGTTCCCCGCATCGACACGTAGCCCACCATAGAGAACAGAGAAACGCGCGCCGTTCAGGCCTGCCTCAGAGGCTTCGCCATTGCCGTTGTCTTCGTCGGCTTGCAACCGGACACGCGCCTGAAATTCAACGCCGCTGTCCGTTTCGACAATCCCGTCGATGTTCAGACGGAACCGCGAGATCAGGATCGCGTCATCTGTGTCAACATTTGCAGTGTCCGTCGAGGTAACGACGCCACCAGCGGTGTTGAAATTGGTAACGTCGCCAGAGCGATCTTCTTCGTAGCCGATACCAAAGCGGGCGAAGCCGCTGAACTTTATTTCCGCCGAGGCGGCACCTGTGGCCGCAATCAGTGCGGTCGATGCGATGAGGAGTTTTTTCATGGTAAATCCATAAATTTCGAGAGGAGGATGGCCGCAAAGCTGCGCCCGACGCTCCTTTCGTGGATTTACAAAAAATACGTAATATGTAATCTTTGTCCAGATACCAGCATATCGTGCTCTGTTGCATCTATGCATCCATCTGCTTCTGGCGATGCAGCGGGTGTCCCCTATTTATGAGGGTTTTGCGCATTCTCCAGACTGATAACGCAGCTGTGATCCACAAAAATCATCCTGACTTCTTGCAAATCAATCGCGTCACCCATGTTGGAAAAATCAACCTGGCACCTTGGATGTTTGACCTGCCTTGCGACGGAAATCCGATTCGACGATTGGGCAAGGCATCAATTGCTGGTGTAGAAGAAAGACAGCTTGCGGCTTACGCCTCCTGGCGGTCGGGGGAAAGGTTCAGCGGCGCGTACCTGTTCGCGGGCAGCGCGGTCCACTTCGCGCGAGCCCGAGCTGTCGACCACTTCGACAAATTCCAGCGTGCCGTCGGGGTTGATCTGGAAAAACACCTGCGCGAACCCTCGGGCGGACACAAAGACAAGCGGTGCTCGGTTCAGATGCACCAGTACCTGCCCTTCGTAATTGGTTTCATTCGCATTGCCCGGCCCGCGACCGCCTGATCGCGTACCGCTATTGCCGGATGTGAACGCGTCGACGCCCCGGCGACGATAGGCCGTCAAAGGCGACTCGATCTCTTGTGCAGGGAAGCGCAGGTTGCTGAAATCACGTGCGCCGTTGGCGATACCCCGTCGTTGAGGAACAGGCTGCCGTTCCGGGCGCTGCGGGCGGATCGAGGTTGTGACAGCCAATTCGGTCGGCGCGTCATTTTCAACCGGCTCCAGCGCCGTTTCGGGCAAGTCCGGTTCAATCGCCTCACTTTCCAACGGAACAACCGGAATCGCCGTCGCCTCGGGAACTGGCGCAGCTTCAGTCGGGGGCAAAGCAGCCAGTTGTTCCTGCGCCGGCTCGACAGGCTGCGCCTCTTCCAGAGGTTCAGTCGATTCTGCCGCAGCATCCGGATCGCCCTCGGGCGTTTCGGCACGTTCGGCCACCTCAACAGGCGGATTTTCGTCGGCCTCTTCGCTGGCGGACTGATCGCCATCGGTCCCGTCTACACTTTCAGCCACGTTTGGCTCGACTGGTTCAGTGGCCTCGGGCTGCACGACTTCGGCCTCTCCCAGATCAGGGGCAAAACTTTCTTCGGGGTTGTCCGACGCGACCAGCGCCTCGCTGACGGGAACCTCGGGGGTTTCGGGAATCTCTTCTTCGACCGGCTCTTCCTCGGCGGGGGGCTCCGGCGCTTCGGCCTGTTCCGGCTCAACGGCTTCTTCAGCCTCCTCGGCGAGGTCTTCGAAACTACTGCCCAGCTCAACTGAGTTCTGCGCAGCCGCCTCGCTGCCGTCTTCGGCCAGTCGCGGCGCAGTATAGAGCAACCCCATCAGGTGCAGGATCAACGACACCAGAATGGCTACGACGGCGATGACCACCGAACCCCGGATCATTGCAGCGCCTTTTCCGTCACGACAAAGACAGAACTTGCACCAAGGCGGCGAAGCTGGCCGGTGATTTCAATAAGCCGCGCGCCGGGGGCCTCGCGGTCCGGTACGATGCGGACGGCACCGGGTTCGCGCCCTTCCATATAAAGCTCGGGCAGAATGGCGTTGCCGCGAAAGCTGAGCGTTCCGTCCTTATGCAGCACCAGTGCATCCGGCGGCTCTCGCCCTTCCAGTTCCGAGGTGTTCACAAGTTCTAGGTCGGGGTCCAGAGGCGTAGCGATCGTTCCCGTGATCAGAAAGAAGATCAACATCAGGAACACGACGTTGATCAAAGGAATCGTGGAGTCGCGCTTGCGACGCGGAGTACCTGAGCGGATCATTCCAGCACCAACACGCTGAGGTCTTCGCGCCCGCGCAGACGCACCAGCAAATCGACCAAACGTTGCGAGGTGGTGTCGGGATCAAGGCTGACCAGCACCTGCCCAGTCTCAACCTGTTCGGTCAGTTGATCCAACGTGACCTCGGCCCCGTTCAGCGTCAGACGGTCGGAGCCAAGCTGAACGAACAACCGCTCGGTCTGTGTGTCCGAGGGCTGGCCGCCGCCGGTCGCATTGCTCAGCTCGACCTCGGCAAATTTCGAAAAGGTCGAGGTCAGCATGAAGAACAGCAGCAACAGAAAGATCACGTCGATGAGGGGGGTCATCGACAGGGGCCGCCGGACAAAGGGCGCGCGGTTACGCATGTCCGGGCGCGGCAGCCATGGTCTGAGGTGCGTCAGGCAGTGGAATTGCTTGACCAGGCACAAGAATGGTCCGCAGCGCCTTGTCGGCAAACACCCGTTCCCGCGCGGTGCGGCTTTCGAACCAGGACAGCACCATCGAGGTGGGCATCGCCACCGCCAGGCCGACAGCAGTGGTAATCAGCGCCACCCAGATCCCGCCTGCAAGCAACGACGGGTCAACGGACGAGCCCGCAGATTGCAGGCTCTGAAACGCTTCGATCATGCCCAAAACCGTCCCAAACAGACCCAAAAGCGGGGCCAACTGCGCCACGGTGTCCAGCAAGCGAAACCCACGTTCCAACCCGGCCAGGGCCAGACCGGCCTCGGCATCCAGACGCTGATCCAGGCCGGGGGTTTCGGGCGCGTCCATGGCCACCTCGACCAGCGGGGCCAGATAGCTGCGGCTTTTGGCCAGACGCGCGCGGGCGGTTTGTACGTCGCCGTCATCCCATGCCGCCAGCGCCTGCGACAACACCCGGTGCCGCCCCACGCCCGAGGCTGCAAATTGCCAGAGTTTGTAAAGGGTCACCGCCAGCGTCACCACGGACATCGCAATCAGGATCGCAACAACCGGCCCGCCGAGTTCAAGGATCTGTTCTATTGCCTGTATCATCCCAACACCTCTGTATCGGTCCGGCTGCTCAGCGTCAGGGCCGCGTCACAGATCGGGCTGTCGGCACCGTCTACAAGACAAGAGCTTGTGCCATTGAAGAGCACCTGCCCTACCCCGGCGCAGGTGATACCGGTCAGATCGAACTGACGCACCCGCACGCGATCCTTTGGCATATCGCGGAATGAAAACAGCGTCAGACGCTCGACCGTACCTTCCGCATCGAAGATCACGGTCTGAAAGCTGGCCGTCTCAATCGCGGTGCCGGTGTCGTTTTGCACCACAAAGGTCAGCCGACAGGCCTCACCAGTATCCTGCATAGTGTTGAGTTCGATCTGCAATCCGCCCGTTTGGGACTGATCAGATTGCGCCAACGCTGCAAAAGGCAAAGTGCCGATCAGAACAGCGGCAACTGTCCGGCGGAGAAACAACATGCGCGTGCTCCTGATTTGTTTCTTGCGGTCCGAAGGCCTGCGACGTTCCGCCGACATTCAGTTACACATATCCAACACAGTCCGTAGGTGAAAGCCATCCCGACAGCTTTGTGATTTGACGCAAAGTTCCGCCACCGCGCCGCTCGAGTTACTGCGATGTGACCAGGGCGCAAGCCAGCAGCCATTCCAGCGCGTTGGATTTCATCCCGTGTTCAGCTGTTATGGCGATGCTGCGGCTTTCGAATATCTGTGCATATATTGGCCATTCGTCCTGATTGAATGGATAAATTGCGCCCTCGACCTTTTTAAGTTCCCATTCGTTTAGCTTGCCACCCGCCACGCCAAAGCTGATCTGACCGGGAATGGTTTCATCACCATAGTGGTCGGTCAGCAAAGGGTCGGCAAAGCTGCGCTGACCCAGCCCCTGCACGAAACTGACATTGGCCGGGTTGCAGCCCATCCCGAACCACATACCCTCGACCGCCGCTTCGTATAATTCCGCAGGGATTTTGCCCGTTGCCGCGTATTGCAGCGCAATCTGCCCCGCCCGCCAGTTCGAGCCGGGGCCAAACCGCAGCCATCCCCGCCCCCAAACATAAGAATCCGTGTTGTGAAGCCCGAAATCCTGACCCATCCGCTTGCCGTTCAGGGCGCGGTATTTGATCCAGTTTTCGATCGCGGCAACCAGCTTGGCATCCGTGGCCCGCCCTTCGCGCCCCGCCTTGACGTAGTCTAAATAAGAATTGGCAAAAAACTCTGGTCGCACGCCCTCCAGCGGGGTCTCGGCATGGGGTTCGAACGGGTTGAAATCCTCGAACACCTGCCGCGTGGCGGCATGACCTGTTGCGCGGTATAAGACCGAGGCCGAGGCGATGCGCGCCCGCGAGACATCGGCGCGCGGATCGCCCTGCCCGTCCTCATTTTCAGGCACCGGCTGTTGTTCTGCCCATAGCCAGGCGCGAAGAGCTTCGTCGATCAGCGCATCTCCAAGGGCGGCGTCCCCGCAAACCGTCTTGATCACATGGCCCAGCTTAGCGGCCCCATGGGCAAACCGATACGCAGCCCAGTCCTCTGGCGCATAGGCATACGTCACCTGAACCGGGTTCCACGAGACCGAGCCCAAAATCCCGCTGCTGGAATATTCAACGCCACCGATGATCCCGCCATCCGGCTGCTGCGTGCGCCGCCAGATCGAGGCCCCCCACAGCGCTTCGTGGATCAGATCTGGCAGTACGGTTTCGCCATCCCCCCGGTCCAGGTCATTCTTTCGAGCTGCAACATCACCATGCGTGAAAGGTTTTCCGCTTTCTGGCAGGTTCAGTGCCAAAGCGCGGATATGGGGGTAGGTCTCGACCAGATCGGCCATGTGATAGACCACGTTCATATGCTGGATACGGCGATCCCAGTCACCCGCATCGTGCCAACCGCCCCACGCCTCCGGGTTCGCAGTCATCTGGGACGCGTCGGGGTAGTCTTCGACCCCCAAGGCCTCGGCCTGTTGCGCCAGGGATTTCGCGGCCGAGGCCTTGCCATACCCTTCGCGCGTGTCACCCAGTTTGACGCCGGTCTGCCAGACGGTCAGCCCATCTTCGGGATGACCGTTGCGCGGGCGGGTGCGGCCCTCGCCATAAGGGTCGATAATCGCGCAGCCTGATCTTTGGTGGAAATACCACCGCGCCGCCAGCCGCAACGCCCCGTCATAAACCCTTTGCGTCACATCGAACGGAAACGACTGCCCGACACCGTCGACCTGAATGTAGTACGATCCGATGTGATCAAGGTCCGAGAAATCGGCCTCATATACATCGCAGCCATTATAGTTAAGGTCCTGCCCATGCGGCTCGGACCCCGGTTTGGCCAGTCGCAATCGCCCCGATCGCAGTTCGGCCCCGTCCTCAGTCGAGATCAGGCGCCAAACCGTCTGTTCGGACAACAGCGCATCGGTATTGCCGCCCTGATTGTTCATGTCATGACCCCACCAGCTTCCGACATAGGCCTTTTTAGGGCCTAGTATTGGATAGCCTTGCTGGCAGAGATGGATGGATTCGCTGAAAGTCTCGGCCTGTTTCCGCGCCGCGGTTTTGGTCACAGACGGCCCGTTCAACGAGACAGTCGAACCGTCGGGAATAACGCGGTCCAGCACAAAGGTCAGTTGGTGCCGCTTGGTGCTTTCCCATCGCCTGACACCAATGGCGCGCGTCGCAACAGGGGTGGTTTTTCGATAAAGCGACCGGATCGTCGCGGGCTGGCCGTCGACCTGAACCAGCCATTGCGCGGGCTGGTCGGCCAAGGCGGCGGTCGGCGCCTCTTGAGGGCCTTGGCGAAAACCGCCTTTGCGGCTGCCCTTGGTTATCTGTGGCCATGGAGTAAAAAACTGCGGCTGTGTTTCGCTTTGACGACCCGAGAAATTGCCCTTTTCCCCGTTCAGCTTTCCACGCGCGCCAAAGGCATTGCCCGTATCTAGGGTCCAATTAGCCCGGTCCTGCGCCGTCACGACAACGGGTTGCGGCAGGTCGAACATCGTATCCATCACCGTCAGTTGGACCACGCTATCGCCCAAAAAACCCATAACAGGGTCTGGAAGCTCGCCTGCTGCGACACTGGAAACCAGCGTGTGGGCAAAGGGCGCAGACAAGGCCAGAGCCGTTCCTTGCAGCAATACTGCGCGCCGTGTGAGTCCCATTGGCTGTATTCCTTGCTTCGATGCGACTGTTTTACACCCTACGATCAAGACTGCGAACAAAGCGCCAGATCAATTTTGGGCGAAACAGGCTGTCAGGATACATAATCACTCCGCGCAGCCCTTCCAACAAGGCCACAGGTTTGCGGCCATATTGGAACTGATTGCGGACATTGGACCAATAGCGGTCAATCTCACGCGCGCGCAGCAGACGCCGCAGCTGCGCGCCGAATTTCTGCTGCATCGCGGGATTATTGGCGATCTTTTCGATGCAAGGCGCCATCTGGGTAAACCCCGTGTCGCGGGTCTGAAAATTCGCCCCGGTGGCCACCTGCCGATACAGCAACAGCGCAGGGCCCGGCACCACCTCAAACCGACCTTCCAGCGCGACGCGACTCCAGAACTCCCAATCCTCGCCGTTTTTCAGGCTGGTGTCATAGCCCCCGGCCTGTCGCGCTGCTTGCGTTCTGAGAGCCAGCGCGCCACCATTGACCACATAATTCTTGCGCAAAAGTGCCGCCAATTGATCCTGTTCGGGGATCAGCGCGCGATTGTCCGCGCCGCGCAAATCTTCGCCGTCGACGTTGATCCGCTGAACGCCCGCAACGGCACCAACCGCGTCGCTGTTCGATAGCGATGCGTGGAACCGCTGCAACGCCTCAGAATGCAGCAGATCATCCGCATCCAGAAACAGAACAAACGCGCCACTGGCTTGTTCGAGCCCCAGATTGCGGGCGGCGCTGACGCCTTTTGCCGGGCCTGACACTGGCCGAAACCGGGCATCCTTCTGTGCGTAAGCATCGAAGATGCGTCGTGTGCCGTCGGTTGAGCCGTCATCGATACAGATCACCTCGAACGCGGTTAGGGTTTGGCTGCTGACGCTGTCGAGCGTCTGCGTCACGAACCGTTCCATGTTGCGGGCGGGGATGATGATTGAAAACTCGGGCACGGGGTCGGTCATTTCAGCCGCCTCCGACCCGGTCGACCTGCACGGCCGAAGCGCTGTATTCGGCAAACTCCACCCGCATCAGGGCAGCCAGCATCCCGGCGCCACGATAGATCTCCAACAAGCCCCGATACCATCTGGGTTTCGAGCCGAACCCCAGGCACAGACACATCACACAGCCCCATCCGATGGCACCCACCCCTTTGACCGCACGCATTGCGACGCCTTTGCGCCGGATCAGGGCGATGCGCCCCAGCGTGTTGCCCTTGCGAAACCAGCGCCGTCCCAGCCATTTCAGCGTCGCGCGGTTTTCAGGCACGTCGTCCCAGACCATTGCCTGCGCCGCCGCCCGGATCACACCGCCTGATTGGCGCATGCGCGAAAAAAACTCTTCGTCCTCGCCGCCGGTGATATTGAACCGGGTATCAAAGCGCATGTTGCGGTCGCGAATGACGCGTGCATCGGCCATCGAGTTATTCGTCGCCGCTGACACCAGCGCAGCGCCCTGCTCATACGGCCCCATTCGAAACAGGTTCAGCGCTTCGACCCAGCCCGGCGGAGGGGTTCTGAACCTCGGCTCGACCGGGCCCTGCGCAGCAATCGTGTCCGGCAGTTGCATCGTGTCCAGCATCTGCAGAAGCCATTGGTCCGAGACCGCCTCATCATCATCCAGAAACGCGATATAGTCCGCTTCGGACGGCGCCTCGGCCAGCGTCCGGTTCCGGGCCGAAACAATGCCGCGTGCGGGTTCAATCACATAGATAACCGGCCAACGCGTAAGGGCGTGAATATCCCCTAACTCTGCTTGCGCCGTGGCTTCGGGCGCGTTGTCGGCAATCACGAGCGTCACGCGCGCATCCCGACCCTCAAGTTTTTGCGCGTTCAGACTGTCGATCAGCGCCTTCAGCCCATGAGGCCGCAGGTAGGTTGCGATACAAATGGCAACATGAGGTCGCGTGCTATGGTGGGCATCAGCGCTCATAACCCGCCTGCTCCAGCGCCTGTCCGGCCAACTTGTCGAACCGGGCTTTCTTGCTGTCCGGCCACTCGGCCCAGCGCTTTACCGGGTTGAAATCCGCGGTCTTTGCCTGCGGTTGCCAACGCTGTTCGTTCGCAGCGGTTGAACGCGAGGACCCCCGCACCGGCATCTTGTCGATCTCGGCCCAAGGAAAGCGCGCGGCCTCCAGCCCGATATGGTCCAGCATCTGCTGCACGTGGCTGGGCGTATTGCCGACGATATCCTCGTATCGGACAACCATCGTATCAGCGTTTTCATTAGGGCCGCCGCTGCTGAAACTCAGAATCGCCTCGGCCCCCAAACGCCATTCATCGGCCAATTGGCGGAAATTTTTGCTTCGCAGGGAAAACCGCGAGAACGTTCTGAGCGAGGAGTCCAGCACGTCCCGCCCGTCCCTGAGACACAGGATTATCTTGGCGTCGGGAAAGATATAGCGTGCCAGCGACAGGTCCTGCACATGCGGGCATTTTAGTAGTATATGCTGCCCCTCGGCCTGCGCCTGCAACTCGCGGAACCATGCCCCAGCCAGCATGGCCAGCATGTCATAATGCCCCAGCACTTCCCCATTGCGCGGGAAGTACCGCAGGAAATCACGCGAAAAGGCCGCTGCGTCGCCAGCCGCGTGAAGCAGCGGAAACTCATAGAGCCTGCCGGGATCGGCGGTGACGTCAGGGTGCATTCCCACCAGATCATGCACAAAATTCGTCCCCGAACGGGGCAAAACGCCAAAAATCAGGATCGGAGTACGGATGTCACCGCGCGCCCTGCGCGCAAGGGCGGCAAGATGTGCGCCCTGTTCGGCAGAGACTTGCGGCATGAAATCCCGGCCATCCAGAAACCGGGCCCCCAAAATGCGGCGGGTCATACGCGTGATCTGGTTGATGCGCAGGTCCCCAAAAATCCGTGCTGTATCCCGGACGCCCATATCTTACCCGTGCGTTCCCGTCTTGATCGGTGGCAAAAGTTGCCAAGTGGGCCAAGGTAGATTGTCGCGCCCGAGAAACTGCGCGACAAACTCCATGTCGTCGCGGAATTGCTCGGCCAACATTACGCGAGTTTCGGGTGTGGGCGGCGACACTTTTGTTTTCAGATGCTGTTTATTCATAGCCAGAGCCTGCTTCAAGCCAGGCGCCTTCTTCAACCCTTTGACCAAATCTGCCAACCCAAGCGAACGCAGAACTGAACCACCCTTGCGTAATGCATTCTGAACGGCCTGGTTTTTGTATACGATAGTTTCGTGATGACGTTCAGTGATCGCAGAGGGGTTTTCCTCGGGCGCGACACCCAAATGTGCGCAAATGCGCCGATAGGTTCCCTGAGGATCTTTCGCCACGTCTTCGGACAGCAGGACAAGCAGTGCGCCTTTGTTGAAGTAGTCCAACCAGTTTTGCAGGTTCGCTTTGTAGTGGCTTTGCAGCGTGTAGGCCGGGTTCAGCGGCAGCGCATCTTCGAACGACGTATCGGGCGGAATGTGACCTTTGCGGATCTCGTGCAGATGATTTGAAAACGCCCGTTCGACCGGATCACGCAGAATACAGATCAGCTTGAAGTCGGGGTTATAGTCCCACGCCCGTTGTGCGGCATCGCGACTGTAGAAGTAATTGGGCGAGCATTCGCCCCGGATAACGCCCGGTTCAGCCGAGTCGAAGCGGGATTCATACCACTGAAACCCCAAATCGTAACGGGCATTGAAAAAATTGAGCTCTTTCGTTTCACTGGTCCGCACCGACGGGTGTTCGGAAAGCACATGATGCAGCCACGTGGTGGCTGCTTTTTGGACACCAATCCCGATAAAATTTGTCTTCGTCACTCGCTCACACCTTCGAAAAACAGGCCCTATGGCCCGACACCTTTACCCCTGCCGTCACCGGCGCAAAAACTTTGTGAACACGTCTTTTCTGACGACGATACTCAACGCATGCGGTAGTGTATGCAAGTATCGCTTGAGCAGGTAGCCCGGACCTGTCGCGATACGGTGCAACCACTCCAATCCCATGGACTGCATCCATCGCGGTGCTCGGGCGTAGTCCCCAACCACGTAGTGATAGCACCCTCCACAGGTCACCACCCAGGCGCATTGCGTCAGCTTCGGCGCGATACGGGCGGCAAAATACTGTTCTTTCGGCTTGCCGAGCCCCACCCACAAGATATCCGCACCGCTCGCATTGATATCGGCAATCACCGCCTCTTCATCGGCGGGATCAAAATACCCGTTGCGGCGCCCGGCAATGACAAGACCGGGATACATCTCTTGCAGGCGCGCTGCGCAATCTCGGTTGATCTCTTCGGTCGCGCCCAGCAGGTAAAAGCTGAGACCGTTTTTAGCAGCGACCTTAGCCGCCGAGTGGATAAAATCTGTGGTTGCGGTACGTTCGGGCACCCCGCCCTCTCCGTGCGCCATACGAGACGCCCAGACGACGATCTGGCCATCCGCATGGATGATATCGGCCGAATCCATCACACGGGCAAATCCTTCGTCCGTGGCATAGGTGGATATGGCATGCGCATTCGAGCTGAACACAGTCACCGCACGTGTCAACGCGCCAGATCGCCGTTTGAGCACATCTTCCGCCATTGCTTTGGTCAGGTCTTCATCCCCGGCTTGCGCGACGGGTACCCCTCCGACCAATATGTGCGGCAAGCGCATTTCGACCGTCTTGTTCATCAATACTCGTTCCAAAATCACCAGGTAACACTCGACGCTGGACTCAAAGTAACAGCCGCAGCGATTCTTACTATTAAATTTGAGTTTATCTTCCGTTCATCTTGGAAATTGACCCTACTTCGCACCAATTGCAGGCAAGCCGCACCGAATTAGTCATCAATCCTCCGAAACTTAGCACATTGTTTACGACATATGCGGTTTTCTCTGTTGAATACAGGTTTGTGGGCCTATGTTTTCTGTAGTCCGTGTTTCAGATTGTTAATTAGTTATGACTGATCAGTATCGCCGAGGATTGGATGTTGAATTGACGGGTTTCGGCCAGGCTCCGGCCGGCGATCCCGAACTTAGGGTGTTGTCGAATATCGCGTGGGCGATCCGACGTTCGATCCTGTGGATATTGCTGGTCGGATTTCTGGGCGGGGTGACCGCCTATCTGCTGTCCTACCTGTCGGACACGAAATACACCTCAAGCGCTAAGGTCATGATCGAGACCCGCGTTCAGACCGAAACGCAGTTTACGCCGCAGGTATCGGGCCTGCCCCTTTCCCTGACATCGCTTGAGAGTGAGTTGCAACTTCTGCGCTCGACCGATCTGATCGAAAATGTCGTGGATCGTCTGGAACTGCATACGGATCCGGAATTCTCGGGTGCTGAAACTGGCTTTACCCTTTCTCCTATTGCCTTGGCGCGCCGTTTGAAAAACGGGCTGGTCAGTGCACTCAGCGGGGAGGATGACGCGGACGAGGGTGGCGACAGTGGTCAAACCCTGGAAGAGATGCAGCGCGAAGCGACCATCGAGAAATTGCTGGAGTCACGCCGCATCGAACAGATCGGCGAAACCTCGGCCGTGTACGAAATTCGCGTGTCTGCGAAAACGCCGCAAAAAGCAGCCGTCATCGCCAATAGCCTGGCCAATGAGTACCTATTTGTCCTGACGCGCATGAAACGCGATGATCTAAGCCAGTCGCAGGAATGGTTGGCAACGCGGATCGGTCAGATACGCGAAGACCTGAACAAGCTCATCTCGGATCTTGAGGCACATTCGGTCGAAACGCCTTACTCACCCGAGGAATACGCCACCATCAAGGCACAGCGCATCAAGGCCGAGAAACGCGCCCGGCTGGTAAATGAAGAACTGTTTGTGCTGGATGAACAGACCAACACCATCCAACTGCTCAGGGACAATGACAATGTCGCCGAAGCGGTAGAATTCGCCGTTCAATCGGCGCTGGTACCGCAGAGCACGGCCAATAATTCAGATGACGCGCAAGCGGTTCTGGACAGTGCGTTGGAAGCAGCACAGCGCAAAACGGAAATTCTGAACGGACAGCTGGCCACGCTGAATATCAGCATCAACACGTTCAAGGACCAGCAGGTACGCCAGGTTCAGCATGACTCGGTCACCAAGCGGATCGAGAATGAGATTCTTGTGGCAGAAGCAATCTATCGTGACTTTGTTTCGCAACTGGGGCGCCGGGCCGAACAGGGTGACTACCTGGATGCAGGGGCCCACATTATCGAAACTGCACGCGCTTCGGTCGATCCATCAGAGCCGAAACGGGCGCAAATGGCGATCGGGGTCATGATTGCAATGATCTTTGGCGGCCTGGGTTTTGCCGTGATCCGCGAGCTGTTCCAAACGCGCCTCAGAACCACCTATGAGCTTGAAAGCACCACGGGCGTCAAACTTTCGGCAATCATTCCCGAAGTTCGGAAGGACCCACCCTTTGAAACCTTCTTTACCAATGACGGAAAGCTGGACCCAGAGTTGCTGCATTTCGGGCGTAAGCTTCTGGCCAGCAGCGATATCGGTCTGCGCACCCTACGCAACGAGAGTGAGCTGACCACCTCTCAAGCGGCCGAGTTCTTTACCAAGAATGTCGATAGCAAACACGGCCAGCGCTTTGCCGAGAATGGGTGCATGATCTTTTCAGGCGCGTCAGCGGTACCGGATGAGGGAAAAACATCCGGCCTACTGCTGATCGGGTCGGTCTGCGCGCAAGCCGGATATCGGACGTTGATCATTGACTGCGACACGGTCACTTCCACCTATCGCGACCTGTCGCAACTGTCCGTCGAAGGGTTGAAACACGGGGCAAAGCACCCAGCGTCGTTTCAGGACAACATCGTCAGCACCCCGCAAGACGGACTGGATATCCTGCCGTTGATCGGACCGTTGGAAGACGAGGCTCAGGCCAAAGAAGTGGGTGAATTCCTGTGCTCTCCGGCCTTCCTGAACCTGCTCTATTCGCTGTCCGACATGTATGAAGTGATCCTTCTGGATACACCGCCGTTGTTGCGCGCGGTCGAGTCGGCTTACCTGTCGCAAATCTCGCATCGGGTGATCCTGTTTGCGCGCTGGAACAGCACGCATAAGAACACGGTCCTGCAGGCAATGCGCGAATTGGAAAATGCGGGCGTTCGCCCCTCGGCCCTGGTGGCTACGCGGGTCGATATGAAACAGGTCCGACACTACGGCGACCCGATCCTAGGATAAAAGACCAGTCCAAAGCAAAGGGGCGGCACTCCGACCTCGCAAAACGAAGCGGGCGCGGGTCAAAGACCTCACGCCCGTTGTAAGCCAGCTGCATTTTGGTGCTATTCGGTCAGAGGGACCTCTTGCGTGATCTCCTGCACCGAGACTTCTACGCTGTCACCGGGCAACAACTGGGTCAGTTTGTCTGCACCCAACTGTTGCAGTTGTCCGTCTACCACCCGAAAGATCGTGACCGAGTAGTCAATATCCGTAATCAGGTTTTCGGTTCCGATCTCATCCGACGCGCCCGCCAGATATTTTGAGATCGTATCCATCTGATGCCGCGCATCACGGACGGACAGGCTAGCGGCGCGACGCTCTTGCAACAACCGAAGCGACCGTTCCTGATCATATTGCTCTTGATCGCGTTTCAGACGGGTCAGGATCAGGCTTGTAGCTGCCAGATCCTCTTCAACCTCCAACAAACGGGTTGCAGACAAAACGGTCGTACGGCGCGTATCGGCCATACGGGACCCCGGCGCGAGGCCTTTTTGGACCAGCGCAACGACGCGCGCCTCTTCCTCTTCATCGGCCGCGACAGCCTTGGCAAGCTCTACTTTCTGTTCTTCAAGAATCCGGATCCGCTCGGCCGCCTGAAATTGGGCATCTTCGAAATAGGCGCGCTCACCTGCTTCGTTTTCCTGATTGATGGTGCGAATCCGGACATGTTCTGCCACCAATTCCTTCAAGACCCTGGGAGATATAGAAACACTGGCCTGACTGGGCGGCGCCAGATCCATATCTTGCGCCAACTCGGATGAGGCGCGCCATGCAGTCACCAGCCCCTGTGCGTGTTGCAACGCAGCCTGACCATAGGTGGTCTGCCAGCGCAGCAGTTGGATCGGGTCAATGGTGACATCATCGGCCAGTAGCCGACTTCTAACCCCCCCGGCCAAGGCAACCGCCTCGCGCGCAGTGATGGCGGGGCGAAAGTCGATCTGACCGGTGCGTGCAACATCGCCGCCGATGATAATCGGGCGGTATCCATTGCGGGCGATCTCGATCTCATCTCCGTCCAACTGGATGATATAGATCTCGCCATTCTGGTCATATTGCTTGACGATCTTGCCCGCTGCGTCCTGACGTACCAACTGCTCCAGCGCATCCGTCGACAGACCTTGCGCTTGGAACTGGCCCAGCCATTGCAGGTTGACCTCGCCATGGGCATCAATCGCCGCTTCGAAGGACAGATCTTGCAAACCCGTCAAAGTCACACGGACCTTGTCACCTGGCTCAAGGTTGAAATCCGCCGCCGCCGACATTGGCATCGCTAGCAGGGTGCACAATCCGAGCGCGCGGTACGCGGTGGACAGGCGCAACGCTGGGTTTCTAAATCTGCGTTTCATAAGCCATCATCCTATCGTCGGTCAGTTCGGGATCAGCAGCCGGTTCCATTGCAAACGGCACCGATCGTGCGGAACAGGATTTTCAGATCGTACCAGAAGCCCAGATTTCGCGCATAGTCGCTGTCGAAGATCGCCCTATGCGAGAACTCAACCTCGTTGCGTTCGGACACCTGCCACAAGCCGGTGATCCCTGGCTTCATCAGCGTGTATTCGCGCCCCGGATACAATTCCTGCTGCTGCGGCATCATCGGACGTGGGCCGACAAGGCTCATGTCGCCGATCAGAACATTCCAAAGCTGAGGCAACTCATCCAACGAGGTCATACGGATGAATCGACCGAATTTTGTGACCCTCGGATCGTTGTCCAGCTTTTGCTTTGTTTCCCATTCGGACGCAGCGGTTGGATTTTCGGCCAAATGTTTCTGAAGTTGAAACTCTGCGTCAGAAACCATCGACCGGAACTTGAGGAAGTCGAACTCGCGACCGCCGATTCCAACACGGCTTTGGCGATAGATGGCAGGTCCGCCATCCAGCTTCACCAAGACGGCAATCACTAACATGACCGGCAGCACAAACGGCAGACCGATTAGAACCAACAAAATATCCAGCAAACGCTTGCCTTTGACAGCGTAGAAGCTCCGCAAATTGGAGAACTCGTCACAGACCTTAATAGAACTTTGGTTTGGTTTATAAATTTCCGATTCTTCTAATTGGAAAGAACCTCGTATTTGGTTCATAATAACCCCCAAAAACTAACACAACGGACTAAAATCACGCCAACAAGTCTTCCAGCCGCGCAACACACCCGCTTGGGAATCTGCCCCAAAAAACAAGGCAAAGACCCAACGATTGACTACTATCCGCTCAATAGATTTGGGGAACGCCGCACACGAACGCGACAACCCACCCTTTGTTTTCTCCCGACTCACACATGATGTGCGGTCAGGATTTTTACCCCGCTAGATACTCGCACTAATGGTCTGATGTGACAACGATTTTGTTAACCACCTGTTAACAAAACGACCACAATTTCGTGAACATGCTAAGTAAATTGACACGCTGCCTTAAAAATGGGCTGAACTTCACCCAAAACAAACCGCTGAGGCCAGTCCAAACAAGCCTTGCCGCCCTTCGCGTATTGTCCCTGCGCTGAGCAGGGATTTTGTCAGTTTCCAGTTTTAACGGCGGATTTCTCAGCGATCTTCACGCGCAACCTTCCGTTGAATAGAAAATGAAGTCCGGCGATCAGAGCCGGAGCACTGCATCCGATCAGGAAGCTGAAGATCACGGCCTGAATTAGGCCTGTGCCAGTTAGAAGAAATGCCACAAAACACATTGCGGCAACCAGCGGACCTGACAGTAAATACAATATGACCATCGGTTTTGCTCTTGGTTTATGCGTCGTTTCTGCGTCTGCCTACCCTGAAACCAGAATGTGTGTTTTTTGGGGCAACTGTTGGAAAATATAGTTTCCCAAAGTCAAACAGTCGCGGGGTAACACATCAAATTGATCTCAAGTTCATCATATCATCATATTTTCAGGACCACGATATCCCTTTAGCCGGGATTCAAAATTCATTGTGCCAGTGGGCAAATTTGCGCCACCCGGCCCACTCGAATCTGTCGGTCTTCAGTTAAGAAGTTGTTAACGCTGAATTACTTCGAAGAGGGAAATCCGCTTGCGGACGCCCAGCCACGTATCTTCCGCCATGCTGCGGCAGCTGCCGTCTGATGCAGGCATGCGAAAACCACGAACATCACGACAGCTGAAAGCGAAAGCAGCGCAAATTGTAACACGATTCCACCCGACTCAGCTGCGAGAACCGCCAGAGGTGCGAAAGCAACAGCTCCAGCGGCGGCTTTGAATATCTCTGGCACGGGCACTGCAATGGGGTCGATGCGACGGCCAATATGATAGTAGGCCAGAAAACTCAGCAATCCGCTGATCAAAAAGGCAACGGCGGCACCCGGTGGACCCAGAAGGTAGATGAAGACGAAAGATAGCGCGACATGCACAGCCAGCGAACACAAGGTAATGGTCAATTGCAGCCCAGTCTTTTTGGCGCGCGAGAAGGCAAAGCTAAAATACGCCCCCTGCAACCCGAACGTAAATGAGGCTATCGCCAGAACCCGCAGATACCCTGTGGTTCGGTCGGCAAATTCAGGGTCGAACAGCAGATTGGCAAAAACGCTTGCCGCACAGATCAGCGCGGCCACGATGGGCACCGCAATCAGCATCAGAAACGAGAAATACCGCTCCAGCACCGCGTCTGACGATTGCGCGCCGCGTTTTTCTAGCGCCTCGAATATCGACGGACCCCATACGCGGGACAGGGTCTCCATCGGAAGGCGCACAGTTCGGGAGGCCAAGGTTTGCGCCGCCGCGAAATAGCCCGCGTAGTCCATCCCCGCAAAGACGGCCAGCAAGGATTGCGTTGACATCGCAAAGAATGTGGCGGTGGAGGAGACCACAGCCACGGGAAACCCGAATAGAAGATAGGTTTTCAGCACCGCCCCTTTTGGCCGCGCCACGCCCGAGCGGCGCAGCGTTACCGCCAGTGCATAGGCCCCGGTCAGTGCTGCGCCCAGGGACATGCCAATCAGCGCGCTTTTGTAACCGCCACCGGTCAGAACAAATCCGACCGCAAGCGAAACGCCCAGCCCATGGCGCAGCAAGGTAACGGCTGCGTATTTCGGCCCCTCGTGGTACTGGCGCAGGCAGGCGGTTCCTAGTTCGTGCATCGCGTGGCTGATGCAATAGATCGCCGCAAAGAAAAGGCCGTCGATCCATCCACCAGGCAGGATGACCGACACCAGAGCTGCCAGAACGAACAGCGCCACAGCCAGGATCGCAGCCGTCGACAGGGACATGGCGATGGTTTTGCCTTCGAATTCCGGCGTGTGGTGGAATCGTCCGATCGCAATCGCCAACCAATGGAAGGTGAACGAAAACATCAGATTCCCAAGCAACAGGGTCAGCGTATAACGTCCGAAATCCGCAGGCCCCAGAACGCGGGTCATCACGACAAGGATCGCAATCGCAATCACCGCAGACATCATTCTGGGCACGAAAAACCACGTCATCGCAGGTCGGACCTTAGAAACGACAGATGAAAACTCATAAACAATCCCAATCGCCCGGTCGACACGCCGCACATCCGCCGACCTTTCGCCTGTCTGGCTACTGTGACACCCGCCCGTCGAATGTACAGATGGTTTTTGGATCATACGCCGCGCACATAATTCATTTGCCGGGTCCACCGCGGCCGTGGCAAACTTTACCGAGTGATTAAAACCGGTGGAAAAATTCAAGCTGTCGACCCGATGAGGCGCGCCAATTCCTACCGCAAATTCTTTGGATAGACCTTACGCCGCGATGACGCCCCTGACCCGACAGACACAATACCAGCAACAATCCGGCGCAGCCTTCCATCATTGGATTCTGGCCGCCTGTCTGGTGATCATGCTGTTGGTTGGCACCGATGTGGTCTCGATCGTGCTGTGGCAAATGGGGCTGGCCAAGAAGATTGAAATCGTGCTGCTGATACCGATCATGGGCATCACGTTGCTGTATTATCGCCACTTGATCCGGGGCATGACGGCCTCACCCGAGATCACGCTGTTGATCTGTTTGACTGTCTTATCAATCACCTGGAGCGATTTTCCCGCCTATTCAATCGAGCGTCTCGTTCCCTTGATCGTGACGTCCGGGTTTGCCATCGCTTTGGGTAGCATGATGTCCATGCGTGGGCTTTTGATCTTTCTCGCCATCTATTTCGGGAGCTCGATGGTCCTGTCGATGGGCGCAATCATGACCCTGCCGCAAGCACGTGGTATCCCGCCCTGGGGGGACACCTGGAACGGGATCTATGCCCACAAAAACGGGCTGGGACTGGCGGCAATGACGGCGATGCTGACGTGCTACTATGCGTCGCGACAATTCACAGGGCGGCTGAAAACCGTCTTTATGATCGGCGCCCTGCTGGGTGTCTTTTTGCTGATCGCCTCAGAATCGCGCACCTCTCAGGTCATCGGGCTGATCACGATGTCGGCGCTTTTGATCAGTCAGATCGTTCCGCGATTGGAAACAATTTGGGCCATAGGCTTCATTTTGTTTGCATTTCTCTTTGTCGGTACGATTGCCTTCCTATTGGCCTCACCGATTGCCGAGCCTTTGTTTGCGCTGATCGGACGCAAACCCACCCTGTCTGAACGCATCCCGATCTGGGAGCTGGTCTGGCCCAATGTTAAAGAGCGGTTCTGGTTGGGCTGGGGTTATCTAGCCCATTGGAATGAAAACGCACCACACCTGCGGTTCTACGCCAGCAAGGGAGAGCTGGGGTTCCTGCCGCATTATTCGCATAACGGGTTGCTTGAGACCTTCTTGAATGCCGGTTTTATCGGCGTGGCCCTTCTATTTTTGGGTCTAATGAGGTTCTTTTTCTCGGTTTTCTACTGCATGCGCCACATCCCGCAGCGCGATCCGTTCGTATTCGTGTTTGTTCTGGGTATGATGTACCTGTTCTCGAACATCACCGAGAGCACGCTTCTTAGTCGGATGAGTTCCAGTTGGATTTTCTTCCTGGCCTACACGACCAAAATGAATCTGGTCGCCCGCGCGCTGCGGGCCGATGCACGGGCCCACTATGAACTCCAGAACAGAACGCGCCGCGCTTCCCAATTCGTGTCAAAACCCACGTGAATGTTGCGACTTTTTTCTAAGCAAAGGGTAATTTCGGACCCTATGCAGTTGCAGAAAGATTGACAGGCGCACGGTGGGTAGTGTGGACTCTGGCCATTCGCGTATCGAGATCAATTTCGATTCAAAGGTATTTGGGGGAGGCCCAGTTGAAGACAGCAATATTCGCAGGCGGTAAGGGCTCTCGCCTGATAGAAGAAACCCGCATTCGTCCCAAGCCATTGGTGGAAATCGCCAACCGGCCGATCCTCTGGCACATCATGCAGCATTATTCGACCTATGGTCATCATGAATTCGTGCTGGCCCTTGGGTATATGGGCGATCTGATCAAGCAGTACATGTCCGATCTGTGTCAACATGACGGGAACCTGAGGATCGACTTTGCCAAGCGCGAGTTGTTTGGCGAACCTGAATACCGGAACCCCGCGCTGGACGCTCAAATGCCGCCTTGGACCGTGGATTTGATCGACACTGGCGTCGACACGATGACAGGCGGGCGTCTGGCTCGGCTACAGCCCTATCTGGGGAACGAGACCTTCATGCTGACCTATGGGGACGGCGTGTCAAACGTAGATCTGGACGCGCTGCTGGCCTTTCACCGGTCGCACGGCAAGCTGGCTACGATCACTATGGTGCGTCCCCTGACCACGTTCGGGCATCTTCAGGTGCGCGAGGATGGTCTGGTCGAAGGGTTCATGGAAAAGCCCGAAACCGCCGCAGATTGGATCAATGGCGGCTTCTTTGTTCTAGAGCCGGAAGTGTTCGACGCCGTCGCCAGTGTAAATGGCGACGAAATCATGTGGGAAGAAGGCCCCTTGCCCAAGCTGATGGAGCTGGGAGAGCTGATGGCCTATCGCCATCCCGGCTTCTGGTACTGCATGGACCACCTCGCCGACAAACGCCGTTTGGAAGATATGTGGAAGAACGGCAATCGCCCCTGGGCCACGTGGGAACAAGGCAACGGGCCGACGAACGGCTCGACCCGCCTGACCGGCGACGGTCATCGCCCCGGCATTGGCCGAGGCGGAAATCCGGGGGACTGGGTCCGCTACAAGTCCCTGTAAGCGTTTCGAATTAAACTGCCTGGAGCGTCTCAAGAACGGTCCGGGCACCGCGTTCACCGGATTTGAACGCCTCATCTGTCCACTGATAACCCCACTCGCCGAACCGTCCGACATAGGTGATGCCGACCTCGTCCAGCCATTTGTGGACGATCGGCAGCGCCTCTTCCCGGTCCAGATCGAAGATGATGTTGGCGTGCGTAATCAGACGCGCATCCTTGTGCAGGATTTCTTCATCCTCGGTGATCAACCCGATCTTGACCAGATCATCAATCACCGGCTGAATCAGATCCTCGGGCGCGACATCCAGCGGTCTGTATTTGTTGGAATAATAGCATTCGGCCTGAACAGAACCACATCCCGGCGGGCAGGTCTTGGTGGACATTTTGTGCGGGAAGCTGAGGCGGGTAAAGACGATGTCCTCGTCGTAGATATAAGTCCAGGTAGCCGGGGTAAAATCATCGCGCGCAAGGCCGATATTCACCGTCACACAAGTGGTGCAGGCCAGCTTGGCAGCCGCGTCCAGAACCGATTGCGGCGCGCCTTTGACCATCGGGATCAGGTCCGGCAGCGGGATGGAGGAGATCAGCTTGTCATAGCTCTCGGTCACACCATTTTCGAACCGGACCGTTTTGGCCACCGGATCAATCGCCACCACCTTGTGATCCAGATGCAGATCGGTTTTTTCCATGAAAGGCTTGAGGTATGAGATAAAGCCCCCCTCGGTCGGATACCGGAAGTCGGTGATATAGTGGACATCCGGCGTTTCGGCGAAAACCGCGCCTCGGATCACTTCTTCCATCGAGGGGCGATATAGGCGCGGGCCCATCCAGACGGTACTCATCTGATCGGCGTCCACGGTGTGATATTTCTTGCCGTAAACCGCCGGGAAATGCGTACCGAAGGTTTCCCCAAAGACCGAGATCAGCCATTCCAGATAATTCGCAGGCTTCTCGACCACTTCCTGTTTGGACGCCTCGATGAAATCCAGAATGCACTGGGTTTTCAGCTCATCCGGAAGATTGTGCAGATTGGCCTGCGCCGGGTGCTTGACCCAGGCCCCGTGGTAATAGTTGTTCACGTAAGCCTGCAGTTTTTCGTATTTGCCGTCCACGTTACTGGCAAACAGATCTTGAATACGCGGGTCTTTCGAGAAGGAAATATGCGGACCGTCGTCGAAGATGAAGCCGCTGTCATGGGCAAAGGTTGCCGTATGACCGCCGGGAAAAGCGTTTTTGTCATACATCCGGCTTGAAACGCCCGCGCCATGCAGATGATGGGCCGCGCCCAGACCAGCCATGCCGGACCCAAGGATAATGATGTTCTCGTCACTCATATCAGGTTTCTTTCGCAATCTCGCGGCGCCACCAGGCAATGGTGTCCGCAACTCCGGTTTCCAAAGTGAATTTCGGGGACCAGCCTAGCTCGGTCCGCAATCGGGTATTGTTGGCCTCGACCAGAGGCGGGTCGCCCGGCCGGGCTTCGCGCGCGCCAAGACGCACCAGGTCTTCGGCACCAATCTGACGGGCGATTTCAAGGATCAGGTCAGACAGAGGGATGGCCGTGCCGCTGCCGATATTGACCGGACCTTCAAGGTCGCTGTTTAGCAGGGCCACCATCGCGCTGGCAACATCGTCGACATGCAGGAAATCTCGTTTCTGCCGCCCATGGGTGCACAGGGCTTCGCGCCCTTGCAACAACGAGATCACCACATCCGCCGCCAATCGCCGTGGGTTCTCACCCGGCCCGTACAGAAAGAAGGGTCGCGCCCAGGCCCCCGACAGATCCAGCGCGCCACACATCTTTTCAAAAGTGGTAGCCAACCCCGCCTTGGCCGCGCCGTATTCAGTTGCCGGTGTCAGGGGTGTCTCGCGCTCATGCAGCTTGATCGGTTTGGACCAATCATATTCCATGCACGACCCGCAAAATGTAACCCGCTGCCCGCCCGCCTGTGCAAAGGCGAATAACAGGTCGATCGAATGCTGCACCCAGCGGAAATTCTCCAACGCTTGCTGGTTTCCCGGCCCCATATACCAAGCCAATGCCAATAGGTGTGTGGGTCGGTGCTGGTCCAACACCGCTTGGATCGCCGCGGTGTCAGTCGTATCAGCGTTGATCCAGGTCACGTCGCCGGAGACTTGCGGGGGTGGACCACTTCGATATGTGGCGATGACTCGGCACCCGGCAGTGGCGAGCTGACGAACGCAAGCGCGTCCGATAAATCCCGCTGCACCCGTGACCAGAACCGTTGGTTTTTTCTGTTTCAAACTCATCATGGCTGGGGATACTATCTTGCGGAGCTTTCAGGAAATCAGACTGGATTGAGCGGCCAGGTCGCATCTGTTTCAGAAACAGTAGATGCAAAAAATGGACATTGTGCACCCGGTGCAGAGGCGTCAATTCGAATCCCTCGGCCAATCTCCGTGCTTTTGAATGTGGTGGAGGAACTAAACGCCTGCGCAAACGTCAGTATTAGACCCCGCACGCAAAGCCAAATCGTCCTATGGGAAACAACGCCAGCAGGCCGCAAGGGGCAATCCGTGAAAATCATTAAACACCCGCCTTTATCAACGGCACCCAACCAAAAACAACCCGCGCGACACGTGGTCAGAAATCAAACAAAATTTACCCTGCCTAAGATTCTACAAACTAGGCCGGCCCCCAAAAACTTAAACACAGACAGCCTGATTTTCCACAATTTTCGGACTTTCCTTGGGGTGTTTGCCGGTGACGCTGAACAAGTGTGCAAGCGCAGGATCGGAAAAAACCTTTGGAAGCTTGGCCGCCATATGAGATAGTTTGGCCTTATTTTGTGTCAAAGGATCAAGCGGTTGACCAGTTCCTCAGTTTCCACCACCGCCTCGCGCGATATGCTGATATTCTCTCAACGCAGATTGAACGACAACGTTTCGCGCTGTTCGGGGTTCGAATTCGAAGACGTTCTGACCGAAATAGAAGCGGTCGACATCGTGGCCCCAGCCCGAAAACGGGACCGGTCGCTGCCTTATGATCCCAAACGCTGGCTGTCCAAACGAACAGATCTGTTCCGGCACTGGCCGTCTGGTGCGCAGAAAGTGACGCTGCAAAAGGACTATGACATCTTTGTTTGCGACGTCCAGAAACCGCAGGAGCTGCTGACGCTGGATGCGATCCCGAACTGGCGCGAACACTGCGGTCTGGCCGTCTGTGTGCTGGAAGAGGTCTGGAGCAAGGACCTGCACGTACACCTGCCTCTGGTCCGGTCTCTCGCCGAGTTCGACCTGATCGCCTGCGCCTTTGCCGAGGCCTGCGACGCCCTGCATCGCATCACCGGCAAACCGGTGATTCACCTGCCTGGTGCTGCGGATATGGTCCGGTTTGCGCCAACCTCTCTTTCCGCTGAGCGACCCATAGATATCTATTGCATGGGACGCAGACGGCCCGAGCTGCATGACCGTTTACTCAAGGCAATCAAGGATCGCGGGGGCTTCTATCTATATGATACTGCAACAAAACCTCCGACCACGGCGCAACACGCGGTGCATCGGGATTTGCTGGCAAATCTGGTTCAGCATTCGAAACTGTTCATGGTGGATATCGCCAAGATCGGCCATGCCGATCAGAAAAAAGGCAATATTGCCTGGGGTCCCCGCCATGTTGAGGGCATTGCCGGTGGGGCCGCTCAGGTCGGCTATGCGCCGGACTCGGATGACTATCGGCAGTATTTCGATTGGCCAGAATCCGTGTTCCGCCTGTCCGAGGATCCCGACGAGGCCATTGACCAGATCGTCGGGTTGTTGGAAACGCCGGGTAAGCTCGATCAGATGCGGCGGGTTAACATGGCCCAAGCCCTGAACAAACACGATTGGCTGCACCGTTGGGCGCAAATTCTTGAAAAGCTGGGTCTGCCGGAATCAGATGGGATGGCACACAGACGGCAAGTGCTGTCCAGCATGTCTGAAACCCTGCTACGCGCAGACACAGCCCAAACGGCCTAGGCCCTTGTTTGTCGGTAGATGGAGGAAAGTTCGTGGGGCGGCATGTGGCACTCAATACCCCTTCAAAGCCAGTCAGAAAAACCAGTATGTGCTAAAATAAACATGCCGCCCACCCAAGCAGGATGACATTGTGGCAAAATTGTGTCCACGATTCTTGGGGAAACTTATTGTTCGCTTTCTGGAAACGATGACTCACTCCCGAATCAATTGGTTCCCGCAAGGGCAAAAAAACCCGCTCCCGCACCATCTCGGCCCACTTTTTAACGGGCATGTGGAGCGAAGGGTGTGATCGCCCCCTCAGGCCAGTTCCAGTTTTTTCTTCAACGGGCCGCTGTTTTTGACAATGACGGCCTGCACCGGTTCGGACACGCCCTGGATCGTGATGCCGCCGGTCTTACCCAGCATGTCAGGAATACCCAGGCCGCACATCTCATGCATATAGGTTGAATAGACGATCCCGGCCTCGATTTTATTGGTGACAGTCTCGAAAGCCTCGGCAATGATCGACACATTGCCAATCGCCGTCACCGGGCTGGGTGCTGCTTGGTCTGAGGTCTTGCCCACCCGTCCGATAATGGCCCGGCCCGAGTGCACCCCAATCCCGATCTTCAGCGGCTCAACAAGATGCTGACTAAGGCTGCCTTGCGTCTCTTGAACCAGCAACTGGCACTTGGCCGCTGCATAAAGCGCAGAGCGCGCGGCCTGGGTTTTGTGCGTCTCAAGTCCGAAAACAGCCGTCAGCCCGTCATTGGTGAACTTGTCGATATGGCCATTCTGCTCTTCGATCTGTTCTACCACCATGTCCAAAAGCTGGTTGAGGACAAAAATGACGTCATAGGGCAGTGACTTGTCCACGAATGGGCGGAAATCCTTGATCTTGAGGTTCAACACGCTGACCTCACGCTCGACCCCCCAGCCGAACGGATCGGATTTCAACGGAGTCGATGCGGCGCGCTGAGGCTGGATGATTGGGCGCAGGCTGACATCTCCGTTCACGCGCGCCTGACAGGCAAGGCGCATGTTCGGTTCCGCGTTGATCTTGTCGAGAAGTTTGCGTTCGGCCGGGCCGATCGGGCTGAGGCCATCCTGCTCGGACAGAACCACTACCCGGCAGGTTGAACACCGCGCCCGCCCGCCACAGACCGACAGGTGATCAATCCCGTTGTCGCGGCTGACATCCAGAATGGTCTTTCCGGGGGCCGCATCCACGGTCAGCCCTTCGCCATAAGTCACGCGCACCTTGCGGCGCAGATTCTGGCCCAGCAAAAACAGAACGAACAGGGACAGCAGCGCGCACAGAATGATCACCACCCAGCCCTGCGCAATCGCCTGATATTCGGAAACGGCAGCGCGCACCTCGGTCAGGCGCAAGGCCAGTTCTGTCGCCTCTGCCCCGTTCGGATCAAGGCTGAGGCGCAACACCTCGCGCTTGGCCGCTGTCATCCATCCGGCCATTGCCACGATCGGCACGGCCACCGCCAGCGGCAAGAGCACCAACAGGCCATTCTTGTACCAATGCTTCGGTCGAAGCCAGAAATGCACGCCAATCAGCCCGTGCCCCCAGACCAGCAACATCAGCGCATTCTGTTTGATCGCCGCAACCGGCCATAGCAGCGACAGTTCCTGCAAATAGCTGACGGGCACGCCAGTCAGCAACTCGGACCCGCGGGTGACGATGATATGGCTGACAAGCCAATAGGGAATGGCCAGCCCCAAAATGATCTGAAACCAGCGCCAGAACGGCATTTTCAAGCTTCGGATGCTGAGGATCGAGACCGCGCCCAACAGCACATGCACAGCCAGGGCGCCATAGAGCAGAACCGTTCCGGGGACCGAGCTCCAGATCGCGGACATAACGGCCAGCATCCGGTCCATCCACTCCAGCGACACCAGCCCCAGACCGTGGTTGATAAAATGCCCCGTTGCATAGGCCATCAGCACCAGCCCCGACCACAACCGGGCCTGCTGAGTCACGGTTCCTCGCCCGTTGGCTTTGATCTCTCGATGTCTGACGGCCATCTTCAACGCCCCTGATCAATCGCTTGTTTCGTAATCACCTAAAATGGCTGACACGCAGGGGTAGAGGATTATTCACCACAAATCCGTTTTCGCCTTCACGTTCAGGTGTGGTCTTCGTGTGGAAAGAACAGCGGGTTACGCGCCATGCCGCTTAAGCCTCAGTTTTTTTGGCCTTGGCAGTCCTATTGGCAACGTCACGCTTCGTTCAGGAAGGGCGCAAAAAAGGGGCCGCCGGTATCGGCAGCCCCCTAATTTTACTTGTCAGACCGGCCTTACAGAAGGAACAGATCGTCGTCCGGTAGCAAATGTTCCAGCAGATCAGCGACGCTCAGATCCAAAAGCTGGTCAGCAATATCCAGCGCTTCGGTCTGAGCCCCGTTCAAAACCAAAAGCTCGGCTTCGTCTTCTTGGGTCAGCTCATCGGCATCGGTTTCGTCTGTGAACTCGAACATATCCCAGTCACGGGTGTCGACAAAAGCAACGCTTTCCTGGGGCTGAGCGGCAATTCTGGGCTCGCCCGGACCAGTCGTGCCGCTGCCGTCGATATCGTCACCATAGAAGATTTCGACATCGGCAACGTTGTCGACGGCGTTCCCGCCCACCACGGCCCCCTGATCGTTCAGGATCCACTCATAATACGTTTCACCTACATCAGTTTTCCACAGCAGACGATATCCGCCCTCATTGGTCTCTTCGACATGGATCGCGCTCCAGCCTTCAATCCTGTCTGGTCCAACAGCGCTACCCCCTTCGGTCACGCCAACACTGCCATTGATCAGATAGCCGCTTGCGGTCGAAACCGCCAACGTAGTCGCACCGTCGGATTCGATCGGAGTCGTCACATGGCCGATAGTGTCGTCATCGTTGAGGTCCACATCGTAGAACGCTTCGATATCCGCAACGTTGTCGACGGCGTTCCCGCCCACCACGGCCCCCTGATCGTTCAGGATCCACTCATAATACGTTTCACCTACATCAGTTTTCCACA